>NZ_FNAM01000033.1 GCF_900101845.1 Sporomusa acidovorans | reverse complement strand
TGGTGCCATGTTATGGAGCGGGAATCTTTTGAGGATCAGGATGTTGCCGCGCTGCTTAATAATTATTTTGTGGCGGTCAAGGTTGACCGCGAGGAACGGCCTGATGTTGATCACATTTATATGGCTGTTTGCCAGGCCGTGACCGGGCAGGGCGGGTGGCCGCTGACGATTGTGATGACTCCGGACAAGAAGCCCTTTTTTGCCGGGACGTATCTGCCGAAACATGCTATGTGGGGCAGGCCGGGGCTGCTGGAAGTATTGTCGATGTTAAAGGAACAGTGGGATCAAAACCGGGACAAGATTGAGGAGATTGGCGAGAAACTATCCCAGTCATTGAAGCGGCAGACCGGTAAACGGGAACGGGGCCGGTTGTCGGCGGAGACGCTGGAACAGGCGTTTAGTCAGCTTTTAAATGATTTTGATCCGAATTATGGCGGATTTGGGCCGGCACCGAAGTTTCCCACACCGCATAATTTGCTGTTTTTATTGCGTTATTGGCGGCGGACGAATGATAAGAAGGCTATTGCCATGGTGATTAAGACATTGGATGCCATGAGCCGGGGCGGGATTTACGACCATTTAGGCTATGGGTTCGCCCGGTATTCGACGGATAATCGCTGGCTGGCCCCCCATTTTGAAAAGATGCTGTATGATAATGCCCTGCTCTGTTATGCCTATCTGGAAGCGTACCAGTGCACCGGTGATCCGGATTTTTCCCGGATTGCGGAAGAAGTTCTTGCTTATGTATTGCGGGATATGACGAATGAGGGAGGGGCATTTTATTCAGCCGAAGACGCGGACTCCGAAGGGGTGGAAGGCAAGTTCTATGTCTGGTCGCGGCAGGAAATTCTTGAATTGCTGGGCGCTGACGTGGGCGAGTTGTTCTGCGATGTATACAATGTGACGCAGACCGGCAATTTTGAAGACGGCGCCAATATTTTGAATTTGCTTGACCATGATTTATATGATTATGCCGCTAAGCACAAGCTTGATATTAACGAGCTTGAAGCCAAGATGACCGCGGCCAGGGAAAAGTTGTACCGGGTCCGTGAACGGCGCGTGCATCCCTTTAAGGATGATAAGGTATTGACTGCCTGGAACGGTTTGATGATTGCTGCTTTGGCCAAGGCGGCCAAGGTATTGCAGCGGCAGGATTATCTGCAGGCGGCTGAGCGGGCGGTGGAGTTTGTATTTGCCAAGCTGACTGCCGAGGATGGCAAGCGGCTGTTGGCGCGGTACCGGGAAGGCGATGCGGCTTATAAAGGCTATCTGGACGACTATGCCTTTATGCTTTGGGGCTTGCTGGAGGTTTATGAAGCTACCTTTAAACCGGAATATTTACGGCAGGCCCTGCGGCTTAGCAACGATTGCAAGGAGTTGTTCTGGGATCAGGAGCAGGGCGGTTTCTTTTTCACCGGCAAGGATAATGAGGAACTCTTGCAGCGGCCTAAAGAAATTTATGACGGCGCGATGCCTTCGGGAAATTCGGTAGCAGCGCTGGCGTTGCTCAAACTGGCCCGCTTAACCGATAATAATGAATATATTACGGCTGTTGAGGCCATGTTTGATTGTTTTAGCCCTGAGGTTGCGCACTATCCCCGGGCATACAGCTACTTTTTACTAGCGCTCGACTATTATCTGACGGCGCCCAGCCATATTGTAATTGCCGGTGACCGGGATGATCCTGAGGTTCAGGCGATGCTGGCGCTGGCCGGCAGGAGTTTTCTGCCGGAAACAACGGTGATTTATAATGATCCTGCGTATCTTAGCGCCAATGCGGAGCTTATTCCGCTGGCTGCCGGTCAGGTCGCTGTCGGTGGCCGGGCTACCAGTTATGTGTGCGAAAACTTTACCTGTCAGCGGCCTGTTCAGAGTTATCAAGAGTTTGAACAATTGCTGCAAAAATAAAATAGTAAAGATGTAAGTGAAAGGGGTAAAAAAGAATGATTAAGTCTAAATTGCAACAAGCCATTAATGATCAAATCCAGGCGGAAATGTATTCCGCCAATTTGTATCTGGCAATGTCCGGGTACTGTATGGCCAAAGGGTTGAAAGGGTTTGCCAATTGGCTGCGGGTGCAGTATCAGGAAGAAACCATGCATGCGTTGAAGTTTGTCGATTATATCCTGGACCGCGGCGGCGAACTGAATCTCAAAGCGATTGCGGCCCCGCCGGCCGAGTTTGGCAAACCGGTGGAAGTATTTGAAAAGATAATCGCGCATGAAGAGCATGTTACCCGTTTAATTAATGAGCTTTATGAAGTGGCTGTTGAAGAAAAGGATGTGGCCGCTCAAATCTTTTTCCAATGGTTCGTGACGGAACAGGTGGAAGAGGAAGCGACTGCCGGCGCAGTTCTTGAACAACTCAAAATGATTGGTGACAATAGTTCTGATTTATTCTATTTGGATAAAGAATTGGCCACCAGAATTTATCAACCGCCGGCAGCAAATGCTTGATGCCGTATTGGTGTAAGTGGTCGAATTATGCCGGATAAGTTACCATAAAGAAAAAGTCCTGTCATAAAAAATGGCAGGACTTTTATTATGTTTAGAGAAATTCCTTAATTACGTCAAAAAAATTGCGATATATATAGTATAGTGTACTTTGCCTAGTGGTATAGGGAGGGCTTTCATTGGAGAAATCAACAATTATTGGTGTAGTATTGGGGCTTTTGGCTGTAAGTGTCGGTATGGTGCTCAAGGGCGCCAGTCTTACGGCACTTATTAACCCAGCAGCATTTTTAATTATCATTGTTGGTACAGCGGCCGCATTGCTCAATGCGTTTCCGATGGATCAAATCAAGAACTTTCCAATTTTATGCAAGAAGTTGGTCAAAAAGGAAACACCTATTTCTAAAGCTGAATTGTTAAAGTTGTTTGTCGAACTGTCGCAGGTTGCGCGGCGGGAAGGTATTCTGGCATTGGAAAGCAGACTGGAAGAGATTCATGATCCGTTTTTGCGAAATGGCATGAGTATGGTTATTGACGGTATGGATGTTGATTTCGTGAGGGATGTTCTGGATGCGGATATTGAGGCTATGGAAGAACGGCACCGTTCGGGGGCGCTGATTTTTTCGCAGGCCGGTATGTATGCGCCTACACTTGGCGTATTGGGCGCGGTTGTTGGTCTGATTGCGGCTTTGGGTAACCTTAATGATATTGATGTTTTGGGTCATTCGATTGCTGCTGCGTTTGTGGCGACTTTGCTTGGTATTTTTACAGGGTATGTGCTGTGGCATCCCTTTTCCAATAAGCTTAAGTTAATATCCAAAGAAGAAGTGGAATTAAAACGCATGATGGTGGAAGGCATACTATCCCTGCAAGCCGGTGATTCGCCAATGGCCATTGAGTCCAAGCTGCTGGTATTTATTCCGCAGAAGGTTCGGGATTTATTAAAACCTAAACCGGAGGATAAATAATGAGTAGAAAGCCAAAAAAAGAGCATCATGAGGAACACGCGGATGAAACCTGGTTGGTTCCTTATTCGGATATTTTGACATTGCTGCTGGCTCTGTTTATTGTGCTGTTTGCTTCGGCACAGGTTGACCAGAAAAAATTTGATCAGTTAAAGGCATCGTTTAATGTAGCGTTTAGCGGGAGCCCGGCACTATTGGAGAATCCCAGGCCGCCCCAGCCGGAAAAGGGCAGTCAGGCTCCGCCTGTTCCCCATTTGCCGGTTATTATGGAAAATTTGGGTGCGACTAATGAGCAGAAGGCTTATATGCAGGAGACCGCTCAACTGGTCGAGACTAAGAAGAAACTCGACAAATATATCGCCGATAATGGTCTGGGCAATGATTTGACAACAGTATTAACTGACGATGGCTTGCTGATCCGTATTAAAGATACGGCTTTATTTCCGTCAGGCAGTGCCACGCTTAGACCGGAATCCCGCCGCTTTGGCGAGCAGATAGCCAAGCTGTTGACACCGCTTACGCAAAAGGTGACCGTATCGGGACATACGGATAATATGTCTATCAATACGGGTGAGTTTCCGTCCAACTGGGAGCTTAGTTCCCGGCGCAGCGTGAATTTTATGCGGTTTTTATTGGCGCAGGATACTGGCCTTAAGCCGGAACGGTTTAGTGCGACCGGTTGTGGTGAATATCAACCGGTTGCCACCAATGATACGGAAGCAGGCCGGGCGGCTAACCGGCGGGTTGAGGTACTGATTCAACGCAATTACCGCCCATAAGCAAATGAGAGCGGTGCTCTTGCAATAATTGAATAATTCGTTTATGCTAAAATGAGGTTTAACAGCCTCATTTTTGCTTTGTCAAAGGGAATTAACAACAATTTAACTTGCCTAGAAAGTTGAACAACCTTATAATGACTTATGCCTGCTTTTGGATACAATAATGGTGGAACAGTTTACTATATTACGATAGGAGTACGAAACAGGATGCTTTTAAAAATGTTCGCCAAGTTTTCCGTAATCGGCCTTTCCGGGGTGGTTGTTAATATGGCGGTCTATGTTCCCCTGATGGCTATGGGTATAAGTTATCTGACGGCAGCGGTATTGTCGTTTATGGCGGCTGTCACCAACAATTTCGTCTGGAATTTATTATGGACCTTTCGCGGCAGGGGGGCAGATAAGAGTTTTAGACATAAGTACATTCTATTTGTGGCCTGCAGTATTGTAAATTTGGTCGCCAATCTAATGTTTTTAAAGGCCTTGGTTGAACAATTCGGGATAAATGCGACAGTTGCGCAGCTGATTGCCATTGGCGCTACGGGGGTGCTTAATTTTTTGCTTAATTATGCAATTACCTTTAATGACAGACGCAGCAAACGCGAGGAGGCGGCAACTACGCATGAAGCTTGTCATTATTCCAACCTATAATGAAAGAAACAATATCGGTCAATTATTGGATTTGATTTATCATTATGTTCCCGGTATCCACGTCTTGGTGGTGGATGACGGGTCGCCGGACGGTACCGGCGGGTTTATTGAAAGCCTAATGGCCGGTGAACACCAGGGACGGCTGTTTATGATAAAACGGACAGGCAAGCTCGGACTGGGGACTGCTTATATTGCCGGTTTTAAATGGGCGTTAGCGCGGCAATATGAATTTATTTTCGAAATGGATGCCGATTTTTCGCATAACCCCAAATATTTGCCGCAGTTTCTTAAGGTCATTACCGGTTGTGATGTTGTTTTGGGAAGCCGCTATGTTGCCGGTGGCGGTGTGACCAACTGGAGTCTTATCCGTCGGTTTATCAGCCTGGGGGGCAGCTTATATTCGCGGCTGATTCTCAATTTGCCGTTTCACGATCTTACCGGCGGCTTCAAATGTTTTCGCCGAGAAGTTTTGGAAACAATTAACCTTGACGATGTGAAGTCAAACGGGTATTCTTTTCAGATAGAGATGACCTATCGCGCTTTTTTGCTGGGTTTTGCCATCAAGGAAGTACCGATCATTTTCGAAGAACGGGCGGAGGGCCAATCCAAAATGTCATCCTCTATTTTCCGGGAAGCGATCTGGATGGTGCCTAAGCTGCGGGCAGTCAAGCAGAATATGAAGGCTGTTTCGACAAAGCCGGTTTAACGAGGAGAGTTCTATGCCGATTATCCTTTCGCCACAGGGCGCTGTCTGGATTATACTTATCGCCGGTTTGCTGCTGCGTCTGGTTTTAGGCGCCGGCATTGGCCTGGGCGTTGACGAAAGTTACGTTACGGCTGTTGCCCGGCAGTTTAGCTTAAGTTATTTTGACCATCCGCCGCTTCATCTTTGGCTTATTTGGCTGACAACACATATTACCGGCAGTGAGAATACGCTAATTCTGCGACTGCCTTTTATTCTTTTATTTTCCGGGACCACCTGGCTTATGTACCGGCTTACGGCCAGACTGTTTGGCGAATGGCCCGGGGTATGGGCCGCTTTGTTACTTAGTGTTTCAGCCGTGTTCGGCCTTAGCAGCGGCAGCTGGGTGCTGCCTGACGGACCACTGCTGTTCTGCATGATGGTTGTTGTTTATCTTCTCAGTAGTTTATTTTTTTCACCGGGCCAAGGACGGCAATCCTTGTGGATATGGCTGGCGGCAGGTTTTTTCCTGGGACTTGGCTTGTTGAGCAAATACCATGCGGCGCTGTTGGTATTTGGCTTATTTATTTATTTGCTTACCAGCAGGAACCGGCGCAGGGTGCTGGTAACTGCTGGACCATATTTGGCAGTAATTGTTGCTTTTATCATTTTCTCGCCTGTGTTAATCTGGAACTATCAGCATAACTGGGTCTCTTTTGTGTTTCAGGGGAGTCGCGGTGCTGTCAGCGGCTTTTACCCAGGGAAACTGGTGGCCAATATTGCCGGACAGGCTATCTGGGTTCTGCCGTGGATCTGGCTGCCGCTCATCTGGCAGTTTATTAAAGGAATAACCCTTGGTCCTAGCTGGTCGAGGTTTAATGACTTCCAGGATAAGCGTTGGTTTTTGTGCTGTCTGGCTTCCGGGCCGATTCTGCTGTTTACTGTTGCTACCCTGTGGGGGGCACAGGGACTTTTTCACTGGCAGGCTCCCGGCTACTTGCTGGTTTTTCCACTGCTGGGCCAGGCCGTTAACGGCTGGCTGCGGTTTGGCCGCCGCTCCGTACGGATTTGGCTGAGGTTTTCGGTTGTAAGTTTTCTGGTGCTGGCAGCGATTCTGGGGACACACACCGCCAGCGGCTGGATAAAAACGGTGCGGCCGGACTGGTTTGCCCAGGGCGATCCTTCCTGGGAAGCGCTTAACTGGATGAGCTTGCCGGGAGATCTCAGCGGCCAGGGACTGTTAGGTGGAGCGCTCAAGGTGGATTTCTTGGTGGCAAGACACTGGATCGATGCCGGGAAAATTGATTATGCGATGGGCGGGTCGTTACCCTTATTGTGCTTGACGGAAGAACCGCATCATTTCGCATTTATGCATAATCCGGCCGATTTTCGCGGTAAGGATGCTTTAATTATTGGGCGCAGCAGTATGTCCGGTACCCCCGGGGCACTGGCGCCGAACTTTGATAAAATTGATTATCAGGGTACGATTCCTATTTACCGTATGGGCCACCCTGAATTTGCGGTAACTGTTTTTTATGGACAAAATTTCAAAGGATTTTATCCTTTGCCATATGGCTTTAGCGGCAAGACCGATTAGCGGAGGTACTTATCTTGAAGGAAAATGACAGGGTTTGCGGCCGCAGTAGCTTGTTAGTCCAAAATATGAGGGTTGCGGTCTTTGTTGGCCTTGCTATGATTTTTATTGCCCTGACCGTGAGCCAAAGCGGTATGAATGAAATTTGGCTTGTTGCCAACCTGTTCAGCGGCGTCGGCAATGATGTGTTCCTGGTTATTGGTAATGGAATTTTATTTTGGTCGGCCTATAAAGAAAGGTGCAAGAGCCTGTTTTATGCGGTGATCAAAATCGATGCGGCGGTGTGGACCCTTGTCCATGCTCTGAAATATGTGGATTTAGGCGAATGGTCTTTGCGCCCTAACGGCATTCCCAGCGGTTTTCCCAGTGGGCATGCGACTCACGCTTTCGCGATGGCCTTTTTGTTAACGGTGTTTTATCCGCGCTTGGCCTGGTTATGGTACGGCAGTGCGGTGGCTATTTCCTGGTCACGGATTGAGATAAGTGCCCATACGGGTGTGCAGGTAACGGCTGGGGTTATACTTGGTATAGGGGTGGCTTGGTTGGGAATAAAAAGTTGGGTTAAGCGTCATGACCTGTTTATGATGCTAGAAAGGACTACACCATGAGGATACTGGACAGATATATTATTATGGAGTTGCTGCGGCCGTTTTTGTTTGGTGTGTGTGCATTTTCTAGTATGTTTATCGGCGGCGGCACGATGTGGCGGATTGCTCAGTATATTAGCCAGTTCGGAGCTTCGGCTGTTGTGGTGGCAAAATTATTTGTTTACAGCCTGCCGGGGGTGATTGTACTGACATTTCCGATGTCGATGCTGTTGGCAACGCTATTGTGTTATGGAAGGCTGTCATCGTCTTCCGAGTTGATTGCCATGCGCGCCACCGGTTTGAGTTTTTATCGCCTGACGGCACCTGTTCTCATACTGGCTTTCTTTATCAGCGCCTTCGCGGTGGTGTTTAATGAAACGGTTGTGCCCGCTGCCACCGAGGCATATAATCAAACGATTGAAACGGAGATTAAGGGCAATACGCACCCCAAGAGCCAGGAACATTTGGTGCTGATGGAAAAATCCAAGGACGGGATCGGCCGGCTGACGTATGCCCGTCGTTATGATGAAACTACTGAGATTATGCAGCAGGTAACGGTTCAGGAATTTGAGAATAACACGCCGGTACGGATTGAAACGGCTGACAAGGCAACTCGCCAGGACGGGGGCATGGCGATGGAAAATGGCGCTATCCAGGATATTACTTCGTTAGATAGTGTCAGAACGATGTATTTTATCCAGCAGTTTCTGCCTACGGAAACAAAAACTGCTGTGGAACCGGGGAAAAAAGGCAGTGATGAAATGACAATCCGTGAGCTTAAGCAAACTGCGGCAAAGATGTCTGACGGACGCAAAAAGAATGTCTATTTAGTGGAGTTGAATAAACGGGTTTCCATTCCGTCTGCTTGTATATTTTTTGCCCTTGTCGGCGCTCCTCTGGCGCTAAGTTCGCCGCGGTCCGGTTCGGCCAGTGGTTTGGGATATAGCATTGTGATTATTTTTCTGTATTATATTGTTATGACCCTGGGATCGACGATGGGACAGAATGGTGTTTTACCGGCGGGCCTGGGTGCCTGGCTGCCCAATATTGCGGCACTGGGGATAGGCCTGTGGCTGCTGCGCCGGGCGTCCAGATAGCACGTGTCCGGTAAGGGGAGAGATTGCATAGCGGCAGTCTCTTTTTTTTGCTTGGCTTTTGCAAAAATTGGTATATAATTGTAATTGTAAAATTGTAGCAGGTGATGGCATGATTATTGGGATCGGTATTGACATTATTGAGATAAAGCGGATTAAGGCGGCTATTGAGCGTGAAGCCTTTGTCAGACGGGTCTTTACGGACAGAGAGACGGCGTATTGCCGCAGCCGGGGCGTACAGTGTGCGGCTTCTTTTGCTGCGCGTTTTGCGGCTAAAGAGGCTGTGGCCAAAGCGTTTGGCTGTGGATTTGCCGGCGGCAATACCCAGGATATTGAAGTTGTCGTTGGCGACAGCGGCAAGCCCGGAATCGTTGTGTACCAAGGGTTTGCCGAACTGGCGGCTAAACTGGGTGTTACCGGTATCCATATTTCTCTGACACATGCGCGTGAATATGCGGCTGCCCAGGCGGTTTTAGAAGGAGGAAATCTGTGATGAGAGCGGCAACAGCAAGGGAAATGCGGGAGATTGACCGGATTGCCATTAACGAATATGGTATTCCCGGGGCGGTACTGATGGAGAATGCCGGCGGAGCGGTTGTGCGATATTTGGAGTCAATTATCAACCCGTTAGCGGATCAGCGGTTTTGTATTTTTGCCGGTAAAGGCAATAACGGCGGTGACGGCTATGTAATTGCCAGGCACCTGGCGAATCAGGGAGCCAAGGTAAAAGTTTTTCTGTTGGGAGAAAAAGCGGCAATCACGGGGGATGCCCGAATCAACCTGGATATTTTGGATAAGATGAATATGGATGTCATTGAGGTTGTGAGTGAGCGCGACTGGGACAAAGTGAGAGTGGCGGCGACATTTGCCGATTGTTTAATTGACGCGCTTTTGGGTACGGGGTTCCGCGGGGATGTCACCGGTGACATGGCAAGAATGATTGACCTGATTCATGCGGCCGGCAAGCTGGTGGTTGCCGTAGATATACCTTCCGGGGTAAATGCCGACACCGGGAAGATTTGCGGGAAGGCGGTGCGGGCTTCTCATACGGTCACTCTCGGACTGCCGAAACCCGGACTGTTTCTCTATCCGGGGGCCGATTATACGGGCGAACTGACGGTAGCTGATATTGGCATACCTACGGCCATTGTGGCCGGGCAAAAGATTAAACAGAATATTTTGATGGCCGCTGCTGTCCGGGCTATATTACCGCAGCGCAGCCCTGACGCCCACAAAGGGATGAATGGACGTGTGGCTTTGGTTGCCGGTTCACGCGGCTTGAGCGGTGCGGCGGCTATGGCTGCTGCGGCTGCCCTTAGAGCAGGGGCCGGTCTGGTTACGCTGGCAGTTCCTGCCGAAATACAGGATATTTTGGCTGTAAAGCTTACCGAGGTTATGACAAGAGCACTGGCCGAGACGGCTTCAGGTACTATCAGCCAGAAGGCTTTGGGAGAGATAGCCAGCCTGACGAAAGACAGTGATGTATTGGCAATCGGCCCCGGGCTTGGCCGCCATGAGGATACTGTGGCGGCGGTAAGGGAAATCGTTAAGACGGCGGAGTGTCCGTTAGTGATTGATGCCGACGCCTTATATGCGTTGGCAAACTATACCGGGATTCTTACTGAGTGTGCCGCTTTACCGGTATTGACGCCTCATCCGGGGGAGATGGGCCTGCTCACAGGACTTTCCGCCGAGGAGGTCAATGGCGATCGTGTGCAAATTGCCCGGCAGGCGGCAGGCGAATGGGGAAGTATTGTTGTATTAAAAGGAGCCCATACTGTTGTTGCATTTCCTGATGGAGAAGTATATATTAATACCACAGGAAATGCTGGTATGGCAACCGGCGGCACCGGTGACGCATTGACCGGAATCATTGCCGCTTTTGTGGGCCAGGGTATGTCCAGTCACGACGCTGCCGTAGCCGGCGTGTATATTCACGGTTTGGCCGGAGATATTGCGGCCCAGGCCGGAATGGTGGGCATGGCGGCCACGGATTTGATTAAAGCGATGCCGGCAGCGCTTTACGGCATGAAAAATTACTAAAGTGTAGAAAAAAGTTGACACTAGTATAGCAGTGCTTATATAATAATATTATCTTTTAATATGCTCCATACTGGCGGGGGTGATGGTGTGGCCGAGTTACGGCGAATTATGATCAGTATTCCTAATGCGTTGTTACAAGA
The DNA here is from genome assembly GCF_900101845.1 of Sporomusa acidovorans. GTDB lineage: Bacteria > Bacillota > Negativicutes > Sporomusales > Sporomusaceae > Sporomusa > Sporomusa acidovorans. Next base: position 55,216 of record NZ_FNAM01000033.1, on the reverse strand, counting down.
AGTTGACGGCATAATTGCGATGGATAAACTGAGTCGAAGTCAGTTTGTCAGGGATGCCATGCGGCTCTACATTGAGGATCGCAAGCGGAAAGCCGTACGGGATATGATGAAAAAAGGTTATCAGGAAATGGCCGTCATTAATCTGACTTTAGCCGAAGAAGGCTTATTGGCAGATGTTGATGAATTTGAGTTAATGCCTCCTGGCCTGCTGGCGGAGCGTGAATAGCAATGATTGTTAAACGCGGGGACATTTATTATGCGAATCTAAGTCCCGTGGTAGGCTCGGAACAGGGCGGCCACCGGCCGGTTTTGGTTATTCAAAATGATGTTGGCAATAAATATAGCCCGACAGTTATCGTTGCAGCGATTACTTCGCAGATCTCCAAAGCGAAATTGCCTACCCATGTTGAAGTGAATGCCAAACAGTACAATTTAGAAAAAGACTCGGTAGTATTACTGGAACAATTGCGCACGATCGACAAGCGGCGCCTGCGGGAAAAGGTAACTCATTTAAGTGAGGAAATTATGAATAAAGTGGACGAGGCGATACGGATTAGTATTGGTTTGGTTCAGCTTTGACTAGCGGATAGGCGGGTGACTGCCTATTTTTGTTTAATCTACTAATTTTAAAAGACGTTTTTACATATAAGGGAGAGATAAAATGAATAGAGTCGGCAAGTGGTCATGGCTGCTTATTGTCATGGCGGTTTTTTTACTCGTTTTTTTAACAGGCTGCCATGGAGGAACACTTACACAGCCTGACGGCAAAGTTCCGGCTGGCGCAGGTTCGCCGCTGACGGTTAAAGTGCTTGATGTCGGGCAGGGGGATGCCATTCTGATTCGTACCAAGGATCAGGTTGCCTTAATTGATACCGGCGATGTTCCGGCGCGAGAGAAATTGATCAGTATGTTAAAAAGCGAGGGAATTACAACCATTGATAAACTGATTATCACCCATCCGCACGCCGATCATATGGGGGGGGCGGCGGCAATATTTGAACAGTTTACGGTCAAACAGGTTTATGACAGCGGCCAAAAAACCAACTCGAATTTATATAAACAATACTTAACTCAGATAAAAAAGAAAAATATTCCTTTTACTGTGGTTGCCGCCGGGATGACGATTGATCTGGGCGGCGAGACTTTGCTGAAGGTGTTGGCACCGGAACAACCGTTTATTGGCGGCAGTGATTCTGACCTGAATAACAATTCCGTCGTGACCAAGCTTGTGTACAAAAACTTTTCGCTGCTGCTGACCGGTGATGCGGAAGCTCAAGCGGAAGAACGTATGCTGAAAAGGGATGCCGCCGGGCTTAAGAGCACGCTGTTAAAGAGCGGCCACCATGGCAGCAATACGTCGTCATCCGTACCCTTTTTACAGGCGGTAAAGCCTGAGGCGGCGCTTATTTCCCTCGGTGCCAACAATGAATATCATCACCCGCATCCCTCCACGCTGAAAAAATACAAAGAGAATAAAATTAAGATCTATCGTACGGATACCGATGGCACGCTGACGGTTGCCAGTGACGGTAATACGTATACGATAACGAAGGAGCGGTAGGCATGGAAATCAGGGCAATGATTGACCGGTTTGAAGGCAGCAAGGCTGTCCTTTTAGCCGGAGACCGGGAGATTAGCGTAAATTGGCCTAAGGAACTGCTGCCAACAGTTAAAGAAGGCGATGTCCTTAAGGTTGAAATTACTGTGGATGTTGAAGCGACAACCAAGGCACGGGCGGAAGCCGATAAACTTTTTGAAGAAATCACTCGACAGAATCAGGGAGAAAGCAGTCAATAACTGTAATAAATTACAAGTTCATACAAATATTTTATGGATTTACGGGTTTTGTGACTTTTGTCCTGCAGGAATTTTGACAATAAAAGCGAATTCAATAAAGACACTTCGCGGTTTGGAGGTGCCTTTATTGCGAAAAATAGTGTTATTGACATTGCTTATGCTGGTTATGGCATCCTTGGCCAGTTTGTCCGCTGCGGCGGCTGCTATACCATCGTCTCAGTCACGGGGGGGAAGCATGGAGCTTAGCAAAGTTCGGTGGGCAAATCATACGGAAGCCCTTACCGGTACGGCTATGCTGCGAATGGTTATGGATGTATCGGGGCCTGTTGAGGCCAGTGGAATCGTTGTTAATGAGCCTACACCCCGTCTGGTTGTAACGATAAAAGGGACAACCCTGGGGAAACAAGTGGAAGATCTCACTTTTGACGGCAAAGTTGTTGAAAAGGTTAGTTTTGATACGAGTGGCAAAGATACGAAAATCCTCGTAGATTTACCGCTTATGGTTCAACCCAATGATTACAAAGTTTTTACATTGCCGAAGGATGTAAAAGCCAATAAGCCTTTTAGGGTTGTTGTCGATATTAACAAACCGCTTAGTCCGCCTGATTTCTCTTTTACACCCGGACTAAAGGATAAGGTTATTACCATTGATCCGGGGCATGGCGGCAGTGATCCCGGCGCGATCGGTCCGAGCGGCTACCAGGAAAAATCGGCTACGCTCGCAGTGGCGCAAAATGTGAAGAGCCTGCTGGAAAAAGCGGGGGCTACGGTTGTGATGACACGCGAGGACGACCGCGATGTTTTTGGCCCGAACGCCTCAGATGTTGACGAACTGAAGGCCCGCTCTACCGTAGCGAATAATCGAAAAACCGATGTATTTGTCAGTATTCATTGCGATTCGTTTTCTGATCGTTCGGCAAATGGAACGACAACGTATTACTATCAAAAAACGTTGTACGATGCTATGTTGGCCGATGCGGTGCAAACAAGTCTGGTCGATGCCGGCAACCTATTGGACAGAGGCGCGAAACAAGCTAATTTTTACGTAATTAAGCGGACTAGAATGCCGGCAGTGCTTGTTGAGATGGCATTTATATCGAATCCGAATGAAGAAAAGCTTTTAAGCTCACCCGATTTTCAGAAGAAAATGTCTCTAGGGATAGTACGGGGGCTAGAACGGTTTTTTAGTCAGGCTGCCAAGCTAAACTAAAGAGGTGGGTATTATGAAAACGATTCGACTACTTATAACGGCTGCTCTGATGATAGTGGCGTTGGGAATTACCGGGTGCGATAGTTCAGTGCCTGCCGGTCAGCAAACGCCGGCGGTAGCTGATAATAAGGCGTCTGAACAGTCGCAGTCTGGTCAAAATACAGTTTCTGTGCCGGGAAAGACAATGCAGCTTGTGGTTTATTATGCGACTAAGGATGCTATGTATCTTGTACCGGAAATTCATAAAGTGCCGGTTAACAGCCATCCGGCCCGTACGGCCATTGAACTGCTGCTTGCCGGCACGAAAAATCCGGAGTTGGTTAGTGTTGTGCCTGAAGGCGCGCAACTGAGGAAGCTGTCAGTAAAAGACCATATTGCCTACGCCGATTTTAATGAAAAATTAATTAAGAAAAATGGCGGCGGCTCAACCAGTGAAATTTTGCTGGTAGGGGCTATTGTCAACACCCTTACTGAGTTTCCCGATATTCAGCAAGTACAGATCCTGGTTAACGGCAAAAAAATTGAGACAATATCCGGGCATATGGATACCAGTGAGCCACTTAGCCGTTCTGAAAAAATTATAAAAAAATAAAGTTAAAAGGCAGCAATTCTTTAAAGGCAGAATTGCTGCTTTTTTTAGTTGGTATGACGTCCACGCTCATGGCTCAAGGACAACTGATGTTTGCGCAGTTTTTTTAATACGGCTGTGTGGGACAGGCCCAGAGCCACCCCTAATTGACGCGAGGTAGTATATTTACCGAGCGCCTTAAGCAGGACATTATGCTCCACCTCATAAATAATTTCGTCAAGTGTTTGGTCACAAGCGAAGACGGCAGAAACTGACGGTGTGTAGTCCTGATCGAAAATGATATGCTCACGCAGAATCATGGTATCAGGAACAATATTGACGGCCCGCTCGATGACATTTTCCAGTTCACGGATATTGCCCGGCCAATGGTAGTTGATCAGTTTTTCTAACGCAGATTGCTGGAAGGTGTCCACTTCTTTGTGAAGGCGGCTGGCGCAACGCTTGAGAAAGAACTGAGCCAGCAGCGGTATATCGTCACGGCGCTCTCTGAGAGGCGGAATAAATAGCGGGATAACATTCAAGCGATAATATAAATCTTCCCGGAACCCCCCGGTGGCTATCATTTTCTCAAGATCGCGGTTGGTCGCTGCAAGAACGCGAATATTAACAGGAATTTCGCGGTTTCCGCCGATGCGGCGAACTTTACCCTCCTGCAGTACCCGGAGAAGTTTGGCCTGAAGGTGGGGAGGCATTTCGCCAATTTCATCCAGAAAAATGGTTCCATTGTTGGCAAACTCAAACAGTCCGTGTTTGCCGCCTTTCGTGGCTCCGGTAAAGGCGCCGTCTTCATAGCCGAACAATTCACTTTCTAAGAGGGCATCAGGAATGGCCGCACAATTTAACGGCACAAAAATTTTGTCATGCCGGACCGAGGCGGCATGCAGTGCCCGGGCAATCAGTTCTTTGCCTGTGCCTGTTTCGCCGCGGATGAGGACGGTCGAATCCCCTTTGGCAATGGATTTGGCCATACTGATTATTCGCTGCATGGCCTGGCTGGTAAATAAAATTTCTTTAAAGGTGATTTGCCTTTGGGCTGTTACCGTATAAACTAGTTCTCTGACGGCGCTAATATCCTTGATGACAGTAACCGCGCCGATAATGCGGCCGACCTTGTCAAAGATGGGGCGGCCGCTTGATAGATAGTGGCTTTTGGTTTTTTCAAGGACAATTTCACGGTTATTATAGGAAACTCCCTGCTGCAGGGTAACCAATAACGGGCTGTCAGCGGGAAAAATATCAGCAAAATTTTTCCCAATAACGTCCCTGGCCGGCAGCCGGATGATTTTTTCCGCGGCAGCATTGTATTGAGTAATCCGTCTTTCCAGGTCTATGCTGATAATACCGTCACTCACTGAGGTAAGTACGGCGTTAATCTGTTCGGAGCGTTCCTGATGCGGCATGAGATTTATTTCGGCTACGGTAGTTACGTGCGGAATGGCGCGCAATTTATTTACCAGATCCTGTTTACTGGCAGAATCAAGTGCCTGGATTTCCATATAAACTGTATTGAGTTCGACTTCCATGGAAATAATATTAATTTGACGGATGGCAAGTAGCTGGGAAATATCAAGAACCAGGCCAACTCTGTCGATATTAGAGATTTTCAATCGCAGGTTATCCATCTGAGATCCCCCCGGTTTTATTACCTATGGTGAGATAAATTTGCCAGTGATAATCCCAATTCCTTTAGGCTATACAACTTTTTTTCGCGTTGTGGCATACTACTCTTGCAGGAAATGACTGGTTAAAAGAGAATTTATTAGAAACATTACGCTACGCAGCCGTAAAGGTGGTGTTTCCATGAATGAACTTACAGAAATCGGGGAATTCGGGTTAATTGATTTAATTAAGCAAGATACAATTCATGATCATGGCACTGTAGTTGTTGGTATCGGCGATGATGCTGCCGTACTTTTGCCTACACCCCGGCAACTGCAGTTATTGACTACGGATATGTTAGTGGAATCTATCCATTTTGATTTGACCATGACTACTCCCTGGCAGTTAGGCTATAAGGCCATTGCGGTTAATTTAAGCGATATCGCCGCTATGGGCGGGACGCCGCGCCATGCCGTCATATCGGTCGCTTTGCCCGCAACAACACCAACAGAGTTTATCATAAATTTATATCAGGGTATGAAGGAGATATGCCGCGAGCATTCTGTTAATATTGTCGGTGGCGATACAGTTTCCAGTCCTCAGGGACTGGTCATTAATGTTACCGTGGCCGGTGAAGTTGAGCCGGCCAACCTGGTTAAACGCTCAGGCGCTAAAACCGGCGATATTATTGCTGTTACCGGCGTTCTGGGAAATTCAGCGGCAGGTTTGGATTTATTGTCAGTCGGTGAATGGGAGGAGTATGATTTTGCCTGGCCGCTGGTTACTGCTCATTTAACGCCGCGGCCACAGGTTAAAGCCGGTACGATCCTTGCTGCCGCCGGCGCCACCAGTATGGATGATCTTAGTGATGGTTTAGCCAGCGAGTCGCATGAAATTGCGGAAGCCAGCAACGTGGGTATAAGACTGTACGCCGCCCAGATTCCGCTTTCGGCTGAATTGAAGCAGGCTGCTGAAAAGCTGGATAAGCAGGCCCTTGATTATGCCCTTTATGGCGGTGAGGATTTTCAGCTTTTATTTACTATGGAGCCAAGTAATTATGAGATGCTGCTAGCGGATCACCCGGATTTACAGTTGGTCCGGATTGGGGAAATTGTTGAGACCAGCCAGGGAGTGACATTAGTTGATGAAGAAGGCGGAGTGCAAATTCTTGAAGCCAAAGGATACAATCACTTTCGCTAGGAGGAGCCGGGAAATATGCTAGTATACAAAACTGCATCGGCAGATGCAACCTATGATTTTGGACAGGATTTGGCGAAAGTGCTGAAGGCCGGCGATATTCTTTGCCTGTCCGGCAATCTTGGTGCCGGTAAGACGTTGTTAACCCAGGGAATTGCAGCCGGGCTCCGGGTAACGGATGCAGTTGGGAGCCCTACTTTTACAGTTCTTAATGTTTATGCGGGAAGCACCGGTAAGCAGGAGCTTGCCGTTTATCATTTTGACTTATACCGACTGGAACATCCAGCTGAACTTGCCGATATTGGCTTTGAGTATTACGTGGATGCCGGTGGCGTTGCCATTATTGAATGGCCGGAGAAATTCCTTGAATTTTTGCCGGATGAGCGCTTATGGCTGACGATCGAATATGGTGATTCGGCCAATGAGCGGATTATCCGGATCAAAGCCGAGGGAAAGCGGTATGAAACGCTTTGTGAGGAGTTGAAACAGGTTGCCCATTCTTGCTATTGATACAGCTACCCTTGTATCAAGTGTGGCGATAGCCACCCAAGATACGTTAGTGGCTGAACTGACGATTCAGACCAGAAAAACACATTCAGAACGGCTTATGCCGCATATTGCCAGTTTGCTCAGTATGGCGGAAATGACCCAGAATAGTATAAAAGCAGTTGCCGTAAGTATTGGACCCGGCTCCTTTACCGGCCTTAGAATCGGCTTGGCAACGGCAAAGGCTATGGCTTACGCCTTACATATTCCCCTTATCGGGGTGCCTACGCTGGCTGCGCTTGCCTTTTCCTGCCCGGTTCCGGGCGTGGTTCTGGCCCCGATGCTTGATGCCCAGAAAGAAAATGTTTATTTAGGACTATATGAATGGCAAAACGATAGTGTTTGTGAACTGCAGCCGCCGCAGGTGGTGCCATTTACCGCAGCAAAGGCTGAACTTGATAAAATGGAGCGGCCTGCCCTGATGTTGGGGGAGGCTGCTGTTATGCATAAAGAGGATATTGCGCATCCTGTACCGCCGCATGTGATTATGCCTCGCGCCGGCAGTGTTGCCGCTATGGCGCAAGCTATGTATGCGCGCGGGATCAGACATGACATAGCTACGTTAGAGCCGCTCTATATCAGACGATCAGAAGCGGAAGTGCTGTGGGAACGGCGGCACTCAGGGGCGTGCCAATAATGGCCGATGAGGTATGTATCAGAAGTATGCTGGCAGCAGATGTGGATGCCGTGCTGGCCGTGGAGCAGCAGGCCTTTGAAACTCCCTGGTCCCGTGCTGCCTTTGAGGAAGAAATGGAAAATGATCTGGCCCATTATCTGGTCGTCGTTGGCGAGTGTAAATTAATGGGATATGGCGGTTTTTGGCTCGTGCTGGATGAGGCGCATGTTACCAATATTGCCCTCTCGCCGCCGTATCAGGGACGCGGCTTAGGTTCGCTTTTATTAGAACATATGATTTTTGCCGCTAAAAGTTTGGGGGCAGTCAGTATGACACTCGAAGTCCGCCCCTCTAACGCTGCCGCCCGCAAGCTATATGCACGCCGCGGTTTCGTTGAGCGTGGCGTGCGGCCCAACTATTATGCCGAGCTCGGCGAAGACGCTTTGATTATGTGGCTGGACAAGCTATAGTCACTTAAACCGAAACTTGTTAGAAATGTTCAGATGCGAGGCGCGATGAGGACGTGACCGGAGTCGTACTGGGAAGTACGTCGGAGGGAACGCCCGCAAGAGTAACGAAGCAGATGGGCGTTTATAACAAGTTTCGGAAAAAAACGGGGGCCGCGTGATAAATTCGCAGCCCCCAAAGGGTGATTGTGTAATTTAACATATGTATGAGTACGCAAAAAGGTGATAAAAGTAGCAGGGCGGCCAGGCCGCCCTGTACTAAACTTTATTGGAGCGTAGATTCATACTGCTCAATCATTTTACGAACCATGTGACCGCCTACGCGGCCGCAGTCAGCAGAAGTCATCGTTGACCAGCCTTGGCTACGAACGCGCTCGGTAATCCCCAATTCATTAGCTACTTCCATTTTCATGCGGTCAAGAGCGTTTTCTGCCCCTGGGTTAACAGGTTTATTCGAGCGTGCCATTTACATGCACCTCCTTTCGCGGACTGCATCTTGTTGTCCTTGACTTTAATGTGGCTCACTTTCTAACTTAAAATACATCATTGCATCATGTAATAATTAGCAGACAGATGATGGAGGTCTGTTCCTATGAAACAAAAATTAATGTTGGCTGTAGAAACAAGCTGTGATGAAACGTCAGCAGCGGTGATTGCCAACGGGCGTACAATTTTATCCAATATTATTTCTTCGCAGGTGCCAACACATCAAAAATTTGGCGGTGTTGTACCTGAGATCGCTTCCCGTAAACATATTGAACATGTAATTCCGGTTATCGACCAGGCTTTGGTGGAAGCCAAAACCACGCTTAAAGACATTGATGCCATTGGCGTAACGTATGGGCCGGGGTTAGTGGGCGCACTTTTAGTGGGGGTAGCTACAGCCAAGGCGTTAGCCTTTGCTCTTGATAAACCGCTAATTGGCGTAAATCATTTAGAAGGTCATATCTTTGCAAACTTTTTGGCACATAGTGAATTACAGCCGCCTTTTGTGGCCTTGGTCGTATCAGGCGGGCATACTTCCCTGATTCATCTAAAAGACTATAATGAGCTGGTTCTTCTGGGGCAAACCTGCGATGATGCGGCCGGTGAAGCCTTTGATAAAATTGCCCGGGTCATGAATTTTCCTTATCCGGGCGGGCCGCATATTGACAAAGCCGCTAAGCGGGGAAATCCTGCCGCGGTTGCTTTTCCCCGGGCATTTACCGGAAAAGAAGAGGAAACTAGGTTTTCTTTTAGCTTTAGCGGCTTAAAGTCGGCTGTCCTAAATTATTTAAACAGTGCCGCACAGCGAGGCGAAACGGTAAACATTCCTGACGTGGCGGCGAGCTTTCAGGCGGCTGTGGTGGATGTTTTGGTTATGAAGGCAATCCTGGCGGCAGACTATGTAGGTGTCAAGCAATTAGTTTTGGCAGGCGGTGTGGCCGCGAATTCCTCGCTGAAAAAGGAGTTAACAGCAGCGGCTCATAAGCATGGTCTTACACTTTTTTATCCGCCGCCGGTGCTTTGTACCGACAATGCGGCCATGATTGCCTGCCGTGCTTATTATCAATTTCTTGTTAATGATTTTGCCGATCTTAACCTTAACGCTGTGCCGGCCCTTAAGCTAGGCCGCAGGTGATGTGGACAACAATAAAACGACAATTGTGGATAATGTGGGTAATTTTGTACAAAACGGGTAATTTCCCTGTTATTTCAGTATAGTAATTGTGGATATCCTTGTGGATATTGTGGATAACTCCTGGATAACCTGGTTTATCATCTTGTTAAAACAATGACGGTTACTTTAGTCAATTTGGTACCAGATAACAAGGAATTTTTTCAGGTGCAGTTGAATACATAATAAATTAGCGGCTTGGTTTTATTACGCAGGCGGCTAAGTGGCCGTTAAGAGTCACTACGTATGTAGAAAAGGATGGCTTACTTTCAGGCGGATAAGCTGCTGGAGGGTTTGGTTTGACTTATAGGACGGGGGAAAGTTTATGGGCGTAGTTAGCGATGTTTGCCGCAAAATAACAGCATTGACTTCAACTCAAACACAGGTAATCGATAGCGCGGCGAGTGTACTGGGATTGGCAGCTGATCTCGCCCATGCACAGGTTACCTTGTATGCTCCGGCACACAGTGAAAACTTTCTGGCCATTGTTGCTCAAGCCAAACCAAATACCAGTTATATTGATTTTAAAACCAATATTATTGGCAGCACGGTACAAGCGGCCGAAGAGCCGTTAATCTGGCGAACTCTTGTTTCCGGAACGGCGATAGCCGGACAGCGCGAATGGGCACTTGGCATGGATGCGCTTGAGATGCGGGTTTATCCCATCAAGGATGTGGCCGGCCAAGTCATTGCCGCCGCAAGTTTTGAAACCAGTAATCAGGAAGCTAGCGCAGACGGACATAGCATGTTGGTGGAAACTGCCAATATGCTATTAACCATGGCAGCGACCGGCGAGCCTTTGGGCCGAAAAATGTATCGCCCGCTGGGTACGCGCGACGGCATTGTGATTATTGACGAACGCGGCTATATCATTTTTGCCAATTCAGCGGCTGATGCTATTTACAAAGTCCTCGGGATTAACCGGGTGATCGGCAGGCGGGTCTCGGACCGACAAGCCAATATGAAACTGGCACAGCAGGCGATGTCAACGGGAAAATCGCTGGAGAAGGAAATTGAAGCCGGTAATATGATTTTAGTCCAGCGGGCCATTCCGATTTTCGCCGGCGGCTTAGTTGTACGCACAGTATTTACTGTTGCCGATGTGACCGAGATTCGCAAAAAAGAAAAGGAATTGCTGATTAAGTCAGCCGTCATTCAGGAGATCCATCACCGGGTAAAAAATAATCTGCAAACCATTGCCAGCTTGCTGCGATTGCAGGCCAGACGCACGCAGACACCGGAAGTCAAGGCGGCTCTCCGGGAAAGTGTTAACAGGATTTTGAGCATATCGGTAGTACATGAGTTTTTGTCCCAGCAAGATCAGGGTGTTATTGATGTGGCTGAGGTTACCAAGAATATTCTTGATCTGGTCATTCAAAATATGCTTGAACCGAATTTTAATATTGAAACTGTTCTTAATGGGCAAACCGTTATTTTGCCGTCTGAACAAGCCAGCAGTTTGGCGCTGGTTATCAATGAGCTTATTCAAAATTCCATTGAACATGGCTTTGTCGGTCGCAAAGAGGGACTGATTGGCGTCGATATTGCGACAACAGCGGAAAGCTATCAGATAGATATCTATGATGATGGAATTGGCTTGCCTGAAGATTTTAACCTGCAAAATACTAACAGTTTGGGCCTGCAAATTGTCCGGACGCTGATAGAAAACGATTTGGGTGGTAAGTTTCGCCTTTTTTCCCGTTCCGGCACACATGCTTTTATTACCATTCCCAGGTTAGCGGAAGGCGCAAAAGAGGCAAAGGAGGAATAACATGGACGCTTTGCGGATCGTAATTGCCGATAACGAATCGATCATAAGAATGGATTTAAAAGAGTTATTAGAAGAAGCAGGGCATACCGTTGTAGGTGAAGCTCCTGACGGTGTAAAGGCCGTGGAACTTGCCCGCAAATATCATCCGGATCTTGTTATTATGGATATTAAAATGCCTGAAATGGATGGCATTACTGCGGCCAAAATTATCTCCAATGAAAAACTGTCTCCTGTACTTCTCCTGACTGCCTTCAGCCAAAAGGAGATTGTTGAAAAGGCTAAGGATTCCGGAGTACTGGCCTATCTGGTAAAACCGGTCAAAGAAGCCAACCTGTTCCCGGCGATGGAGATTGCTTTGTCCCGGTTTCAGGAATTTGCGGAATTAGAACGGGAACTGGAAGAAGTTAAAAATTCACTGGAAACCAGAAAGGTACTCGACCGGGCTAAGGGGATTTTGATGGATGCCTATAGTTTAACGGAAAGCGAGGCCTACCGTCGTATTCAGCAGTACAGTATGAGCAAACGAAAGTCAATTAAAGAAGTCGCTGTCGCGATTGTAGATTCCGCAACCCGGAAAAGATGACATCAATGACCCTATGGGCAGAGAGCAACCCGTCTCTGCCTTAAATTTTTTTATAAAATTTTTTAAAAAAATTATGCGTTTTTTTGCAAATGCTCTTGATTTTTTTCGGGGAATTATATATTATAAATTATGGAATTAGCACTCGACTTAAGCGAGTGCTAACAACACGACTAAAAATTAACACATCATAAAGGGAGGTCTTTACATGATTAAGCCATTAGGCGACAGAGTAGTCATTGAAGCTTTGGCAAAGGAGGAAGTTACCAAAAGCGGTATTGTTCTTCCCGACACCGTTAAGGAGAAACCCCAAGAAGGTAAAATTATAGCTGTTGGAACAGGAAAAACTTTGGAAAATGGTCAAAAGGTTGCTTTGGATGTTAAGGCTGGCGACAAAGTTATTTTCTCCAAATATGCCGGTACTGAAGTTAAGGTTGAAGGCAAAGAGTACCTGATCATTAGTGAAAGAGACATTCTGGCTGTAATCGAGTAAACAGCTGATTTATTATAAAACGAAAGGTAGGTAATACATAAATGGCTAAACAAATTTTGTTTGACGAAGAAGCACGCCGTGCACTGGAGAGAGGCGTAAACGCACTGGCTAATGCTGTTAAAGTTACTTTAGGACCAAAGGGCCGCAATGTAGTCCTTGATAAAAAATTCGGCGCTCCGGCCATCACCAACGACGGTGTAACCATCGCCCGTGATATTGAACTGGAAGATCCATTTGAAAATATGGGAGCACAACTTGTTAAAGAAGTTGCTACCAAAACCAACGATGTTGCCGGTGACGGTACCACTACCGCTACTTTGCTTGCACAGGCTATGATCCGTGAAGGCATGAAAAACGTAGCAGCCGGTGCCAACCCGATGATTATCAAAAAAGGCATTCAACAAGCTGTTGATGTACTTGTTAAAGAAATTAAAAACAACTCTAAAAAAGTTGAGACCAAAGATGCCATTGCCCAAGTTGCTTCCATCTCCGCCGGTGATGTTGAAATCGGTACACTGATCGCCGAGGCCATGGAAAAAGTCGGTAAAGACGGTGTTATTACTGTTGAAGAATCCAAAACCATGGGTACTGATCTTGACGTTGTAGAAGGTATGCAATTTGACCGCGGTTATATCTCGCCGTACATGATCACCGATCCTGATAAAATGGAAGCCGTATTAAACGAACCATACATCCTTATTACTGACCGTAAAATCGGTGCTATCGCCGACTTGCTGCCGGTTCTTGAAAAAGTCGTACAGCAAGGCAAAGAATTGTTAATTGTTGCTGAAGACGTAGAAGGCGAAGCTCTGGCTACCTTGGTGGTCAATAAACTTCGCGGAACCTTCCGCGCCGTTGCTGTTAAAGCTCCTGGCTTTGGCGACCGCAGAAAAGCTATGTTGGAAGACATCGCCATTCTTACCGGCGGCGCTGTTATTACCGAAGAACTTGGCCGCAAGCTTGACAGCGTAACCATGGAAGACCTGGGCCGTGCCCGTCAGATCCGTGTTTCCAAAGAAGAAACTACGATTGTTGATGGCAGCGGCGCTGCTGACGAAATCAAAAAACGCGTTAATCAAATTCGCGCTCAAATTGAAGAAACCACTTCCGATTTCGACAAAGAAAAACTGCAAGAGCGTCTGGCTAAACTGGCCGGCGGTGTAGCTGTCATCCAAGTGGGCGCTGCTACTGAAGTTGAACTCAAAGAAAAGAAACTGCGCATTGAAGATGCTTTGAATGCTACCCGCGCTGCTGTTGAAGAAGGCATTGTTGCCGGCGGCGGTACTACTTTCATTGACATTCAAGCCAGCTTAGACAGCCTGAAACTTATTGGCGATGAAAAGACCGGTGTTCAAATCGTTAAACGCGCCATTGAAGAACCGGTCCGTCAAATTGCTAACAATGCTGGCTTAGAAGGCTCGGTTGTTGTTGAAAATGTTAAGAAAGCCGGTAAAGGCAAAGGCTTCAACGCTTTGAATGAAGAATATATTGATATGATTGCCGCTGGTATTGTTGACCCGGCCAAAGTTACTCGTTCCGCATTGCAAAATGCTGCTAGTATTGCGGCTATGGTTCTTACCACCGAAACTCTTGTTGCAGACAAACCGGAAAAAGACGCTGGTGCCGGTGCTGCTGCCGGTATGGGCGGCATGGGTGGAATGGGCGGCATGGGCGGTATGGGCGGCATGATGTAAGAAGTGCCGAAACCCTGGTAAACGGGTTTTGGGTACTACGCCCTACGCTTGTTGTTCACATTCGATTCACATAATACTAATAAATTAGAGATTCCCCCTCGGTTCTTGTGAACTCTGGGGGATCTCTTTTTGCATTTTCGTGTATCGAGGTGCTGTGCTCCTAAAGAATTCTGCCTTGCGGGAATAGAAAGGGCGTAACTGGCAATAGACCGCAAGGCCTGCCTATTTGCTGCGGGCCTTGCGAATATCGCGTTTCACTCGTTTATCGTCTTGCGGGGTATTGGCCGGTCCGCGTCTTAAAGCGATAAGACGGGATAACTTACTGCCGCTAAAAATAGTGTCTTCCAAAATCATTCACCTCCTATGTTAGTATTGCCGCGTGATGAAAAATAACGGCAGGTAAAATCTGAAATTAGCTTTTGCCAACACATCACTCGTCTGCAAAAATCTTTAGTATGTTGTTTTTGTTTAGAAATGCCGGTAATACTATATAAAAGCCAAAGAAAAGAATATTAAAGGCTGTTTAACACTGCCTTGGAAAAGAGAGGTAAAGAAGATGTGTGATGTTGACAGGTTGCTTGCACCACTAGAAAATATGGACAGAACAACCCTAGCAAAAGCCTATCTAATGGCCTTGCAGGAAAATATCTGTCTGCGCCGCCAGGTCCAAAAAGCAGCCGGGCAGGATCTTATGGCGCAGACGGAAGTGACTTCGCCTACAGCGGGAAAAGAACATGGCTAAGACGGTGGTATTGGATTTTGACGGGGTCATTCACAGTTACACTAGTGGCTGGAAAGGGGTAGACGTTATTCCTGATCCGCCGGTGGACGGCATTCAAGAGGCAATTAAGGAAATTCGCAAGTATTATAAGGTTGTTGTAGTTTCGACCCGCTGCTTTCAGGAGGGCGGCTTGGAAGCTGTTAGGAACTGGCTGGACAAGTATGGTATTACGGTGGATGAGGTACTTGCCCATAAACCGCCGGCAATTGTATATGTGGATGACCGGGCGTTAACCTTTGATGGCGACGCTCCGGGACTGTTGCGTAAAATCAGGCGGTTTAAAACTTGGCAGGGGAGATAAGCAGCGATTTTATATTAATTTTTTGATTGTCCTGTCGCAAAGAGTGAATACTTAAAGCATAATCATCCCTGGTACCGCATACATACTATTGTAGTGCGGAGGGAGGGGAATGTATGGTTATCAGCTTGCGCCGCCTGTTGCACCACCGAAATATTTTTTACAGTATCTTCGGTTTATTGGCTATATCGGTTATGTACATGCAAGTTGCGGATGTAATTTCCGGTGGGCCGATCGCTATTGCCGGAACCCGTACCGATCAAAAGGTAGTGGCGCTGACCTTTGATCATTCTTGGGGCAATAAATTTACGCCGTCGATTTTAGATACGCTGCAAAAAAATAATATTCACTCTACCTTTTTTATCATGGGGCCATGGGCTACTAAGTTTCCTGAAGTTGCTAAACGCATCGCCCAGGATGGGCATGAGGTAGCCAGTCATGGTTACAGGCATGAAAATTATGGCGACATGTCACCAGAATGGGTAAAAGAGGATATTATGAAGGCCCATGAACAAATAAAAGAAGTGACTGGTGTAGAACCCCGTTTATTGCGTCCGCCTAATGGCCATTACAGCCAAACGTCATTAAAAGTTACCGATGAGCTTGGCTATAAGACCATTATCTGGAATGTCGACTCTTTGGATTGGAAAAATCCCGGGCGGGACGTAATTGTTGCAAGGGTTATGAAACGGCTAAAACCGGGAGCTATTATTTTAATGCATGCTTCTGATACTCCGGTGCAGACGGCGGATGCGCTGCCCATTCTCATCGACAAGATCAAAGCGGAAGGGTATAGCTTTGTCACAGTAGGCGAACTGTTAGAAAAATATAGCGATAAAGGCATACAAAGACATTAAAAAAGCAAGATTGCCACACTTGTGCCGTGGTGCGGTTAGGGTTGCCGTCACTTGGTACAAGGGGGAGCAATCTGTTTTTTTATGCTTAGTTTCTTTTGTGGGCAGGAATTTGGCGATGTATGGCGAAGATGATGAGATTGCATAAAGTTCCAGACTTATGCCGATAACTAAATTTGCCGAACTATCTAAGGTGGAGGTCTCTATACATGCTAACAGAAAAACAAGAAATGGTTTTGGTTATGGACTTTGGCGGCCAATATAGTCAGTTAATCGCCAGACGAATCCGTGAGTGCGGGGTATATTGCGAAATTGTACCCTTTAATACCAGTATTGATAAAATTCGTAAGCTGGCACCTAAAGGGATTGTTTTTTCCGGCGGTCCGTCGAGTGTTTACGGCGAGGGGGCGCCTAAATGCGATCCCCAAGTATTTGAAATTAACCTGCCTGTTTTGGGGATTTGCTACGGCATGCAGTTGACAGCCCATACGTTAGGCGGTAAGGTAGCCCACGCCGACTCGCGCGAATACGGCAATACCAAACTTTCAGTTGACAAAAAAGACGGCATTTTCGCCGAAATAAACGCCGAAACCCAGGTGTGGATGAGCCATGGCGACTATATAGCCGAACCGCCGGCAGGTTTTACTGTCACCGCGCATACCCACAGCACCCCGGTAGCTGCCATGGAAAATAAGGGCCAACGTATTTATGGGGTACAATTCCATCCGGAGGTCGTTCATACGCCCGAAGGAATGAAAATGCTTAAGAACTTTTTATTTACCATTTGTGGCTGCAGCGGCGATTGGAATATGGGGTCTTTTGTTGACCAAGCTATTGCCAAGATCAAGGCGCAGGTAGGCAATAAACGTGTATTATGCGCGTTGAGCGGCGGGGTTGATTCTTCCGTTGCCGCCGTACTGGTGCACCGGGCTGTAGGGGACCAGTTGACCTGTGTATTTGTAAATCATGGCTTTTTGCGCAAAGGGGAAGCTGAGCAGGTTGTCAAAACTTTCCGGGATGGCTTTAAAATGAATTTAGTCTATGTCGATGCGGTTGACCGCTTTATGAAGCGGCTGGAAGGTATTGTGGAGCCTGAACAAAAACGGAAAATTATTGGTGAGGAATTTATTCGTGTATTTGAAGCAGAATCGGCTAAATTAGGCGACATCGACTATCTGGTACAGGGAACGCTGTATCCTGATGTAATAGAAAGCGGCACGGCCACGGCTGCTGTTATTAAGAGCCATCACAATGTCGGCGGTTTGCCGGAAGATATGAAATTTGAACTGGTCGAACCGCTCAGAGATTTATTTAAAGATGAAGTCCGTGAATTAGGGCGTGAGCTGGGGTTAAGCGAGGAGATTGTATATCGGCAGCCTTTCCCGGGACCAGGCCTGGCCATAAGGATCATTGGGGAAATCACCGGCGAACGCTTGGAAATTCTGCGGGAAGCGGATTCCATTGTTTATCAGGAGATTAAAGCCGCCGGCTTGTATCGCAAGATCTGGCAGTCCTTTGCCGTACTGCCTGCCATGAAGAGCGTCGGTGTCATGGGAGACGAGCGGACCTATGCCTACACGATTGGACTTAGAATCGTAGAAAGTGAAGATGGTATGACGGCCGATTGGGTACGCCTTCCCTATGAGGTTCTTGATTCCATTTCGCGGCGGATTGTCAACGAGGTCAAAGGGGTAAACCGGATTGTTTACGACATCACCTCCAAGCCACCCTCCACAATTGAATGGGAATAATCTAAATGTCGTGGGGCACTGCCATTTCTTCTCCAAAAGGCAAAATGGCTTAGCCTGCCGACATAGACAAAAAGACCTTGCATTAAAGCTTTACGAAGCTTGTGCAAGGTCTTTTTTTATCCTCAACCCGCATAAATAAAGGGATTTCTGCTTGCTAAAGAGATCGGTCACCATGGAGTGGCGGGCATTCCTGGCTTTGCCAGGGAGAATACGGGAAAATGCCCTTTGGAGAATAAATGGCAGTGCCCCACGACATGGTGATATTTTCTCTTTAGCTTTTTGGGAAAAAAGCATAGCGCTATGATTTCATGAACATTGGCTTGAAACGCCCTTAACATGGGGCGGAAGAGCATATCCGTGATTTTCTGTTTCCCCAAAAATCTAATCTCCAATTCCCCCAAAACCGCCCATTTTTATTTTTGGGAAGTGTTTTTGGGAAAATGGGGTCAAGCAGCAGAGCGTTCCACGCAAGGAGGTTTTGCAAGGTGAGGAAGAAAAATTTCAAGGGTCGTTGTGAGAAGCGTGTCATTGCCAAGTGCAGTGAGGTATGCAGGACATATGACGCCATCCAGTACGCCTATGCGGATGTTCTGCAAGTAAGTAATGAAGTAAAAGAGATCAAGTGTAATGTCCCGCTTGATGGGCGGGACATTAGCGAATACACATCGGATTTTGTCTGCGTCAAGTCTGACAATGATTTGATGGTGCGTGAATGTGTATTCCGTAAGTTTCTGATGAAGCCGCTTACGGTCAAGCTGCTGGATGCTTCAAGGGAATACTGGTTAAGGCATGGGGTCACCGATTGGGGGTTAGTCATTGATGAAGAAGCATGATTTGTTGAAGGACGGTAACAACATTATTAGGGTTTTAGAGGTAAAGCCTGATAAAATCCTCATTATCGACTGCATCAAAAGGACTATGCCCGTATGGGTGGAATCTTCGGCTTTGGATTCCTTCTCTGGCTGGACTGATGAAGTACTGAACGAGGTAACGAATTTTACTGCTGCTGATATTGATGCTTTGGATGCTGAGCAGAAAAGAACCATGTATGACCGCTATACGTTGATTGTACCAATTCTCCCTTTTGTAGCGGATGAAAGAATGCGTTCTAAAGTTATCGGTTCCACTGCTATAGAACACAACATATCCAAGCAGACCATCAGAAGCTATTTGTGCCTGTATCTGGCCTATATGAATATAACAGCCCTTGCCCCACGGAAGCGGCTGGATGATGATTTAGAGCTCACACAAGATGAAAAAAACATACGATGGGCTTTGAATAAATTCTTCTATACCACGAAAAAGCAATCTCTTATGACTGCTTATACCATGATGCTGAAAGAGAAATATTGTGACAGTATGGATGTTCTGTCAAACGCATACCCGACTTTTTATCAATTTCGTTACTTCTATCGTAAAACAAAAAAGATGCAGAACTTTTATATTTCCAGAGACGGATTAAAGAGTTACCAGAGAAACAACAGGCCTCTTATTGGCGATGGTATACAGTCGTTTGCTCCTGCCATTGGCGTTGGTATGCTGGATTCTACTGTATGCGATATTTACCTCATCAATGATGCGGGCAATCTTGTGGGCAGACCCATTCTAGCGGCCTGTATTGACGCTTACAGCAGTTTATGTTGCGGGTATGTCCTATCATGGGCGGGCGGCGTGTATAGCCTTAGGGGGCTAATGTTGAACATTATAGCGGATAAAGCGGCTTGGTGTAAGCAGTTTGGTATTTCTATGAATGTAGAAGATTGGTCTTGTGACAAACTTCCTGCTACGTTGGTCACGGATATGGGGAGTGAATACAAATCTGAAAACTTTGAGCAAATTGCAGAGGTGGGCGTTAAAGTAATTAATCTCCCCTCCTATAGACCTGAATTGAAAGGCATGGTGGAAAAATTCTTTGATGTAATTCAGGCAACATATAAAAAGCACCTGAAAGGCAAAGGTGTGATTGAGCCTGATTATCAAGAACGGGGAGTACATGATTACAGGAAAGATGCCTGCATGACCATGACGGACTTTGAGAAAATTATCCTTCATTGCATCATTTATTACAACTCTCACCGGATAGTTGAGAATTTTCCTTATACCGAAGCCATGATTGCCGAGAATGTGAAACCATATGCAAGCTGTATCTGGAACTGGGGTAGATCCCAAATGGGAGCCAATTTAATTGAAGTAGGCACTAAAGAGCTTATTCTTACCCTTCTGCCGAGAACTACGGGTAAGTTCAGCAGGTTTGGCCTGAAAGTCAATAAAATGCGTTATCACTGTGACGGGTATACAGAGCAGTATCTTAAAGGCGGTGAGGCTACAGTTGCTTATAATCCAGAGGACGTTACTTCTGTATGGCTGTTGGAAAATGGAATATATGCCAAGTTTACCATTATTGAATCCAGATTTGAGGGTAAAGATTTGACTGCTGTACAGAGTTTACAGATAGCTCAGAGAGACATTGCAAAAGGAGCCAACCAGGATAATCTACAGGCTCAGATTAATCTTGCCCGGCATATTGAGGCAATCGCTGGCAGCGCCAGGAGCAGTGCTGATGTAAGCGTTAAGAATATCCAAGATAACCGCAAGCGTGAACAGCGTAAACACCATAAAAACTATATGAAAGGAGCAGAGTCATGACAAATCTTTCAGACATCATCAACGTCCTGCCTCGTATGAAATCAGGGGATGATTTGATAACCGCATTGGAAGTATTGCCAGGGTACAATCCTGAAATCCGTAATGGTGATGTTTCCGTAAGGCTTATGGCGTTATCGGACTTATACAGGGTGTATATTCCCTCGCAAATGTCGCTGGAAATCTACAGCAAACTGTATCTGGCCTTCTTGCGTTCTATGCAAAAGAAGGGAACGAAGCTGGCGGTTCAGCAGCAGAATCAGAACTACAGAGCCATCATGCAGCAGGAATATAGCGGCATCATGGGTGGCTCTGACAGCTTTACGATCATTGGAAAGTCTGGTATCGGTAAGAGTTCCGCTATCAGCAGAGCCATTAACCTGATTACAGAGAATAAAGTGATTGAAGCTGATAATCCCTATACGCATGTCGTTCCGTGTGTAATTGTGCAATGCCCCTTTGATTCGTCTGTAAAGGGTCTGTTACTGGAGGTTTTGCGTAAAGTTGATGAAGTTCTGGATACCAAATACTATCAGAATGCTTTAAGGGCAAGAGCTACAACAGATATGCTTATTGGCTCTGTCAGCCAGGTTGCTCTTAATCATATCGGTATGTTGGTGGTTGATGAGATTCAAAACGTAGCCAACAGCAAAAACGGCAAAAGCCTTATAGGATCTTTAACGCAGCTCATCAATAATAGCGGAATCAGTATCTGCATGGTAGGCACTCCTGAAAGCACCAGGTTTTTTGAATCGGCGATGCAGCTTGCACGGCGTTCAGTGGGATTACAGTACACTACTATGAGCTATGACAAATATTTTCAAGAGTTCTGCAAGGTCATGTTCAGATATCAGTACGTGAAGCAAAGAACGGAAATCACGGAAGGAATCATTGAATGGCTCTATGAGCACAGCGCAGGAATTACATCGGTTGTTGTAGCGTTGGTTCATGATGCACAGGAAATCGCTATCTTGAGTGGCAAAGAAATTTTGAATCTGGAATCTCTAAACGCAGCCTATCAACAGCGGCTATCTTTCCTTCATGGGTATATTCAGCCATCTATTTCTCAAGGCAAGCAGACCTCTAAAATCAAGAGAAAAGCGCCTGTCCCTACTGCAATGGTGACTGAGAATGAAACTTCAGATGGTCGTATTAGTATTGCTGATTTGTTTGCCAAAGCCAAGAATGAAAGTATAGATATTGTGCAGCTTTTAAAGTCCAATATGTCCGTTGTGGAGGTAGCTGTATGATAGCTTATTTTCCTACCGCATATCCAGATGAGCTACTTTATAGCCAGTTGGCACGATACTACACGAAATCAGGATATATGGCCTACACCTTTGCTGCCGAAGAACTGTTTGCATCAAAGACTGTACGTCCAGATATGGATTTTATCAATAGTTATACTCCTGCCGCAGTACAGGCCATAACAAGGAATATATCCATGAAAGCAGTCATTGAAAAGCATACCATGTTCCCTTGTTATGGGCGGTTTTTGCCGAGGGAACGCAGACAAAAAGCATTTCAATCATTGGTATCTATGATGGGAAATTACTATAATCTTTTGCCGATACCTCAAAGCAAGAATGGCAAAGTTCGCTGTTTGCGCTACTGTCCGGCTTGTGCAGCTAATGATAGAGAACAATATGGAGAAGCATACTGGCATCGGATTCATCAGCTAATAGGGATTCATGTTTGCCCAGTTCATCGGTGTTACTTGATGGATAGCAGTGTGGTGATCAGTGGGAAAGCTACGCCCTCTTTAAAAACAGCAGAGGAAATAATACCACAATCGGAATCCTGCGTATTTGCGAATAACGAAATTGAAATCCGCGTAGTCGTTTATATGGCAGAGGTTTTTCAGGCTGATGTTGACATGGATTTATGTGTTACGGTTGGTGATTTTCTTCATTCTCAAATGGCTAATACCCAATATAGGTCTGTACGTGGAGAGCAGCGTAATATTGCACTCTTTCATGCAGATTTTACAGAGTATTATAGGAATTTGTCCCAAAACTGGTTTACGGAGTTATGGCAGACACAGAAGGTGTTGACGAATGATAGAGTGAACTTCTATGAAATCTGTCTCATGGCTATGTTTCTTGGTATTACTAATGATGAAATGGTACATATGGAACTGCCGGAGAAAACACAACAACAGCTTTTTGATGAAGAGGTTTACAGACTTCATGAACAGGGTTTGAAGTATCCAGCTATTGCGAAAGCTCTCAGTGCCCCATATGCGACTGTTAAGGCTATCGGTGAACGGAGGTATGGAACTTATCATAAGCCACCTAAAGCATCACTTAAAAGCGGCGCGAAGCCTCAAAATTGGAATCAGATTGACGAGAATACACTACCACTCGTAAAAGAAGCTATCAGCCAGTTACAGGGTGATGGAACAACCAGACCTAAAAAGATTACTGCTTTTGCTGTTGAGAAAATCTTGCATCTTTCCAGTAAGAAAATATCTTTGCATCTGCCAAAATGCCTTGCTGAGATACAGCGTCATGAGGAATCACAGGAGCAATATTGGGCTAGAGAAGTAGCTTGGGCTGCACGTCAGGTAGAAGATAGTAGTGTCACTTTGACATGGCGCAAGGTACGGGATTTAACGAATATGCGCCGTGGGGACTTTGAAGCCTGTCTGCCGTATATTCCTGATTATGCAGATAGTGAACTTGGTGAACAAATATTACACCTATTATAAATAATCTGAAATTGCAAATGAGGTCTAGAATTTAGTTCCCACATAACCCAGTCATTTATTTGGAGTGCCTAAGACTGTAAGGTTATGGACAATCAACAACTCGTTGATCTCAAAAATATTCTTCTTTCGCTGCAATGCAAAAATGAAACTGAAGAAATAGACGTTTTAAGAAAATCTATACTTTTGAATGATATCCACTTTCCAAAGTTGCATCAGGCTTTTAGCAACCTTTCTGAAGTTAAATACACGGCATTTTGTGCAAATACATTTTATGCTGTTGCATAATAGTTGTAGCCGGAGTCCATAATGAACTCCGGCTACGCTATTGATAAATGAGTAAACTCATTTATCCTGAAATTTAGAATGTACTTGATTTACTAAATAGTTATCAAATGCAGAAAATGCTGTTTCAACATAAGGAACAGATCTTCCGTGTAAGTTAATCCAATCGTTTGGATTAGCGAGATGGTATTCTTTTATTGCTTTTATAAGGTTTTGTTGGGTTTCTACGTCTCTAGCTTGTGCAAGTTGTTGGCTTAGTTTTAGTAAAGATGAATCCCTGCCATAAATTTCATTGCAGTAGCTTTTTTTATCAAAACTTGGCGATGTTTTATTTTGTTCAGTTAAAAAATCAGAAAACCGAACAGGTTTAGTTAAATGAATTAGATTAGATAATTTATAATACGGATAATCAATTTGATTGTTGTCAGCAGGAATTGTTAATGCTAAATTCATTAAGAAATGGTATCCAGCACGATCAGTCATTTTTTTAGAGATGTAGGCTATTCCTTGGATATCCAGTTCATTAGCTATTTGCGTTACTATTTGCGAAATGATATATTCAGATTTAAAGGAGCGATGGGCGTCTCGGACTTGAAAAGAAGTTGCACAAATTAATGGAAAGATTTCGAGTAAAGAGAAGGCAGCCTTATCTAACTCTGTCGAAGAAAATATTCCATTGATTAAATCTTGGGAGATGCATAAGTTAAGAATCTTAATATCTAAATTTAGTTTGTAGGATGATACTTGAAATAAATCTTCGCGAGGCATATTCAATTCTAACCAACACCCAAGTGAGGACGTTGCTAAATACATGCAGGGTACCCCAGCTATACTAAATCTTTGGGTTGCCACTACTCCGCGTTTATTAAAAGGAATATGTAACATATCTGATGAAGAAAAATGTTCTATTCCAATACGACCTTTAAAAAATGAGAGAGGATAAGAATTCATTTTTTTATAAATATCTTGATAAGCCTGTTTATAATCAGAGGTTTGAAATATATTCGTTATAGGAGCTGCACCTTTGAAGGCGCAACTTTCATCTAACTTAGCAACAATAAAGGGATTATCAATTAAGGGGGAAATAATATCAGTGATTCTTTCCTTTGCTTTATCTAATTTTGCATTTTGGTAATCCTGAAAACATTTGAAAATCAGATCGCAATTATTTTTTATTTTTGTGAGGATTTCGTTTGGAAAATTAGTAATAGATTCAACATAATTACAGTATCTTTCCAATAGATTGCTAAGTTCATGGTAATAGTTGTCATCGTAGTTTACTGTTACAGGTAAGCTGAAATTATTTAAAGCCACATTTAAATCATTGAGCATAAATTATCGGTCCTTTCGATCTATCAAATAATTGATAATTAAATTAATTATTACATATATAACAACAAAATGCGATATCACTAGATTATAAAATGTGAAGATTAAATTAAATACGAGAAATCACAAATTCTATCCCTGATATATCTTATCTTCAGCAATCATTGCTTTGACTTTAACTCCAGATTCGGTATGCCAATAGAAACGTCTTGGAATTGTAGGCAATACATAGGATTTCCATTTGTTTAGGTGCCAGAGGATGACAGTTCGGGGTATTCCACGGTATACTTTATATTGGAAAAAAGAGAAGAATGTTACCGTGTATTGACGAAATTCCATTATATTGTGTCTCTTAGGAGAGGAGACAGCTATTTTTTATAATTGGCTAAGGTTTCAATTTCCAGAGAATTCAAAATCTCATTTGTTTGCATGATAGAATTCCCGTTTTCAAGGGAATGAATAATAACGGCATCACGCTTGTTTTTTGGATATAGTGCGCCTACTCCGGCAATTTTGAGAAGTCTAGCCGTTTCTTCGTTATTTAGCCCGAAGCCAAAGGCTAAAGACAGGGTTTGATTCCTGCTAGGGTTCGTTTTGATACCACTGAAAAGCTGGTTTATGTAGTTGCTATCAAGTTGGGCATTTTTGATTACATCCTGCCGTTTTAATCCTTTTAATAATAATAATTTCTTTAGATATTCCTGTAATGTAGGATTTGTAATATACGATTCGTTCTCTTGAAGAAAGCTGCTGATGTCCTTCGCATTTTTAAGGATTTCTGCTAATCCATTAGTACTTATTTCCATTTTGTGTCCTCCAACATTTTTTTCTATTGTAATATCGAGGTGTTTGAAATGCAATACTTTGCTGAAGATTTTGATCCGCAGGAATATGAGAGCCTGACTGATTTTAGTGGGAATGAAAATGTAACCCTTATGTGCCATAACGAAACGAAAAAACTGATTGTCCGAAAAACAATCAGCGGAATAAACAAGGAATTGTATAGGCAATTGGTTCACGTAAGGCATGAAAACTTGGTTCAAGTAATGGGGCTGGAAGAAACCACATCTAATTGCTTTACCTATGAAGAATACATCAACGGCGCAACGTTAGCAGAGATTATTGCCAATGGGCCGATACCGGAGGAAAAAGTGGTACATTGGATTGGACAGTTATGCCAAGCGGTAAGGCTGCTCCACGAGCAGAGTCCGATTATCATTCATAGGGACATTAAACCGGCCAATATCATGCTTTCGTCTGATGGAATTATAAAACTCATTGACTTCGATGCCTCGAAAGAGTTTACACCCAACCAACAAAGAGATACTGAGCTTGTTGGAACGCCAAATTATGCCGCGCCTGAACAATACGGCTTTGCGGCATCAGACCCTCGTACTGATATTTACGCCATTGGTATCCTGTTTCATGAAATACTTACCGGCTATAAACCGAATGAAATCAACTCCCCTTACGAAGGGCGATATAAAAAAATTATACAAAAGTGTATTGAACTCGACCCGAAGAGGCGGTACGGAAGCGTACGGGAGTTAGAATGTCAGCTTGGAATGAACCGGGTAACGGGGTTTATAGAGAAAATACCAGGATTTCGCACCAGGATATGGTGGAAACAAGTAGCCGCGTCGGTTGTTTATATGATTGTAGCGATATCTATAACGGGCGCAGTTTTATATAGATATGAAATGGTTGTGCCGCAAATAAAAGATAGGCAAGGTCTGACAAGGGATATGGGGAAAGCCATTGGGGAGGAACAGTCAGTTGGGGAAAACCAAGAAAAGGATAAGAATGTAATCCTAAAATCAACTGATGGAGAAAACCAAGTACAAGATACTCTTCTAGATTTACCTGCGGACAATAAACAGCCGACGGTAGACAAGAAGGGACATCCCGTGCAGAAATTGCCAAGGATTCCCCTCTCGCAAGTCAACATCACAACCAGTTTTGCAGGCGTTGAAATGAAAGGGGCTACATCCTATGATGTGGCTATTGATGACTGGAAAACCTGGCGGAAGGGTGAGCAGGGCATTGTTTATTTTCCCAGAGGGACAGCCATTGAAATAACTATCGAAAATAATAGCGGACAGGATATGATAAACCCTCTTTTGGGTATTACGTTTCTTTTCTGTAACATGGATGACGTAACGCTAGACATAGAGGGTTTAACACGGGAGAAGGAGCATTCGTTTTTTTACAGGAAAAATAAGATAGCAATAGGGGAAACGGTGCGGTATCGGCTACCATTAGATCATGCATATATGAATGTGAGTACAAGGCGTCAGCCTATTATGAATATTATGTTTCTGGCTGATAATTATTTGCCGATACAGAAGATACTGGTGAATTTCAAGTTAGCCGGTCTGTAAGCGGCTATTATCCATAGAAGAGCTATATAACCGCGCAAAATAGGGACAGTGCTGGCAGCACTGTCCTTTATTGCTATTTTCTGTTATAAGTATATAAGAAAGCTATTGTCATGTGTAGTTTTTGCATGAAACAGTAAGTTTTACTAAAAAGTAGACAATAGTTACTTATTAAAATTTTAAAATTTGAAAAGGGGCGAAAGAATAATGAAAAAAACAGCTATACTTGCAATGGCAGCAGCTACTATGTTAACAACTAGCGTGGGTTTTGCTTCACCGCTAAACGACTATTCGGCAGGTAAAACCAGTATCGATTTAACATGGAGACAATCTGATGTCAAAACCACTGACTCAGAAGATGAAGTTTCCTTCGGTAAAAAACATAATTTAGATTGGGGAGTCACAACAGGTCTGGGTAATAATTTTGCTATCCAATATAATGGATACAATGCAAAATCAAAAGATGCGGTTTCTTGGAGCAATGTTGACGAAACCGGCATCGCACATGTGGACCTGAAAACTCAAGAATTCAATGTGCTGTATAAATTAAATAAAAATGTATCCGTCTATACTGGCCTAGTCAGACTTAAGGCCGAAGAAAATGCCAATATCAGTTACACCGACGGCAGTCCTTCTGAATTTGAAAGCAATACTACTAAGACTAAAAATAAAATCCAGTTTGGCGTAATAGGCAGCACTAAATTAGCTGAGAAAACAACTGCCTATGCTCAAGTGGGTGTTGCATCTAATTTCACCAATTGGAAAGTCGGTGTATCCCAAGAGATCGCTCCTAACGTTGAATTTAATGTAGATTATCGCAGATTAAAAGCTAAGAAATTAGACTTTGGAATCGGCGATGGCGAATTTGATGTGAGCGCTAAAGGCGTCGGCTTCGGCGTAACCTACAAGTTTTAAAACACCAGTTATTCACTGTGGTAAGCAGAATATGTAATAATCTTAAGGATGGATATTACTATTAATCGTATTTACCTAAGTGCATCAGATATAACTTGAGTGCTTCAGAGTAAGAACGCAAAGAAAAGGCAGTGCTGCCAGCACTGTCTTTTAGTGTATTTTTCTGTTATAAGTATATAAGGAAGATATTGTCGTGCGTATTGGCTAAATGAAACAGTAAGTTTTGTTATACAGGCCACATATCTTGGTGTGCAGCCAGCGTTTTCATCATATTTAGGAATACCTTACGCTGATTGCTGCTCATACGGTTCAACGCATCAAGTATTTCAGCAGGGAGCATATCTGGCTGATAATTGAACTCCCCGCAGACGATGTACTCAATGCTCAGGTTCAAAGCGTTGGCAAGTTTAGCTAATGTTTCTATGCTTAATGTGCGACCACCGCGTTCTATATGTCCCATGAAAGAATCACTAATGTTGGCCATTTCTGCTAACTTTTCTTGTGTCAGGTCTTGTTTCCGTCGTTCTGCTCGGATACGTTTTCCAAGTTCTTTATAGTCAATATTGTACATTATTAGCATCATCTCCTTTACTATATACAGGATAGATGAGCTTTTAAAAGGAATTAACGGTCTAAATGACATAATATTGACCATAAGAAGTATTGATGGTATATTTATTAATAAATGGAAAGTAAATTAATGGAGGTAAACAACATGGCTAAACAAGTCGCTCATCCCAAACAAGTAAAATTCTGCGCATTTTGTAAAAGATGGAACGGAAATGCCGATCTTGAGTTTAAGAGTCCGACAGCAGGATTCCAGTTTACCACAGGTGTTTCTGGTAAATGTATGGCAACTAACGGCACCATAGGTTCTACTGGTAATAATACCTCTAGTTGTAAGCATTACGAGCCTAGCGTTGAGGCAAGCAGGCTTTTATAGGATAAATTTGCTATAATGAGGTGAGGAAATGCCACTTGGCAAACGGATAGAACCATCAGCAGCAAAGCAAATAGAGCAGCCGTTAGAAACAAAGGCCGTACCGCCTCAAGTTCCCAAGATCCCCGCCGATTCAGATAATGCCGACAAGATTACAGAGTTTACGTTGTTTCAAGCCGAAGAACCCAAATACAGCTTCAGCGACATTATCCTAAATGATAGTACATATGACGCTATTCAGGATGTGCTTGTTATGTATGAAAAGCGTGATTTGCTGTTTAATCAGTGGGGTTTGGGGGAAAGACAGAAAAGACAAAACCGGGCAGGAATTAACCTTTATGGGTATAGCGGAACAGGCAAAAGTATGGCGGCTCATGCAATCGCTAATCAACTTGACCGTAAAATCCTGACAGTTGATTATTCTCAGATAGAATCAAAATATGTGGGCGAAACATCAAAGAACCTTGTGGCTATGTTTGATTACGCCAAAGAATCACAGTCGATTATATTCTTTGATGAAGCCGATGCCCTATTAAGCAGACGAGTAACCAATATGTCAAATTCTACGGACGTAAGTGTGAACCAGACGAGATCGGTTCTGCTTGTCCTTATCAATGAATTTGACGATTTGATACTGTATGCTTCAAACTTTATAACCAACTATGATCCGGCATTTATTCGCCGGATTCTTTCTCACGTCAAGTTTGAACTACCTGATGAAGAAAATCGCTGCAAGCTGTGGCGCATGTATATCCCGCAGCCATTGCCCACAAATGCCGATATCAGAGGACTGGCAGCAAAATATAACGGGGTGTCAGGTTCGGATATTTCAAATGCTGTGTTTAACGCTTCGCTCAAAGCTGCTAGGTTGGATGAAGGGACTGTCTGCCATGCCTACTTTGAAGAAGCCATCGAACGTATTATCAACAGCAAAGCTGACAATGACAACATGGGAACGCTTGTTTCAAGGCGCACGGTCAGTGAAGATTATGTCAAATCACAATTTGGAGGGGAGTTACCTAAATGATTGCTATTGCTGTTATACTTTTATTGTCCGCCGCCCTGATTGCGGGGCTTGCTATGTTTTGGCAAAATATTGTGGCATGGATTAAGAAGGCCGTAAACAAGATAAAAGAGGTGCTTCGCTTAACAGTTGAAGGCACAAGGACTTTTATCACTAAAACTATGGAAGGCTTCAAGAACAAATCCAAATATTATTATCAAAACAAGGTAACCCGCGAATGGGAAGAAGTAGTTTATACCAAGGTAGTTGAAGAAAGTGAGGTTCCTCCCGACATATTAGCGAAGGTGCGAAATCAGGCACTTGACGTGGAAATTTCAACAACGGAAGAATTAAAACTTGTGGTAAGCGCATAGGAGGTGTAGGTATGGCGGTTTTCGCAGCAGGAGCATTAGTTACTCTCGCTAAAGGTGCCCTTACAACTGTAATCGCGCCTTTCGTTGATGAGGCAACGGAAGCAGCCCTAAATGCCGCACGCGATACGATTAGGGGTGTGGTTGCGGGCAGGATGACTATTGAAGAATGGGCTAATGTTGTCATACAAGGCGTTGACAAAGTAAAAGACAGTGCCGTAGACGAGGGAAATTTGCGCTTTATCGGCGGTAAGCTAAAATTTGGTATGTCTGAAAATGGATTGGAGTATATTGCCGTTTCCTTTCAGCTTTATTTCCAAGATGAGTTTGAGAAATGGCACAAGGCTGAAGCGAAGAGTGATATACCGACTTCCAAGTTTACGCTTGAGGCTTTGGGGGAATTTAAATCCAAAGGCGAAATAGTATTTGAAGTGGAGTGATGGGTTTTGCAGTTTGTTATCGCGCTTGTGGTTATTATTCTTTTAATTCTGCTAGGAAAGTATATTTTATTTAGTCCAAGGGTAAATTCCGTCATAACCATGCTTTACCTGGCGCTTATTGTGATAGGTAAATGGCCGGCCGGGATAGTAGCTATAATCCCTATAATTGACTGCATACGGGATATTATGATTGCGGAAGATTATTACGAAGACCTAGAAATAGGAATTGATAAGCTTTTCATGATAAAAAGCTTAACTTCAATACTGACACTTGGTTTTGCGCGGGTGATATTTTTATTCATTGTCGGCCCGATCATTTCACGTTCTGTATCATCTGATATTAAAAAGAAGATAGCGACAGGCCAGCCTATGCCATATAAATCGCTTTACAGCAAGTTGAAAGCAAGAAATTATTATTATGCGAAAAAGATTAATATGCTAGAACAAGAAGGCGTGGTCATAGCTAATATAAAAACAGTAGATGATGAAGCCAACATACGCCGGAAAAAATTGGATGAGCTTTATCCTGAAAAGCTATTGGCTAAGTTGACGGATATGGTAGCAGGCGACAAAGAAATAAAAGAAAAACGAAAGGAGGCTGAAAAAAAGCTTAAGCCATGGTCGATCAAAGAATGTTATGCATACTTGAGTTCTGCTGTTTTTGAACAATACCCGAAGTTGATTTCAGAGGTTATGTCAAAAAAAGGGACATATTCTCCATCTGTAATCAAAGATTTCAAAGAACTGAAAGACCTTCAACTTCCGCTTGCTTTCAATTCTGGCAATGATAAAAGCATGGAATGGAGCGAGTTCTTTATAATCCAAGCATTGCAGCCACTTGTAGCTGAGGGTATTTTTGAGGATAACGATTTTAGTGATAATGACGCGCTTAATACTCATGCTTATCGGTACTCAAAAAGTGAAGTCCCAATGCCAAGTATAGATGCGAGTAATGATCCACTCCTTGCACTGGATGATGATTAGGACAGGGGGTAAAACAGGAAATCCCTTGTTTTCGTTATTTATCAAAAAGGCCAATGCTACTATATTTCGGGATGCGCTATTTTAGTTTAAAAAACAGGATGAATTTACCACATAGAGGAGAATGATTATGGGTTTATTTGATTCTATAGCAAAAATAGCTGTAGTAGGTGTAGAGACTCTTATCGAGAAAAGCAATCAATATACAGAGGAATATGAGCATCTTTCTGACCTAGAGTTACAAGTTGAATATACTAAATTAGAGAAACAAGGGGGCAACCTTGTGAGAAAAAATGCTATTCATGGTTTGTTAATAGGACGTGGTTATGATAAACAAGCCTGGGGATGGGTAAAAAAAGACATAGACACTACGAGTCCGCCCGGTATGTTGTAAAATGAATTTCCCAGAGAAGTATAGTGAGGCTTAGACAAACTGTTTTACATGGACACCCTTACGTCCTCCCTGCTTGATAGAATATAAGCAAACGGCAGAACCCTGCTAAAACTTATGTCAGGCAGGGGGGCTTTTCTTTGTGAATACTTAAACGTATACCGCTCTAAACCACTTATATATTATTAACATAGTAAAATACGAGGGGGATTTCACATGAAAAAAGGATTAACCGAATTGGTATTTATCATCGACAGGAGCGGCTCAATGGGCGGCTTAGAGAGCGACACAATCGGCGGTTTTAACGCTATGCTAAAAGAACAGCAGGCGGTTGAGGGCGATGCTGTCGTGACTACAGTACTGTTTGATGATAAATACGAATTGCTTCACGATAGAATCGATATAAGGGCGGTTGCGTCACTGACTGACAAGGATTACACAGTCCGGGAAACTACAGCGTTGCTTGATGCGCTAGGCAGGACAATCCATAAAATACGTGCAGTGCAAAAACATACTGCTAATAATTATCGCGCTGAGAAAGTGCTCTTTGTCATTATCACTGACGGGCAGGAAAATGCAAGTCGTGAATATTCAGCGGAGCGTATTAAAAGAAGAATAGAACGCCAAAAAGAAAGGTACGGGTGGGAATTTGTATTCTTTGGCGCAAATATGGATGCCGTAATGGAAGCAGGGAAACTTGGCATAGCAGCAGATCACGCACAAAATTACTGCGCTGATGCAATCGGAACAAGTGTAGCATATGCGGCTATGTCGGCTTTTTCTACGGCTTACAGAGGGGGAAAGCCATTTAACGGATTGGATACTTCCGTGAAATCTGAAAACAATTCATCAGATTGTGTTACGCATGATGAATTAAAGGCAACTTTAGCTAAACTGAAGGCGGCGGTAGGCGGTGCGAAAGGAGCGGCGGATGATTTAGTAGATGTTTTCGGGGATATTTTTGAAGTGGCAGAAGCAAATAACGGTAAAATTCCCGATGTAAATGATATTGCTCGACAGGTTTTAGAGGACGAGCTAAAAGCACTAGAGGCAAATAGTGGCGATGAAGCAAGGATTAACGAACTTAGGAATATTTTAAAGTGATGAAGAAGTTGTTAATCTTTAATAAACCTGTTGCAATGGAAGATAATAAATTAGGCCAAGTGGCAGAACGACCTTTAGCTGCTGGAGATTAGTTATGAGAAAAATAGTATCTACCTTTGTGGGCGTAATTATGATGATGTTAGCTTCCGTAGCATTTGCCTACCCAGCGCATTTAAATGGAGATTCAAATTACATCTTGTGCGATGGACATATGGGGGGAGGGTATTATGTTGATCGTAGTTCTTTGGTTGTGAAACAATATAAACCGCCGGTTTATATCATTGCTGTTAACGTTGTAAGCGTACCTGATGCTGATAGGGGCAAGACGGAAATATCAGATGTGAAAACATATTATTTCATGTATAGATATGATCAACGAAATATGTATGTTCCAATGGAAGATCCAAACTCCGATTTGGATTGGCGATACCTTAAACCGAATGGAACCTATGCAGAAACAGGAGTTGCCATGTCAGCAGGCGAAATGGCTTTTTACTTGGCGTATCATATGCGTTTCTATGGTGAAAGAGCCGGTTTTAAAGATTCATTTTATAACAGAATCTAAATATAGGGAACAGAGTGACGGTGATATCCTCCGTCACTCTGTCTATATCCTGGGAGGCGTTATGATTGCAAATAAAGAAACTGCTTTATCTGATAAAACCACCCTGCCACCAATGTCCGTATACTCTCGGACAGGTACGATTTGTTGATAATCCTTGCCCAAATTGTAAATTAAATAACTATCAAATGTATCATATATTTACCAAAAACAAGTATATGCCCCGAGGTTTTAAGAAACTTCCGCATTGACACCCACGATTGCAGTATAATTAAGGAGCTACGTGCTGAAAATCGATCTGCATATGGTGAAGGAAAGACTGAACAGGAGGTGTACTTAAAGAATATGGAAGTTCCAAATAAAATAAGGGAAATCGCCTTGAAGTTTATAGAGTCGCCTGAAATGGTTGACCATTTACGAGAAGATAAATTAGATATCGATGATATAATCGAAATTATCTTGTACTCCCGCGCTCCGTTAGAAGATAAATTTATTGCCCTTCAGCTTGTCTATGCTGAACTTGTCGAATACAATGCCGCCCAAGCCGCTGCTCCTGTAACAGATGAAGCTGATGAACGGCACAAAGAATATTATCGGGAAATAGAAATAAGGATTAACAAGGTGATCCAAATTATCGACTTTGCATTAAAAGAGCTCACCCAAAATTCCCCGGCAGGAACCATATTTCTGTTAAGCGGTTATACGTATGGCGAAAGAACCGGTGTCAACGTCTATTGGGATGCTATTCCGTTTACTTCCTATGAAGCGGCTCAAAAATGTCTTAAGGAACAGACACAAGAAGAGCGTACAAGTTTTGGCGAGGATAACGTGTATACAGAATGCAAAATGTATACTATTGAGAATGGCTGCCCAATGGTAACGATGAAATGAAAAATACAGTAACATGGCTTGTAAGTAATGAAGGTGTGGTTTGGTTTGCCGATATTAACGAAGATTTCAATGATAAATTGAAACAACTAACTACTAACGTTTTCTATTGTGTAGGCTGGGGAAGTCATAGTATTGAACTGAACAGAGTCCCATTCAAGCCAGGAGATATAGTAACTGTCGACAACCGCCCAAACATCCCTGTCTGCCATGCCGTAATATCCAATTCTCCAGACGAGCGCTATGACGAGTGTGGTGTCCAGGCAATCTATTTCAATGAGGACGGATTATTGGATTACTCCTCTTTGAAGCATGATTTAATGGGCAGAGATGTTTGTTGTCCCCTGTTTAGTTGTATGCTTCGTCTTGCCAAGTTTACGGGGGAGTTGCCGGAGGAAGAAGCTGTGCTCCATATTATCAGTCAAGCAGTGAAAGCTAACCCCGCATTAGGCGCGGCTATAGGGGACTATATCTTTGAAACTGACATTGCAGGGCGAGAACAGACACGGAAAAATAAAGATGGCGATGGAGTAAGCTGGGAGCAGCTACAAGCAGCATTTGGGTTATAAGGACTTTGGCAAATCGAATAACCTTATGCCTCATCTATATATTATAAATTTAGTAATATATAGAAGGAGGAAGATTTTATTGTCGAAGAAAAAAATAATGGATATGGTGTTGGTAGCAGCTTCCGTGCTACTTGCTGTAGCAAAAGCTATTATTGAACAAGAAAAATCACAAGAGGATAATGATAAAACTTCATAATTACCTAAACTAGGGCTTCCATACGGGAAGCCCTATGTTTATCTTCTTGTGGCACCCAAATATCAAATGAAAGGAATGAGTTATTATGGAATTTAAAACAGCGCAAAGAAAAAGAGCCAAGTTACGTTTAGCTATTGCTGGAACTAGCGGCTGTGGCAAATCGTATTCAGCGTTAGTTATAGCCAGTGGCATGACAACGTGGAATAAAATTGCTGTCATTGATAGTGAAAATGGCAGTGCAGAATTATATGCCCATTTAGGAACCTATTCCGTACTTACGATTGGCACCCCATATACCCCAGAGAAATATATCGAAGCTATAAAAATTGCCGAACAACAAGGTTTTGAAGTCATTATTATTGATAGCTTAAGTCATGCTTGGACAGGAGAAGGCGGTATACTTGACCAGCAAGGCAAAGCTGCCGATTCTAAATATAAGGGAAACAGTTGGGCTGCTTGGCGGGAGTGTACGCCAAAACATAATGCGTTAGTCGATGCCATCTTAAAATCCTCCTGTCATATCATTGCGACCATGCGATCTAAAACCGAATATACGCAAGTTACGGAAAATGGGAAATCTGTTGTCAAGAAACTTGGAATGGCACCGATACAACGCGAAGGGATGGAGTATGAATTTACTGTGTTTTTCGATATATCCGCAGAACATATTGCCATTGCCAGTAAAGACCGTACAGGTTTATTTGATGGGCAATATTTTAAACCTCATGCTGAAACAGGGCAAAAATTGCTTGCATGGCTAAATTGTAGTACGAGCCAGAGTACACAGCCGGTAATACCGGTTATCCCGCAAGTAGCATCAGAAGTCATTCCTGATGTATTTCATGAGGATAACCTAGATACTAGCAATGCGTATCGTATCATCAGTACGGAAGCAAAGACTAAAGGAAATGGACAGGTGTTTGCTAAAATCGTATTACAGCAAGGTGATACGCATATATTGGCATGGTCGGCGCAAGCGGAAATACTTGATATTCCAGCGGGTTCACTCATCACAGCAAAAATGACAGCAAAACAGGGGACAAATGTGATTGAAGAATATGCTCTGGTTAAGGCAGGTGAAGCGGCATGATCTATAGCTATTCGCGGTTAAAGCGATATGCTGATTGTCCCGCTTCTTTTCAATATAAATATCTGTATGAAATGTCCGAACTACCAACGGAACCGCTGGTATTGGGTAAAACCGTTCACACCGCCATTCAGCTATATCTAACAGGTACGGAACTAGAAAACGCAGTGGAGCAAGCCATCTTGCAGGAAGGTGAGTTGCCTGTTGATCGTGATGAAGTACTGCGCTTGGTTGAGCATCCGATGGTAAGAAAAATTCAAGGTGGACAGGTTGAGCAGCAGTTTCTAATTCCACTAGACCGTGAGGGTGTGATTCAGCTTCAGGGATATATTGACTGGTACGAGCAACTACCCGGTGGTGCTGTAAAACTAATC
This sequence comes from Sporomusa acidovorans, assembly GCF_900101845.1. GTDB lineage: Bacteria > Bacillota > Negativicutes > Sporomusales > Sporomusaceae > Sporomusa > Sporomusa acidovorans. The sequence continues at coordinate 18,153 of NZ_FNAM01000033.1, read as the reverse complement.
GACTGGAAAAGCAATCGGCAAAAATATGCGCCTACCGACAATCATCAATTAGGCTTATATAGCTGGTATTTATCGCAAGTGACAGGTGCTGCCGAAGTGGATGCCGAGTTGGTATTTCTGCGGTATCCATATGCGGATAGTCGGCAAGCTTATACCTATACAAGCGTTGAAATGGAAGAAGCCCGAAGGTGGGCAATGGCACTCGCAACAGAAATTGAGGATAAGGTTGCAGAACTGAATTTACTGGATGGGGGAGAGGATGAACATTTATTCCCTGCCATTCCGGGGAAACATTGTCAAACTTGTAGTCATGCCAGCCTTTGCATTAAAAGTGTTCAGATTAAACCTGTAAAAATCGATGATGAAGTAGATGCACAGCGAGTAGCGGCAGAAGTAATCCGACTAGAAAGTGCCACATCAGAAATGAAAGAGCATTTGAAAGCTTGGGCAAAAGAACATGGGGCGATTGCAGTAGGGGATAGTAGTTTTGATTTTGTTCCGAGCGTAAGTTGGAATATTGATGCTGAAAAGCTGTATGAGTTATGCAGTGAACTTCATGATCGCGGGTTGGATGTATTTCAATATTTAACGCTCACTGCCGCAAACCTAAAGAAAATGGGGGTTACGGATGCGCAGTTGCAGTTATATGGTAAGCAGAAGACAACAAAGACTTTTCGGCTAGTAAAAGCCAAAGAAGCTTGTTAGAAAATAGTCAATAAAAACATGAGATGGGGGAATTTTAAAATGATACACAAAAAATTATTAAAATTAGAAACAGAACTCAATGGGTGCTTCATGGAACGTGAAGAAATTGTACGTGGGCTACTTGTAACCGCAGTGGCTAAAGGCAATCTACTGATTCTTGGTGCGCCAGGCGCGGCGAAAACGGCTATAGCCGAAGCATTATCAAAACAACTTAGCGGTAAATTCTTTAGCCGGTTATTAACGAAAGTATCTGCTCCCGAAGAATTATTCGGTCCGCTGTCACTAAAAGCACTGGAAAATGATCAATATAAAAGAGTGACGGTAGGAAAATTGCCAGAGGCCGATCTTGCGGTGATTGATGAAGTCTTTAAATGCAATAGTGCAGTGCTGAACACGCTACTCCCGATTATGAACGAACGGGTATATTTTGATGATAGCAGTACTCCTAAGCCAATCCCGCTACAGGTATTGGTTGGACTTTCCAATGAGCTTCCTGATGGTGGAGTAAATGGAGAGCTGGCAGCACTATGGGATCGATTTGATTTGAAATATACAGTTGCTTATGTAAAAGACGAACGAAATTTTGCGACGATGCTAAAACTCAGTACCAATAAGCCATCTACCACAATAAGCCTGCAAGAGCTACAAAGCGCACAGCAGCAAGCAGAACAAGTCAATATATCCGATGATACAATCAATGCCTTGGTACGGCTCTGGAAAGAGCTGAAAAGCCAAGGCTTTTTGATTTCAGACCGTCGTTTTAGAAATAGTTTGCGTTTCCTAAAGGCTCATGCTTGGTTTGAAGGGCGTGTACAAGTTGCTGAAGATGATATTTCTATTCTATCTAACATGCTCTGGACAGAACCCGATCAAATCAAGCTGACGAAGAAAATTGTAATGGGATTTGCTAATCCACTGACGGTAAAAGCCAATGAAATATTTGACGGAGCGTTTGAATTATCAGCAAAGCTAAAAGAAACGCCTGATGGCAGCGAGCGGACTGCGATGGCCGCCGAAGCCAATCATAAATTCAAAGCCGCGCAAAAGATGCTAGATGGCCTCCTGAAACAGGCGAAAAGTGAGGGAAAAGCAACAGCTAAAATTATCGAGCGTTTGGCACAGCTTAAAGAAATGAATGAAAACGTAGTGAATACCTATCTTTTAGGAATATAGTGGTGGATGTTATGAGAAAAAATAGCAGCATATTATCACGAAATTGTGTTCGGCATGATTCTTTCGATAAGGCAGCATATGAAGAAATACTTCGCCAATCCAAAGAACTGCAAAACATAAGCGCGCAGGGGACACAAACCTTGAATACGTTCGCAGAAATGGCTGAGGATGTATTCTTTGCTCTTTATAAAGTCAAACCCGAGCTAACATCAGCAAATGAGATGGCGACGGAATATTTACTAAATCATGGGCTGATGTCAAAGCTGATGGAATCACAGTCCTACTACGAATTACGAGAATATACCCAACTCGACGAACTAGGAGCAGGGCTTGGTAGTAAAGCTTTGCTTGAAAATTTGCTAAAACAACTGGAACAGGATGGTGATTTAAAAGAAGTTTCAAACAAAATTAATGATGCAATGAAAAAGCAAATAGGCATACCCTCTGATGAAGTGCATCCGAGGGTAGCTAGTCTGCAAAGTAAATTACGGCAGGTAGTCGAGCTTGCTACTGACAAAGCGGTCACTGAGGCAGAAGAAGTCGAACAGGTTATTACCTCGTGGGGGCTAAATCAAGGTGAGTTTACAAGATTACCTTATGAGAAAAAGCTAGAATTACTACACGTATTACGAAGCCAGCAGAAATTTAAAGACATGAGCAATTTAGTAGGGCGAATGCGAAGACTTGCCAGTGTTTCGCGCAAAGCCAAGCTGGAACAACGTGTGGAGCTACACTCTATTACGCAGGGTGCTGATATTAATCATGTATTACCCCAGGAATTACTGGCACTGCGTAGGCCGTTATTAAAACTGGACTTTTATCGGCGGATGATGGAAAAACAGTTATTTCAGTATGACCTGAATCAGCAAGAGTATGTAGGACAAGGCCCGATTCTTGCGCTCATTGATACATCTAGTTCTATGGTTGGCAATCGCGAACATTGGTCAAAAGCCGTTGCATTAGGTCTGGCTGAAATTGCGGAAAAAGAGCGGCGAGGCTTTAGTTATGCGCTTTTCGCCAGTGGCAGGGCTGCATTAATTACAGATGATTTTCAGATCGGACAACGTTCCCCGGATAAGGTAATCAAAATTGCCAGTGAATTCATTGGCGGAGGAACTAATTTTGAGCAACCGTTACAATGGGCAATGGATAAACTGCGCGAGAGTACCTTTAGCAAAGCTGATATTGTTATGATTACCGACGGTGAATGCGCTGTGGGTAATGAATTTTTAAAAGAGTTGCAGAAAGTAAAAGTGCAAAAACAGTGTAGAATTTACAGCATTCTTATTGGTAGCAATCTGAAAGAGCTAAACCGCTGGTCAGATGCGGTGTGGAGTATAACCGATTTATTAGATGAAACTACGGTACAAGAATTATTTCAAAAAATATAAGAGGGGCGATAATAATGGTAATGATGACAAAAGATACAACAGCTTTATATGCGGTAAGTGGTGGTACTACGGATAATATCCTTGGTAATTTGGTGTGGTTTAGTGTTTCCGATATGGAAATACTACGTGACGAGTTGGTGAAGCTGGCTGTCACGGTTGGACTTCCTGAAAAGTATGTGCCTGCACCGATACGTCCGTCAGACGCTTTTCGTAGAGCAACTTCCGAAATTGGTGGTGTATTACGCTCGAATGAAGAAATGACAGAGGTATTGATGGTACGCGAGGTATTATCTGCTGAAGAACGAGTGATAAGGCATTTAATTAAAGAAGTCAGAGACAAAAAGAACGTTCAACTTCATTATGAAAAAATTGGCGAAATTGAATTTGAACGGCAATGGGGAACCATAAGTACGGTAGCACTTACCGATGAAGCCAAGCCAGCCTTGCATAAAGCGAAAGTGCTTTATAGTAAATATCGGGACTATTTTATCTCAGACCATATTCGGCGGCTGATTAAAGTTGCTCTGGGTGATTGCCAAGCTGTTGGCGTTCGTCCAGCAGGCGCAGTGTATTTTACACCAGCCGCCTATGAGCCGACGATAAAAGCGCTTAACTCGCTAGTAAAAACACTTCCAGGAAATGCAGTGGAGATGCACTATTTACCTGTAGTGAATGCTACTGAACAAAAGCAGATGCTTGAAGAAAAACTTCGCGGTCATGTATTATCACAGGTTTCCCAGATTGGCAGTATGCTAGGAGGGAATGCACAAGTGCTGAACGTGAAAAAGACGCTTAAATCGTTAGCATCGGAATTTGCAGTGACCTTACGAGCACAGAACGTAGTTTCAAAAACAACAGCCAATCACGCCATTTATCAGCTACAGGAGTTAAAAGAGCAAGTAGCGGAATATGAAAACCTGCTGGAAAGCAATCTCGGTGAAGTGCGAGCTACAATTGATATATTGCGTAAACAGGTACGGATTATGCTAGATCGGGTTAGTGCTGAAAATGGTGTGGCATAAATAATTTTGAAGTAATGGGAATGTTGAAAGGGGCGTTGAAACTTGTTTCAAGGCAAAAGAATGATTACGCGAGGCGTAGCGGATACAATACCGCCTGAAGTTCAAATGTTTCTTTGGTCACTCTTAGATGAATTAGTTGCAAAAATGGCAGAGGAACCGGATTATCTGCAAGTCTTTGAGTTTTACGGTGAAAATGGTAATCAAACCATTATTCATCGGCAGGAAAATCCGCCATATCAGGCGATATATCAATTTGACAAAGTGGTGAACCCATTACAGCATAAAATTTATGTAATTGATGATGTTGAACATTGTACGATGCTTTTAAACGATGAGTATTAAAAATAAGCCAGCCTTGTAATTCAGGGCTGGCAAATTATTTTGTGAGGAGTGTATGAATATGGAAGGAATGAGAAATTTATTGGCTGGTTGTCTACGCGAAAGTGCCAATGGATATGTTGTAGATGCTCTGATTGAGAGTTACCCTAATATTAGCGAATTAATGAACGCCAGTGAAAAAGAAATCAACAGTATTAAGGGGATTGGTGTAGTAAAAGCGAAGCAACTTAGCGCGATACTGGAATTTGCTCGTAAGGTATATATGCCAGATGCAAGTAAGCGCATTATTGTTAGAAGCCCCCAAGACGTATTTGATTTAGTGCGTGCCGATATGGAATTTTTGCAGGTTGAACATTTTGATGTGATTGGTCTATCAACCAAGAATCATGTTATTTTCAGAGAGAATATTTCGATTGGCTCATTAAATGCCAGTATAGTGCATCCTCGTGAAGCATTTAAAGGTTTGATTCGTAGATCATGTGCTAGTTGCATTTTAGTTCATAACCACCCAAGTTCAGATCATTCGCCGAGTAATGAAGATATTTTGCTAACGAAGCAATTGGTTGAATGTGGCAAGATTATTGGCATTGAAGTGCTTGACCATATTATTGTAGCTGCTGCTGGCGGAGGTTACTTTAGCCTTAAGGAGCAAGGCAGGATGTGATTTACAAATTGAGATACTATTATCAAAAAAATAGATGGGTTAATCCCATCTATTTTTTATTTTGGGTTGCCAGTGCAAAATAAAGATCTCTATATAATTTATTAAGAGGTACTACATGTCCAGCTATTGTTAAAAGCTTCCTGGCTAAACCTACAGGAAGCTTTTTTCCTCGAAATATAATGAATTTCAAAATAATACCCTCCCATATAATTATTTCCATCTATATCTATCATAATATATTATTTTGACAGTAAAAGATACGAGGAGATTAAATTGGGGACAATCTTTATCTTGCGGATTATAGTGGTGTGAAATGAATAAACATTTTCACTCATTTTACCAATAGGGTTGTCTTTGACAAGGGCACATGCCAAAAATCCAAAAACAACTCTATTGAGACACTTTTTCAACATGCCATTGGGCTGTAGTCTAATGGCTTATTTTAATGGAGGAATTTGTATGAAGATAGGATATATTCGCGTAAGCACAGCAGAACAAAATACGATTCGGCAAGAGATTCTATTAAAAGAGCTTAGCGTTGATGAACTCTTTATCGACAAGGCCAGTGGCAAAAATACCGATAGGCCAGAACTGAAGCGGATGCTTACTTATGTCCGGCAGGGCGATACTGTTATTGTTGAATCCATCAGCCGCTTCGCCCGTAACACACGAGACCTGCTTGATCTCATTTCCCAGTTGACTGCCAAACAGGTTGAGTTTATTTCTAAGAAAGAAGCCATTGATACGACAACTCCGACTGGTAGATTTATGCTGACGATATTCGGAGCCGTAGCAGAATTGGAACGTGAGTATATCCTGCAACGCCAAAATGAAGGAATCGCTATTGCTAAAGAGCTAGGAAAATACAAGGGACGTAAGCCTATTTGCCACCCGGAATTTGAGAAGGTCGTGACTATATGGAAATCGGGCAACATGACGGCGGTTGAGGCTATGCGAAGGTTAAACATGAAACCTTCTACATTCTATAGGAAGGTACGGGAATCTAACAGCTAAATTCTCTGTAGAAATATTTGTATTTTACAGATGGAATCTACAGTCATCCCAGTGCTAACATAGCGGGAGACTAGATTGCTAAAATAAGCATAGAATCCCTCAGGAAACAAACGTGTAAAATGAAGGGCGGCCCAAAACCGTCCTCTATTTTTTGCAATATTTTTTGTAATTAGCTCTTACAAGGAAATAAAATATATTTCCTGAGGAGTTGAGAGTATGAATGAATTTAATGTTAGCATCAGCAAAATTTCCAGTAAGAGAGAGTTTAACGGCAAGGAAATGGAAATGTTCGATACTTTAATTGCTGATAATAGCGAACTTATTAAAAGCGATAACGTTAGGTCATTTGTAGAACAAGTTGGTTCAAAAGGTCATGTATTCTGTCCTTCTACATTCAAGGAGGGACTAAAAAGTAAAGAGACTTTCGAACAGTCGCAGCTATTAGCTCTCCATTTTGACAGCAAAGAAACATCATTTAAGGCAATAAAGGACAGAACCGAACAATATGATCTTCCCATACTGTTTGCCTATGATGCTTTTTCCATCGGAAGCCGTAATAGATTTAGCATTGTATTTCTAAAAGACAGTCCGTCTTCTTCATTAAAAGAAGCTGAAGCCATGCAAAACTCCTTGATGATGATGTTTCCAGAAGCTGATAAAAGCTGTGATGATGTTTCAAAGGTATATAATGGCGGGAATAAAGTATTGTATTTTGACGATACCACTCCTGAGGTAAGTGTTGATATGCTATTTATGAATATGAGCCTTTATCTGAGAAACCGATATGGAGCCACCAACTACAAACGGAAGATAGTTGAGTTTTCTAAAACAACAGGCGTTGCATTAAATGAAAAAAAACTTCCTGAAATTTCTATAGTTGAGGATTTCACTGAAGGTATTAAAGAAAATATAAATGATAAAAACTCACAAAATCCTATTATGATATACCATAGAAATAGTGAGAAATTATCAAATTTAAATTATTTAATCAAATTTGAAGATCATGAAGATAAATATAGTGTATCATCAAATCAAAAAAAACCATCTATCCATAAAGATTACCCCTCTGATACTCTAAAATCCCTCAGTTCCAGTTGTAGATTGTATCAGGAATTTGAGTTGGGAAATAAAACATTATCTCAACGAGAACTACTCGGGGTAGCTACGAATCTAGCTAAGGTAGAATCAGGAGAAATCAAATTCAAAGATACTATCAGCGCAAACTCATATTACTCTAGCAGGAAGGAAAAGTACGACAACTGGAGTTACTATTTCTATTATATCAAAGATAAAGATCCTAGGCCGTGTACCAGCTTCTGTTCTTATCATGCTACCTGTCCCCATGGAAAAAACATCCTTTCTACATCGAAGCCTAAATACCATCAAATTGAGAAAATTGCTAATTGCAACGATCATTGGGTTGGATTAGATGAAGCATGGAAAGATTTTAAAGAGAATTTTCACAGTGCGGTAATGTCAAGAGACAAGATATGGCACGTCATCAAATGTCAAACGGCTCTTGGCAAAACTCAAGCAATTTTGGAGCTGCTTAGGGATACTCACCTAAGGGTTTTAATTGCCGTTCCAACCAACAAATTGAAGCGTGAAGAATGTGAACGAGCGAAAGCGATGGGGGTAGACATAATCGTATCACCTTCATTGCATGAACTAAAAGACGATTTGCCTCAAAATGTTTGGGACGATATAGAAAATCTCTACGAGACAGGTAGGTCGCCAATGCCTCGTCTGAACAAGGCTATTGCTGAAGATGATTTAGAATGTGCTAAGTTGTTTAAAGAATACAAGCGAGAACTAGATGAATTCAATAACAGTGACGGTCATGCTATTACTACTCACCGGCGCCTGACAAGCATGGATGTGAGCAAGTTTGATCTTGTCATCATTGATGAAGATTTAATCTTTAGCACTGTTATTCCTAGCAGAGACACAGTTCCTATTTCTAAACTAAAAAAACTAAAAAAGAAATTGAACACCGGCGACCCGTTGGCGGCAAAAATTGTAAAAATCTTAAAGCACATTGAGAAATCAGAATTTTTTACTCTGCGTAAGATTGATTATGACAGATCATACTCCAGTATAAAGATGGAAGTTAATATACCGGCGTTGTGTGACGCAAAATATTTCTGTTATCGGAAACCATCAAATTTTGAAAATGACCTAACAGAAGACTGCGTCAGCTTTATCAAGCCTATTAAAATTCAAGAAAATACAAAGTATATCATGCTATCAGCAACAGCGGACAAAGACATCTGCGAATATTGTTTTGGTGAGGATAACGTGAAGTTTTATACTTCTAAGGAAGCTAAACTTACAGGTACTTTGTTTCAGTATGGTGGTAAAACAATGAGCCGATCTTTCATGAGAGACAATCCTGCAATCATTGGTAAAATTAAGAAATGGTCAGGGATTAAGCATACCATTTCTTTTAAGGAGTTCGATAATCATTACATGGGTGATCTGCATTTTGGTAATTGTTCTGGTTGCGATATTCTGAAAAACGAAAACATTGATGTTATTGGAACGCCGCATCAGCCAGAGTGGATATATAAGTTGTTTTCCTATGCACTTGGATTTGGCATTGATACAAAACTGAAACCCAACACCATTGTTACTCATAATGGATACCGCTTCCATTTTAACACCTATGACGATAAGAACCTAAGAGCCATACAATTCTACATGATAGAATCAGAATTAGAACAGGCTGTAGGCAGAGCGAGATTGTTGAGATGTGAATGTGCTGTTAATTTATTTTCTAATTTCCCACTTCGACAAGCTACGATAATGAATAATTTTAATTATGATGATAATGATGAAAGTTGAAATCTATTTTTGTCAGCTTAATCATTTAATTGTGCCGCTTTTTCTCCTTAATTATATTTTTTAATTGAAGAAGTGTTTGATGAAATCATGATTTTTCCTTAACGCAGCGAATAAATCGACCATTAAAAATCACTGGGAATGCTAGTCGATGGTTTTATCGTAGATGGTTCCATTAAAAAGCAACCCATCCATAACAATAGTGTAAAAAATAATTACAATCGGAGGGATTAATATATGTATCTAAATTATGTTTTTGAACTTTCTATGGTGCTGGACAATGAAAAATTCCATAATTTATTAACCAGAGTCTGTAAACAAACAGAATATTTGAATGACCATAAATATATTGATCAGACTTTGTCGTCTAAAGGAATAGTTGTGACTTACCAAGATAAGCAATATAAAAAGAAAGTTCAGATTACTATAAACTCAAATGTTATGCTAGAGGGCGGAGATCTTGATTCAGGCAAGTTAATCCATAAGCTGGAGAGATGCGTTCATGATTATTTCGGTTCAATCTGCAATCTTAACGATTTTAATTTGAAAAGAATGATTTTTATGGCAGACATTGATGTTGGTAGCCGAGCAAAAGTATCTGCATATATAAAAGTTTTACAAAAAATTGGCAAGGTAAAAGGGTTCTCGCCATTAAGTTATGATTGTATGGATGCTGATATTGGTTTTTGTTTAGATGGAAACAGTAATGGCATTCAGTTTTTAATTTATGATTTAGAAGGACTGCTCGCAAGCCAATTTAGAAAAAACGAAACAAATCATAAGAAAATGAAATCTATAATAAAAAATTCCGAAGGTATTTTAAGAGCTGAAATTCGCTTAACTCAGCCAAAGACAGTACGAGCTTATACTGATGAAAACGATACTTCCAAGCAATTAGCAGTTTTATTGGAAAACAGTCGGGAGATATTTTTAGCTACGTTTGTACGTGTAGTCCCTTTTGGTGCCTTTTATAAAAAAGATATGGCTGTAGAGATTATCCAAAGAGAAGTAAAAAATATGACGTTTCGACGGCGAATGTTACGACTAGTGGCACTGGTACCAGAGAAAAAGTCGTTGTTGCTCGCACAAAAAGCCTTGAATTATAGAAAAGTTGACGATGTTATGAAAACCTTTGCGAAGATTAATGTGTCGCCCATCACCATAAGCAAGCGGCATGATGTGAAGCATTTGAAATGTCTTTACTACTACCTAGATGAAAATAATGATGATGATCGGCAGGGAGCACACTGATTATATTTTGGCAGAAATGTAAACCCACACAGGGGGAACTCATTATATTTCTTAACTCCAAGCAAGACGTAATTTTGTGTAGATAAAAAATGGTAAGAAAATTTGGGATTTTATCGTATAGAGGAGTATCACTGTACTGTTCGGATGCTGACCTGCTTATGAAAGACCGGACAAAATTCCTGCTCGATAGGGGGGGGAGTTCTCTCGTCTTTGAATATATAGCCTTGTTCGTAGAGCTCATGGTCAGTGATCCCATCGGCTTCATCTGTGGCAGGTGTATACTGCCAGACTTTTAGGTACTTAACCAATTTTCCAGACCTCCTTAAAACAAAAAATAATCCCCGTGCCGCGACTGGCACAGGGATTATTTTTGTTTCATGGTAAGAATACAATTTCAGATGCAGCTTATAGTAAAAATCTTTCAGGCTTACTTATGTTCTTCTGCTGTATTATTATAATATTACTAAAAAGTGAATATATATTATGATATAATTTATATAATGGATTAATAACAGAAGAACATAAGTAGAAAGTGATCGGTTACTGTTCCTGATATTTCAACAGCCAGAATTTGGCTTTTACAAACTTAACTGAATGGGAGAGCTACAATGAGTAAGTTATCTGACAGTGATATTAAACGATTCCGCCAACGGCTTATTACAGGAATCGGTAAAGACTGCGACTCTTTTTCTGTATTTATTAAGGAATTGGAAGATGAAGACGTTGTTGAATTAGATGAGTATGTTCAGTTTATAAGTCATCATAAAAAAAGATCGATGGATATGGATAAGTTGAAGGTCTTTTTTTCACTAATGAATCTCTCTGGTGCTGATGTAAAAAGGATATTGTCCTATTTGGAATCAATAGAGTACGGTTGGCATGGTAATGAATATATCTTGAGCAATCCGTGTCTTCGTTCTATCCCAACAGATCACTGTAAAAATAAATCCAGCATATGTGATGTGGAATCAGCTAAAATTATATTTGATCAATTATTTTCCATATTCTTGGACGATGAATATGGAAAAATAACATTATTTATCTTTAGCTACTGTCTAGCGGCCTTGTTTTGCAAAAGACTAAACCAGGATCGTTTTACTACTCCATATTTTTTACAAATAGCGTGTGACAGAGGTTCTGTACTGTATCAGCTTATAGAGGAGATTGTTGAAATATGTAATGTCAATTCGGGTTTGCTTGGCAGATGTAGCACTATTGACAATCCATATAGATCCTGTGGGTATACAGCCTATACATACTACCCTACACAATCTACGGCAAAAGACATAGACAATTTGATTTGTGATAATAAGGATGTCCCTGTTATTATTGCCGGTTATGAAAATGAGCATTACTACAATGATTTACTTAGAGAGATAGTCAACATACCCAATAAGAAAAAGGCGCTAGGTTTGAAAGACAAATACAATGTCTTGCCAATTTTCGTTTGCAATATGATTAAATCAAGTTTCAACAATGTCTTTGATATGGATTTAACAGATTTAGATATGAGCAAAGAGTATTTGGATTTATTGAGAAACAATAAGCAAATATTTGCATCATGGGTTCTGGAATTCGTTAAAGACTCTGATCACTATCTATTCCCTCATATGGGCGAATGGGACAGACCAAAAAAACTTCCTTTCTTTAGTGAAATTGGATCTTACATAAATCATGTAGAAAAAAAGTATTCGGATTTAACGCTAGATAATGTAAAAAATGTAGGATTTTTAAACTTCTTTTTCAAAGGATATGTGGGAGTCTTTCAGCGATTATGTACATTTCCCCTTGATAAAGAGTTTGGTTGTTTTACGTCTAAGCACAATGGAGAGTTGGCACCGCTAACCATAGAAAAGAATATAGCTATTCTGACTGATAAATTCGAACGTAGCCTAGTGGAACTTCATCGACGTTATTTACCTGCTCCAACTGGAATGGGTATCAATAATCGAGAGGCGGTACGTTTGGCAAAGCTAATTGAAAAGCATTACAGGGGCTTGAGAATTTTTATCCGCGTAATACCGATTGTCGTAAGGACAGATCGATTTATTTTCAATGTGGAGACATTGCAAGAAACGAAGGATAGCGATATCAATAAAGGTAGAGAAACTGTTCAGCGTCGTTTAAAGAAATATGACTATTTCAGAGTTGATTTGAGTGATAAAAAATCAATAAAACTAATTGTTGCTGATAAGCCATTGGAAGATAATAATTTGACTGAAATATTGCAACATAAGGACTTCATGGATAGTAAAATGAAATTACCTTATGCTATAGGATTCGATGAAATTGGCACTCCGCGCATTGACGATATTGAAGAATATCCACATTTGTTAATTGGTGGAGCTACTCTTTCGGGCAAAAGTACCGCAATAATGTGCCTGCTAATTAGCATAGCCTACAAGCAGCGTACCGGAGATGTTAATGTAGTGATTATGGATTTTTTAGATAAAACGGGATCTGAATATGCAATATTTAATGATCAGCCATTCATGTCTTGCCCGGTGATTACAGATCCGTTAGTAGGGCTAAAAGCGATTTGGGCATTATATAAAGAGATGAATAATAGGCCAAAAGATCAGGATGAAAAAAGAGTTCCATACATCGTTTGCATTATAGATGAATTTCCAAAATTATTTACAAGTGTTGTAAACAAAGAGGAACGCAGTCGTCTTAAAACCGTTCTGGAAGAGTTATTAAGTATAGGACGACATGCTAATATTCATCTGGTTCTGGCAATTCAAAATCCAAAAAATAATAATATGGTTATTGATAAAGCAAACTTTCAAGCAAAAATGGCTTTAAAATGTGGCAATCTGCCAAACTCTGTAGCCATACTAGGTAGAGCAGGTGCAGAGAAACTAGTAGGGAAAGGTCAAATGATTTTGGATTCCCCTGGCAAAGAAAATAAACGATTGCAGGGATCGTATATTACAAAAGCCGGCATGAAGGAACTTCTTAGTGAAATAAAGGAATCCTTTGAACAAAGAAATGAACACCAATTCATCCTTAAAGATATGGAGTTAGTATCAACCTCTATCGAATCAGATGCTGAAACAAGTAGTAGCCCCCAAAAATCTCCCCGGATTTTCGATGATAAGAAATTGCCCGATGCTATTATGTGGTCATTATCTCAGAAACAGATAGCGAACAGTAGGCTTCAAACCTATCTCAAAATCGGCAACATCAAGGCGAACAGAATATTAGAACGGATGGAAGAGTTACATTTAATAGAGAGATTGCATGGTAACTTGGGGTGGGCAGTGCTGCCTGAATGTATTGAAAATATGTCTGACGAAGCAATTAAATTTTTGGGGTCGTATGGTCATAATGAGGCTGATATAAACAGTGCGCTACTGAAGCAATCAAGTAAAAATGATTAAGTGATATTGTCAATATTTAGTGCGGAAACAGCATGAAAAAAGAGAATGGAATAAAAAATTAAATAGAGGTTTGCCCATTTAGGGCAAACCTCTCAGCTTGTAGCCTTATAGCCTCCCGTGTTATCTACACAGGAGGCTGTTTTCGTTGTTTACCAATATAAATCTGATTTTTTTGTAGCAGAGAATATGTTTGATGTAAAGAAAAATGTCCAAGCGGGGATCGTTTTGGCCTAAGTTTGTCACTTTCTCGATTTGATAGACACAAAATAAGGTCTATAATAAAGAGAAAGAGGGATTGCACCTTTCTTGGTTTATTAAACACAAAACAGGGAAGAAAAAACGAATAGAACATATTGTGTATTGGTTTAACAATACATGAATTCATGGAAGTTTGGGCTATAAAAATCCTGTGGAATTTAGACAATTACTTATCTGAAGAGTTATCCGGAACAGTGTTGCCAATTCAACCAATCATTATAGGAAGGAAGATATACATGGTAGTAGATAAAGTGACATGGGAGCAGTTTTCAGCATGTACAAATGATACTCGTGGAATAAGATATAGATTTGAAGACTTATGCAGACAGTTGTTTGAATATGAGTTCCTTTCAGGTAACAAGGTTCATAAATATGTGCATAGTAATCCCAATAATGCAGGACTAGAATCTGAACCAATTTATGACGAAACAAATCAGCGCCGGATTGGGTATCAAGTAAAATTTTTTGACAACGGTGTTGATTATGGGCAGATACAACATTCGGCTGAAAAAATAGTTCAATACTACAAGGGTCAAGTGGAGCATGTTTACATATTCTCCAATAAAGCGATTACGGCGGACTGTCAAAGTTACAAAAAGGTGGTAGAAATATTAGCAGATGCGAATATTTCTACTGAATTAATTACAGACACAACAGTTTTAGATATTGTAAGAAAATATCATAATTTGAGTTTGTATTATTTTGGACAAAATTATGTGAATAGAGAATGGTTTGAACTACATACGAAAGAAATATTAGCAAAATTAGGTGAGCGATATAATGATGAGTTGAATGTAGATACTAAAGCCGCATTAGAATTATCACTGTTTTTACATGACGAATCCGCAGTTAGATACTTGAATGACAAAAAAACACATACAATAGATTTATTGGCTCAAATGAATTGGAAATATGATAAATACGAAACGTATAAAGAAAAAGTAGAAGTCGTAGTTAAAAGTATAGGTGACGTTACACAATTTAACATACTCGAAGCAATTGGCTGGAATGACGTTATTCAGAATAGGTTAAAAGATGAAGTTGAGAAATTTAGAATAAACATAAATAAAATAAGTGAAGAACGTGAAATGTTATTATCCGATATTCAAAAAGTTGAAAATGAAGAAAAACGAAAAAAAATATGGAATAAGATTTCTAACTTAAGGGATGAAATGGATGTTTTTGAAACTTTAATTGGTTTGAGTGATTCATTAAAGCTGACAGATAAGGAAATGGAATTGCTTTCAACTAAGATACTAATTGTTGAAGGAAATGCGGGAGTTGGTAAATCTCATCTATTAGCAAATGAGACTATGAAACTATTAGCAAATAATCGAAAAGCACTTATGTTGGTTGGTGGAGATTATTTGGATAACAATCCGATACTGGAACAGATTCGTTCGAATATGTTCATTTCGTATTCTTTTTTTGAGCTGATTGATTTACTTAATATTGATGGAGAGAATAGTAATTGCGTTATACCGATATTTATTGATGCAATAAATGAAACATGGAATACAAAACTTTGGAAACCAGTTATCCCACTTCTTTTTAATAAAATTAGAGAATTGGAAAATGTACGTTTAGTATTGTCTTTTCGCTCGGAATATCGCAAAGTCTTGTTGGGAGAAGGAGAATTAAAAGGAAATGATGTCTGCAATATAGTACATCGTGGATTTGCAGAAGAATCATTTCAGGCAACACAAATATTTTTAAATTATTATGGAATACCATTTACACCGTTGCAAATGTTTAATCATTCTATAACAAATCCTTTGTTCTTAACACTTTATTGCAAAACATATCAAGGAGATGATATCGATTTCCCAGTATTGTATGAGCGAATATTAAGTGTTGCAAATGACAATATTCACAAAAACATGACTTCAGCACTAACAACTGCTGGGTATGATGTGTGTGATGATGTAGTGGCACCAGTAATCCTATCTTTAGCAGATCATATAATAAAAACAGGGCATCGATATTTTTCCAAAGATGAAATAAGTGATTTGTCAATTTGGAAAACAAATGGAATTGTTCTTCAGCCGTTTGTTCAGAATCTGGTTAGAGAGAATATTTTGCATAATTATCTGTATGGTGAAGAAGAACGATTATATTTTGCATATGACCAAATGAATGATTATTATTGTGCTAAAGCTATATTGAAAAAATGTGCATCAAAAGAAGAATTAAGGAAGTATATAGAGGAACATGTATTAGCATTAAGTGAGAGCAGACAGATTAAGTATGAAAATAGGGATATCTTTATATATATTTGTATTTTATATGCAGAGAAATATGGGGATGAGTGTATAGATATTATTGATAAGATTGAAGAAGACTGCGAAAGAGAAGATTTGTTCGCTGCATATATTGACTCATTCCAAAGTAGAAAGTGTCATAATGTTACGACAGAACAATTCTTTGACATGTGTAATAAATATAAAGCTCAGCCGGAAAAGGTCTGGGACATGCTTATTGGAAACAGTTTAAAATTGAATTGTAATTTTAATGCAGATGCACTTCATGAAGTATTGATGGCGTATCCATTGAATAAAAGAGATTATTTATGGACTGAGTATATTAATGGATTAGAATTTGATTCAGAAAACAGACTTATTCAACTGATTAAAATGTATAACGAAGGTAATGGACTGGCTTTTTCTGGAAAAAAACAATTGGAATTACTGTTGACATTGCTTGGATGGCTATTAACATCATCAAGCAGATGGTTACGAGATACAACTGCTAAAGCGATGGTTGAGATAATTAAAAATAATTTTTTCATGTCAGAAATACTATTAAAGAAATTTGAAATGGTAAATGATCCTTATGTGATTCAACGTTTATATGGCATAGTATGGGGAGCGTGTGTTAAGAGAAAGGACAAAAATAAAATAGTCTTTGAAACTTTGGCGGCATATATTTATAACCACGTTTTTCAATCAGAATTTGTATATCCAGATATTCTCATGAGAGATTATGCTAGGTTGACTATGGAAAGATTCTTATATGAATTTCCAGAAGAGGAAAGTCATTATTTGAGAAGTTTGATTGAACCGCCATATGTTTCTAAAAAGATACCAAAGATAAATGAACAAGGATATTTAGATGGTTCATATGGCAGTGGCTTGTATCAGATAATACATTCAATGAAATTTGAAGGTATGGGGATGTATGGAGACTTTGGCAGATATACTTTTCAATCCGCATTACGTGATTTTGAAGTAGATCATAAGCAGATATTTAATTATGCAATATATTTTATAATAAATGATTTGGGTTATGATGATGAATTGTTTGGTGATTATGACAATAGTTTAGGCGGATATAATTATAATCGTCATACTACAGCTAAAGTCGAGCGCATAGGGAAAAAATACCAATGGATTTCTATGTATAATATTCTTGCCAGGATAGCGGATCATTGTGAAAGACGAGATTATTATTCCGATGAAGAATTACAAAAGTATGATGGACCATGGGACCCCTATGTGAGGGATTTTGATCCGTCATTAAACGAATTCTTTATGAAAAATGAGGATTTCCCAATATTTGGTGGCATAAAAGTGGACGAAGAATCTTTTAAAGGTGAAAATGAAAAGATGATTCATTCTAAAAAAGACGGAAAGAAATGGATAGAAGAATATCCTGAATTCTTTGATTATCAAAAGGGTGAACTCATTACAAAAGATGAAAATGGAAAAGAATGGGTTGTACTACTAAAATATGCAGATACAAATCGAAAGAAAGCTTATAAAGAAAAAGTACAAACATGGAATTGGATATATGATTGTACTGCGAAAAGTTAATTTATGACCTTGTTATCACTGTTGCTGTAAATTTTAAATCGGCTACAGCCACATCTTTTCCTATTACGTATATATGTCGCTGCATCTCCAAGCTACTTACCCCTAAAATTAATGATCTAATTATTACTCGTCTGTTAAAAGGACAGACTAACCCCTTGAGGTGGTGTTGTAGGAAATGACGTAGCTACCTGCTTGATTGTTTCCTTGGTTTTTCTGGCTAGATAGGTAATGAATTGCTGGAAATTATGCCCGATTATTTTGAGACCAACTACAGCGCTGACCTTATGCTTACCACGAACT
>NZ_FNAM01000040.1 GCF_900101845.1 Sporomusa acidovorans | reverse complement strand
GGGCGATTAGCTCAGCTGGGAGAGCGCCTGCCTTACAAGCAGGATGTCGGCAGTTCGATCCTGTCATCGCCCACCATCCTCGATATTCGACGCTAGACGTTCGACATTCGAAAAATCGAAAATCTAAAGTCGAGAATCGAATAATGTGGCCCTGTGGTGTAGCGGTCTAACATGCCGCCCTGTCACGGCGGAGATCGACGGTTCAAATCCGTTCAGGGTCGCCATAAGCAGCGAACCAGGTTCTCACAAGCCGATAGGCGAAATGAGAATCTGTGTGAGTCGCTTAGTTCTGAGCGATAGCGAAGAACATCTTTATTATTATTCATTGACTCCGTAGCTCAGCTGGATAGAGCGTTTGACTACGAATCAAAAGGCCGCGTGTTCGAATCACGCCGGGGTCACCATAGATATTTCAAGGGTTTTACGATGTTTTCGTAAAGCTCTTTTCTTCGTTTTCATAGCAGTTTTACAACTGTACAACAACGCGGCGGAAACTGCATTTTCTAATCAGTCTGTTAAGTGAGTGTCTCATGAGTAGATCGGTGCGACCGGAAAGAATTGAGCCATGAGGCGATTTTTTTCTGGCCGCCGGATATCCTGTGCTTAGCATCTGTTGCGGCGCTCAGCGCGTTTCACTTATCCCGTGTATTTGCAAAAGAAGTTGGCGTACCGCTACATGCCTATCAATTACAAGTCCGCTTAAAAAAGCGACCAACCTGTTAGCTTCCGGTAAATCACTTGTTGAATCGGCGCTTGCAACCGGGTTTTCCGACCAAAGCCATTTTCAGAAAGCCTTTAAAAAGAAATTTGGTATTTCTCCAGGACAATATAAATGGTAGAAAAGGTTTGCTTTTTTATTTGATATCGAACTTTTTTGCTAATAAATTATTTTTTAGTGAGGCGAGTCTTAAAATAGACATTTATGTCTCTAAAAACGTGAATAAAAGCCTCAAGAGGAGTTAGATTATACGTCCCGCTAGAAAAAACAGCGGTATCGATTATGCTGCCTGTTGCCGTATCATATACTATCTGCGTTAAAGTTATGTAATATGTGTTTTTTTCTTGTTTTAAGCATAAACGCCGGTAACCGGGTCACCCGAATTAACGATTCAATTGGTCAAGCAGCGATAATGCGGGGACATGATTATTACGCAGAGTAGCAGCCGGCCCGGCCTGTACAAATTCATAAAATCCCCGGTGAACTTTTGGCACAGTGTCAGGAAGTCCCTTTTTCGCGGCATTAGCGGCAAATTCAGCTAAATTAGTACCGGCAAAGTATACTTTGTCGACTTTTAAATCTAATTTTACATCTTGGGAGGTTTCAGTACCGACAATAGCAACAACGTAAGTTGTGCCGCCTGCGGGATTGGCCTTCTGCGCAACAAGAAAACGGGCTCCGCTATATCCTTCGGCCTGCACGTAGTGGTCAATTCTCCAGCCATCTTGCTCAAGATAATGTGTGACAACTTCGCCAATCCGGTCATGATATGCTGCAACGCTGGCTCCGGCAGTTATATAGAGTTGATAAGCTTCTTCATAGTCTTCCTGCAAGCCGGCATAACTGCTGAGTGGCCGAAGCAGCAGCAACAACGTGCAAATTAAACGTGCAAATTAATAGAAAAAAACGTTTCATGATCGATCACCTGATGATGATAAATTTCCCTTAAAGCGGGATACGCCGAATTCCTTGCAAGTAATGGTAAGTAGCTTGTACGGTATAATCCTTGCGCTTATCCTGGACTGATAAGGTCTGTTCCGTTAGCAGCGAAGCAGGGATATAAGGAGCATGCATCATTTCCAGTAGTACGGAGGCTGTGCAGTAAGGGTCTACGGTGGAGAGAAATTCTTTTTGCGAGATTCCGTGACATAAGGCAGAAAAGATGTATTGATACAATTGAACAATATATTCTTTTACAACTTTTACGACAAAGCTCTTTTGGACGGCATCGTGACGGTTAATTTCGTAATGCCAAAGTGAAGCTAGATAAGATTGCTTACGTCTGACCGCAGCAATCACCTCTACGTAGTCAAGCAAATGTTCAGTTGCTGTTAAATTGAAACTTGCTTCCACTTCCCGAAGTGCCTGTAGTGCGGGTGAAAATTGGTTATCCAAAATCATCTGGTAAAGAGTCTCCTTGCTGCCAAAGTAATAGGAAATAGCGGCGCTATTTACATTGGCTGTTTGCGCCAGTAGATTTATAGTGACGTTTTCAAATCCGAGTTCGGCAAATAAGGAAGTGGCGGTATCCAGGATTTTGTTCGCCGTATTCCTTTTCATAGCACCAACTCCATGTTCATCTTTATCTACCCCCCTTCTATCAATCTGGTCAGTTTCTGAATTGAGGCAGGCGGGCCAATCACAATGAGAATATCGTTGGCGGCTATTGTTTCTGTTTCGAGTGAAGTAGGAAGAAAAGCATGGTTTCGGTTGATGGCGGCAATAGTTAAATTAAGAGTTTCCTTAGCCCAAAACTCCCCAAGTTTTTTCCCTACAAGTTTTGATTTTTCGCTAATGCGTATTTCGGTCATGTCAATATAGAGTTCCTGGTTGTAGAACATATTTTGAAAAAAATTATGGGCAAGCGGATTGTTATTGCGGCTAGTATCTGTCTTCCGCCCGAAATGGAAGGCGATATGACCATTGTTGCACCGGCTTGCTTCAGTTTAGATTGAGCCTCTTCTTCATCTGCGCGTGCCGCAACGGTAATATTGTGATTTTGGCTTTTGGCTGATAACGTAACATATACGTTGTCAGCGTCATCTGATAAGGCGGCTACCAGGATATCAGCCTTCTTAACGCCAGCCATCTGCAGTACTTTATCTAGCTTGGCATTGCCGCAGATTGCCATGATCTCGTTTGCCAACAATGAATTGACTTTTTCCGGAGCCATTTCTATTACGACAAATGGCTTCCCGCTGGTTTTTAAGCCTGCTATTACTTGCAGGCCGACCCGTCCGGCCCCGCAGACAACGACATGATGATTCAAATTAGCTATTTTTTGCAGTATCGTGCGCCTCCCCAATCGATCTTTTATATGTCCTTCAATGACGATGCTCATGATCAGTGTGAGCATATAGCCTGCTGTACCAACACCACAAATCATAAAAAGAATAGTAAAGATTTTTCCGGCTGCGGTTACCGGTACTACATCTCCATAGCCGACGGTGGTTATCGTTGTGGTGGTCAAATAGATGGCATCGAGCCATGGCAAGTGTTCAATGGAGGCGAATCCGATGACTCCGATAGCCGCCACGCAGAGAATATACACTACAGCCATTTTTAGTTGATTCATCGAAACACCCGCTTCGCAGAGCTTTTTTGTTTATAACATTGTTTTTGAGTGCGGTTAATATCGAGCCTTTAATTTTTCTGTTGCAGCTTTAAATCCTTGTAAGTATTCATCAATGGGAATAATGGGTTTTTCCAACGCACATTGCGTTTCTACGGATAGTTTCAGATTTACGGCAATTTCCTGACCTGCTTTATACAACAGCTCTCTATATTCTTTTCTTATAAGATCAAGGCGTGATGATTTGGCTGTTAAAACCGGACCCTCAGCTGCATATATTTCTGCTATCAACTCAGAGTGCTTGGCAAAGAAATTCATGGTCCGAGAAAGTGTTTGGAAGCTGGAACGATGGGGAGAACCGGCATTAGCGATCGCTATAATTTTGGGCGGAGTACTTATACCAAGACAATAATTGCGGTCAATGAATACCTTGAGTACACTTGAGACTGTTTCAAAATAAAGTGGTGTGGCGAGTATGGCTATATCGGAAGCAACATATTTGCTAAGTAACTCTTCCATATCATCGCTAATTACGCACTTTCCATCCGCGGACAAACGACAAGAATGGCATCCTTTACAGTGGTTTATATGTTTGTTAACTAAGAATATGTTCTCGACTTGGGCTCCTGCTGATTCCGCACCTTTTAAGAATGCAGCAACCATTACATGGGTATTACTAGTTTCAGCCTTTGGACTTCCATTAAAGGCAGTTATCTTCAAGATGAATCACCTCTCCAGTTAACTTTTCCGATTATTAGTATAGTGTTTATCTTAGTAAGCGAGTTAGGACTCCCGCCTACAGGCTACCATCGGTTCAGATGGAGAAGACTCTCCACCTGAATTCTCGATGTAAGCAAGGTCGCCACCGGCGGATTCATCATAAATCTTAATGTCGTTACGACAGAACCCACTTCATCAGGAATCTCTTTAAAGTCATCCCAGCTTTTGCTGTAATACTCCCGGAACTTTTCAACCCCCAAAGAATATAAACTTTCAAAATCGGTTTTTAGTAAATTTTCAAATTTTGGATTTAACGGCATGATTCATTCCTTCTTTCTTTACTATTTTTTATAAGTAGACTTAGCTTCAGATGGGAGGGTAACCCCACCTGAAGGTTAGTCGCCCTTATCCAGGGATTTAGCCGCTCTTACTCCCGCTTGGAGAAGAGGGAATCTTAGAGCGGGTTAGTCATCGGATAAACAGGGAAATACGCAGCGGCATGTTGCGGCCGCTTAATTTCGTATCTCCCAGTTATCCGAACCACAGAAAGGGCCGTGTTCTCTATCTGATCATAGAGATAGGAATTAGGCTAAAGGAGCATTGCCTTGTTTGCCAGATCCCATCGGAATCTGTGTCGTATGGTTAGGCTGTACTTTGTAGCAGGTGGCATACATAACCGGTAAAACCAGGAGAGTAAGTATGGTGGCACCTAATAAGCCGGCGGCAATGGTTACAGCCAGCGGTCCCCAAAAAACACTGGAAAGAAGGGGAATCATCCCCAAAATTGCTGCCGCTGCTGTCAACAAAATAGGCCGCAACCGGATGACCGTTGCCTCAATTACGGCATTCCACGGGGAAACCCCGGCGGCGATCTGCTGGTCAATCTGGTCTATAAGAATGACTGAGTTACGCATAATAATACCTGACAGGGCTAAAATGCCAAGCTGCACCACAAAACCCAGAGGCTTTCCGGAAATGAACAGGCCCACAGATACACCGATAATGCCTAACGGCGCCGTCAGCAAAGTAAGAATCATTTTCGGCATGCTTTGCAGCTGGGCCATCAAGATGACCATAATAATAACGAACATGGCCGGTACCGGCTCCAAAAGAAAGTTAAGTGCCTTAGCACTGTCTTCATTAGAACCGTCATATTCTATGCTGTAGCCGAAGGGCAGGCTTTCGCGCAACGGTTTAAGCTGATCGTATATTTGTGTGGCCACATCCTGGCCGGTTACATTGTCAGATTTGAGTTCTGCCTGAACTAAGATCATTGGCTTTAAATCACGGCGGTAAATAAGGCCTTCTTCGGCGTCATAGCTGATTTTGGCAATTTGATCCAAAGGTACATAGCGGCCATTACCCGTGTGAATGTTGATATCTTTCAGGTATTGAGGATTGTTGCGGTTTTGCGGGTCAAAGCGAAAGACCATATCCACGGTTTTGTCATCTTCCCGGAATTGCGCTATGGGTAAGCCGGAAAGCTGGGTCTGCAGTGTGGTTGCCAACGGTGCGGACGAAACTCCCAGTTTCCTGGCTTTATCCTGATCGATGGACAGATGTACAATCTTGCTTTTCTCATTCCACTTCATGTTGACATTTTGCACGTGGGGATTTGAAGCCATGGCCGTTTTTACCTGTTCGCTGATTGCACGAACTTTGTCGACATCATACCCCTTTACACGGAGCATGACCGGATAATCAGCGGACGGGCCGATGCTAATGACTTTAGTGTGATATTGTACGGCGGGAAAATCGTCATTTAGCACTTTGGCGTATTTGGCACGCAGTTGGTCGCGTACTTTATCATCCTTGGCGACAATGACAAATTCGGCAAAATTGGTTTTTGGCAGTTCGGGTTCGATTGTCAGGACAAAGCGCGGGGCCCCCTCGCCAACATGGTAAGTATAGTAATCAATTCCGGGATCATCACTAATTCTTTGCGCAAAATCCCGGGCTGCTTGTTCTGTATTTTCGAGGGAAGCGCCTTCATGGAGTCTAAGCTGCACAATTAATTCCGGACGGGCTGACGACGGAAAGAACTGCTGGGTAATATGCGTAAGTAAAAGCACGCCTAAAGCAAAGGAGATGAGGGTTCCTCCCAGCATGATGCCGCGGTGGCTCAGACACCAGGAAAGAAGTCCTCTAAACTTATGGTAAAAGGGCGTGTCATAAACATCATGGCTGCCTTCGCCGGAATGAGGCTTGACTTTAATGAATAGGTAGCCAAACAGCGGAGTGGCGGTACCGGCTACCAGCCAGGATATAAGGAGCGACATAGCAATAACGTAGAACATGGTTACACAGTACTCCGAGGCATTTCCGTTTGAAAAGCCTACAGGAATAAAGCCGGCGCAGGTAACTAATTCACCGGTCAGCCGGGGATAGGCGGTGGAAGCATAGGCAAATTTGGCGGCGCTTAAACGATCCCAGCCTTCTTCCAGCTTTACGACCATGGTTTCTATGGTGATAATAGCATCATCAACCAATAGACCCAGAGCAATAATCAGGGCGCCCAGGGAGGTTCGATGCAAATCGATTCCATTGATTTGCATGACCGTGAACACGGCCGCAATGACCAGCGGTATGCAAAGAGCCACAATCATTCCGGAGCGGAAGCCTAAACTGATAAAACTTACAATTAATACAATACCGATCGCTTCCGCCAGCGCTTCGACAAAATCATCAATGGAGTTTTCCACAACTTTGGGCTGATTAACCGTTTGATGAAGTTCCAAGCCGGCCGGGAGTTCTTTTTGGATGTGCTCCACGGTTATTTCCATATCTTTTCCCAGGTTCAGAATATTACCGCCTGTATCCATGGCCACAGCAATGCCGATAGCCGGCTGGCCGTTGTAATAGAACTGGGGATCGGCGGGGTCGGAATAACCGCGGGTCACTTTCGCAATATCCCCTAACCGGAAGCTGCGGCCATTTATTCCTATGGGAAGGCTTTGAATATCTTCAAGGTTCTCAAACATGCCGGTAACCCGCAGATACACATTGTCACTGGCGGTCTGAAGCATGCCTGAAGGCGCCATAGCGTTTTGCGCTTGGAGGGTGGATAGAATTGTCTCCGGAGGAATTCCGAGCTGCGCCAATTTACTGTTTTCAATCTCAACGTAAATTTTTTCGGTTTGTACGCCGAGCAGCTTGACCTTCCTCACGTTGGAAACACCCAGAAAGACACGGCGGATTTTTTCCGCTTTTTCCCGCATTTGCTCGTAGGAATAGCCGTCGCCGGTAAGCGCGTACACAATACCGTAAACTTCATCAAAGCGATCGTTAAATATCGGATCTATGACGCCGGTCGGAAAGGTACTCTTTACGTCATTGACCATATTTCTGGCTTCCACCCAACGGTTTCTTATTTCCTTTTTGGGCACATTGTCTTTTAAATTAACATAAATAACGGTAAGACCCGGTGTGGAATAGCTTTTTAAATAGTCGAGCCCCGGCAAATCCTGCAATTTTTTTTCGACTTTATCGGTGACTTGCTCTTCCATTTGGCGGGCGGTAGCGCCTGGCCAGGGAACAGCGATGACCATCTGCTTAATTACGAAATCGGGATCTTCCGCACGGCCCATACTTTTATAGGCGAATATGCCGGCGATGAAAGAGAGGATGACAAAAAAGCAAATAAACTGCTTATGTTTCAGCGCCCACTCCGTCAGATTGAATTGGTTCATAAAGAGTCACCGCCCAATTTCACGTTCTGCCCTGCAGTGAGTTTATGTACTCCGGCCGTTACAATCCGGTCTCCTTGCTGCAGTCCGGCGACAACCTGAATGGTTCCATTGCCGAATTTACCGGTTTTAATCGGACGTAAGGCAACAGTGTTGTCTGTTACGACCCAAACACACGGCGTGTCGCCGTTTTGGTAAATCGCTGCCAATGGAATCGTTGCCGTTGGTTGTGTTTCGCTATCCAAAAGAGTAACGGCAGCGGTCATGCCCAGTTTCATTTCCGGTGGCGGGTTAAGTAAGCTGATGCGTACTTTATAGGTACGGGTTACCGGATCGGCCATAGGCGCGATTTCCCGTACTTTGCCGTCCAATATTACATTGGACAGCGCCCAAAATGTCACTTTGAGTTGCTGGGCTTTGCGCAATTCTTCTATCCGATTTTCCGGAACACTGATTTCCACTTCCCGTTCGCCATCCTGCACAATAGTCAGCACCGGCTGTCCGGCACTGACCACCTGACCCACTTCCGCCTTGATGGCGGAGACGACACCCGGCTTGTCGGTGCGCAGCAGGCTGTAATCAAGCTGGTTGGCCCCCTGCGAATGTTGGGCTGAAGCCTGCTGCACCGCAGCGGCAGCCACTTCATAGGCACTGACATTCTGTTCGTAAGTCATGCGGCCGACAGCACCGTCTTCATAGAGCTGCCGGAAACGGTTTAAATTGTTTTCGGCCAGCCGGAGCTGTGACTCAGCCGAGGATACCTGGGCCGAAGTACTGTTTACAGTTTGCTGAATATCCTTGGGATCGATCTGCATCAGCACATCGCTGGCGTTTATTACGCTGCCCAGTTCTACATTCCGTTTTATAATTTTACCGCTGACCTGGAAAGCCAGTTGACTTTCATAGCGCCCGCGGACTTCCCCGGAATACGTATATTCTTGCGCAGCGGCGGCAGCACCAATTACGGTGGTTTGTACTGCTGTAATATCTTCAGCAACTACTTTGGTTTGACGATGTGCATTCCATACCATTCCGCCGATGATACACAACGCCGTTACTATCGCAGTTAAACTGTAATATAATTGCTTTTTTGACACTTTAGTTAGCCAATTCCATTGTTGCATGATGTTACACCTCGCTTTGGTTACGTTTTAAGGGGACATACTGGATTGATGGTTTTTCATAAGAACAGACATGGATCAATTGTCCATCACTAACCAGCTCGACTTTTCCCAGTTGTCTGCCTTCCCATGCCCATGTTTGGATGAGATCGGAAATAAGCTCGTTGATTTCTTCTTTTGGCAATGCCGGGTCCGCCATGACAGGGATGCCGTGAATGATAGTGTATATTTCCATTATTCCTCCTGATCATCAGATTGGTTGATGTTGAAACAAGTTACTGTTGGGGATATTTTCGAAAAAGATGCATAGATTTATTTGTACCGAATTTACATTTTTAGTACAGGTGGTACAAAAGGGTATTTTTAAATCGCACAAAGGTGCGATTTAAAAATACGGTATCTCATTTATTAGGTGGCAGCAGCCCGAATACGAAAATATCAGCCATTGCTGATAGTGAATCTGCATATGTCATGTTGCTTTCTTCAAGGAAGCGGTAGTTGAACAGGTCCTTCGTCACACTCGTTATGATTTGCTTAAGCACAGATACATTAACAGGACGAAGTGAGTGAGTTTCAATACTTTGGATGACAAGAGAAGTCAGGCGATTCAACTGTTCATCGCGACAGTCTGATACCATCTGCCATTCATTTGGATAATAATGGCGAAGGTCATCATAGAGACTATGATTATTGATGGAGCCGAACACCTTTGGGGCGAGTTTAAGCAGAGCCTGAATTTTTTCCACAACGGATAATCCGGAGTTATTGTAGATTTCTTGTTCCTGGTTTTGAACGTCTTGGATGGCTGTAGCTAAAATGTCATGCACAAGTTCATTTTTGGAGGCAAAGTGCTCGTATAAAGAAGTTTTGCTGAGACTGAGACGCCGTGCCAGGTCGCTCATTGTAAATTTTACGCCACGGGTTTTCATTTCATCGGCCGCGGCCATGAGAATTCGATTACGCAAATAAGATCACCTCATCAATTTTGTACCGAAATGACAAAATGGGTACTATGGAATTCAAATTAAGAATATACCACTTTCTAGCAAGTGTCAATACACATCGTAAAAAATCGCAGGCAAAATTTCCCGAATTTTATTCGGGAAATTTTTGGCGAGCATGGCGATCAATAAGCGATTATGGGGTGACTCTTTGACTGATGCAATATTTGTATTGACAGATGATAAAAAAAGGCATATTATGGCACTGTAATATATGTACCATTTTTGTCATACCAGTACAGAGTGATAAATATGGAGTGCTGAAAAGAATTGAACGGAATACCAAACACAGTTAAAAGCTGTGTAATATATTTTCTAATGAAATAGGTGGATTAACAAAGTAACCCACCCCTTCCCGAACCGTACAAGCGACTTTCACCGCATACGGCTCTCCATATTCCAAATGAATTATCGTCGGTTGAGTTGATTGAGCTGAAACTTGTTAGCATCATACGATTTAAGGGCAATGAGACCAATTAGAAAATCATCGGCATACCGGACATATTTTACCCTGCGGAAATGCGGGTCATATCTGTCCGTAGCAGGGAGCTTCTTCATTTCGTTTCGCAGCGATTTGACAATCTTGGCATCGCTACCCTGGCTGACCGCTTTCTTGTACTGATACCTAGCCTTGGCGTATAGAGGATTTTGTCTGCGGTAGTCACCAAGTGTATCTCGTTCGATAATATGTTCCATAAAGCGGTCCAGTTTATCGAGATAGATGTTACAAAGAATAGGACTACAGCAGGAACCCTGAGCATTTCCGATTTTGCCTTTGTGATAGTTAAGTTGCATGTCGAAATATCCGGCTTTGAGAACTTTATTGATGAGACGTAAGAAGCGCTCATCGTTAATACGTTCTCGAAGGATTGATTCCAAGACGCGATGATCAATTTCATCAAAACAAGCGGCAATATCGCCCTCAATTAGCCAGATGGTACCGTTCCAAGTCTCCACATCAGCCAAAGCACTTTGTGTAGAGCGTTTTGGCCGGAAGCCATGTGAGAGGGTAGAAAAGGTAGGTTCATAAATGCATTCTAAGATAATACGAATGGCTTCCTGAACCAGCTTGTCTTTGCCATTGGGAAAACTAAGCTTGCGCATTTTACCATTGCTTTTTGGTATCATCATGGTTCGATTTGGTTGAGGTTGGTAGGATTCTGTGCGCATAGAAGCGATCAGATCGTCAATCCACTCTTGGCAGAAACCATGCAGGGAAGTGCCATCAGAGCCGGAGGTTTCCGCCCCGTCGTTAGACTTAACGGAGTTATAGGCAATGAGGTACAATCCTGATCGTAGAACAGACGATAACCTTCCAATTTCTGCATGAGTTTTGCTTGCTCCATTCAAAGCAACTCCTTTCAAAATGGGAACTTGGAATACTGCCCCCCTTCACCATGTGCCATCCATTACAGAAGGCCGTTGAGCTACTATTAGGGCTCTCTGCCATATACCGTAAAGTACTTAGGCAGGTCACGTTTGACAGCTCCATATAGTGTATCCATACGTAGGTATCCGGTTGGTCGTTTCCCTGCTTACCGCAGGTGCGTCAATGAGCCTGCTTATCCCAAATCTCACCTATATTGGAGATACCCATTGATACCGGAATGGTCCGGCAGCGTTCTTGGCCACAGACCCGGATTCAGCCCACAGGCTTTACCATATATGGCCTGACTCGCCAGGTCACTCGACAGCAGGCGCTGTCTAATCCTGACTTTACCGACATGCTGTTGTCCCCCAGAGGCTTTCGCATGAAGTAAGTCGATTGTCTTACATCGCAACGCAGGAGCGATGATTTCTGTGAAATATATATGAAGCGCACAACGTGCGCACAGCGAGGAGAGAAAGAGAATGAAAAAAACTATGGAAAGCGTAATTAAAAACTACAAGGGAAGCAGTTTGCCTAAAATCGATGTGCATGTTCATTATGTGCCGCAAGCTTATCAGGAAGCGTTATTAATCAACGCCAAGAAAAACCGCGACCGGTTTCCAACCCCGGAGTGGGATATAAAGACTCATTTGGACATAGCCGAACAGTTGGGCATTGTTACTACCATGCTGTCAATTACCTCGCCGCATATTCATTTTGGTGATGATCATGCCGCTAAGGTCCTGGCACGAAAAGTAAATGAAGACGGCGCGGAACTTGTCCGGAAATATCCGGGTCGGTTTGGCTTGCTCGCTTCTTTGCCATTGCCTGATATAGACGCCAGTATGGAAGAAATTCAGTATGCTTTAGATGTTTTGCACGCCGATGGATTTACATTACCAACCAACTCTCAGGGAGTCTACCTGGGTGATCCGCGCTTGGACCCCGTTTTTGCAGAACTAAATAAGCGCAAAGCTATAGTGACCCTTCACCCTACTACTCCCGGCGCGGTACCGGAAAATATTCTCGAAGATTTGCCGATGCCGCTCGTGGAATTTTTCTTTGACACAACCCGCACCATTATTAACATGATCTTAAAAGGCACCTTAAAGCGGTTTCCTGATATTAAAATCATTGTTCCTCATGCCGGTGCCTTGTTGCCAATCCTTGCAGACCGGATGCAGGTCGGTCTTCAGGTATTAAATAAAGGGGAAGCCGTTATCGACGTATATGCCGCTTTACGGAGTTTGTATTATGATGTAGCCGGAGTCTGCCTGCCACGGCAATTGGCGGCTCTGCTGCAGCTGGTAGATAATGACCACCTGTTATATGGCAGTGATTATCCCTATACGCCGGCGGCTGGCTGCATTTATTTAGCAGACGCATTGGATAAGACAAATTTGCTTACCGATGAGCAGCGGCGTGCCATATACCGGGACAATGCGGTTAAATTATTTCCGCGGCTTAGGTAGAAATGCCATTATGCTGCTCGTCAAAACGCAAGGTCCTTGGCCAGTATCCAGGCGGGCGAGAACGAGAAGAAAACAAAAATGGATAGGTGAGCGAAGCATGAGTAGATCGGGAACGAAAGAAAGAATAATAACTGGTTAACCTAATCAACCTCAATGTATTTACAAGGAGGGTCACTATGCTAAAGCAAAAAGTTTGGAGCAACATTGATGAAAATAGTCAGATGTTGAAAAAAATGGCGCGGGATATCTGGGAAAATCCCGAGGTTTCACTGGAGGAAGTATTTGCTTCAAAGCTGCAGGCCAAGGTATTGGAAGAGGCGGGACTAAAGGTATCGCTTGGCCTGAAAGGCATGCCTACGGCGCTTATCGCCGAATACGGGGAGGGAAAACCGGTTATCGGCATTCTGGGAGAATATGATGCGCTCGAAAGTCTGTCGCAGGATTCTGCGCCAGATAGAAAGGTACGGGTGGAAGGCGGTCACGGACATGGCTGCGGTCACAACCTGCTGGGTGTGGCCGGCGTCGGTGCCGCCATAGCCATCAAAGAGGCGATAGAACGGGGAGAACTCAAGGGCACCGTTCGTTATTATGGATGCCCGGCGGAGGAGGAACTTATAGGAAAGCTATTTATGCTACGAGACGGATATTTCGACAATTGCGACGCACTACTGTATTGGCACCCATCTTCTAACAACACCCCCTGGCGGGTGCCGTGTCTGGCGGCCACTTCCGTGCTGTTCAGCTTCAGAGGGCTCACCGCCCATGCACCTCAGGCGCATATGGGACGCAGCGCGCTGGACGCGGTTGAATTGATGAACGTGGGTGCAAATTATCTGCGTGAGCATCTTCCGCGCGAGGTCATGTTTCATTACTCAATCTTAGGCAATGGAATCGCTCCAAACACCGTGCCGGACAGATGCCAGTCCTGGTATATGATGCGGGCTCCCAAACGGACACAACTGGATGAGGCGTTTCAACGTCTTGTGGAAGTGGCAAAAGGGGCGGCGATGATGACGGGGACCATGTTGGAAAACGTTGAGGTCCTTGGCGGAGGAAATGAAGTAATAGTGAATCAGACGATTGCTGATTTGTTCGTAAAGAATATGAACGAACTGGGGGGTGGCCCGGCCTTTACGGAGGAGGATTACGCCTTTGCTGAAAAACTTACCGACCAATTTACGCCCGAGCAGAAACTCAGGGGTGCGCAGGCGTTCCAGATTCCACCCGAATATTATGATAAGGTCTTGATGGACAAGGTAGTATCCAAAACCAACTGCGACGTATTTCCTGTCTCGGGAGATGCAGATCCAAGCTGGTTATTCCCGTTGGGAGCCGTTTACTGCGCCACATGGCCTATAGGTGTGTTTACACACACCTGGCAGGCTACGGCATGTACAGGCTCTAACATCGGTTTTAACGGCATGCTATTTGCGTCGAAAACACTGGCGGGCGCGTGTTATGAATTGATGACCGACAGTGGTTTAGTAGAAAAGGTCAAAGACGAATTCCGGGAAACAACAAAAAATCTGAATTATAAAATGAACATTGGAGCCGATGCGGTGCCCAAGAAAGTGAAACTATAAATAAACAAGGAAAGGATATCTGTCGTTGGTAGATACTGACCACCTTCTGTATGGAAGATTAAAAGTCAACACAACCCAGCAATAGTCTTTGATTACATTTTAGGAACGTCTCCAGACCAAAATACTTCCGGCATTTCCACGTCGGTCTTGGAGTTTCGTAAATAAAACGATAATGCTTCGACAATACGTCATGTCATCTGTTCCCGTGAGGAACCTTTCCCGTAACATTAATTGATCATTAACAAGGTAAAGCTATGTGTGAGCCTTTTTCGCAACACGCCGCAGGTTGAGACAAGTATCAATTCAGGGATGTGAAGGGGATATAAAATTGATACAAACTGAATTTTCAGTGGAACAAACAGCTATTATCCATCCGGAAACGGAACTGCTGATATTTGGAAGCTATGCGGGATTCTACTGCATCATTATCTGGATATGCTCGCTGTTAATAAAAAACTATCCGATCCCTTTATTTGGCTGCCACGAATTCGGCAATGATTTATGGTATGTGTTATTCGCTAAAATAATATTTCTTCTGGTTGTTCCACTTTTTATATACTGCAATAGAGGTTATCATCTATCATCATTACTTCAATGGAAGTTTCAAAGTAAGGAAAAGAATGTTATTGCCACAGTATTCTTTTTGACGGTTGGGCTGCTTATTAATCACAGCTATCTTCGGAGGATTATTGATGTAAGAGACCATATAAATATAATGATGGTGTTGATTTCGTTTTTTATTCCTCTACTCACGGCGGCTATCCCGGAAGAAATCTTTTATAGGGTTATTTTACAAACGCGAATCGAAGAACTTTTCGGTAGTACGATAGGCGTAGTTTGTTCAAGTATAGCGTTTGCCCTGTTTCATTTCCCATCACGATTTATTTTATCTAACGACATGGAAGGCGTGGCGGGGAATGTATTATCAGTGATGATGGGGACGGTATTTCCTGTATTTATAGTAGGTCTTATTTTCGGACTTCTTTGGTCTAAGTTCAAGAATATGTATTTATTAATAGCTCTTCATGCAGGTATAGACTTTTTTCCACAACTCGCAGATTTACTGGGAATAAAGACATGAGTCGATATTGATAGGAGTCTTGCAACAATGTTTGTGATTAGTGGTGAAAATACTGTGTTCGTTCAGTAGATATTTATATATGAAGCGCGCAACGTGAGCATGGAGAGGTTTTTGTGAAAATATCTACCCCAAAAATATTAGGAGTTGTAAATATTACTGACGACAGTTTTTCGGATGGTGGACTTTATCTACAAACAAAGCTATAGAAAAATCTCTTCAGCTTGTGGAAGATGGCGCTGATATCATCGATCTAGGGGCTGCTTCCAGCAATACTGTAACAAAAGAAGTGAAGCCGCAAGAAGAAATTAATCGTCTAAAACCGGTGGTTAATTCTTTGCTATCGCAAAAGATTCCGATTTCAATAGACACTTTTAAGCCTGAAGTTCAAAAATATGTTTTAAAGAATAATGTTCATTATATAAATGATATCCAGGGGTTTCCTCATGCTGAAATTTATTCTGATTTAGCAGAAGCTAATTGTAAACTCATTATAATGCATTCCGTCCAGCGTTTTGGTCCGGCTACAATTGTTGAAACTGAACCCGAAAAAGTATTTAAGGGAATGGTCACTTTTTTTATCGAACGTATTAAGACGCTTCAAAATTCAGGTATTTCATTGGAACGAATGATTTTAGATCCGGGGATGGGAAATTTCTTAGGATCTAATCCGGAATCTTCAATTTATGTTTTAAAAAATATAAAACAGTTGAAGGAATATTTTAAATTACCAATCCTTGTTGGAGTTTCTCGAAAATCATTTTTAGGTGACATCACCAATCGCAAAGTAAATGAGAGAGGGCCAGCTACTTTAGGAGCAGAAATTTATCTAAGTTATATGGGCGTAGACTATATCCGTACACATGATGTACGTGCTTTGAATGATGTACTAAAAGTGATTAACACATTAATCTAGTTTCAATTAAAATAAATTCTAAAAAATATTGGTTGATGTAAAGTTTTCAACTTGATTAGGAGTTTTTTCATTTGCTTTTCTCCTGGATAGGAACACTGTGTATTTATTATTTTCTAATTAAGGATGAGGTTATGGGAAAAGGAAAATACCTATGTTTACATGATACTCCTGTTTTTTTCGGGATTGATATGGTTTCATTTCGTTTGTTTTGTCATGCCATGCGCAAATATTTAAAGAAAAAAGGAGAATATTTGTTCCGACAGGGAGATCCGGCTGATACCATATACTTTCTCAAAGACGGCAGCTTCAAACTGGTTAGTGTAACGCAACAGGGGGAAGAGATGATCACTCAGATTGTTGGACCGGGTGAAGTGATCGGCGAAGCCGCTTTATTTAAAGAAGACATCGTTTTAGCCAACTCAGCAATTGCATTAGAAGAGGCAAAAATCTGTTGCCTTGACCGTCAGGCATTTGAAAATGTTATTGAAAGCCATCCTGAGCTTGCCATACAGATCATTAGAAACCTTGGCAAGCGTTTACATGATACCTGGGAACGATTTGCCGAATTCAGTACGCAAACAACGCAAGAAAAAATAGTAAGTTTATTTATCCGGCTGGCACGAGAATATGGACAATCTTGTAATGAAGGCACGTTAATTAAGCTATACTTGACGCAACAGGAGATTGCGGCGAGTATAGGTGCTTCCCGGGTTATGGTTTCACGAGTTTTACAGCAGCTTATAGAAAGTGACTATATTTGCAAGAATCAAGGATATTATGTTTTAAAACGCAAATGTGTAGTTGATTTGTAAGCCCATTTTTCGCAGTCCTTTGTCATTCGATGACAATAATTTGCCAAATGTGGGTGTAAAATAGTTTACAGATATAATTTCCTTCCTAGTATTACAATGAAAGGCAATACTGGTGAAGGGAAGTGCATTTATTTTGAAAAAGATGCATAGCGGAAATACGGGCACAGCCGTTATGGAGAGCTTATGGACAATGTCATTCGTTCTTACCATATTTACAAATTTTCTAGCCTACTTTGGCAACTTCATGCTTATGTCAACATTACCTTTACATGTCTTACATATTGGAGGAAATAAAATCATGGCGGGACTGGTAACCGGTATTTATTCTCTAACCGGTTTTATTTCTCGTCTAAAAATTGGCGGATTGCTGGATCGGAAAGGAAGAAGGCCGATTATGCTTGCGGGTCTTTCTTTGTTGTTGCTGACAATCATCTCTTACAATGCGGCCGCGTATTCCATAATTTTGTTACTAGCGCTGAGAGCGATACACGGAATAAGTTGGAGCGCAACCACCACATCAGTTAGCACCCTAGCTTCTGACCTGATCCCAGCCGCCCGCAGAACCGAGGGAATGGGCCTTTTTGGCATCTCAATGTCAAGTGCTGTAGCTGTCGGTCCTGGCTTGGGATTATACTTGATGGAGTATTATAATCACACAGCACTTTTTCTTTTTTCAGCGGTATGTATCGTGTTGGCATTACTTACGGGCTTTTGGGAAAACAGATACTATCATACTCAGACGAGAGTAGAAGCTCCGATTATTAATAAACTTGAACATAGTGTGGGGCAAATTACAAAATCAACGGTTTTTGAAAAAAAGGTGATTTGGCCGTCTTTTTTGTTTTTTATCGTTATGATGACCTACTCCACTATAGGAATCTTTCTGCCCGCTTATGCGAGTGAGCAAGGCATTGCCAATATCGGGCTGTTTTTTGTAGTTACCGCACTGTCTACGATATTTGTCAGGTTGGTATCAGGTCGAGTTGCCGACCGGCATGGAAATAACAAAGTATTGATACCGGGCATGGTTTTATTGGCAGTTGGCCTGTACCTGTTATCTGTAGCTAGGTCGTTCCCGCTGTTTCTTGTGGCCGCTGTGGTTTACGGCAGCGGCCATGGTGCGGTTCAACCTACCCTAAACGCGTTGGTTATATCACTTGCGCCGGTGGAAAGACGCGGAGTGGCTAATGCCACATTTTTATGTGCTATGGACATAGGACTAATCATTGGCTCTGTTATTTGGGGTAGTGTGGCTCAAGCTTTTGGCTTTACTTACATATACAGTACTTCAATGATTCTAATTATTTTATCTATTGCAATATATTTGGTATTTTCGCGAGGAAGGTTAAATGCATGATTACAGGTATCTTTATAGTTGTGAATAGACAAACCTAAATGAATGGAGATGCATGCCATGACAAACGATGTAACAATCTCAAGATTCGATAAAGGAAGTGAACATTATCAAACCGATTCCATCAAATATAGAAAACTCTCCGCCGATAGGGTCTCACAATTAGTAGCGCCTGCTTTAACCGATATCATACTGGACATCGGTTGTGGAACGGGGACCCAGTTAATCGAATTAGCAGGTATGATAAAAAGGGGTATAGGAATCGATATAAGTTCTGGAATGGTTCAAAAGGCCAACGATCAATTAAAAAAGGCCGGCTGCGCCAACTTGGAATTTTATATAGGAGATTTTATAACCCCGGAAAGAGAATTTCCCCTGGATAAGATGAAAATCAACAAGATCATCAGCAACTATGCATTACATCATTTAAAGCATGTCGATAAAAAAAAGGCTCTGGATAAGATGATCAACCTTGCTGGCGATAATTTGGAGATGATTGTTATCGGCGATCTCATGTTTTTTGATGATCCGGAAAACTATGCCAACCAGTACGATCAAATCGGCTACGGACCGGGGACAGACCTGCCCTGCTATGCCGATGAATTAGTCGGTCTGTTTGACAGGGGTGTTTTTACCGTTACATTGGACAGGATTCACCCTTTGGTGGGTGTATTAAAGGCTATGAGGGGTATTAACCCATAAATTTATCTCGTGTCTAAAAGGAGGAAACCAGAGCATGAATATTCGTAAGAAAATTTTTGATGTAATGGGACGTATGAATATCTCATACGATGTCATTGAATATCCAGCAGTATATACCATAGAAGACATGGATAAATTGAATATCGACAATAAAGAGGCAATAGTTAAAAATCTATTTATTCGGGATGATAAAAAGCAAAGATATTTTTTAATAGTGCTTCACAAAAATAAGCGAGTTAATTTGAAAGAAATTCGAAAGAATTTACATTGCAGGCCGCTAAGTTTTGCTTCAGAAGCAGATTTATATAAATATATGAAATTCAATTTCTTGATTTACTATTATTGGCGGATGAACAAGAAGACATGATTGATAGGTACTTAGACCACGGGGATATGTTTGCTCTATATGATGGTGATTTAAGGAGTGTCTGTGTGGTAGCATGTGAACCTAATGGTATTTGCGAACTAAAAAATATAGCCACTTATAGACAATGACCTTGAATTTTTCACGGATTACCTTGAAGAATGGGAATGGGGAAGTTGGCTGTGACATCCGTGTACCAGTAACTGTGAACCCGGAAACTATAGTGGAAAAAATCAAAGCAGCTACAACTGCTTTAGGACTAAAATTGGAAATACCCGAAATTACCCAGCCTCTATATTATCCTAAAGACAGCTTTTTGGTCACGACATTGACTGAAATTTTTTGTCGGCATTTTGGCAAAGACGTAGCACCTATGACTACAGGTGGCGGTACTTATGCAAAAACAATGCCTAATACTGTGGCGTTTGGTATGGCCTTTCCTGGAGGAATTTCTAAAGGTGAACATGAGGCTGACGAAAAACTTGATTTAGATGAATTGATGTTAGCAACAAAAATACTTGCGGAAGCCATGATAAAACTAGCGCAATAATAGCGGAAGATTTGCAAGGCGGCGGATTGGAGATTCGCCGTTTTTCTTTGTCGAACCTGAAGAGTACCCGCTGCCTTAGAATCATCATAGCTGGTTTTATATGAGCATACACTTATCCTCATAACAGATTTACCTAACCACTTTGCCCCTCCTAGCCAGCAAACACCCGATTTTTGAACTTCCGCAACTAACTTTTCTGTTATATTATCATTATCACAATATACTACTACTTGATTGTCCCGGGGTAAGATTAACTTGTTTTTCATCCCATTTCACATGTTTATTGATAAACTCAACAAACCCAAGCCGTTTTAGATAGGTGTGGGCAATTTTAATGGACATCGGCGTTTGGGTGGTGGTAGTATATCGTTTCATCACGAATCACTCCTCAATTAATACTTTTAAGGAGATATTCGCCATGAAGGACGGAAAATCATTTTCTTGTATTGATAATCCCTAATGTATTTTCCATGCGAATTTTTGTATTTTCCACAAGCATGCGAGATGTGAACTGCCGTGGAATCCAGACATTCAGAAGAAGGAATCATCGGATCAGGGTGGAGTGCGTTGTTTTATCATTTTCTCTTAAGCCGGAAGAGGGCCAGAGACGTTCCGAACAAGCAGAGCCAGGCCAGCCAGTCCCCCTGCAGGCTGTACAGAGAATAACCGCTGCCCAGCTGAACTTTGGCAAGTAGGCTGGTTTCATCCTGATTGCTGACTGGTACTGTTCCCTGCAGACGGCCGCGGCTGTCGCTGACCGTGAGTAATCCCCACTGTGCGGCGCGGACTACGGCGACATTTTCTTCCACGCCGCGTAGAATAGCTATACGGGCGTGCAGCCAGCCGTCAGTATGAAAGTCCAGAGCAGGCACCAGCAGGAGACCGGTCCCCTGCTGGCTGTATTCCCTTGATGGCAAAAGAAAGTCCATATCCTTGCAGATGACAATTCCGGCGCTGGCGGTTGCGCCGGTTTCCAGTAATGCAAGGTCTTTGCCGGGAGTGTAGCTGTTTTCATAGGGGGAAAGCAAATGCTGCTTATTATACGACTGAATCAGAGAACCGTCCGGGGCAAATACCAGAGCGGCATTGCGCAGCCGTTTCTCCTGCAGGCTGAGGCCGGCAATCAGGGTAACCCGGTTTCGGCGCGCCGCCTGACTTAGTATGGATAAACAGGAAAAATCTCCGTATGGGCGAAAGCAGGAGGATCGCGCCGGTGAGACGCTTGGTGCCACTAGCGGGCTAGGTGGCGAGCTAAGATAATAAAGTGAAGATGAAGAAGTTAACGTCCTTAAAAACAAAACGAAAATTTGTTCACAGGCGTATACGAATTGAAACACGTGTAAAAATATTCGATAGATTCAGCTTGACTAGTATTTAAAATTCATCAGGATTGGTGTTGATTTAAAGTTTACGGCCGACCCAGTTAGCGGAAATCGCACTGTCGTTTCCATAGACGCCAGCTTCGGCCTGGGAGAAGCCCTGGTGTCCGGCTGGTATCCGCCGACCTCTACAAAGTAAAACATGATAGAGTCATCAGTAAGCAGATATCACACAAAAAGTTAGCCATTTATTCCTTGCCTGACGGCGGTACAGTTACCCACGAATTGTCACCGGCGCAACAAGCGACGCAAGCCCTCACCGATCACCAAATTAGGGACCTGGCCGCGTTAGGGAAAAAAATCGAGCGACACTATGGCAAACCGCAGGACATCGAGTTTTGTATGGCCAATGGTGAGTTTTTTATCGTCCAGAGCCGCCCCATCACCACGCTGTACCCCCTGCCGGACATTCCGCAGCAGCCGCTACGGGTGCTGTTATCCTTCGGCATGTGCAAATGGCGACCGACGCCATGAAGCCTTTAGGTTTATCGGTGCTGCGAACCATATTTCCGGCTAATATATTCAAGGAGGCAGGCGGAAGGGTCTTTATCGATATCACCGACCTGCTTCATTACAAAATTGCGCGGTTCGTTTTCCCAAAACTATTGACCAACGCCGACGAAGCCATGAGCCGGGCCGTAGAGGCCATCATTAAACGTCCGGAGTTTTTTGAAGGGCACCAAGCAGTAAATGTCAATGGCCTCGCTGCTGTTCGAAGAGTTGTAGGCCCCATCATAAAAAAAGTGTGGACCAATCTTCGTTCCGGCGATCCAAAACTTGCTAAATCCCAGGTCGAAAACTTCATGCAGGCAAGAATGAAACAGACTAAGCAGGCCATTGGCCGGGTACGAGGAGCCGAACGGATAAAAGAAATTTATCAGCAATTAGCTAGCTTGCTGCCGGAGGTTTTAAACAGGGTCATACCTTATGTTGCTCCAGGGATTATCGCCAATGCTCTGCTGAAAAAAATAATTGTCCGCAGGTTCAAAGATACCACGGAGCTTAACAAGCTAAATAAGTCGCTTCCCGGGAATGTTACCAGCAAAATGGGATTGGAGCTCGGTGACCTGGCCGATATGCTTAGAGAACTTCCCGACGTGCAGACATACCTCAAAACCGCTGTCGATCAAACCTTTTATGCAGGGCTTGAACGGATTCCTGGCGGCAAACAGTTCCGGCAGGCTTTTGAAACTTTTATCGGCAATTACGGCATGAGATGCCCGGGTGAAATCGACTTAACCAATCTCCGCTGGTATGAAGCTCCGACACAATTGGTAGCGGCGCTCTTCAGTCATATACAAAGCCTGCAATCTGGTGAACACCGGCAGCGTTTTGCCGAAGGCGAAAAAGAGGCGGAAGCGGCTGCACGGCGTATTATGGACGTGGCTGAAGGAACCTATTTTCCAAAAAAGATTCTAACCCGCCTGATTACTGTGTTTCGTAATATGGGGGGCTTGCGGGAGCACCACAAATACTTGCTTATCAGTGTAATGGGTGAATGCAAAAAAGCGATTCTGGCGGAAGCGACCGGGCTTGTGCAAAAAGGGGTTTTAATGCAGGCGGAAGATGTCTACTTTTTGAGCCTGGAAGAATTAATCCAAGTATTGGAAGGTAATTTGACGGTGAACGCGTCCGAATTGATCGCTAAGCGCAAGGAACAGTATCAATGGCATCAAAGTCTAAAATCGCCACGCGTAATGACAAGTGAGGGAGAAATTGTGGTGGTTCCTGCGCGCCGAGGTCCTATTGCGGAGGGGACGCTTATTGGCAGTCCAGTTTCGGCAGGAGTCGCTGAAGGGATAGCCCGCGTCATTTTCCGGCCGGAAAATGCGGTTTTGCGTGAAGGCGAGATTCTGGTTGCGCCGCATACCGACCCTGGCTGGACCCCCTTGTTTCAATCGGCAATTGCCATTATTACCGAAGTGGGAGGCTTGATGACCCACGGGGCGGTTGTAGCCCGTGAATATGGCATTCCGGCGGTAGTAGGGGTTGATGATGCAACTACGTTGATCAAAGACGGGCAAAAGATCCGGGTAGATGGCACCCAGGGCTATGTGATGATCATAGACGGCGCGGAAACTGCGAAAGGGGACAATCCGGAGAGTCACTAAATTTCGGCAACAACCCGGCAGGGTAATCCCGTCAGCCCTTCATAGTTGACAGGATAAGTATGTACTATAAATGTCTGACCTTTAGCCGCTGCAAGCAATGTCTCCAGATTCGCCAGATTTTCAATCACAAAGACACCGTGATCGGCACAATACTGGTCAGCCCGGTGATGTTCGGCAGGCTTACGGATACCGGCAAAGTCAATACCAATCATGCTCACCTTTTTATTTATAAGATCGCTTATTAGCGCATTTGATAGTTCGGGATGGCTTTGACAATATTCGGGAGTTCCATACTTTTTTTCTTTTAAGTACCCCGTATAGAACATAATAAAATCGTGTTCGGTAATTTCGTCTATATGGATATCACCAGCTTCAATATCTCTTCCTTTTACGTGGCTGACATCAAATAATTTTCCATTTCTCTCAGTATTCTCCAGGGAAAACTTTTTGTCCATAGCGTCGAAGTGGGTGCCGATATGGCCGAATTTAGCGACAGGGGGTATTTGACCAGCGGCAGTCATATTCACCATTAAATTTAGAATTTCTTCGGTAACAGTAACGGACAAATCAATTTTCATTATGCATCGCTCCATTGTGAGAGTTTATAGAAACGTTGTTAGTCATGGCTAGTGACAAAATGTCAAAATGTCCGAGCAAATATCCCCCCCGACTAATGCCGGGGGATATTTATTTTATTGCAGTTTGGGTAAAGCATTGGTCTGTGGCTTTCCAACTTGAAGGCTGTGGTCGCTGATGTATTTTATAGCTGAGACAGCACGAAAAAGGAGACAAGAGATATTCGTTAACAATAAAGGCCGCAATTGAGTGAGTACGAGAACTATATGACCACAGAATATTTTTCCAGTCATGATCAAAACATTAACTTGCTTTTGCAAATTGATCTGTCAAATGAGCATGCATCCCTTTGAAAGTGTGAATGAAAGCTTCCAGGGGAGTCAGGTTGTAGGTTGCCGTTGAGAAAGTGGCAGTAGCGGTTACGGTGCCGGTAGTGACATCATAAACAGTTTGCGTTAACGTGATGTGGTACGTGTTCTTTTCTTGTTTGATACGCATGGCGCTGACTTCAGAGACAATGGCCCACCGGCTACCGGTGGCACTGGCCGGTTGCTGCCAGTCAGTCTGATTATTAGCTATGACATAGTCCGGTAATGTTTGTTGATATTCGTTCAGCAATGCTTCCTGCATGTATAAATAGTCTGCCGCCAACTCGGCAGGAAGGTTATTGACGAGCGGGGCAATATAAATACGTCCCGGATTTTTTTGTTTGTCGATAGACGGGAGTGGAAGCTGTACTCCGGCTGCAAGAGCTAAACGGCGTTTGTCATAATAATTTTTTATCGCCGCATCGATATAGGCCGTTAGTTGGTGGGCGTCATCTGCCGTATCAGGCGGCTGCCATTTAATTTTCCGGCCAAACTGCCGATAGCCGCCTACCAGAGTCTGCAAGGCACCAGTTATCTTATCACCGGAATTGACAACACGGGTTAAATTGAGAATAGGCTCAAATTTAGCGGCAAAGGCATCGTTGCCTACAGCAGGCGCGCCGAAGGTAATGATTGTTAACTGCTCCGGGCTGATGCCCGCACTGAGAAGCCTGGCTCCGGCCAAGGTAGCGGCTGCGCCGCCTAGACTATGTCCGGTCACGTACAATTTGCGGGTTTTGTCAGACTCGAGCAACTCGGGAAGTGAGAGACTGGTTTGCCGGGGATTG
The DNA here is from genome assembly GCF_900101845.1 of Sporomusa acidovorans. Lineage (GTDB taxonomy): Bacteria > Bacillota > Negativicutes > Sporomusales > Sporomusaceae > Sporomusa > Sporomusa acidovorans. Next base: position 29,447 of record NZ_FNAM01000040.1, on the reverse strand, counting down.
CGTAAAACGGCTGATAGTCCGGCCTGGACAAATTGATTAAATCCCTTGTGAACTTTAGGTTCGGTACCGGGAACATCCTTTTTGGCAGCATTGGCAGCGAATTCCGCCTCATTACTGCCGGCGAAATATACTTTGTCAACTTTAAGGTCAATTTTAATATCCTTATCATTTTCCGTGCCGACAATGGCCACCAGGTAGTAAGGGACGTCTTTTTTTTGAGCAATCAGATAACGGGCACCAGTATGGCCCTGCGCCTGAACGTAATGATCAATTTGCCAGCCATCCTGTTCCAAATAGCGATTGGCCAGTTCGCCGATCCGGTCATTATAGACCGCCGCGCTGGCAGCGGCTGTAAGATAGAGCGTATAGGCTTCCTGGTAATCTTCTTTCGCACCGGCATGGCCTGTGGCTGGAATAAAGGCCAGTATGCAGGTAACAAGGTATAGTAGCAAAAAATGTTTCAATTTTATCACCCCGCAAATTACCATTGCCACCAACGGTTGCAAATGTTTTGTGTTTGTCTCAAGGTGGATAATTGCCTTAAGCATTTTTCTAATAGTTTTGTTGTAGATAAGTAAAGGAATTCGGGCTAACACTACTTACTATTATAAACCGCTAAGTACTTGTATTAAATAGAAATTTTATCGGAGTATCTCTCATAGGCTGGTTGACCTTGTACCAGGTTGCATACAGGACCGGTAAAACGATGAGAGTCAAAACGGTAGCGGCAAAGAGTCCGCCGGCAATGGCAACAGCCATGGGGCCCCAGAAAATGCTGGATACTAACGGCAGCATGCCCAGGATCGCCGCCGCGGCCGTGAGCATGATGGGGCGAAACCGGCTGATGGTTGCATGGATGACCGCATCCCACAGCGGTTCGCCGGCATCGATATGCCGGTCTATCTGATCAATCAGTATAACCGAGTTTCTGATGATAATCCCGGCCAGCGCCAGAATGCCTAATTGTACGACAAACCCCAGCGGGCGTCCGGTTAGCAAGAGCGCCGGAGTGACGCCGATCATTCCTAGTGGTGCCGTCAGCAAGGTCATGAGCGTCTTGGGAATGTTGTGTAACTGGAACATGAGCAGGGTAATTATGAGGACTATCATGGCCGGTACAGGCTGAAGCAGCCAGCGCATAGCATTTTCACTGGATTCTGCTGAACCGTCGATTTTGATATCGTAGCCTGACGGCAAGGAAGTGCGGAGATCTTTTAATCGTTCATAGGCAGCTATTGCCGCATCGTCTCCCAAGACACCTTCCGCAGTATCGGCCTGGAGTGTAATCGTCGGTTTTAAATCACGTCGCCAGATCATGCCTTCTTCGGCCTCATAGCGGATTTTGGCGATTTGATCCAGCGGCACAAAGCGGCCGCCGTCGATGTGAATGCTTAGATCCTTAAGACGGGATAGGTCCTGGCGGCTGTCACGATCAACGCGAAACACAATACCGACCGTTTTATCTTTTTCTCGGAACTCTCCAACTGCCGCGCCTGACAGCAGCGTCTGAAGGCTGGCTGTCAATACCTGATTGTCTAGACCCAGCGCCCGGGCTTTAGTCTGATCGATGTCCAGGCGCAGGACTTTACTTTTTTCATTCCAGTCTAAGCTGATATCGGTAAGGTTAGGGTCAGTGGCGAGGATGTCTCTGGCTTTCCCGGCAATGTCCCGGACTTTGTCGTGATCCGGGCCGCTGATCCGGAGCATAACCGGATACGGGTCGGTCGTCAATGGATTGTTTGACTACAGTGGGTTGATTGGTAACGGTATTTAGTTCCAGCCCGAGCGGTAGCTCTTTTTTGATTTGAGCTGTGGTTTGTTCCAGGGATTTGCCCAGGGCAAGAATGTTGCCGCCTTTTTCCATGGAAAGCGCCAGACTGATGGCTGGTTGTCCGTTGTAAAACATTTTCGTTGCCGGCGGGTCAATGTACTTGCGTTCAATTTTGGCGATATCGCCAAGGCGGAAGGTGCGCCCATTGGAACGCAGCGGTAAATTTTTCAGGTCATCGATATTTTCAAACATGCCGAACACGCAGATAGACGTTATCGGCAGCGGTTTCGATCATGCCGGCTGCCGTCATAGCGTTTTGCGCCTGCACGGCGCTGGTAATGTCAGATGGCGCAAGCCCCAATTGCGCTAACTTGGCGGATTCGATTTCAATATAAATTTTTTCCGCCTGTACGCCCAGCAAATCGACTTTTTTTACACTGGGCACTGTCAGCAAGGTGCGGCGGATAGTTTCCGCCCGTTCCCGTAGGTCCTCGTAGCTGTAGCCATCGCCGGTCAACGCGTAGATGCAGCCGAACACATCATCAAATTGGTCATTGAAGTAAGGGCCGTCGACGCCCTGCGGCAGGGTGGCCTTGATGTCATTGACCATATTGCGCACTTGCAGCCAGGTGGGCTGTACCTTATCGGCGGTAACCGTATCTTCTTTCAGGGATACATAAATTACGGATTGCCCGGGCAGCGAATAGCTTTTCAGATAGTCCAGACCCGGAGTGTCCTGCAATTTTTTTTCGATTTTATCGGTCACCTGTTCTTCCACCTGGCGGGCGGTTGCGCCAGGCCAGGCCACCGATACGACCATCTGGCGGATAGTAAAATCAGGGTCTTCCATCCGGCCGAGATTCTGGTAGGCAAACAGTCCGCCCAGGAAAATGACAGTGATGAAATAGTAAATTAGTTGTTTATGGTTGAGGCTCCATTCGGCCAAATTAAAGGTGTTCATTGTTGGACACCATCCGGTAACCGGACTTTTTGTCCTTTGCGGAGTTTGTGCACGCCAGCCGTGATGATGATTTCACCCGGACGGAGACCGGTCACTTGTACATGGTCATTACCGAGATTGACGATCTGAACAGGCCGCAAATGGGCAATACCATCAGTCACTACCCAAACACTGGGCGTATCATTGGTTTGATAGATGGCCGCCAGGGGAATGGAAATCAGGTCGGTGGTTTGATCGCCGCCACTGGTCAAGGATACGGCGGCCGTCATGCCTAACTTGATTGCCGGCGGTGGGTTCAATAAACTGATGCGCACTTGGTAGGTGCGGGTGGCCGGGGCGGCCATAGGCGCGATTTCCCGCACATAAGGCTGGTATTGAGGTTAGACCTTTTGATTTTAAAGTTGCATATGCAGCATTCAAAATATTGGGATCCAATGGGCGTGATGTTTGATAGACGAGAATTTCTTAAGCGAAAAGGCATTAAAAAATATGGCAATATTCCTGCAGGAATATAACTGCTAAATAATGATCATTGAGAAAATGCTTTTTTCATTGCTATTGACGATCAGCATTATTTTGCAGTAAAATTAATCTACCGACTAGTCGATAGATTAATTTTTTCAGGAGAAACATATGAGCAAACAAACCAAAGACAGAGTAAAAGAAGTAGCGCGGGTGCTCTTTGCCGTCAACGGATATGACGCCACTACAATGGACCAGATTGCTGCGGGGGTCGGCATAAAAAAGCCGACATTGTATGCTTACATTAGCAGTAAAGAGGAATTGTTCTTATCCATCTATAGTGAACTGGAAAATGACTACCGGAGTTATATGGAACAAGTAATTGCGGAAACTGAAGGCATGGCCCCGCCGGAAAGATTATATTATCTTTTTAAGCAATATATTATTTATTCTACCCGCGATATGGAAACAGCAATATTATGGAACCGCATCTTGTTTTTCCCGCCGGCATTTTTAAAGGATGAACTCGCTTCGCGGGTATTCAGCAATGAAATGCAGCTCGGGCGGAAATTGATGGCAATCATCCGGGAAGGTATTGATCAGGGCCTGCTGCGGAAAGCACCACCTGAGGAAGTGCTGTTCGCTTACTATAGTCTGCGGGAAGGCGTGCTGGCATTGCTGCTTGCCTTTAAGCGCCCGGAAGAGGAAAATGCCAGAAGAGTGGATATAGCCTGGCAAAATTTCTGGTTTGGCATCAAAGAAAAGTAAAGGAGGAGAGCAAACAATGCAAGAAAAAAAATGCTTACTTTCGTGGAATGTCAAGGCACTTCCTATGAAATGGGACGGCAATATGGGGAGGCATGCCGGGACCAGCTGGCGAAAGCGCTGGAGATGAACATAAATAAATTAAGGCATTTTGCCAAAATAAACCGGGAGGATATCCTGGCTAATGCCCACAAGTTTCTGCCACAGGCGGAAGCGTTTGATCCGGAGCTTATTGCTTTTTTGCGAGGTGAGGCTGAAGGTGCAGGTATTCATTTTGATGAAGCCTTTTATCTTAGATGTTCGCTCGAAATACTGCTGTATTACGGCAAGATTGCCAGTCTGTGTACTTCCTTTGCGGCGACGGGCATGGCAACAAAAGACGGCAAAACCATTCTGGGTCAGAATATCGACTGGTTTAGCGACTTTCCTGTCGCCTTACTGAAACTGAGATATGCTAGTGGTTTGGGGCAACTGGCATTATCCTTTGGCGGCGTTGCCGAATATGTTTTAAGTTCCAGGGGGTTTGGCCTTTGTGCTAATTTAACACTTGCGCCACGCGAAAACTACCGGGCCGGTTTGCCCTATGGCTGCTATTTACCCAAAGTGATGCGACAGGAAAAGATTGGGGACGCGTTGGGCGTTCTATGCCAAGTTGCGCGAGGTACCGGTTATTATCAACTGGCAAGTTCGGAAGGTGATCTTGTCGGCTATGAAAGTACGTACGATGATTTTAATGTCCTTCATCCCGATAAAGATATGCAGGTACATGCCAATCATTATCTTACAGAACGTTTCCAAAAAGGGGACTGGGGTTATACCATTTTTCCCGATACCTACTTGCGGGTAAACCGGATCAAGAGGCTTATGGAGCTTCAGTACGGGGAAATTACGCCGGAAGTTATGATGAAAATCCTTTCCGACCATAACAACTATCCGGATGCGATCTGCCGGCATGCGAATCAGAATCTTTCACCGGAGCATCATTCTGAAACGTTGGCGTCTTTCATCATGGTTCCCGAAGAACGTAAGATGTATATTGCCTATGGTAATCCTTGCCAGTCTGACTATCTGCAGTACACGCTATAATGTGCTTTCAGCATGCTGGCATAAAAAGCCAGTTATTGACAAGAAATAGATGACAACATATACTATACACGTGGTGAATTTAATATACTATCGGTATAAAAAACATAAATTGCCTGATCCGCATGATTTTAAGATTGCTGTTTTTCTTGTAAAAAGTAACCATGGGCGGAAGCTAAGCATGAGCAGTTGTTGTCAGTGAATAGTAAAAAAGACTTGAACGTGGTTTGTGAGGGGATTTTAACAGTGACAAGGGAAACCATTCGTATATTTGATGGCGCTGTCGCCATCATTACCGGCGGCGCGTCGGGAATTGGTGCCGCACTTGGCAGATTGATTTAGCGGAAGATGTGGCTGCTGCCATTCGAGAGGAAGGCGGGAGCGCGGTTGCGACTGAACTCAATGTAGTAGATTATGCTGCCGTGGAAGCCTTGGTTTATGAAACAGTCAAACGAAGCGGCAGATTGGCCGATTTGTTGAAAAATTTAAGCCTATGCCGGCAGATGTTTTTGCCAGGAAAGCGCTGGATGCAGTTGCCAGGAATGAGGTTGTTATTGTAATTCCGGGCAGCAATAAATTATTCTGGTGGTTTGACCGCCTTTTCCGGAATGGAATTTACGGTTGCTGACAAAGAAAGTCGCCGCGCTTTTTCAGTAAGGAAAGTCGACTGAATAAAATAACCCATTTACAGGAGCATTTTTTTGAGATTTATTTTGAATATAATGCAATTTAAATGATAAGCAGATTTGGAGGAGAAAAACAATGCCTAATGTGACGGCCAATCGAATTCAGATTGAATATGATACTTTCGGCGATAGGTCTTCTCCCGCCTTACTATTAATCGCCGGCAATGGTGCCCAACTGCTCTTCTGGGATGCCGAGTTCTGCGAATTATTAGCGAAAACGGGGCTTTTTGTTATTCGCTTTGACAATCGCGATGCGGGTCTTTCGACAAAATTTGATGAAACTGGAGTCCCAGATATTATGGCTGCAATCAAAGCCGCTATGGAAGGCAAGGATGTTGCAGCGGCATATTCTTTAGACGATATGGCAGACGACTGTGTGGGGTTACTTGATGCTTTGCACATTGAAAAAGCGCATATCTGCGGCGCTTCGATGGGCGGCATGATAGCCCAAGTTGTTTCTTATAGGCATCCACAGCACGTTCTGAGTCTGATTTCCATCATGTCAAACACGGGAAATCCCCATCTTCCGCAGGGAAAGCCGGACGCGATAGCTGCCGTTGTCGCACCGCCGCCGACGGAGCGCACAGCATATATTGAACACAATATAAATGTATGGCGAAAGATTTGGAGCCCCGGCTTTCCCTTTGAGGAAAAAAGAGCTCGGACATACCTAGAGAAGAGTTATGACCGCTCATATTACCCACAGGGAATGGCGCGTCAAAATATGGCTATTCTTTCCCGTGGCGATAGAACAGCAGCGCTTTCATCCATTAAAGCCCCAACACTCGTCATACACGGGTCCGGTGATCCGCTGATCCCAGTCGAGGCGGGAAAAGATACAGCTCACGTAATTCCTGGGGCAGATTTATTGATCATTGACGGAATGGGGCACGATCTTCCCACAGGGGTTTGGCCGGAAATAGTAACCGCTATTTCCCGTCATATAGAGCAGGCCCGTTTGAGATCCCCACAACGGTCCAATAACCTTTGATGACATTGTAGGAATTATATATGGGGATAGTCTGTATTATCCCGCAATAACGCCGCCATAAGAAGGGGATTGCTATTTTGAAAAAAATTGCTGGTATCTTCATCTTTCTCGTAATCGTAGCATTAGGCTACTTTAGGCAAAATGATTATCAGGTTAATGAACAAAAGGTTACAACGATTGAACCTGCATCTGCGCTTACACCAAGTACATCTGAAACGATCGAACCATCAGATGGTTTTGTGGAAAAGACAAGTGCCTTTATGTATCATGATCAAAAAATTCAATACCTGATTATTTTTCCTGCGGGATATACCCAAACGACAAATCAGTGGCCAATGATTTTATTTTTACACGGAGGTTCTTTACGAGGGCAAGATTTAGAACTTGTAAAAAGCTATGGGCCTCCCTGGGTTGCTGAACAAAGTGCCAATTTTCCATTTGTTGTTCTTGCACCACAATGTCCTGAAGGGGAAGATTGGCTGGAAAAGTCAGATATTTTGGCTGCACTGCTTGATGATGTGTTGCGTAAATATCGTATCGATCAAGAGCGAGTTTATTTGACAGGAACAAGTTTGGGCGGGAATGGAACATGGTATCTGGCATGTCAGCATCCGGAGTACTTCGCGGCGATCGCTCCACTAGCATCAAATCCAGTTATTCCCGATAATTGGAATAAAGGTTTTCTTTCAATGCCGGTATGGGCTTTCCATGGAGAAAAAGATACTGTTCTTCCACTAAAAAATCATGAAGCTATGATTAGTGAATTACGCAAGCAAGGAGGTACGCCTCGCTTCACTGTTTTGCCCGATCAGGGACACTATATTGCCGGTGTATATAAAAATCATGAATTGTATGACTGGTTTCTTGCTAATTCTCGACAACATTGAAAAAATAGGCAGGGAGTTATCGAAAAAAGATCTTCACTTAGAGAGGTATGAAACATGAGTAGTTTAATTAAAATAGGAGTAATTGGCGATTTTGATAAGGAACGGGCATCACACAAAGCGACAAATGAGGCATTACAGCATTGTGCCGGTTATTTGAAAATGAAGCTAGACTTACAATGGCTGTCTACCGAATCGCTGGAAGGCGATATCGATAAAAAAATGAGCAATTTTGACGGACTGTGGTGTGCGCCAGGAAGTCCTTATAAGAGCATGAAAGGAGCAATTAATGCAATTCGTTTCGCGAGAGAAAAAGATTATCCTTTTATCGGAACGTGTGGCGGATTTCAACATGCCGTTATTGAGTATGCTCAGAATATATTAAAACTAAATGACGTACGACATGAAGAATACAACCCGGATGCATCGAACTTATTTATTACGGCTCTGTCTTGTTCTTTGATTGGAGAAACACGTAAAATTTTTATAAAGCAAAGCTCAAAGATTTTTAATTTTTATTGCAAAACAGAAGTTGAAGAACGTTATAATTGTAATTTTGGAGTAAATCCTAAGTATCAAAATTTAATCAATGAAAATGGCTTTAAAGTGGTTGGCACTGATGAGAAAGGCGAGGCAAGAATACTTGAGTTACCCCATAATAAGTTTTATATCGCGACATTATTCCAGCCACAACTAAGTTCAACACCTGCAAACCCCCATAAACTTATTTTGGCCTATTTGAGATGCGCAAGCGGTCTGCCTGTTTAAACTTTCTAACATATTTCTTTTAAATGGATGTTTTGGAGGAAGATTAGATGTGTTTAACATGCTGTATCGTGGATGGTACGAAAATACCTCCCGGTAGTTTAATTTATAAGGACAATGAGATTATTATTCACCACTGTATTGATGTTAACATTCCCGGGTATCTAATTCTTTCGCCAGTGCGGCATGTGGCGGCCTATCAAGATTTGACACAAACAGAGATAATGGCGATGGCAATGAGTTTAAAAAAGATTACGGCTATTCTGCAGCAAATCCCTGATGTTGAAAAAGTGTATATATTAAATTTAGCAGAGGAAACCCTACACTTCCATTTTCATATTTTTCCCCGCTATCGCTGGATGCTTGATTTATTAAAAGAGGAATTATTTACGGATGGAAAATTGGATGGTGCTAAACTGTTTAGTTATTATCGGCGAGAAAATAAAGTAAATTACACGCAGGATTTATCTGGCTTGGAGCAGACGGTTGAGTTCATAAGAGCTTCTCTCAGGCAAGCACCTATTGATAGATTACATCAGGTAGACTCAGCAGATTTTTTAAATAAGCTTAAACTAAAGAAGCGGATAAAATGAAATAAACGCACTAGCACTTGGTGCGTCGGCATAGCTGATATGGAACTGAATTCACTACATTAAGTTTAGTAGTTTTTTTACTGTTGCTAAATACAAAATAACAGCTAAAACTATTAAGATAGAAGAAGCAATGTAAATATAACTAAAGCCAACTAGCTGGGCGACAATACCCCAAACAACGGCACCAAGAATCCCTCCCAAATCCATGGCACATAAAAAGGTAGCATTGGCGGCACCTCTTCTGTCAACCGGGGCACGGGAAACCACCAGTGCATTTAAAACAGGCTGAACGATTCCGTAGCCCAAACCGTAAAAAACAGCGGCAAGCAAAAATAATGGCAAGGATGAGGAAAAGAATAATATCTGTAAGGCAATTGCCAGTAAGAACATGCCAGGCACTAAGACTTTGGTAGCTCCATAGCGGTCGGCAATCCGGCCGGTTGTCAGTCTTGTAAACATCATTACCAAAGCAATGACAATAAAAAATGTCCCGATATTTGTTATACCTCTTTCACTTGCGTAGGGTGGCAAAAAAATCATAATGGTAGAATAAGTTGTAACAATGATAAAAAATAAGAAAGAGGGCCATAAAGCAGTTTGCTCGATAACTGCAATTTTTTTCTGCGCTGCAGGTGCCGGTGTTTTTTCCGTAACCGATTCAACCATACTTATTTGATTTTGGCAACAATATTTCTTGCCCCATTCGGTAGCTAAGGCCAGTACAATGAAACAGGCTGAAAGCAGGAAAAGCAACGTATAGCTATAATGTTCAACAATAAATAAACCTAATCCAGGCCCGATAACCATTGCCAACGATATGGAAATGCCGAAAAAACCCATGCCTTCATTTCTACGGGTAGCTGGAATTAAATCAGAAGCAATTGTGTTTGTTGAGGTGGTTACTGTACTCCAGCCGATACCATGGACAGCCCTTAGCAGCAATAATAAGGCAACCGAATAGGCTAGTGCATTGTAAGACATGATGATTAACAATAGTAAGCTCAATCCGGCAAACATAATCGGTACTTTACCCCTTCTGTCCAGCAAGGTTCCTATTTGTAAACGTGACACAAAGCCTGTTAAAGAATAGATACCGGTTACCAGTCCGGCAGCCACTTTGCTTCCGCCAATATGGAGCATTAGTAGTGGGAGCGTAGATAATAACATAAAATTACCGACATAAGTAAAAAAATTTACGGCGATAATGAGTATAAACGATGCTGTCCAGAGTCTTTCTTGTACATATTCCTGACTTGTTTTCTTAATCATACTTACTCCTCTTTTCGTTATATCCTTAAAATGAATTACTGCTGAAAAGAACTTTGCCATGGTTTAGGCATTCGGTTAGGCCAATCTAATTGTTTTTAATTATACCAAGTGAATTTTAATATGTATAATACAAAAATAATTGAAATTTCATATGAAAAAAGTATGATGATTATTAAACATAACCCCCTGCAATAAAAAATGCAGGGGGTTTAGGTTTAAATGTTCAATTTAGTTGTTATCCTGTTTTACTAACTCTATAAAATGCCGGGCAGCAGCAGAAAGATAGCGGTCTTTCTGCCAAATGACGGAAAGCGTTCTTGTCATTAACGTCGGTTCGATAATTTCTTTGAATAGTAAATTGCTATTGGGAACTAAGTTCGCCGCGGATTTTTGTACAAAGGCCACACCAAGTCCGGCATTTGCCCACAACAGCATAGAGCGAATATCATCGTGTGTGCAAAGTATTCTTGGTTTTAACCCAAGCTGCTGATAATACTTCAAAAGTCGTTCCTCATACTTGCGGTATACGATAAGCGGTTTATCCGCGAGAGCGGCTAATGGTATAGTATTTGTCGATAAATCAGTATGCCATTTTGGCGTAAATGCGGCAGCAACAGGTTCAGAAGGCAGAGAAATTGTTTCATAGATATCTAAATTAGCCGGAAGTCTTGTAATGCCGATTTCTATTACTCGCCTGGTTAGTAAGTCCTCAATTCTGCATATATCGCCTTCCCATAATTGAAAGTTAATTTCCGGATAACACTTATGGAAGCTGCAAATTTTTGTTAATAAAAAGGAAGCTCCTAAAGTGATACCCCAGGGCATTGCAATTCCAATCGCTAGTGTCCCCTGAAATCCGTCACCCACATCTTTCACTTCTTTTTCCGTTTGATTGATCAATTCCATTATTTGTTCAGCGCGGCTTCGCAATGCCTGTCCGGCAGTTGTTAATCTGATTTTACGGCTGCCACATCTGTCGATTAACTGAACTCCCAATTCAGTTTCCAGCAACTTAAGCTGTTGACTCAGCGGTGGCTGAGCCATATGTAAGGTTTGGGCAGCCTTAGTTATTTGACCTTCTTCCGCTACAGCAAGGAAATATTGAAGTCTTCTAATATCCATAAACAATGATCTCCTATATTTTTTTAATATAAAATTGAGATTATTTTTGTATTTTGCGTATTAAAAATCTGTAGCTATAATTATAAACAAATCAGAGATATAGTCAAGAAGGGGATGAACCTGGAACGGCAGAAGGCACCTTAAATGATAGTTCCAATGTTTTTTGATGCTTTAGGTATTTTGGCTGCAGAGAGATTTGATTTGAGGGGCAGTGATTTAATCTTTTAACAATTGAGAACAATTATATTTTTTATCATGACGGTGGGCTGGTTTCTTAAATAGTAGGGACATGGCAAAGCAAGAAAAACCTATCCGGAGTAAAGAAATCCGGATAGGTTTATTTTTGCTTATCAGAAAGTATAACCCTTTCTGATAATAAGTAAGAACGACTAAGCTTTCTGCCGGCGTCCTAAAGGACTTGGCACAAGCCAAGTCTTTTCTTAATGTATCAGAAATTATAAGTTTTGGGTGGTGCTGAGACCTTATAAAACAAAGGGTGCGGGTACAAGGCCCGGCGCAGGCGGCGGTCATACAACGCTCCGCCGCTGGCGCTTAACCTCCGCTTATGCATAACGGCCGCCTGCGTCTCAGTACCGTTTACGGTTGTAAGGACCGCGCTAGCGGTTTTTCTTATAAAATTAAGTTTTTCTTAAAGCCGTTAAAGCATAAAAGTAACTTAAAAAGTCATTATTTTCTATGAATATTATACCATAATATGGATTTAATTTTAAGACTGCAATTTACTGGATTTTGCAGGTATAATGGCTAATAGATTAGAGGAAAGAAGTGAGGTCAATGAAAATTGCCGTAATTAATGGCAGTCACCGGGGCAAGAAGGGGAATACCAATATTATGGTTACCGCTTTCTTAAAAGGTGCTGCGGAGGCCGGGGCGGAAGTCGTAACTATTTTTTTGTCGGAAAAAAAGATCGATTATTGCAAGGCCTGTAAAGCCTGCTGGTTCCAAAACCCGGGAAAGTGCGTAATAGAAGATGATATGGCTGACATCGTAGATTTGATAAAAGACGCAGATATCCGGGTTTTTGCTACGCCGCTTTATTTTGACAACATTTCCAGTCTGCTCAAAGTCTTTATGGACCGGATGATGGTCACAGTCAGTCCGTACTGGGGCAAGGATAGTGAGGAAGAATGCCGCCATTTGACAACGGGAATATCGCCTCAATTGGTGATGATAGCTAATTGCGGCTATCCTGAACGGTCGCATTTTCAGGTAATCTCTCACTGGATTAAACGGCATGCGCGCAATCTTAATACGGAGGTAATTGCCGAAATATACGCGTCACAAGGCGCTCTCCTGGGCATAAAAGAAAGTGAGGTGGGAACAATTGTATCTCAGTATCTAAAAGCATTGGAAACGGCGGGCAGGGAAATTGCCACTAATAAAAAATTAACAGCAGAAACGATGACGCGATTAGAACAAAAGTTTATTCCTGACGAAATATACATCCAGGAAGTCAAAAAGTATGTTGATGGTATGCTGGGAGCCGCAAGATAATATCTTATCTAACAGGTTTACAACGATAAAGGAAATCGAATTTAAAAATGAAGCAAAAATTAAGCACGAAGGCGGTATTTACTTGATGGCTCGCGATATTTGAAAATACAATTGATTGATAGGAACAACGATAACCATAGGATGGTGATAGCATGAAAAAAATTTTGTTATTGCTGGCAAACGGTTTTGAGACCTATGAAGCCAGTGTTTTTACCGATGTACTTGATTGGAATATGGTTGAAGGTGACGGCTCAACTAAATTAATATCTTGTGGCAAACGTAAAAAACTGGTTTGTACCGGACATTTAACCGTTATTCCCGAATTATTGACTTCAGAGGTTAATGTTGCAGAATTTGATGCTTTGGCAATTCCGGGAGGGTATGAATCATACGGCTTTTATGAAGATGCCTATAGCGATGAATTTTCTTCCGTGATTCGAAATTTTGACCAGGCGGGAAAAATTATCGCTGCGATTTGCGTTGGCGCCTTATCTTTGGGAAAAAGCGGCGTCTTATGCGGGCGACAAGGGACGACATATCATTTGGGCAATGGTTGCCGGTTGCAACAACTAGCCGCTTTTGGAGTTAATGTTGTTAACCAGCCGCTCGTAATTGACGGCAACATTATTACTTCCTCGTCGCCGGCAACAGCCTTGGAGGTAGCTTTTACATTATTAGCGATGCTGACATCAGCAGAAAATTGCCAGCATATCAAGCAGTTAATGGGGTTCTAGTAAGAATACATATAGTAAGGTTATTTGAAGAAAGATAAGGGGCTGCCGCACTAAGAATTTAGTGTGGTGCCCCTGTTTTGCTTCGTTGTCTTATTTCTGCCGCCCTTGCTAAAGGTAAGAATTTGTTTTATTTACGAATGCCTCCTTTAAGGCATGGGCGTAGCTTTCCTAGCCAGTTGCGGATCATAACTTTTCCGGATACTTTTTCAATAACAACAAAGAGCACCGGGATTAAAAATATTCCGAGGACTGTACCTACGAGCATACCGCCAACAACGGCTGTTCCCATGGCTTTCCTTGCACCGGCACCGGCTCCGGTCGCAAGGGCCAAAGGAATACACCCGATGATAAAAGCCAGTGAAGTCATTAGAATGGGACGCAAACGAATGGTAGCCGCTTCAATAGCAGCCTGTACCGGCTCCATGCCGCTATCGACTCTGACTTTGGCGAATTCCACAATCAGTATGGCATTTTTAGCCATCAGCCCGATCAACATGACGAGTCCAATTTGCATATAAATGTTATTGTCCAAATGAGTTACATACTGAAATAAGAAGGCACCAAAAACACCTGTAGGTATGCAAAGGATAATCGCTAACGGAATACTCCAGCTTTCGTACAGTGCTGCCAAACAGAGAAACATAAAAAGCAATGCCAAACAAAACACGATAGGGGCACGGCCGCCGGATATTTTTTCCTCCCGGCTTTGATCCGACCATTCGTAACTAAACGTTTTCGGCAGTGTTTGCGTGGCCACTTCTTCCAAAGCGGTTAATGCCTGTCCTGAGCTATAACCTGAGGCTGGGGTACCACCGATTTTAATAGCCCGGTAACTATTGAACCGTTGAATTAAGGATGGCCCGGTAACAGGTTCCGGTTTTATCAGCGTATTTAACGGCACCATTTTTCCGGAGGCAGAACGTACAAAAAAGAATCGGCTGGCGTCTACGTCGCTTCGAAACTGGGTTTCAGCCTGGATTACCACTTTGTAGGTGCGGTCAAAAATATTAAAATCATTGACCTCCAGACCACCCAGGAATACTTGCAAAGCATTAAATACGTCATCAACCGGGATACCTAGTGATTTTACTTTATCCCGGTCTACTTCAAAACGGTAGCCAGGGGTATCTACCCGGAAGTTTGAATAGACTGTGCCAATTTCCGGGCGCTTACGGGCAGCCGCGAGAAACTCTTTGGAAATCCGGTCCATTTCCTCATCGGAAGTACCACCCCGGCTTTCGAGCATTAAAGTAAAGCCGCCCATCGAACCAACCCCGGGTAAGGAAGCTGCATTGAAAGAAAGAACAGACGCTTCGGGCAATGACCGTGTGCGTGACAGAGTCTGGCGAATTTCCTGATCAACCTGTAATTCCGGTGTTGTCCGTTCATCCCAGTGTTTAAGCCCGACAAACATATTAGCTGTATTTGGCTTAGTCGCTCTCGTCAACAGATCGAGGCCGCTAACAATGGCAATGTCTTCTACGCCGGGTTGCGAGCTGAGTAACTCGCAGACTTTTTTGCCTGTTTCCTGTGTGCGGTCAAGACTGGCGGCTTCCGGCAAATTGATGGAATTGAGATAATATCCCTGGTCTTCAGGCGGTACAAAGGAAGTCGGAACCATCCGGAATAATCCGGCACTTGCCGCCATTAAGACTATGAGGAGTGAAACAGAGATAGCTGAACGGTGAATGACTTCAGCGACTCCCTGACCATAGCGATTTACCATTTTTTCAAAGCAGCTGTTGAATTTTCCGAAAAACCTGGCGATCAAGCCACTGTGTGCCTCAGCCTGGTAGGGCTTAAGCAATAGCGTGCAAAGCGCCGGCGTCAGCGACAAAGCTACAATGGCGGATAACCCCATAGAAATGGCAATTGTTAAGGCAAACTGTTTGTATAATATGCCTACCATGCCGCCGATAAAGGCTACCGGAATAAAAATTGACGCCAGCACAAAGGCAATAGCGATAACCGGTCCGGAAACTTCATTCATGGCCCGCACAGTGGCATCATACGGACTAAGTCCGTTATAACGCATGTGATGTTCCACCGCTTCAATGACAACGATGGCGTCATCAACCACCAGACCGATAGTTAACACCATGGCAAACATAGTGAGGGTATTGATAGAAAATCCCAGCGCCAGAAAAGCGCCAAAGGTACCGATAAGCGATACAGGGATGGCCAGCATGGGAATTAAGGTGGCCCGGACGCTTTGTAAAAACAGGAATACTACCAGTAGTACAAGTAATAATGCCAGGACAAAAGCTTTTATCACTTCTTTCAGTGATTCCCGTACAAATTTAGCCGTATCAATAACCATCTTGTAACTTAGATCAGGAGGAAAACGTTTGGCAGCATCTTCAATGACCTTTTGACAAGTACTGACAGTTTCTAAAAGGTTAGCATCAGTGGTCGGCTGAATCATAAAGAAAATAGCTGGGTGACCATTAAGGTCACAAGCAAAACTATAGTTTTTACCGCCAATTTCAACTTTAGCTACATCGCCAAGACGGATGAAGGAACCGTCCGGTCTTGAGCGGACAACGATTTTGGCGAATTCCTCCGGTTTAGTGAGCCGGCCTTGCACAGTTGCGGTGTATTGGAATTCCTGTTTAAGTGAAGGCCTCTGTCCAATTGTTCCGGCCGGTGCCTGGACATTTTGTTCGTTGATAGCCTTGGCAATATCACTTGTGGTAACACCTAATTTTGCCATTTTATCAGGCTGCAGCCAGATTCTCATGCTAAAATCGGCGCCGTATTCGCTGATATTGCCGACACCTTTGACGCGCTTAAGGTCTTCAATAATATTTATATCACCATAGTTTTTCATAAAGGTACTGTCATAAGTTCCGTTTGGTGACCATAAGGCAAAGACGAGGGCAAAATCGGATGATACCTTTTTGGCGGTAACACCGGCTTGCGATACGGATTGGGGAAGAGAAGAATTGGCTTGTGCCACCCGGTTTTGTGTTTGCACAACCGCCGTATCCGGGTCTTTTTCTAACTCAAACTGAATATCCAACTGATAAGAACCGGAATCAGCGCTGGTCGATAACATCGACACCATATTTTCTATACCATTGATTTGCTGTTCGAGTACCTGGGCAACCGTTTTTTCGACAACCTGGGAGTTAGCCCCGCGATAGTTTGCTTCGACGCTAACATGTGGCGGCGTAATCCGGGGGTAACGGTCAATCGGCACGTTAAAAGCGGAAATCAGACCAACAAGTGTAATAATTATTGATAATACAATGGCAAAAACCGGATGTGCGATAAAAAATTTTGCCATAATTTCACCCTCTAATTCTTCATGATATTCTGCAATTCGTCTGAGTTCATCATTTCTACTTCAAGTGCGGTGCCGGGCGGAGCTTTGCCGAATCCTTCAACTACTACAGAATCTGTTACTAATAAGCCTTCTTCTACAACCCACATGTTGCCAACACGAGGCCCAAGTTTTACCGGTCGCACCTCCGCTTTATTATCTTCTCCGACAATCGTAACCATGGTTTTGCCCAGCAATTGCTGTACAGCCCGCTGGGGGATCAGCAAAGCTCCTTGCCGGATTTCGCCTTGTGCTACGACTCTGGCGAACATGCCTGGCATAAGCAGAGCATCCGGATTGGCAAAAACCGATTTCAAGGTAAGTGTTGCCGTATCCTGGGCCAAGCCCCTGTCAACCTGTTCGATGTGACCGGTAAGTGGATATCGTGTACCGTCACTTAAAATCAGCTGCAAGTTGTTTCCCCATGCTGTCGGCGAAGTTCCTAGACCAAGATGAGTAAAACGCAAATATTCATTTTCACTCATACTAAACTGGATAAAAATCGGATCTACCGCTGACAATGTAGCAATGATTGTCTGACCAGCCTGGACAAAACTGCCAGTACTTAGGTCATTTGTATCAATGCGACCGCTGAAAGACGCAATAATTAACGTATCTTGCAAATCCGCTTCGGCCCGCTGTACGCGTGCGCGGTTGACATTGACCAGAGCGGTATTTTGCCTTTCTGTTGATAATGCGGTGTCCAGAACCTGATTAGCAATTGCCTGTTGGTCAGCAAGTTTCTGGTACCTTACCGTATCCAGATGGGAGTTGTTCAGCGCGGCTTCTGATTGGGCCAATTGTCCCTGCGATTCAAGCAGTGCCGCTTCGTATTGGCGACGGTCTAGCAGAAATAACGGCTGTCCTTGCGTAACCGTATCGCCGCCATTAACCATTTTCTCCACAATATTACCGGATATTTTGGCACGAATTTGTACTTCTTTTTTAGCGATTACCTGCCCGACGTATTCGTAGGTTACCGGCGTATCCTGCTGGATGACCTGCAGCGCTTTTACTGTAACAGGTGGTGGTTGCGCTGCCTGACGGTTATTACAGCCGGTCATCGCTAGCATTGCGATTATGGCACTAAGACTAAAAAGAAACTTACGATTTTGATATGTAAAAATCAATAGGGATTCCTCCTTCGACATTTTTTTTGAATAATTTCGCTTTTATTATAGCAATCAAATTTTGATATTCATAATATATAAATAATCTCATTTTCATATGAAATAAGTATGTGACGAGAAATACAACCATTTTTTTACAAAATAAAATGAGCCATCTGCACTACATAAGTGTAGATGGCTCGTTTTATTTATGCCTTACCTAATAAATAAGTAAGGTATATTAAAATTCATACGTTTTCTATATAAAGTAGAGATTTTTTTGGTATTATACATATCTAAACCATCCTGCTATAGTATAGATAAAATCTCAAGTTAGCAATACACGTGGTAAAGCGGTAAAAAGGTATGACTTGCCACCTTGCACACGTGTGTTGTTCGCAAAGATTGAGAGGACGGGAAGGTGGGATATTTTATGGTAAGCAGCCAAAGAATGCGAAGCATGGATGGTGCAAATACGCTAGAAGAGAACAATGCAGATTTTTGGGATATGAAAGCGTTGCTTTATCTGATTGCTGCAAAGCAGGCTAATTGGTTTAGGTGCATAAGCGACATCAGGTGTAGAACCCAACAAGCACGGTTGCCTCCAGGCTTGTTGATAGTTAATGCGTAATAAAAAAGTGTAAGGGGAGTTGAATTTAGTGAAAAAGAGCCTATTAGTAATTCTTATGATTACGGTTATGGTATGTGTAATTTCCGGCAGTTGCTTTGCTAAAGAGGGTGACGGTGCTAAGGCATACGCTGAAGAGCAAGCATGTGATGCCGAGATGAATAAACCTGTTATCTGTGATAAGGATTATCCTGAATGGGGATTTCGGGCCCATTCATGGATCACTGGTACTGGCAGTAACACGATTGCCCATACTCAATTAATTGATAGGGTCAATGGTATGGTGATCAAAGAAATAAACACGCGCTGTAATTATGTAGATCCTATTTTTGATTGCAGCGGGAATAATTAAATCCTTAGATTTCTAAAAAATGAATAAATGCTGAAACAAGCCCGCCGAAAACAGGCGGGCTTGTTCTTCCTAATTTTTAGTTACTGTAACATATAAGTTGCTAAAAGCAACTTATTAGCAGTTTTTAGCAACTTATCATGTAATTGTTGGCGTAAAGAGGAATTTCTTCTATTATAAAAGTGATAGAATAATCATGTGCATATTGAAGGAAATAGCCGAATTTAAAAGTGAAGGGAAGAGGATAAGAATGAATGAGGTATTACAAATAATTAAAAGCCGGAGAAGCATAAGAAACTTTACGGAACAGCAAATCAAGGAGGAAGATTTACGAGCTATACTTGAAGCCGGGCAATATGCACCCAGCGGAATTGGCAACCAGCCCTGGCATTTTATTGTTGTCCAAAACCAAGAACTGCTTGGAGCACTAAGTGATGCCTCCAAGCAAGTCGCTAAGAATCACAAAATAGAATTTTTCAGAAAGCTAGCCGATAATAAAGAGTTTCACGCATTTCATAAAGCACCGACCGTAGTGATTATTGCAGGCGATGAACAAACGCCGTGTTCGCCAGCGGATTGCGCGGCCGCAACTCAAAATATATTGCTGGCAGCAGAGGCTCTTGGATTAGGTGCCTGCTGGATTAATTATGGCCTTTTCGTGTTTGATGGCGAGGAAAGCGTACATTATAAAAAGCTTCTGAACATTCCAGCGGGATTCAGACCTTTCTATTCGGTGGCGCTGGGTTATAGAAAAGGTGAGGTACCCAAGGCTGCACCAAGAAAAGAGAATGTTATAAATTTTATATAAAACAAAGGGTGGTGGGTACAAGGACAACGCTCCGACGCTGGCGCTTAACCTCCGTTTATGCATAACGGCTGCCCGCACTTCAGTAATGTTGACGATTGTAAGTAAGGACCGCGATAGCGGTTTTTCTTTTTTGGGGGGGAATTTGCCGATATCCAGCAACCAAATTTAGTAACTTACGCATTACCAATCGTTACTTACTGGTGTTTTTTGTCACTTGTCAAGTAATGATTGTTGGCGTTGGAGAATTTTATTACTATATATAATATAAAGACAATAATTGAAGAAAAGTTGGAGATGAATTTGCATATAACCGACGAAAAAAGGTTAGGAGAGTGAAGGGGATTTTATGAATATTCGACTGTTGTGTTCGCGCGCTCTTCATTCACTATTGGCAGAGCATCTGGATGCCAGGGGATGGGAGGTTGGTGAAGAAGGTGATGTGACGTTGGTAGAACGAGGCCAGGAGGCGCCGGATCAAGGGGTGATTATTAGGTTTTCACCAGAGGATTTGGAAACTTTAACAGGTTTGTTTGATACACGGTCTGGACGAAGAGAAGGTATACGTCAGGTAATTGGCGGCTGGCATGAAAGTAAAGAAACTTTTGAACTTATTCCGCATGACCGGATATTGTACATTGAAGCCATGGGAAATTCAGTGTATCTTGTAACTCCAGAGCAATCCTTAAGTGTTAAATCTAAACTTTATGAATTGGAACATGCCCTGCGGGCTAAAGGTTTTATTCGCATTAGCAAATCGTTAATTGTGAATATTGTCAATGTCCGAGAAATTGTACCCTGGTTTGGGGGCAGGTATGTTCTGCGGTTAACAAACAATAAGGAAGTTGAAGTATCACGAACCTATATGAAAGACTTCCGCGCATTTTTGGAAATATAGTTTATGGAGGAGTACTTTTATGGATAGAAAAGATAATCTTAAAGCCTACGTTTGGACAGCCATCGCTTCGGGATTTGTTGGGTTGCTGGTAGGAATAACGGCAATAGTAATACAATTTTATGAGCCGGTCATGCTGCGCATCTTACTTTCATCGATATTGGCTGGTGCCCTCATCGGTACTTTTAGCCGCGGTATTTGTCTATGGCTGGTCGGTCAGAAGCAGCGTCAATTGACATTTCTCTGGATTTTGGTTCCTGTGATCATTGGCATAGGGACAGCGCTTGCTACCTGGTGCATTGGCAAACTGCCCTGGGGAAAAGTCGTTATTTTGGTAGCCGTGGCCGAAATACTGGGGATGGCGATTGCTTACGCTAATTACCGGCAATTTATCTATGTAAATGAAAAGTTACAGCAAAAACGGGAACAATTTCGTACTTAACTCAACCAGCGGTTGTATGTCTTGCAGCGGGTTACAACTACGACTTGGTGGACTTTGGAATCTTCCCAAGATACAATGGTATTGTCAGTACTGATAATCTTGAAAAGGAAGATTACCTATGCATATAAATCATGAAATTGGACTGCGTATCGCTGCCCTGAGAAAGGAACTAGGATATACGCAGGAACAAATTAGCGTTATTTTAAATGTTACCCCGCAAGCTGTATCCAAATGGGAAAAAGGCAATGCTTTGCCTGATATTGCATTATTGCCGCAGCTAGCAAAAACGTTGGCAGTATCAATTGACCGCCTACTAACTGGCGGATGCTTTACGGAAAAAACAGGTCCATATGATGGAGAATACAAGAAAGAGGAATATTACTGGGGGACGCAGCATTCTTTGCTTGCCGAACAAGTTGTAGACATTCTGCAGGCTAAAATGGATAAGCGTTTATTAGATATTGGCAGCGGAGAAGGACGGGATGCAGTCTATTTCTCACAATCCGGCTTTCTGGTAGATGCGTTGGAGATCTCAACACCGGGTGTAGAAAAAATCAGGCAGTATAGTCAAATGTCAGGCCATGAGGTCAATATTCTTCACGCCGATATGATCGGCTACGAACTTAGAAATGTATATGATGTAATTTATTCTCACGGTTCATTGCAATTTTTGCCGGTGGCCGAACGGCAAAATCATTTTGACAGGTATAAACGTCATACGAGCGCTGGCGGACTTAACGCCCACTTGATTTTTGTTGAAAAGCCATTTATCAAGATGGCGCCTGACTGGGAAAAGAATGAGTATTTTTATCTGTCTGGTGATTTGGCTAGGTATTATCATGACTGGGAGATACTTCACTGTGAGGAGCAAATTATAGAATGCAATTCAGCCGGTATACCTCATCGGCATGCTGTAAGCAGTATAATTGCCAGAAAGACAGAAGTTTAAGCATACAGGATTTATAAACGGACAACCGCACCAGTGAACGGGTGCGGTTGTTTCTTATCTAGTTTGAGTTTAATTATTTCCTGGCATTGCAGGACTTTTGTTATTTTGTTGACTATCTTTTTGCTCTAATTGCGAATTAGGTTTTATCTTAAACCAGGCTGCATACATAGTGGGCAAAACCAAGAGCGTTAATACGGTGGCGACCAGCAAACCGCCGGCAATGGCAACGGCCATGGGACCCCAGAAAACGCTTTGCATCAAAGGTAGCATGCCCAAGATAGCGGCGGCGGCTGTCAGCATTATGGGGCGAAAGCGCAGGATGGCAGAGTCAATAATGGCATCCCAGGGAGTTTCTCCGTCGTTGATATGCTGTTCAATCTGATCGATTAGGATGACTGAGTTCCGGATGATCATGCCGCTAAGTGCCAGTATGCCCAGTTCAGCCACAAAACCCAGCGGACGTTGCGTCAGCAGTAAGGAAACGCTAACCCCAATGACTCCCAGCGGCGCGGTTAATACCGTT
Source organism: Sporomusa acidovorans (assembly GCF_900101845.1). Lineage (GTDB taxonomy): Bacteria > Bacillota > Negativicutes > Sporomusales > Sporomusaceae > Sporomusa > Sporomusa acidovorans. The sequence continues at coordinate 6,821 of NZ_FNAM01000040.1, read as the reverse complement.
AAAATCATATGAGAAATTTTTTGCAACTGAAACATCAGGAATGTAAGAATGATAATCACCATGGCAGGCACCGGTTGAAGCAAAAAGTCCATGGAAGTTTTGCTCCGTTCGAGCGAACCGCCGACATCAATGCTATAGCCCAGCGGCAAGTTTTCACGTAACTCCTTAAGTTGTTCATAAACTAGTTTTGTCATGTCATTGCCGGTGACGCCAGCGGTGACATCTGCCTGTACAGTAATGGTAGGCTTCAGATCACGTCGCCAGATTAGGCCGTCTTCGGCCTCAAAACTGATTTTGGCAATTTGCTCCAAGGGGACAAACTGGCCATTGCCGATATGAACATTGAGGTCTTTCACATGGGATAAATCTTTCCGGCTTTCCCGGTTGACACGATATACGATATCCACGGTTTTATCTTTTTCCCTAAACTCAGATATGGCGGTGCCGGATATCTGTGTTTGCAAATTCGTGGCCAAAGTCTGGCTGTCAATTCCCAGCATTCTGGCTTTGTCTTGGTCAATCGTTACGTGCATGACCTTGCTTTTTTCGTTCCAGTCCCAGTTAATATGGGTAATTTGAGCGTTGGCGGCCATGACATTACTTACTTGTTGGGCAATGTTACGGACTTTTTCATGTTCATAGCCTGTTACCCTGAGTATAACGGGATAAGGTGAGGGCGGGCCGGTCAGGATGACTTTGGTATGACCGCGCACGTTAGCGAAGTCTTCCGTAAATAATTTGCTTATTTTTTTATTTAATTCGTTACGCGCATCCAGATTCTTGGCTACAATGACAAACTGGGCATAATTATTGGCCGGGAGGGTGGGATCGGCGGTTAACACAAAACGGGGAGCCCCTTCACCAACATAATAGCTGAAGTTGTCAATGTCGGGGTCGTTAGTAAGGCTTTGGGCAAAGTGGTTTGCCTCTTGCTCGGTAGCTTTAAGCGACGCGCCTTCCGGCAACGTCATTTCCACAATCAACTCAGGACGGATGGATGGCGGAAAAAATTCCTGTTTTACAAATTTGAAGAGAAAAATTGAACCGATAAAACTGGCCAGTGTGATGCCTAGTACCAGTTTTCTGTGACACAGACACCAAATGAGTGTTTTTCGGAAAAATTGGTAAAACTTTGTATCATAGATGTCCGAGTGATTTGTTGCCGGTTTAGGTTTGATTATCTTATAGCCCAATAAAGGTGTCACCAAAACGGATACCAGCCAGGATATCACCAGAGCGATAGTGACCACGGTAAAGATGCTTTTAACAAATTCCGCGGCGCTTCCCTGGGAAAAGCCTACGGGGATGAAGCCGGCGCAGGTGATGAGTGTCCCTGTCAGCATGGGAAATGCGGTCGCTGTATAGGCAAAACAAGCAGCCTTAAAACGATCCCAGCCTTGCTCCAGTTTTACGCTCATCATTTCTACAGAAATAATGGCATCATCTACCAGGAGACCTAAGGCGATGATGAGGGCTCCCAGCGAAACTTTATGTAAGTCAATGCCGGTGAGTTTCATGCAGGTAAAGGTGCCGGCCAGAACCAAGGGAATACATAGGGCCACCACCATGCCGGAGCGCATCCCCAGACTTAGAAAGCTGACAAGCAAAACAATGATTACGGCTTCACGTAAGGATTTCACAAATTCATTGATGGACTCTTCAACAGTTTTGGGCTGATTGGAAACCTGACTGAGTTCTAACCCAAGCGGCAAACTCTTTTTGATTTGAGCAACTGTTTTCGTAAGATCAGCGCCCAAGGTAAGGATGTTGCCGCCTTTATCCATAGATATGGCAATGCCGATGGCGGGCTGTCCGTTATAATACATTTTTGGTTCAATCGGATCGGCGTAACTGCGTTCAATCCGGGCAATATCGCCTAAACGGAAAGTGCGGTCATTGGCGCGAATCGGCAGATTGCGAATGCTGTCGATGTTATCGAACATGCCGCTGACCCGTAAATAAACATTATCGGAGGAGGTATCGATCATGCCGGAAGCGGTCATGGCATCCTGCGCTTTAATGGTACTGACAATTAAATTGGGATCAATGCCCAATGGGCTAGTTTACTGCTTTCAATTTCAATAAAAATTTTTTCATCCTGTACGCCAATTAGCATTGACAACACTACCCAAATCAACATGGCGTTTGATAATCTTTCCCCCGACTTGAAAAGCCAGCTGGCTTTCGTACCGGCCCCGTACTTCGCCGGAGTAGCTGGCGCCCTGGCCGGTTTTTTCACTTTTTACCACCAGCGAATTGACTACAGCAACTTCATCTTTTTGTATTTCCGTTTTTGAACAACCTATTAATAGTAATGAAACTGCCACAATAAACCCGGTTGTGCAAAATAGGATGGATTGTTTCTGCCTTTGTCCCATAAAAATACGCTCCCCTTCATCTTCCGCGTTAAACCATACTGAATTCCCTGCATCAAAGGCTAAGCCAAATCATTGACAAAGGTAATTTGTACGGTCTACAATATACGCGTATAGTTACAACAATATACCGATGTTTAATTTAGTATACTAATAGTATAGTAAAACATAAAAATTTGAAAATCAAGAGTAAGGAGTGGAATTTTTTAGTGCAGAAATTATCCAGACGTCAACGGGAAAGGCAAACACGGGAAGCGGAGATTATCATGGCGGCTGAAAAAATTTTTTACCAAAAAGGATATGACGACGCTTCTATGGATGAGATAGCCAAAGAAGCGGAATTTACGAAGAAAACCCTTTATCAATATTTTATCAACAAAGAGGATTTATATTTTGCCGTGGCCTGCAAGGGATATCAAACAGTGTTTGATTATTTACTAGCGGCAGTTCAACAGGAAAACAACGGGTTTGAACAGATACGCCGGTTTATTTTTGCCTATTATCAGTTTTACATGGATTTCCCCCACACATTCCGGTTGTTAAAATTTTGTCCGTTTATCAAAAAAGATGGTGAGGAAAATGCTCATTGCCGGAAAGCAGAAGAGATAAAAGCATCAATGGTACAGTTTTTAGTGGAAACGATCGAAAAGGGGAAAAAAGACGGAAGCATTCGCAAGGATTTGGGCTCAAAGCTAAGTGCCTATTCAATGATATATTTTACAATAGGATTTTTTTATCGATTGTCGGAATTTGGGCCATCTTTTCATAACGATCCGGTACTCATTCAGGAAGAATTTATTCGTTTTGCCTTGGAACTGCTTAGTAATACACTGGCTCCAGTTAAAGCAGGGACAGGATAACAAAAGCCATTAATAATACACCACTATTTTTTTCGCGGAATAGTTGAAAAAGCAATAACGGTTCATTTCTGAAAGACTGTTTGTGCTAAAGTGTTCATGACGATTAAATTAACGGTTTGTGGGCACAGGTGATCATCTGTACCGAAATCAAACTGATTGAATTTGGAGGAATTGTCGTGAAAAAACGTGTAGTGATCACAGGGATGGGTGCGGTCACTTCTCTGGGGATAGGTGCGGACCCTTTATGGGAATCTGTAAGAGCCGGAAAATCCGGTATCAGCAAAATCGAACGTATTGATGTTAGTGATATGTCTACGCAAGTAGCCGCGGAAATCAAAGATTTTGATGCAAGCCTGTTTGTTGAGAAAAAAGAATTGAAAAGAATGGATAGATTTGCGCAATATGCGTTGGCGGCAACAAAGTTGGCTGTTGACAATGCACAACTGGACCTCGCTACAATCAATCGGGAGAGAGTTGGCGTAATTATCGGTTCCGGCATTGGCGGCATCGAAACTCTGGAGAAACAACAATGTATATTGCAGGAAAAAGGACCGAACCGGGTGAGTCCGTTTTTTGTGCCGATGATGCTGCCTAATATGGCAACCGGGCTTGTTGCTATTCAGTATAAAGTCAGGGGATTCAGTGAATGTCCTGTAACGGCTTGTGCGACATCTACCAATGCAATTGGTGACGCCTATAAAATTATTCAGCGAGATGCTGCTGACCTAATTATTGCCGGTGGGGCGGAAGCGCCGATAACCCGACTGGCACTTGCCGGTTTTTGTGCTATGAAGGCGATGACAACCAATTCAGACATTCATTCAGCCAGCAGGCCGTTTGATTTGAATCGGGACGGGTTTGTAATCGGAGAAGGAGCAGGGGTTTTAATTCTCGAGGAACTGAACCATGCATTACAGCGAGGTGCACAGATAGTCGCTGAAGTGGTAGGTTATGGGTGTACTAATGATGCTTACCATGTTACGGGAATTCCGGAAGGGGCGGAAGGAGCCATTCTTTGTATGCAAACAGCGCTTCAGGATGCGGGAATCAAGCCTTCCGGTATTGGGTATGTGAATGCTCATGGAACATCTACTCCCCTGAATGACAAAAGCGAAACAAAAGCAATTAAAAATGTTTTTGGAAAATATGCCTATCAACTTCCTGTTAGTTCAACAAAATCTATGACAGGCCATTTATTGGGAGCCGCAGGAGCCGTTGAAGCGATTATTACAGCATGTGCCCTTAAGTCGGGGTTTTTACCGCCAACGATAAATTATAATACGGCAGATCCTGAATGCGATTTGGAATATATCCCCAATGAAGGCAGAACGGCGGAAATTTCCTACGCAATGACGAATTCGTTCGGCTTTGGCGGGCAAAATGCCACATTGATTTTAAAGGCATTCTAGCATGTTTTACAAACAGAGATTTATATGGAACGTCAATCGCCCCAAGCGGCTATAACTTTATGAGGTTGAAAAGCATCATGATCGATACTAAAGAGACGATAGTAAAATGCGTGAACTTTATCGAGGCTCATCTTTACGATAAGATTAGCCTCGATGACATTGCGGCACATTGCGAAATTTCCAAGTACCATTTGCATAGGATGTTTAAATCCTTAACAGGGGAGTCTTTAATTGATTATGTCCAGGCCCGCAAGCTTTCGGCAAGTATTAATGATCTAGTTCATTCTGATATGAGGGTTATTGATATTGCTTTTAATTACGGGTTTGAGTATGAGCAGTCGTATATTAGGGCGTTTCGTAAAAAATTTCGGTTCACACCTCAAAAAGTGAGATTTGAACAAATGTCGCTGCGACTTACAGAAAGGTTAAGTATTGATGATATTTATGCTGTTCACAATTCCGCAATATACAAACCCTTTTTTGTTTTTAAACAAAAATTATACTTAATTGGCGTCAAACATAAAATTATGAGTAAATCGGGAGACAAAACAGCAAATTTGTACGGTAGAAATTTCTTTTATCATCAGCGGCAAAGAGTACCGGACCCTGTTGATTCACAAGCATATTATGGTTATACGGAATGGGGAGAACGCAGTAAAGGCTATATTTACTATATGCCATCTGTCCAGGTTCATGATTTGACGAAAATTCCTGAAGGCATGGACGGAGTAGAAATACCTGCCCATAAATATGTCGTATTTCGTTTTGTCGGTTTTTTCCGTCCGGATGAGATTAATGGCAGGCAAATAGGTCGCTTATTAGTCCATATGTATTCAAAATGGATATTAAAATCCGGATTTAAATGTGCGGATACATTTAGATTTGAGTATATCAATTCTTCGCTGACAACAGATAATTATTGCGAACTAGATGTGTATCAGCCTATTGTAGAGGCCTGATATGCTCAAGTAGTTGCCTAGTTAACAGGATTAACGCAAAGAATAGGGTCCTAGTTTTAGTATCTTTTGGCTAATTAGCTGTCGGTGTAAAAAAATATAAGATTCCTATTGCTAAACAAGTTGGTTTTGTGTATACTATCCAAGTGACGTTATTTCAGATTCCAATGAATGTGTTTGTCACTTCTTAATGCTGGCGTAGCTCAATAGGTAGAGCAGCTGACTTGTAATCAGCAGGTTGTGGGTTCAATTCCTATCGCCAGCTCCATAAGCAGCGATAAGCAGCGAACCGTGTTGTCGCGAGCCGAAAGGCGAAGCGAGAATACGAGTGAGTCGCTTAGTTCTGAGCGTTAGCGAAGAACATCCTTCAAATAATCTCGGAGGGATTCCCGAGTGGCTAAAGGGAGCAGACTGTAAATCTGCCGTCTTTGACTTCGGTGGTTCGAATCCACCTCCCTCCACCAATTTTGGATCTATAGCTCAGTTTGGTAGAGCATCCGGCTCATAACCGGCGGGTCCTAGGTTCAAATCCTAGTAGATCCACCAATAGCATGCGGTCGTGGCGGAACGGCAGACGCGCTAGCCTCAGGAGCTAGTGGGGGCAACCTCGTGGTGGTTCAAATCCACTCGACCGCACCATTCTCGATGATTCGATAGGTCGAGGATCGATTAATCGAAAAACAATTTGTTATAAGGAATTTGCAATATCGCAAATTCCATCGAATTTCGAACACACGAATATCGAGTAAACGAATATGCGGTAGTGGCGGAACGGCAGACGCACCAGCTTGAGGGGCTGGCGGGGGCAACCTCGTGATGGTTCAAATCCATTCTACCGCACCATAAGCAGCGAACCATCTTGTTGCAAGCTGGGGCGAAGCAAGAATATGAGTGAGTCGCTTAGTTCCAAGCATTAGCGCGGAACTTCCAATAAAAAACAATATTTTAAGTACATAATAGTGTTGACATAATTAAATGAAGATGCTATTATAATATTCCGCCCTAACAAGCGGACCGTTCCCTGAAAACTGAACAATGTAAGTAATGCATCAAAAAGCCAGATGTGCGGTTATATATCGCTTGCGATATATAAAACCAAAACAATTTCCAAATAGATTGTAAGAGCCAACAAATGGCTTCAATAAATATACTTTATTGGAGAGTTTGATCCTGGCTCAGGACGAACGCTGGCGGCGTGCCTAACACATGCAAGTCGAACGG
>NZ_FNAM01000036.1 GCF_900101845.1 Sporomusa acidovorans | reverse complement strand
ACCCGTAATTCATGCAATTGGTATTTCCGGGCTTATTCCACTGCCATGTGTTCACATATGGATGCCTGGATAAAACACCTTGCCATCAATATGCGTCCCCTCATTTTGGAGTGGTCGGCGGAAGTCTTTCCTGCAATTTCTTAGTTCTTAAGCGTTTAACTCTACACTTCTACACCTTGGGCCTAGTTTTTTTAGGATTTGGCTAGGTCTGCTTGCTATGCTCTCTTTTTACGTATCCTTTCCTCATCCCTTGTTTTTGCTAATTTACTTCTGATTTTGCTACTCAATACCCTCAAAATCCTACTATATGGTACTAAGTTTCCGAGAGCCTACATTCTTTTACCAATATTTTGAGATGCTAGCTAAGAAAAAATTGGCATCACCAACCTTCTGGAATAATCTGTATATCATAAATTATCGCACTATTAAATCAATTAGGCTATCAGATAAATTCTGAATTTTCGCAGGATATTTTAAGCGTTTGACTTCCGCTTTTGCCAACACATCCCCGCCTGCAAATTTCTTTAGCACGTTATATATATCAAGATAGGGTTAGTTTTCATCATAAAAAAAGAGGAGATGCATTTGCATCTCCTCTTATATTCCACCAATCCGCACCTACACTCCCGTCCGTCCATGATACAAGCACCAGGGTTCTTCCGCCATATAATTGCCTTCATGGTAGAAAGCCGCCCGCGCCCGGCAACCGCCGCAAAGCGATTTATACTGGCAGACACCGCAGCCTCCCTGATAATCCAATGTCCGTAGTTTTTGCAATACGCTATTGTTGTGCCAAATCTCGTCAAAAGGTGTTTCCCGTACGTCCCCCAAAGGTATATTTAAATAAGCGCAAGGCTGTACCTGCCCGGTAGGGCTGATAATACAATAGGATGTCCCAGCCAAACAACCGCGTCCAAAGCGCAAATTCATTCCCATTTGTTTAGCTATCCGCATAAATTGCGGGGCGCAGGTCGGCTTTAGCTCAATATCTACCTGTTGCTGCTTTGTAAGAATTCTGGATAATGTATCCTCATAGGCTTGTGCCCGCAGCGATTCGTCCTCAATGGAAACCGCCCGGCCTGTAGGCACTAAAAAGAAGAAATGATGAGCCACAGCTCCCTCGCGCACGGCAAAGTCCGTAATGTTCTCAATTTCATTTACATTCCAATCCATGATGGTTGTATGAATTTGAAACGGCAATCCCACTTCCCGGCAATTGCGCATCCCCTGTACCGCTCCTTGCCAGGCACCCGGGAACCGGCGAAATTCATCATGCTTACCGCTGGCAAGCGAATCAAGCGATATGCCGATCCCCATAGCCCCGGCTGCTTTTAAACTTTGGGCCATATCTAAGGTAAGCAATGTTCCATTTGTCCCCATAACAGGACGCAGCCCTAAAGAGGACGCATAATTGACAAGTTCAACTATATCCTGACGCATCAGCGGTTCGCCGCCGCTAAAAATCATGATTTTAAACCCGGCTTTCGCTATTTGCGCCAGCAAGGTTTTAGCTTCTGCTGTGTTTAACTCGTCTGCCGCCTTACAGCCCGCATCCCGGTAGCAATGATCACAATACATATTACAGGCGTTGGTTGTATTCCACGAAACAATCATCCATCTTGCTCCTTTATTTACTATTCGCTATACCGATTTCAGCGTCTGTGAGATAGCAGGCAGGGTCCGATTCCCAGAAATCACCGGTCATCGCCTCAGCCCGTGTTCGGAAATTGCCGTTGCAAATATCAAGGGACTTACAGACCGCACACCGGCCTTTTAATAACGGTTTACGATCTTTAAGCCCTCTAAGAATAGGATTGGACAAATCAGTCCAGATATCGGCGAACTTGCGTTCCCGTACATTGCCAAAGGTATGGTGCTGGGTAAATTGATCAGGATGAACAAACCCGTTCGGATCGACTTCTGCAAAAGCAATCCCGGAACGGTTACCGCCATTAAGGGAAATCAGCGTCTTGATTTTCTCGGCAAGCGGAAGATTATTTTCGTTAAGGGCCTTTACATACAGGTATACGCCATCACAATGGTTATCAACCGTAAGAATTTCTTTAGCAAGTCCACGTTCTTCAAAATCCCGGGTTCTGCGAATAATCGTATCCATAGCCTGTCTGGATTCGGCGGGCGTCACGTCTTCCTGGACCATTTGGTGACCGCGTCCTGAATATACTAAGTGGTAAAAACAAACCCGGTCAATGTTTTCCGCTTCAATAAAGTCAAAAATATGATCGAGTTCCTGCAAATTATGCCGATTGATAGTAAATCTGAGCCCAACCCGCTGCCCGACAGCAACACAGTTCTTAATGCCCTGCATGGCATCTGCAAAAGCGCCCTCTTTTCCGCGGAACTTATCATTGATTTCGCGCAAACCATCCAAAGAAATACCGACATAGCCGACCCCGATCTCTTTGATTTTGCGGGCGACAGCCAACGTAATTAACGTGCCGTTTGTCGACAGTGTCGGCCGAATGCCCCTCCCGGCGGCGTAAGCCGCTAATTCAAAGAAATCGGCGCGAATCAGCGGTTCCCCGCCGGAAAATAGTAAAACAGGTACTTTGAATTCCGCTAAGTCGTCAATAAATTTTTTGGCCTCACTGGTTGATAATTCGCCTTGGTACTTCTGCGAATCTGAATCCATGTAACAATGCCGGCATTTGAGATTGCAAGTTCGCGTGGAATTCCACACGACTACCGGTCCCGCCCCATGGGTAACCCCGTTGCGCGCGCCCCGGGAATGCTGGCTGTAGCGTAAAGTATCGCCAAAGTATTCTGTTGAAAATAATAATTTCGTAACGCTGATCATTATTTATCCCACCTACGATCTACCGTTTATGTGTAACTATGGAGACCTTTCATTAGAAAGTTAACTCCGAAAAACGTAAACAGAACGACTATAAATCCGCCTACTGCAAAAATTGCCGCCATCTGATCGCTCCAGTGTTTCGTGTTGCGATAATGAAAATACAAGGCATAAACTCCCCAGGTAATCAAAGACCATATTTCTTTTGGATCCCAGGACCAATAGCGTCCCCATGCCTGTTCAGCCCAGATAGCGCCCAGAAGAATAGTAATAGTTAACGTTATAAAGCCAAAAACAATAATATTATACACTGTCTTTTCTACATTGAGCTTCATAAATCCTTGGTTGGAACAGAATAAATAAGATGCCGCTACAGTGGCTGCTAAAGCAAAGGCTCCATAGGCCAATACGGCTGTAAATACATGCGCTGAAAGCCAAACGCTTTTAAGCACCGGCGGCTGGGAATTGACAATAATCAGTCCCCATGGCATTGTAATGGCAATAAAAAGCACCAATAATCCTGCCAAAAACAACATAACCGCCCCTGCTGCCCGGGTGTTGAATTTAACCTCAAAAAGCAAATAAAACAGTACGCATAGCCATGACAGCAACACCAGAAATTCCACACTGTTGGAAAATGGTCCTTGGCCTGTCAGCATAATTCTAAGCAGCAATACCAGTGTGTTTGCCAGTAGCCCGGCAGCAGCAAGCGTTGTTGCAATTTTGCCGGAAGTCTTACCAGCATTTTTGCCATTTACATAGTAACATACGGCACTTAGAAAAAAGGTAACAATTGTACAATAGAAAGCAGCTAGAATTGCCATTTTAATCATTATTTGCCACATCCTTATCGGCAGCATTAAAACGAACAGCTTGATGATTCCTAAACCAAAATACCAAAACTATTCCTATAACCAGCAAGGCACCGCCTGACTCGACTAACGGCATTCCCGGACTGGTTTTCACTTTTAACACCGTGAAAGCTTGTTTATCCAAAAACGTCAAATATTCACTCTCACCGATCTTTACCTTTTCTCCCAGCTTAGCTGCTCCTGTTATATTTTTTTGTGGTATAAAATAAATAACGGCAGGGTTGCCACTACCTCCCTGCTCACGAATTTTTCCCGGGACAAAATTCGGAACATAACGGCTAATCTCTATTTTACTATGATTTTCTCCCAGCGTCACCTCATCGCCCGGCTTTACAAGGAACTTTTCCGATTTACTACTATCGCCAATTTCAACATTCAAATTCCAGCCGTAACCTTCTTGATACATTTTTGCGCCAGACATTTCAAAGGGATGATTGACGGTTATAGTGTAATGTTCTTCTTTATTATCCTTGCCGGTTACTAAGATTTTAGAAGTATACTGAGAAGGACTCCCGTCGTTATAATAATCAATTGAAAAATCTTCCAATTTTACCAGAATATCTGATGCCGGCAGTGTAATTGTTTCTCCCGGGTTCATCTCAAGGCGCATATTATAGCCTAAGCTTACATCTACTATGTTGCCGATAAAAAGTAACGCAATGCCCGCATGAACGGCCAACAAGCTGATATGCTGGCCTAGTCCGCGGTATAAACTCGCCCTGGAATCAGCGCGAGTTTTCAATAATTGCCTGATTTTTTTGATCTTATTCACTATGTAGATGGCCAAATTTAGTACAAACAATAAGACTAAGGCGTAAAAACTAAAATGATAATAAGAGAAAGCGGAATTAGACAGGTCAATAAAAGATGCAACCAAACTTATCAGCAGCAATAATCCAAAGCCAGTCTGCATGGATTTGAAAGACTTAAAAAAATTCAATGATTCACTTCCTTTTTTTTGCAGCTATAGCAACATACTGGAGATTCTACTCAGACGACAATATTTTACACCTCCGGATAATAACTTTATCCGGAGGTGTAAATCACTAACCTAGCGTTAAACCTGGCAAAAAGGTCATTATTTTTTGCTTTCTCCAGTTTTGCCTTCAATTGCCATCGGTTCTTTTTTTTCTGCGTCAGCATTATTTACCTCAGTTACCGACCGCCTAACCTCTTGAATACCTTTACCAAGAGCTTTGCCCACATCAGGCAGTTTCCCCGGCCCAAATACAATTAAGGCTATTACCAGAATCAATCCTAACTCAGGCACACTGAAATTAAACATACCAGTCCCCCATTTCTTCGCTAATTGGTCTTTTTCCAATAATCGGGCAGCTTATTCAGCCACTGCGGCGTGTGGCATTCTGTACAGGATAACTTTGATTCCCGGTGCATGCTATGGCATTCATAACAGTTTTGCTGACCAACATGAGCGTCATGAGGATTGACTTTGCCGTTTTTATCATCAAAAAGAGTTTTTGCTTTCACGTCTTCCATGTTATGACATTTGGTGCAAAACTCATTGGAAAATTGCCGTTTTGGCATTGGATCATCAAAATTATCCGTAACGTATTTTAACCCTTCATCCATCTGCTGGGTCAGAGAAGGTTGATGGCAGTCATGGCAATTTACACCGGCATCAGCGTGCTTTTTAGCCAGCAAATTGCCGTCATGCCATGAATCATAATAAGATTGCATATTATGGCATGAAGTGCAAAATTCCGGCTTATCACTAGCCTTTGCCATCGCAATCATGCCGCCGGCTGCAATCAGTACTAATAATATTATCACATAAATCACTTTTTTTTGCATTACGATTTCTTTAATACTTGTTTGCGTCTTGTTTTCCATACTCTACCGATATCCTTTCCTGAATGAAATTTTTAATAAAATACGGCCCTCCTCCCCCATAACCTGTTTCTTCAAGACCAGTGTCTTTCTGTTAGCTGAGCTTGTAAATCAAAAGAGTTTTTGACTGGTTGTAAATACACACTGCACGATTCATGCCAATTATTGGGGCATTTTTTACGTATACCGCTATTGCTTACGTTATCAGCAATTTTCCTGGAAAATTAGGCCATTACCTGTAATTTACACGCCAAACTATTGTAAAGTGCTGTAAAGCCATGTAAAGTTGTGTCATTTTACTTTTACAACAAAGTCGCAAAATTAGTCCTTGTTGCTCTGACGGCTAACAGGCTGTTACCGCGAAATGATCTTATATTTTTTTAATTTGTTGTATAAAGTAGGCCGCGAAATTCCCAGTTTGTGGGCAACCGAACTTTTATTTCCCCGATACTCTTTCATGAGTTTCCAAAGTAACTGTTTTTCATAATGGTCATATTCTTGCTCCTGCGACTCATTATGTACTACTAATGGGTCGGCAGAATATTTCTCAACAAACTTTTTGGGCAAGTCTCTAAGCGTAATTAGGGATGAAGTGCAGAAATTTATTCCGCTTTCAACAACATTACGCAATTCCCGGACATTGCCCGGCCAATTGAAACTTTTAAATAAATTCATAACTTCAGGGGTTACCCCCAGCACATTCTTGCCAATCGTATAACTGCACTGTTTAAGGATGTGATCTACCAGCAAAGGAATATCATCAAGGCGCTTTCTTAGCGGAGGTATTTCAATATTAATAACATTCAGCCGATAATAAAGGTCCATGCGGAATTCTTCCTTGTTGGCTAACGCCTGAAGATCCCGGTTCGTTGCGGCAATGATCCTGACATCAACGGGTATGCTCTGCCTTCCCCCCAGCCTGGTTACCTTTCTCTCTTCCAAAACCCGCAAAAGCACGGCCTGTAAATCATAGGGCATTTCACTGATTTCATCCAGAAAAATGGTTCCTTTATGAGCCATTTCAAATTTGCCAACGGCGCCTCCCCTGCGTGCACCGGTAAACGCTCCTTCCATATAGCCAAATAATTCGCTGCCAATAAGCTCCCGGGGTATGGCGGCACAATTGATGCTAATAAAAGGACCGTTCTTCCGTTTGCTTGTATTATGAATAGCGTGCGCAAAAAGTTCCTTTCCGGTTCCGGTTTCGCCCTCAATCAGGACACTGCTGCAACTGTTGGCCGCCGCTTGCGCCAAATATACAGCTTCCTGAAAATCCTCGCTGCAACCGGCAAGATCAGCAAAAGTATACCGTGCCTTAAACCCTGCATTTTCTGCAGCTTTATGCTTGGTAAGCTGTTTGGGCATAAAAGTAACCATTACGGCCTTAGCCGCATACCCATTTTTACAAGCAGCACGAATGTCAACATAAAAATGATCTTTTTTAGGGCAACTTCCTATGTATATCTCTTGCAAACAATTGTCTTTTCCGTTGCGTACGGCCTCGACAGCTTCCTTTATTTCCGGAAAAAGGCGATCAAGTTTATCCCCGATAACATTTTTCTGTGTTAACCCGATAAAACCGGCCAGCCAGTCAGATACATATAGGATGATGTCCCGTGGATCGACGTAAAGTAACCCTTTATTTACTTCTTTTATAACGTTTTCCGATATACTGCATTCCATCTTTTTTTGCTCATAAGCAAAATTTAGGTAATGTGAACGTTCGTAATAGTAAAGAAATCCCAGCATACTTGGATGAAAATTTTCTTTAGGTGTAATAAACACCAGGTAATATAAGGTTTCTTTTTCTTGCTTGCTTACTACGGCACAGGATACATAATTTTGCAAAGCTTCGATATAATGCTGCTCCCCGATCACACAGGAATTTTGCTTGCTATACATAGTTAATGCGGCGGCATTGGTGCCGATTACCTGCTCCGCAAAGCTCGCTCCAACACAAATGTTTATGGAATTGAGGATCCTTACTAATTCCCCATTACCGTCCATGGAAAGAACCATCAAGTCTTCATCTAAAATAAGCCTAACGATTTTGCTGTCACTGGCGATCTTTCTCATATGCTCAGTCATTTGACTGTTTATATCTATACAATAGACGTCAAACGGTGTCGCTATTCGCTGCAAAGGCAAAGGCAGCGAAGTTTGCCCGGCGTTTACGCCAAATGCTCTGCTTCTCGCCCAGGAATCATAAATTTTCGGTATTTGGTCTTTAATTTCGTTATTGATTAACTTGCCATTTTCAATAAAAAACCGCCGGTTACGTGCTAGTATGTTAGATGCTGGTATACTTATCTTGCTCATTTTATCCCCTCATCCCCGGAACTCGTTTTACAGTTCAAAACTATTTTTTAAACCGATAGCCAGCCCCCCAAACAGTTTCGATATATTTAGGATTGCTGGTATCTTTCTCTATTTTCTCACGCAGCCTTTTTATATGCACGGTAACCGTAGACACATCGCCAATTGCTTCCATATGCCAAAGTTCATCAAATAAAAACTCTTTTGAAAAAACTTTATTAGGGTTTGCCGCCAAAAAGTATAACAATTCAAACTCTTTGTGCGGTAATTTTATTTCGTTATCACCGATAAAAACCCGCAATTCCTCAGGAAAAATAGCAAGCTCGCCAATAATAATTTTTTGCTTCATTCCTGAAGTATTGTTTTTTGTTAACCTTTGATATCTGGTTAAATGCGCTTTTACCCTGGCAACCAGTTCGTTGGGACTGAACGGTTTTACAATATAATCGTCGGCACCGATGCCCAAACCACGAATTTTATCGATATCTTCTTTTTTAGCTGTAACCATTAAAATAGGAATTTCTTTTACCTTGCGTATCTCTTTACAAATTTCAAAACCAGACTTTTTAGGCAGCATTAGATCAAGAATAATTAAATCGAAGTTTTCATTTACCGCCCGGTTAAGACCAACTTCACCATCATTAGTAATAACGACATCAAAATTATTTACATTTAAATAGTCTTTTTCAAGTTCCGCGATATCATTATTATCTTCAATAATAAGAACACGCTCCATTTTTGCACATCATTTCCTTCTCTTTACTTATTCATGCTAACGGTAACTTAATAAATATATGGAAGCCATTATCATTTACCGCATAGATACTTCCGCCATGGGCAAGAATAATTTGCTGCGAAATAGCTAGTCCCAAGCCGCTGCCCTCACAAGAATTACTTCTCGCCGGATCACCGCGATAGAAGCTGGTGAAAACCTGATTAATTTCCGACTCGCTCACCCCACCGCCGTCATCCGAAATTTTCAGTACTACCTCATTATCTTCTAAAAACAGAATCATTTTTACGTCTACTCTGTCTCGTACTCTATGTTTAAAGCAATTATCGATAATATTCATTAATACCCGTTTGAATTCCTCACTATCGATTTTTACCTTAAGATGATTACGACAAAGTTGATAATAGCTGATGTCAACACCTTTTTCCGCAAACTCATTTTTCACCCTGTGATAAAACTCCGCAATATAAGCGGCGAAATCAAGTATCTTAAAATTAAACGGAAAATTTCCCATATTTAATTTAGAAAATAAAAATAATTTATCTACCAAAATATCCATATCACAGGCTCGATTGTAGATCATATCGATATATCGTTTTCTTTTTTCTTCCGTATTGGCAACCCCGTCGCGCAAGCCTTCGATATAACCCTTGATAACGGTCAGCGGTGTGCGAATATCATGGGAAATTCCCGCAATCAAAATTTTACGGTCATCTTCGTATTTTGCCTGTACCTCTTCCGAGTATTTTAAACGCTTTCTCATCTCGTCAAAATCACCGCAAACTTGACTAAATTCATCATTACCAGCATATTTTATATCAAAATCAAGGTTGCCGTTCTTAATTTCTCTTGCTCCCTGCCGGAGCAGTTCTAATGGTTTATTGATTTTTTTAGCTAAACTTGACGATAACATCATATTAACAAACCAAATAATAAATAAACCAACTAAAATAACACAACATAAATAACTGCGGAAAAAATAGTTTAATTTTTTTTCAATACTGCTTACGTCCCGTGTTTGTATGGCAATCAAATGGAATTGTTTTTCATCCTTTTGAAACATATATTTGACAATATTACTTGCCCGCAAGATCATAACCGCCGAGTTTTCCGAGAATACGACCGGTGATTTTTCCTCTCCTAAGGCATACCAATCGTCATCAGTTAAATTGGATAAAACATATTGACCGTCGCACATAATCAACAAATGATATCCTTTTAACAAAATCTTTTCCTGTAATTCTTTTTGTAAATAAGAAAATAATTCCTCACTCTCAGCATTTAACATGGCGTAAGAATACTCTCTTATATCGTATTCCACTAGGTGAACTTTTTTCTTATCTTCATCAGGGTTATTAAAGGCATAGCGATTAGATTCGGTAAAGATTAAATAAGCGCCGCCTGCAACAAATAAAATAACTACAAACGGAATAATAAACATAATCAGATTTGATAAAATCAATCGATGTCGGATTAGCATACTAATTTACCCCATTAGCCTTTAACAGTGCAATTTGCCTGTATGTATTACCAGAAATATTTTTTATAAATTCACTTTATATTATATTTTTTCACAATCTTATTATCAATAAAGTCAATATGAATTAATTATGAACAATTTATGAATAACATAAAAAATAGTCCAGATATACTTTAATCTGAACTATTTTTAAACTAGCCTAATATTTAATTTTTATTTACACCTTAACCTAATTTGCTAGCATTTTTACCGGATAAATAGCCGAATGTATAAGCACGGCCATGGCTGTTTCCCGGAATAAAGTTAGGATAATCGGCCCCATAGAAACAGCCTGAATTATTACCGGCCGCATAAAGTCCGGGAATTACATTCTTTTCCGTATCCAGTACTTGCATGTTGTCGTTGATTTGCAAACCGCCAAGGGTTACTAACATCGAAGTACCAATATTGGCTGCATAGAAAGGAGGTTTCTCGATTGTCGTCATGAACAGACTTGGTTTGCCAAAATCTTCGTCTACACCTTTTTTGGCTAATTCATTATAACGGGCAATTGTCTTTTTCAAGGGTTCCGCCGGCAGGTTTGTAAGTTCCGCTAACTGCTCAATTGTATCGGCTTTCTTTACAAGCCCTTTGGCAATATACTCCTCAATAACTTTTGGATTATGATGCTCTATTGTCAACATTTCTTTACAAGCCGTTTGCCTGAATTTAGGACCTTCTTCCGGCCATTTAGAATCCCAAATATTCCATTTGCTTTTGCCGGGCTGTTGACGAACTTGATTTGACAAATAGCTAAACGGCAAATCCTCGTTCCCGTAACGCTCGCCTTTCATGTTAACTCCCAACCATGGCTGGCGAACCAGCGAGTCCGGATTTACTTTCGGGTCGGCAACAAATGCTTTATCAAAGTACATGGCACAATGCGGACCTTCATCAATGGCAGCACCAATCCACATTCCCATTTTTTGGCCGTCACCCGTATTATATTTGCCCGGGTAGGAAATTTTCGTAATACTATCTGATGTGGGAACATAATATTTTAACATTTCTTCATCATGCCCGTAGTCACCGGCACACAGGATGACACCTTTTTTGGCATTAAATTTGATATACTTACCATCTTCCGCTTTACCGATAACACCGGTAACTCTGCCCTTGTTATCTTGCCGGACCAATTGCTCTGCAGGTGTTTTATAACGAATCGTAACACCTGCTTTTTCAGCATTGGTCAGCAAAGTGTACGCCACGGCAATAGTTGCCCTGCCGCCATAGATGCCTTGTTGAATTTTGCTGATCGCTTCTTCCGGCGGTTCAAGCACAAATGTCAAAGTTGGGAATGTCGGCAATGTGGATACCGGCGCAACTAATTCTTCCTTCTTGTGAATATGTTTTATTTTACAACCGACTTGCAGCGCAAGGTCAAGAAGCCAATCATTTACTTTGCCGCTATTATCAACAAATTGCTGAACTACCTTTTGATCGGCCTTATAGCTGGCAAATTTCATAATTTCCCGGGTTACATCCAATGGATTTATCTCAATATCGACTTCTTTTTGTACCTTGGCGTTGATGGCACCATAATCGTAGCTGCGGAAGTTAACACTTTGTGTTTTTTCAATCACTACGACCTTGGCGCCTTCCTGCGCTGCCGAAATAGCTGCACAAAGCCCCGCCATACCCGCACCGACAACGACTACATCGGCCTCAACGGTTTCTTTAATATCACTGTCTTTAATTGGCGCCGGCGCCTTTAGGAAACTTGGTTCCTGATTGGCAGCCGTTTTTTTGCCGGCATTGGCGTCTTCCTGTTTTTCATTTTTGCCTTTACCGCAAGCTGATAACAGAAAGCTGGAACCGACAACAGCCAATGCACCGCTTTTTAGGAAACCTCTACGAGAAATGCCTTTCTGCTTGTTAGGATCTTTTTCCATGTATTTACCTCCGCTCAAGTATCTTTTAAGACAAAAAAATAAAGTTACTATCCTTGCAATGCTTGTACCTCCCTTATTACTGTTACTTACAAGGCAGACTCTTTCAAATACATTGCATGATCTATGCCAAACTTCTTAAATAACTTTGTTATACATCAAAACGGATACTAAGTTCCAACATCCGCTAGGGCTATGCACAATGTTTACCATCGAAAAACAGCAATTATAATCAGGCAAAAGTGTAAAGCTGTGTAACAATATGCAAAGCTGTGTTATTGATAAATTAAATATTCTTCCCAATAAAGTAGACTTAGCAATTAATTCCAACCTTAATAGAAAAACTCGATCTTCGTCATATATGTTTTGCCAAGGTCGTCGGAAGTCGCGTCGGTAAGCTTTCTGTTCTTAAATTTCAGGTCTTGTCCCTCAATCGTCCACACAACGTTCTTTTTAATCGTAGTGGATAAAGCTACGAATAAGCCTTTGATGTTGTCGGAGCCTTTGGTTAATGTTGAATACTTGTCTGAACCATAGCTTATGGCCTGTGCGTCAAAACCGCCGGCCCCGGCGGGAATTGCGCCGGCATCAATGCTGCGATAGGATACCGACCAGCCGAAGTCACCTGGTTTCTTGTAATCTACAAGCATTTTTGCCCCATAGAATATCGGCGGCTGTTTGGTGGCGTTAGTCAGTTCCACGGCCCAGCCTTTAGGTGAATCAGATAGGTTGACCGCATCACTCAAATTAGTTGATACATAATCACCGATCAACAACAGATTATCGCCGATTTTGGTATCAATACCCACTGCCCAACCTTTGGAACTGGCAAATGTCTTGCCGGCACTGACATTCATCGTCTCATTGCTGCCTTCACCGTCAGACCAATAATAACCTGCTTTCCAGCCAAATTTCGGACTGAATTTACCGGATAACTGCGCAGTAGTTACCGTTTTGGCGTCGCCACTATCACCAATACCGTTAGCTATATTCTTATTTCCTTTAACATTATTTACCGAACCGGTAAACGTTAAGTTGCCCAAGCCCTCATCCACACGGATACCATCAACACCTACCACCTTGCCAAATAGTCCGTGGGTAAAATCATCATAGGGAAAGCGGCCGATGCGGACCTTATCGATGCCAAAAACATTTTTCGCGGTTACGGCAAACAAATCAAAGGAAGCAGTAGTTCCGTCATTATTATCCTTACTGTAATTTCCCGCTTTACCGGTGGCCTGAACCCGTGCTACCCAGGAAATATCCTCATTAATGGTTCCCTGAAATTTGACGCGCTGCCGGAAGTCAAACTTGTCTGATCCCCGCAGCTTGTGTGATTCGGGTGCCTTCGGGTCATTGCCCATATAGCGGAAGCGGGTTTCCCCACTCACCCAGGTATTAGTCTTGCTTTCCACCTTGGCCACCCGGGCGCCCAGGCGGTTAAGTTCGCCGGCAAACTCGGCAGACAGTTTATCGATCAGCATTTTATTGGCTTCGTCAGCACTCTCAAACTTGTCCATAGCCTTAGCAACAATAAAGGCAAATTCATAACGGGTCATGGTTCTGTCGCCTTTGAAGGTTTTATCCGTATAGCCGTCAACAAGGCCTGCCTTAACTAATTTTCCTACCGCATCATAGGCCCAATGATCGGCAGGAACATCACTGAAGGAAGCCGTGGCAGCGGCAGCATGAACAGGATTGTCTACTACCGGAATTCCGGCCATGGTTATGGACATGAGTGCCAGTGGTACAATTGCCAGCCATTTTTTAAGTTTTTTGTTTTTTTTCATAATACCCTCCTAATTATGCTTTTTAATCTTTTAGCAACGCTTCTTGGTATGACTCCCCCCATTCTCATTAAAGTACACTACGGAATTTTCTCGCCTGTACAATCTCCGTAGTTATGCCTTACTTTGTTTCGTTTATAGGTTTACGCATGATTCATGCCAGGTTTTCAAAGTAAATATCATATTGTATGGCAGAACGCCGGCGGGCCATAATAATAAGGCTTTACGTATCTGGATTAACCAATAGTCACTACCGGAAAAATGTGTAAACCTATGTAAAAATGTGTGAAGTGATCTCGCTTTTTTAATTTACTGATTTTTACACTGCCTTAATTGCGGCAACGCGAAATTAGGCAAAAACATAGAATCGAATAACGCTAAACTTATAGGAAAAGTCCTTGGTGGTACACTGTAGCAACAGCAATAACACCAAGGACTTTGTTTAATTAAGGTCACAATTTGATAAAGTTCATTTATCGTAACTTAAATAACTATTTTGCACTCACTTAGTTTTACAGTATGGTTGGCATTAATTTTGCATCATTTTCCAGTATTAATTACGCAACCTGATGGCAGAGTTGTTGCCGCCAATCCAGCCTCTTGTAATTTTTTCAAAATGAGTGAACAAGAAATACTCGAATCTGGGAGAAATAAAATAACAGACCTGAAGGATCAGCCCAGTACTATCAAGACCAGTTCCCTGTTAATACATATAAAAAAGAACGGAACCAAGCATCTCACAGCAATACCTTTATGATATTCATTGGCATATGTTTCATATTGGCAGGTATAAAAATTAAGGATGAACGGGTAATGAGATGCTTTTCGCCGTTAATGCTGACTTCGATTTCAGCGCCAAGATTATAAGGATCGTTCGGATCGCTGCTAAAAAAGCCGATTAATTCGTCAGCATTATGAGAATGTTCTTCAAAAACGGGATGTTTTTCCGGTACAGCGTAATACCATGCGGTATCGTGATGGCGAATAAATGCTATCGGGAAAGAAATTGATTTGTAGAGGTTTTATTGCATCACTTTTTCAATACACGGTATTAAATTAAAACAGAGATACTGTGTTTAATGGAGCAATCCGTAGATAAATCTTCATATAAAGAGATCGGAGGATATTGATGAAAAGTATACAGACGAAATTGACAGTGATTGTGCTACTTATCTTCTTGGTGGCAATGAGTATTTTAGGTGGACTGAATTACTGGCGGGCCCGAAGCATTATTACTGAAGAGATTACCACCAGTATGCAAAAAGAGGCGGTAAACTCCGCCCAGGATATGAATGAGTGGCTGAAGTCACGCAAGCTGGAATTAACAATGCTTGCCAGCAACCCTGTGATGCAAGGAGGCAGCCTGCAAGAAATTATGCCGGTGCTTGCCGCTGCGCAGAATACCAACAAAGCATATGAGGGAATTGTTTATGCCGATAGATATGGAATGTCATGCTCAGCGACCGGTTTTAAGGTCAGTGTGGCGGACAAGCTCTTTTTCAAACACGCCATGCAAGGCGAAAGTTTTATAGCCGATCCTGCAACTTCAAGACAAACGGGAAAATTGATTGCCACCGTAGCTGTTCCGGTTAAATCAAACGGTGTAGTTGTCGGTGTTTTATTTGGGCCAATGAGTATGGAGGAATTAACTAAGAAAGTACTTAACATCAAGGTTGGCCAAACTGGTTATGCCTATGTACTGCAAGCAGATGGCTTGGCTATCTTCCATCCGGATCAGGAAATAGCCATGAAGTATAATGCTCTCAAAGATGAAAAAACTTCGCCAATAATGCGTTCGTTGTTGATTCAGTAGAAAAAGTGGATCGTCTGGGTAAGAAATCAGCGGCGGAGGCCCAGGGTGTTTCAGCTGCTGCGCAAGAGCAACTGGCTTCTATGGAGGAGGTTGCCGCATCCAGTCAGTCTCTTTCTAAATTATCCCAGGATTTACAATCAGAGGTAATCAAATTTAAATTATAGTTGAAATATTAATTACTTGTCATAAATATCAACGATGTCATATTGGGATAAGATACCATCTGTCAGTAAAAGCCGCAATCCTACGAGGATTGCGGCTTACATTATTGGGAATGGCTAACAGTACCACGGCGCACACCTAAATTGTTTTTAAAGTTGACCAAGAGTACCTGTTAATCAAGGGACACCCGTTAGATCTGAAACTTGTCTACCATTGCTTGTAATTTGTTAGCTAAAGTTGCTAATGCCCTGCTGGAAGTTGCAACTTCTTCCATAGACGACAGTTGTTCTTCCGTTGCTGCCAGCACGCTTTGTGATCTATCCGTCGACTGCTTACTGAGCTCATCGACTTTTTTCACTGAATCCACAATCTGTTGACTGCCAGTAGCCAATTGTTGGAGAGCTGCCGAAATTTCTTTAACTTGGTCTGATACCTGAGTCACCAATTCTGTAATTTCCCGGAATGTAGCTCCAACTGTGTTAACCACTTCCGTGCCGGTTTTAACTTCCCGGGTACCGTCACTCATAGCAACAACAGCTCTATCTGTATCTCCCTGTATTTCCCCAATCAGGGTAGCGATTCTCTTGGCTGCTTCATGAGACTGCTCCGCCAGATTCCGTACTTCATCGGCTACCACGGCAAACCCGCGTCCCTGCTCGCCGGCACGGGCCGCTTCTATCGCGGCATTAAGGGCTAAAAGATTAGTCTGCCCGGCAATATTGGAAATGGTGTCCACAATTTGACCGATTTCCTTAGAACGCTCACCCAACTCGGCCACTACTTTAGCTGAAGTATTAACGGTATTTTCAATATTTTCCATCTGGGTAACAGCTTCTGTAACTGCTTGACCGCCATTTTGGGCCTTGTCGGCAACCTGGCCCGAATGGAGCGCCAATTGATTGGTATTGGCAGCCACCTGTTGAATGCCTGCGGACATCCGTTCAACCACAGCAGCGGTATCATTCGTTACAGCCGCTTGCTCACTTGCCCCTGAAGCCACATCAGTGACAGAACTTGCAATATGCGTAGTTACTTGATTCATTTGATCAATACTGCCACTGATTTGCTCTGACGATGAGGCAAGTTGTTCCGATGTTTGACTCATTTGACAAATAAGATTATGTAAACTTCCTTGCATACTGTAAAATGTTTTCGCCAATTGTCCGACTTCATCCTGCGAATGCACAGAAATCTCTTTTTGGGTTAAATCACCATTCGCTATTTTTGCCGCACTTTCGGTAAGAATAATCATCTTTTTAGCTAGATTACGTGAGAAATAAAAACCGATACCCAGAATCGCCATAATCCCAATCAACACAATAATCATATATTGATACTTGAAACTGACTAATCCCTCATAGGCTTCTTTCTCCGGCACGGCAATGGCCAAAATCCATTTAGTAGACGGAATACAATTAAAAATCATAATATATTGATCGCCATTTTCTTTATAATGCACGGTTCCTGCCGGTTGTTTTGTCACTGAATCAGAAATTTGCTTATACATGTCAACTTCGGATAATTTTTTACCGATTAAGTCCGTATTCGTAGGATGCGTCAGAATCGTACCATTTTGGTCCATAAATAATCCATATCCATGGCCATGCAAATTAATTTCTTTCACCTTTTGGTATAAAGTATCAATAGGGATACTTAATCCGATAATCCCTCTTAGACTGCCATCATGATTCTTAATTGGTGCTGCGGCAGATACGACCGACTGGCCTGTAGTGGCGTTAATATAGACATCCGTAAAAGCCAGACTGTTTTGTTCTTTTGCCTTTTTGTACCAGTCCCGCTGGCGCGGATCAAAATTTGCTTGCACTTTTTGCCCGGATCCAGTCAAAAATTTTCCGTTCTCAAGACCAACATAAAGTGCCGATATTTCTTTGTCCTCTTTATACCCGGAAAGCAAGGCGGTAGTAATTTCCTGATCGCTCAGCCCCTTACTAATCGCCCAGCCAACTGCCTCGGCCGTTCTTGCTTTGGACATCACCCAGCCGTCCATTTGGTTTACCTCAGCACTTACTACATTAGTCATTTCACTCTCAATATTCTTACTTACCTGTTGCTCGGAATAAAGATAGCCGATAAGCGATACTGCCATTAGGACCAGGCCGCAAACTACTGAAAATAATAAGAATTTTACCTGTAACTTCATGTACCAAAACCCCCATCACTATTTTGTTAAAAATACGCATGCATTTTTTACCCTTAAAACAAGCTAATCGTTATAAAATAGTTCTAGGCTGAGATGTTTCCACATCTCATAAAATATTTATGCATCTAATGGTATACCAGTATACCTTTCGATATTATTTATTTCTCTGTACCAGAGTAATAATCCTGCCAAATTTTTCTTTTTATAGAAAAAAGTAAAATCCGGCATATAAACTGTAAGACTCCGGCTGTAACCTTACTACACCTTTTCACCTACTGATCAAAAACGGACTACCCCCATTTTCTAGGGCAGTCCGTTTTTGTTATAACAATTGCTATTAGACTAAACATTGTCTGCTAGATAGCTGTCGTCTCTCACATCAGAAAAATAATTTATATCTTGGTTTAAGCTTGCGGTGCCACCAGTCTTGCCGGGTCCATATAATAATCGTAGTCAGCTTCATTTACATAGCCGGTTGCTAAAGCAGCTTCTCTTAAGGTAATACCCTCATGCGCAGCTTTTTTGGCAATTTCAGCCGCTTTATCATAACCAATAAGGGGTACCAGACCTGTAATCAAGATGAGTGATTGATGCAGATAGAAATCAATATTTTTCAGGTTGGGCTGAATACCTACAGCACAATTATTGTTGAAAGAATTCATGCTGTCACTCAATAGCCGGATAGTCTGAATTAGATTATAGGCAATAACCGGCATAAACACATTAAGCTGGAAATTTCCCTGACTTGCCGCAAAGGCTACCGTTGTATCATTGCCAAAAACCTGCGTAACCACCATCGTCAATGCTTCGGCTTGCGTAGGATTTACCTTTGACGGCATAATAGAACTACCTGGTTCATTTTCCGGGATCGTAAGTTCGCCAATGCCGCAGCGCGGACCGCTAGCCAACCAGCGCACGTCGTTAGCTATTTTCATAAGATCAGCCGCCAGTGCTTTCAGCATGCCATGCACGGCCACAATTTCATCTTTGCTGGAAAGCGAGTGGAACTTATTCGGTGCAGTACGGAAATTCTCCCCGGTAAGTTTACTGATTTCAGCGGCAATTTTTACAGCGAAATCCGGATGGGAATTAATTCCTGTGCCGACGGCTGTTCCCCCCATCGCTAAGTCGCATAAAAAGTCGATACCGATCGTAAGCATTTCCTGACTCCGCTGCAGCATGCGGGCCCAACCGCTCATTTCCTGTCCTAGCGTAAGCGGCGTAGCATCCATAAGATGAGTCCGTCCGATTTTTACAATATTTTTTAACTCCTGTGACTTGTGTTCGAAGGTTTGCAGCAAGGCTTGCAACGCCGGAAACAGTTGCTTACGAATTAAAGTTACGCCTACCACATGCAAAGCCGTAGGGAAAATGTCATTAGAACTTTGCGACCGGTTTACATGGTCATTCGGATGAACAGTACCTTTCTCTCCCTGTTCAGCTAAAATTTGGGTAGCACGGTGTGCCAGCACTTCGTTAATGTTCATATTGAACTGAGTCCCACTGCCTGTCTGCCAAACAACTAAAGGAAAATTACCTGCCAGCTTTCCCGCCAGCAATTCATCGCAAGCGGCAATGATCGCAGCCGCTTTTGTTGCGTCCAGTATTCCAAGCTCTTTGTTTACAGCAGCAGCAGCACGTTTTAATATGCCGAATACTTCCACCAGCTCATAGGGCATCTTTTCCGTACCTATACGAAAATTTTCATAACTGCGCTGTGTTTGGGCACCCCATAGTTTGTCTGCAGGTACTTTTACCTCACCCATTGAGTCTTTTTCAATACGGTATCCCATCAAAGCCACCCCTTTATCCATAGACTTTTTCTCTAAAGATCCCGGAATTTTTTTACTCTTGCCAATGTCTTTCTGCGTAATTCCTCAGGGTCCACACGAATTCCTGCCATACCGGTTTCCATTGCCGCCTTGGCAACAGCGGCCGCAACCGCCGGCGCTACCCGGGAATCAAATGGATCGGGAATTATATAGTCTTCTCTTAATTCCTGTATCGGTATCAACTCGGCAATAGCGAAGGCCGCAGCCAATTTCATCTCTTCATTAATCTGGCAAGCTCTGGCGTCTAATGCACCACGAAAGACGCCAGGAAATACCATTACGTTGTTAACCTGATTAGGTGAGTCGGAACGACCAGTCCCAGCCACCTTTACCCCCGCAGCTTTGGCAGCATCGTAACCGGTCTCCGGCACTGGATTGGCCAGAGCAAAAACAATAGCGTCTTTAGCCATACTACCCATAATTTCTTTCGTAAAAAGATGCGGGCCGGATACACCGATAAGCACATCGGCATCCTTGGCAATCTCAGCTAAGCTTCCTTGCCGTTTATCTTTATTAGTTTCCTTAGCTAACTCTTGTTGAATCAGATTTAAGCCTGGCATGCCCTCATAAAGAGCGCCATTTACATCAACCATAATAACATGCTGCGCTTCGGCCTTTACTAAAAGTCTGCCAATTGCCGTGCCGGCGGCACCGGCACCATTAATTACGATTTTAGCTGTTTTAATATTTTTCTTAGTGAACCGAAGTGCGCCAATCACACCTGCTAAAGCGGCAATCGCCGTACCATGCTGGTCATCATGAAACACAGGAATATCCAGTTCCTTTTTCAGCGCTTCTTCAATCTCATAGCACTTGGGAGAAGAAATATCCTCAAGGTTAATACCCGCAAAAGTTGGCTGCAACAGTTTTACCATTTCAATTATTTTATCAGGGTCCTTAGTATCCAAACAAATGGGCACCGCATCGACATCCCCAAATACTTTAAAGAGTACGGCTTTGCCTTCCATAACCGGCAAAGCCGCTTCCGGTCCTATGTCACCAAGTCCTAAAACGCGCGTGCCATCGGTAACAATCGCAACCATATTGCCACGGCAAGTCAACTCTAGCGATAATTTTTTGTTAACCTTAATATCCTTACACGGCTCGGCCACTCCCGGTGTATATAAAATACTCAAATCCTTCATATTTTTGAGAGGCACCTTGGGAGCAACCGCCAAAATCCCTTGTTGTTGCTGCCGCACTTTTAATGCTTCTTCTCTAATATCCAATTATCCGACACCTCACTTTAGAATACTGCAAAAAGACTATAATAGTCGCGAGTAAAATGATTCTTGTTCTTGCCCGCGACTATTATTATTTTAATCACCAAATTACTTCCCTCATGTTAATTCGTCAGAAACACTCCCAATTAACTTGCTGACTGTCAGTTCAGACCGAATAGCTTAGCCATGATCCAGGTTGAGGCATAAATAGCCATAAATTGTACACCCATGTTCACACCAAAAAACTTGTTGAGACAACCGCCGACAACCGCTACGGTCACAGTAATCGCCAAACCTACAAAACCGGCTTCATAGCAGGAAGCTACAACAACCAAACCGGCAAACATGGCGATAATTGACTCCTGGCTGACATGTTTCATGATCCAAACACTGGCCCGATGCGCATAATTCATCGTTAACGGATAGGAAATAAAGGCGGCAACCGCTACCGACAACAGCCCATACCACAAAAACTCGCTTGTCGTCATGATGGTGTG
The DNA here is from genome assembly GCF_900101845.1 of Sporomusa acidovorans. Classification (GTDB taxonomy): domain Bacteria; phylum Bacillota; class Negativicutes; order Sporomusales; family Sporomusaceae; genus Sporomusa; species Sporomusa acidovorans. The sequence goes on along the minus strand of NZ_FNAM01000036.1, from coordinate 40,283 downwards.
AAGGTTGTGCATTTCCGGCTTAATGGTAAAAATAGGCGGAGCATTGAAAAGAGGAAAAGCCACGCCCATGGAAATCGGCGTCATCGGCAGACCAAATGCAATTAAGGGGATCAGTATCTCGGCCAAATAAGTGCTTTCTGTACTCGCATTCATAACCGCTAGACAAGTCGTCAAACGCTCATAAAAACCTTTGACCCGTGAACTGATGATTTCCCCCGTTGTTACCGTTATCCCCACCGTACTAAAGGTAAATAAGGGAGCTGAGGCCAAGCATATTAACAGGGTATACCATTTTTGTTTCATTGTGAGTATTTTTAACGGATTAGGGAAAAATCCGTTCCAGTTTTTCAAATCAGGCGCCAAGCGAAACTCACGGGGTGTTTTTGTCACCAAAGTTGCTTTTGCCGCCGGTGACATGACGGTAATCAGGTCCAAAAACATTGGCCCGGTAGCAATTCCCAGGAAGAAACACATGGTGACACCGCTGCCATTGGCAGCAACAGCAATTTTGTTCAAACCGACGAATAAAAAAGATAACGGAATCAAAATAACTACACTCGTCCATTTCCCCTTGGAGGTATAGGCAATGAATACAGCCATTACGGTAAACAAAAGCCCTGCCCAGGATTTTACTATATCGGCATAAGGCGCCAGCAAAGAAGCAAAACCGACAGAAATGGGAACCGACAGAAAAGCAGCCAACACCCCGCCGGAAATCATTTTTTGCAAAGAGATATGCGGCGCCCCAATATTGCGCATAGCCGTTGCATGTTCAAGCAAAGGCACGGCCATCGTATCGCCGGGCACCCCCAACAAAGCGGTAGGAACAGAATGGGTAATGTGTTTGGCGATAACGGCTGCTATCAGGAAACAGAAAACCGCCACCGGAGGAAATCCCAATAAAACTACAAGCAAGGTGACAGGGGCAATACTGGCCGTTTCCGAAGTTCCCGATATTAAGCCGACAAACGAAAACATAATACCGCCCATCAAAGCCGCGGCAAGCCCCCACAATATATCATGAAAAATTACTGATTCTACCATTGACTATAGCCTCCTCTCATTTTTCCTTTTCCGCAAAAATAGAATACAAGCCTAACTGTTTCAATTCCTCAATAATTTCCGGCGCCGAATTTTTTAAATGCAAAGCTTCCTGTTCAAGATCAAGATCATATTCTTGGATAAATTTTTCTTGGTCGAAATGACATTCGTCTTCATGAAATATTCTCTTGGGTTTAAAGAATCTTGCGATAATTACCGCTACCACAACAGCGGCAACCAGCCCTAAAAACAAACTATAACCGGCAATCAAGTTTTTTCCCATACTGGCAAAGTGGGTGCTAAGATATACTTTTCCGCCGTAAAAAGCCGCATAGCTGACAAAAACACTGGAAATTATGCCGATAAACAATTCTTTGCAATCGACCGTATCGCCCCAAAAACTAACAAATTCAGTTTTTTTCTCCACATCTATTCCTCCCTCTAAAAATGAATAATATGGTGCAAATCTCGTATCAGTCTACCCGCAAATAAATTTTAAGAGGAGTTCCCGCTAAGCCTTGCAAATCGTATCTGCTTACGGTCGAGCAGCCAGTTAATTACTATAGAGTAAGGCCGGAAAATAGTGGTACATCCAGAGAGGCGGTACATGCTGTTTTCCGGCTTTATATCTTACCCTACAGGTAAACTGTTTTATTAGTCTGTATCCCAGTCCATCTCCTGCCATTCATAACCGACAAACCCCATTCTGTCACCAGTAGAAACGACTGGCTCGAAACGGGTGGCAATCATAAACATATTCTTGTCGGCAACCAATTGCTCACGCTCTTCCCAGAAATCGTAAATTGAGGCCAGCTTCTCACCTTTTTTCACGAATTGCCCGGGTTCAACCGCCATTCTCACCAAGCCGCCCCGATTGCTTCTGAGAAAACGGCGGCCTGTAATAATCAACTGTTTGTCAGGCTTCTTAAATTCGCCTGTAAGCAGCCCGATATGCGTCATAGCATTTTGAATTCCTGCCAAAATAGTTTGAATCACCTTTTCATCCCAGCGCCCGCCGGCACCCATCTCCGCCATAAAGCAGGGGATATTGTTCTGCATGCAAAGAATATCAATCGAACCGCTCGTCGTACCGGGCAGTTCGCCGCCTGCCTTGGCCAGGTTCAAATGGCAATTGGGATAAACCCCAAAAGCCCGTGCCAGCTTAAACGCTGCCTGGACGGTTTCTGCCTTAGCACCGGGAACGATTTTGGAAACAGTGTAGGGAGTAGCACTGAATACGTGCCCCATGGTATGAAAATCAATTACATAATTAGCCCATTTTTTCATTTCCCCAAATACAATATGAGCAATCCTTTCGGTATAACTGCCGCCAGGATTTCCCGGAAATTGTTGGTCTAAATCCAAGTAATCCACCTGACTAATCTTGTTGCGATCCACGAAGGCCATTGTATTCAGCAACGGTGTTAGCACTACATTACCATGCAGTTTAGAGGTATCCAAATCCCAGAAAAATTTTCGCATTCCCCATAAACCATTTAGCTCGTCGCCGTGGACAGCACCGGTCATCCATAACGTTGGCCCGTCGTGCGAACCACGGGCTACCAGTACCGGAATACTGATATCCGTAAAATTTGCCAATTCACCCACCTTTACATTACCAAAGGTTTTCTGCCCCTTCTCAACTTTCATGCCGAAAATTTCCATAGATAGCCCTCCCTAGTTAATGTGTATTTTAAAAAATGGTTACTGCTTAGTACTCCTTTCCTTTATTGACCATAAAATTCTATAATTTTACGGTTAGCAGCCTCTTTCACCGCATCATAGCGGCTGTTTCCTTTATTGTCCATAGTGACAATAAACGGTCCGAATTTCTCAACTTCCAGTTCCCACATGGCCTCCGGCATACCATTTTCCAGCCAGCGGACACTGACAACTTTTTTTACCCCACTGCCGATTTGAACCGCACAGCCGGGCGCGGCCTGCAAATAAGTCTGCGAACATTGCTGAAATGTTTTTTGACTGTCCTGGGCCATGCCGCCCTTGCCGATAATAAGTTTTACGCCCAGTTCCCCCACCATCTGCGCATAGGGTTCCATGCGGATGCTGGTCGTCGGCCCCACAACGACAATTTCCCATTGACCGTCAACCTTACGCATAACCGGTCCGGCATGAAAGATAACTTGACCGGCTAAGTCAACCGGCAAAGGCTTAGCCTCAGACAATAATTTTTTAATTTCAAAATGCGCCATGTCCCTCGCAGTATAGATCTTCCCTGTCAAATATACGGTATCGCCTATTTTTAAATTATCTACCTGTGAATCATTGATCGGTACTGCCAAATGATGTGTAGTCATTACATTTCCTCCTGGAAAAGATATTCTCTGCGGCCATTGGGATAGAAACGCACGCCAAATCTACGGGCAACCCAGCAATGGAAATTAATCGTAACCGGGCAAATAGCCGTATGGGTAGCGGCATAACCAATTTTAACAGCTAAACAGGTAGTATCGCCGCCGATACCGGCTGGCCCCAATCCCAGTTCATTGATATTTTGCAAAAGCTCTTGCTCCAAACCGGCAATTAACGGATCCGGATGGGTATCGCGCCAATCCCTGGTACTGATTGCTTCCCTGCTCAGTTTGGCGGAAACATCCATTTGGCCGCCGATGCCGATGCCGATAGCTGATGGGGGGCAAGGGAATCCGCCACCTTTAACAACGGTATCCAATACCAGTTTCTTCAAGCCGACATAATTAGTTCCCAGCGTAGCCGGCGTCAAAATTTTAGCCTGGTTGGCCAATTCAGCCCCACAGCCTTTGGCGCTCATAATAACTTCCATATATTCCTGTCCCGGACAATAGCGATATTCCATGTTAGGAACACCGATACCTGAGCTATCCCCTGAATTATGCCGGGTAAGCGGATGCACAATGCTGGGACGAATATAGCCATTCTTGGTACACTCAATTACAGCTTTCGGCAAAAAAGCAGTTAAATCAGCCAATTGCACATTATCACCAAAACGAATGTATACGGTTGGAAAGCCCGGAGACTGACACACTGGTTTGTCCAATTTACCTGCTTGACTGACATTCTCAATCATTGACGCAAGCAGTGCCTTCGCTCCCTGATTTGTTTCTGTTGTTACCGCCTTGTTCATCAATGCAAGGGCATCTGCGGATATGCTGGTACATGCCTTATGCAGCAGCATGAGTATTTCGTCATACGTAATGTTAAAATTTTGCATTCAAATTCACCTTCCGTAAAATATCACTGCATTTCTTTAGCGTCTCAAGTTCTTCGCACATGTTGATTACTTCGGAAATACTGCTGTTATCTAATATCCCGTCTACCAAAAAAGAAAATTTATCCTTTATTTCCGGCCAAGTAAGTGCATTCTCCGGATCACCTTTGGGATATTCCACATACTCACTCATTATCTGGCCATCAGTCAATTCTAGCGAAATTCTAGCCGGCCATGCTACTGGCGTCGCGTTATTAATTGTTTCATCTACTACTACCGTTGTAATATTCATCAGCCTTCTCACTGCCTGATCAAATATCGCAGTTTCCGCAAAAGAATCCAGGTTAATTTTCCCTGCAAGTAAGGCACACACTACACAATACTTAATGCTAAACTGCGCTTGCCGTGAATCGGCCGGGTTTTCATTGCCGGCAACCTGGATAGCAGCATGATAGGTATCAATAACAATGTGCTTAATGCTTTCCATAGAAAACTTCAGCTTGTTATTGAGCTTTATCGCACAATCAATTGCCGAGTGTGTATGCCGGCAACAGGGATACGGTTTAAATGAAATTCCTGCTGTGTGATAGTTAGCGCCAAAATCCGCAAAAACATCCATATTAACAGCTTGACGGGCATAGCCGGCAAAAAATCCCTGCCTGCCTTCCAAAATACGCGTTGCCCCCGTAAAGCCATGTTTTGCCATGCACGAAACCAAAACACCGGCAGCCGCAGCCTTACCGGCGTGCAGATATTTGCTCATTGCCCCATCCTGTAAAAACTCCCACAGTCCTGCTGCCATGGATCCAGCATTGCCAAAAGCCCAGGTCATTGCTTTTGCATCCAGTTTAAGCATACGACCGGCGGCGACTGCCGAGCCAAATACGCCGGCAGTCGCGGTTGTATGCCAAATTTCGTAATGAGCAGGAGTAACCGCTGCTCCTACTCGTAACATAACTTCATAGCCGGCAATAATGGCTGTAAGCAATTCCGCCCCAGTACACCCCTGCCAGTCGCCAATGCTCAGTGCTGCTGGGATTACCACTGCCCCAGGATGCGTAATTGATTTCTTATCTACATCGTCGATTTCTAAAATATGGCTAAAATAACCATTGCAAAGAGCAGCATGAAAAGCCGAATTTGCCGTTTGACTGCCAATAATACTGGCATGCTGGTTGCCGCCCATAGCGGCAGCATATTCTTTTATGCAATCGGCCTGCGGCATGACTGAGCCGCGTATAGCACACCCCAGCCAGTCCAGTAAACACTTTTGTGCCTGTTCCTTTACATCAATTGGTACACTATCTAATGTAAGATTTGTGGCAAAATCTACACATATTTGTGAAATATTTTGTTCGTGCATACAACACTATCCTTTATTTGGTATACTGGTATACCAATAATAATGGTAATCAACCTTTTGCTATTACCTCTTTGGCACGTGATAAATGTTCTTTGGCAACAGCTACCGCCGCCTCGGCATCACCGGCAACAATATTTTGCAAAATCTGTTTATGATAGCCTAATGCAATTTCATGGCGTTCGGGATTCTTCAAGGATTGGTGGCGGGAATAACTTAGCAAATCGGCCAACAATCCATATATTTTGCTAATCACTACATTATGGGCTGCGGCAATAACGGCAGCGTGAAACTTACCTGATGCTTCCGAAACATCAAGCCCCATCTCAATATTCTGCTCCATTTCAACAATGGCAGCCTTTATGGTCATAATATCCTCGTCAGTACGTCTTAATGCAGCAAGATGGGTTGCCTGAACCTCTATGGTTTCGCGTGCTTCAAACAAATCAAATAAGGTATGAACCGGATCGGACATGAGAAAATCAATACTACCAATCACCTGATTCACATCAATTTTTTGAACAAATACGCCTTTACCTTTTACATGCTGAACAGCTCCCAAGAATTCTAAGATTTTAAGAGCTTCGCGAACAGGCACCCGGCTGACATCAAATATCTCTGCCAATTCTCTTTCCGAAGGAAGTTGATCGCCTTCTTTCAATTGACCGGTACGTATCCATTGCCTGATGCGTTCCACGATTTGTACATAAAGAGCGTCAGATGATTTATCTATAATCTTTTCAATTGGTTGATGCGAATGCAATATTGACATAGTAACCCTCTTTGGAATTCCATGATATACTTATTATAGTTTCAGTTTATATTTTTCTTTATTTTTTGTCAATTCAAATTCCCTAAAGTACCGGCCAGTTTACAAACATGTAATGATTTGGCTGTGAAATTAATTGCCACAAATTGCGATTACTTCAATTTCAACTAAAGCATCTTTGGGTAAACGTGCTACTTCAAAGCAGGCCCGTGCTGGACAATCTTTGCTAAAATATCCGGCATACACGTTATTCATTGCAGCAAAGTCGTTCATATCTTTGATCAAAACAGTCGTTTTTACAACGTCATCAAGGGTACAGCCGGCTGCCGCCAAAATAGCTTTTACGTTTTCTAGGGATTGTTTTGTTTGAGCAATAATACCGTCTTCGGCAAATTGTCCGGTAGTAGGAACTACTGGCAACTGACCGGATACAAAAATAAATCCGTTAGCCTTAATTGCCTGGGAATATGGACCAATTGCCCCAGGAGCTTTATTGGTATTTACAACTTGTTTCATTTTCGATCTCCTTTACAGTTTATTTATTGCTGCTTCCATTCTATTAAGTGCTTCTACCAATCTGACACGTGGGCAGGCAATGTTCATTCTCATAAAGCCGGTGCCGCCAGGACCGAAAGTAGAGCCTTCATTCATAGCTACTTTAGCTTGTTCTAAGAAGAATTTTTGCAAATCCTTAGGCGCCATGTTCAGTTCTTGGCAATTAAGCCAAATAAGATAGGTGGCTTGCGGATTACCCACTTTAATTTGGGGAATTCTCTCGGAAATGAATTTTTTTAGGTATGCAAGATTGCCCTCAAGGTATTCCAGCAGTTGGTCCGCATAATACTCACACTCATTATAAGCGGTTTCAATCGGCAAAGTTCCGAATACGGTTCTACCATAAGCTTTGAGATTTTCAAGCGGTTTATAAAAAAGATCATGGTTATGCCGGTTAGGAATAATGGCCGCACCTGTTCTTACCCCGGCAATATTAAAGGTCTTGCTGGGATTAACGCAAACCACACAATTGTCAGCTGCTGCTTGCGAAAGGCTGCCAAAAGGGATGTGCTTATTTCCGTTATAAACAATATCAGAATGAATCTCATCCGAAACCACAAATACATTGTGTTGCAAACAAAGATCGGATATTCTGGTCAATTCCTCTCTTGTAAAACATTTGCCTGTGGGATTATGCGGGCTGCATAATAAGAACATGGTCGTTCTTTGTTGGCTCAGCAATTCCTCCAAATTTTCAAAGTCAATTTCATAACTGCCGTCTTCTTTGAGAATAAGATTATTGCCGAGAATGTGCCTGCCGTTATTAGGAATAATTGCATGAAATGGATGATAGGCAGGCATCTGGACTACAATATTATCGCCCGGGTGGGTAAAAGCCTGCATGGCATAGACAATAGCCGGTATTACAGCCGGTGTATATTCCACCCAATTGATATCAACATCCCAGCCAAATCTTTTTTTCTGCCAGTTAATAATAGCTTGCTCAAATGTCTTAACATTTACGGGATAGCCGTAAATACCATGCTGTGCTCTTTTCACCATGGCATCAATAACAGGTTGCGGACATTTGAAGTCGGTATCGGCAATCCACATGGGCAGTACATCTTCGGCATAAGTATCCCATTTCTTACATTCAGTGCCTCTACGGTCAACCAGTTCATCAAAATTATGTCTCATCATAGCTATTTACCCTCCTGAAAAAATATCATAAATTTGGTCAATAACTATCAACCACCTTTAAGGTATACTGGTATACCACTCTCTTATATATAGTATATAGTTCTTTATGTATTTTGTCAATTCAAAAATTTTGAAAATATGTTTAATTTGTGATAATGTCACCTTTATCCCATAAACATGTGCCCGTATAGTATTGACAAGCAGTAGAACAGGTTCCAGGTGATTTACTTTACGCAATCTAGCAGGTTATCTTCTTGTTCTTTATTAATATGTCTTTATAGCGTTTCATCCAATCTAACACAGCTTGTCCTTTTATAGTAAGATGACTGCCGCTTCTTCCTACATGTGAATTGGCCCAGCCTAGTTTAGTGAAAATAGAGAGCAATCGTCTGATTTCACTTTCTGTAATGCTAATCCCGTTCTGAACGCATTCTGTTTCAAGGAATTTTCTGCCGATGCCGGCAGGGTTGTGCCGGGAAAGATGAGACATTACTTGAAATGCCTTTTCCGTATCGCATACAGTAGAAATATAACAGAATTCCATACTAAAATCCACATCGGTATTTAATATATAAGCAGGCAGATCAGATACATTGACAACATCTGTTGCCATAAATGAAATATACGCCACTGCGTTGGCCAATTCTCTGATATTGCCCGGCCATTGATATTTCATAAGCAGGTTTTCTGCCTCTTGGGTAAGAATCACTTTTTTATTATGTTACTTCATAAAAAAATAAAATAAATGCAGGATATCTTCCTGGCGTTCCCTCAACGGCGGAATGATGATGGGAAGAACATTTAACCGGTAAAACAAATCTTGGCGAAATAATCCTTTTTGTACTTCAGCAAACAGGTCTTTATTGGTTGCAGCAACTATGCGAATGTTTATATTAATAATACTTTGTGAACCTACCCTCATAATTTGGCGTTCCTGAAGTACTCTTAGCAAACGTACTTGCAGTGGCAATGGCATATCGCCAATTTCATCTAAAAAAATAGTGCCGTTATTAGCCTGTTCAAATAAACCGGGTTTTCCCTCCTTAACAGCACCGGTAAATGAACCTGCTTCATAGCCGAATAGCTCGCTTTCCAATAAATTTTCCGGAACAGATGCACAATTGATAGCAACAAATGGATAAATAGACCGGGGAGAAGCAGCGTGGATGGCGTGAGCAAGCAACTCCTTACCGGTCCCGCTTTCTCCCATAATAAGTATGGTAAGATTGGATAAAGCCAAACGTTGGGAAAGTTGGAGACATTCCTGCATTTTCGTTGATTTTGCTTGAATACTGTCAAAGGTATAACGTGTCACCAAACCTTTATTACGCAATTTCTTGGAAAGGCTTTGTTCCAAATGACGAATGCGGGTTACTTCTTGAATTTCATAATATATTCCGGCCGGTTCACCGAAATATTCAAATTTGCTGCTGTTTATAAGTAAAGAACGGTCTTGGAATTCAATTAATTCGTCAACATACTCTTTGCTGAGGTCTTGGCCTACTATATTGCATGTGGTGGTCGCCAGCCAGATAATATATGACGGGAATACAAATGAACCAGGAAAAAAAGGAACCGGCAGCAATAATAGCGGCATAGCGCAACCCTGTAAAATACCCAATACCGAGTAGTGCTGTTTCACTGTCCAGGCTGAAAGTAAGTTTAGTTTTCGCTGCAAGTTGCTGGCCCCAGCTAAAAGCGGTACTGGCAATTACTTCCTGCCACCAGCCAAGGCTATTGAGAATAAAGTCGTAAATTAGAGCAATTGTTCCACTAAATAACATGAGTTTCGCCTTGCTGCCTTCGCCTGAACTTAGAACTTCGGCAGCTGCCCGCCCGGCGGGAAAAGGATAGGCATGGTGCATTTCTTCGCAAAAATAGCGACGAAATACGGCGGCAATCAAAACGCCAAGAAGACCACCCAGAATAACCGGCACCGCTAATTGAAAATAACCGAGCGTGTTATTGCCGAGAATGTAAAAAGCCGGCAGGATAAACATGGCGCCGCCAATTCCGTTGGTACCGGCACTGGCAATAGCCTGAATATGTACGTTTTCAGGAAAAGCGTTTTTGCGCTTCAGCATGACAGCCATTCCCATCGCCATGATGGAAACCGGCGCAAAAGCGTCAACTGTCTGCCCTATTTTCAGACAAAGATAACCTATTGCTAAAGCAAAGATCGCAGCATAAAATAATCCCAGCAAACGACATACGCGTTAATTTCCTGATATTCTTTGTGGGGGGACATTGGCGGTTCGGATGAACCAACATTGTTTTGATCTTCAGACATAATATTCCTCCTTGATTTAGTATATACTGCAGCATCTAAAATGCAAAAAGTGTGCCAATGCGCGCTGGAGAAATTAGCATATACAAAACCAACCATAGATGGGAATAATTCGGTATCACACGTAATGAATTTGTGTATAATCCGTTAAATATTGGATTACGTATTGGTAAATAGGTTAAATAGGTTAGATATATAACCTATTTATGAACCTATTACGAGTTTACAGTATAATGCCGTAAAAAATTATTGAACAAAACTAAGAGCTTCCGCTGGTTTTTCGGAAAACAGCGAAAGCCCTTAATTCTTTTATTCAGCATTGATAAATGTCGTTATGAAACTCAATTGTAATCAGAAGAAAAAAGCATTTCCATCATATGTTGATAGCTTTATTTTAAGGCATTTTGGGGAGTTGCAAACAACTCGATTAAGCGAACAATGGTTTGTACGGCTTTTTCCATTGATTCCAACGGAATATATTCATAACGTCCGTGAGCATTATGACCACCGGTAAATAAATTCGGGCATGGCAAGCCATTAAATGATAAGCGAGCACCATCTGTACCGCCACGAATGGGGAATATCACGGGAGTAACGCCAATATCCCGCATTGCCTGTTCCGCTATTGCGATAATATGGGCAACCGGCTCAATTTTTTCACGCATATTGTAGTAGCTATCAGTGATCTCACAATCAATTTTGGTTTTCGGGTATTTCAATTTCAAAAAATTTACGGCCTGTTGTACGATAACTTTACGTTGTTCAAATATTTTCCGGTCATGCTCGCGAATGAGGTAATTAAGTACTGCCTCCTCTACATTTCCCCGGAAATCGGTGAGGTGATAAAACCCTTCATAACTATCGGTGAACATTGGCCGGTCAAATAACGGCAGCATTTCATTGAATTCGATTCCGAGCAGTGATGCATTAATCATTTTATGTTTGGCAGAACCAGGATGAATATTGCAGCCTTTAATGACGATAGTTGCACTGGCGGCGTTAAAGTTTTCAAAATTAATTGAACCAAGGCCTTCCCCATCAATAGTGTAAGCAAGTTCAGCACCGAACCGAGCAATATCGAAGTACTTGGTGCCTCCGGAAACTTCCTCGTCAGGTGTGAACCCTATGCATAACGGCCCATGCTTGATTTCGGGATGTTGCAGAAAATATTCGATAGCAGTTATTATTTCAGCAATACCGGCCTTATCGTCAGCACCTAATAAGGTAGTGCCATCGGTAGTTATCAATGTCTGTCCCTGGTAATCTACAAGTTCAGGAAATTCTGCCGGTGACAAAATATAGTTGCCGGCTTCGTCAAGAGCAATATCTTTACCATCATAGTTTTCTACGATTTTGGGGCAGACATTTTCGCCGGATAGATCCGGCGATGTATCGTAATGGGCCAAAAAACCAATTGCTGGCGCATTAGTTGCAAAATTGCCGGGAATCTTCGCGATGATATAACCATTTTGGTCCAATTCAACTTGCGGAACACCTAGTTCAAGCAATTCATCACGCAGCATTTTTGCCAAATTTAGCTGCTTAAGCGTACTAGGGTAAGTATCACTCCCCAATTCAGAACGTGTGTCAACACGCACATAACGCAAAAAACGATTAAGAACCGCCTCTCTCAATTGTTGTATCCTCCCTGTTTTAAAATTTTTCAATCCTATGCCTATAATTATTGCAAGAACCATACCAAAAAAATAGTTACTTTATAAATTACCATTTTCTTATGGCAGTCTTATAAAGTAACTTGGTTTATGTAATCCTCAAAGCACCGGGCAGACCTTGCCTGCCCGGTACTTAACCTATATCATCATATCAAGAAATAATCCCTGCGAGTAATTATAATGTTGGTTGGCGCTTCCCCTTAGGAAATTAGAACCGTAATCTAAATAATCATTAATGTTAGGAGCCTTAAAATAGGCCGTCACCGGAACATCAAGGGCTGTTTGTGCGGCTTTGCCGGCGGCTGTTGCCAAACCACTACTGCCCGCCAGCAGTCGTTCTACTATACTGGGGTTGGTTGCAAGAGCCTGGGTTAATGTATCCGCATCCAAACTAATGCTGCCTGTTTCGCGATCCAAAGTAAGCCCAATCTTTTGCAATTCCTCCCGGCGCATACCGCTAAACTGATTTTGAACATTTGCCAGCAGCTTATCGCCCCGTTTAGTTACATTGTCCGCATTTTGCATATTGTAGTTAATTTCATTGTAACTTGCCAGCAAATTCCGTACTGCATTCACAGTTTTACTATAATCGAAGCCAACCGTTACCTTGTCCGTCCCGTTTGTGACCGTTTTGAAGGTTAAACTGACATTCCCGTTATCCAGTTTAACCGTGTTGCTTGCCGCTTGCCTGCTTTCCCCGTCAATAGTATATACGGCGTCTTGCGCACTTTGCACGTTATTCATCAAAGCTAAGCCCGATACTAAATTGTTGGCAATATCCCGCAAGGTGAAACTGCCCGCCGCGCCGGTTTGACCTTCCATACTCAGATACGCTTTATTATTCGCCAGCTTGACTTCGGCCTGAACGCCGCTGTTCGTATGGTTTACCGCATCGGCAATCTTGGTTAAGGCTTGCTTATTGGTATCCGTACTGGAAATATTGACTGCTACTTGTTTTTCCTGATTATTGCCAACCGTTATCCCGAAGAAATAGAGCCCGCTTCCCACACTGCCAACCGCATTGGCATCCAGGCTTTTGCCGACGTTGCGCTGCGCTAAGGCCAGTTTCTGAATACTTATGTCATAGGTAGCAGGTTTGGCCTTATTGTTGGCATTGCCGGTTATCGTATCGCCGTAATCTGTTATATATTTTCTGGTAAACACGTTATTGTTAGCGGCAAATTCTTGTGCACTCGTTTTTAAATCAGTTACAGCACTCGTAAACCCCGCAATTTGATTTTTGTACCCGGCTTGCTGGGCCCGAAAGCTCGCGGCAGCGGCATTAGCATTGAGTCTAAGCAGGCTTACGTTGTTATAATCCGGATAAAAGGAATTTCGCGCATTACTGCTACGCTTTATCCCACTATTAGAATACAGCATGTTGACGATATATGAATTAAGAGAAGTGTTAGCACTTACTGGCACAGGAAAACACCTCTTTCCTGATATTTTAATTTTACATACTGGCAGGCCCTGTTGCATAATGATTTGGCAAATTATTCTTTGTTATTATATCGTAAAACTTAGCGAATTTATTAATATTTTCTTAAATATATCATCTTTTGACCATCTGCTTTACTCATAGAGCTTTTCAAATTAATTATCCCCCAGGTTATGGTATAATATAGGGGATAATAAAATTTTTCCGGAGGCGTATATAAGTGGTGAATAAAAACAAAAGAAACGATACTGTGAAAGAAAAGACAAAGATTGGCTTAGTAATTTTGTTTTTTGTTATAAGTATTACATTTGGTGCTGTAAACATAGGATTTGCGACATCCCCTGAAACTGCCGAAAATATCGCTGCAAGCCAGGTGATTCCTTACCCTGCCGATTATGACACGGTCAAGGAAGGTGCCTCTGCTTATCATGGTTTAGGCAATGTTAAACAATCGCCCTACTATACTGCTCCGGACTTTTATAATTTAGAATCAACCGATACGTTAACGATTTTACCCCACTATAAAACCTATCAGCAAACAACGGAAATCACTTGTGGCCCTGCGGCCGCCTTAACGGTTCTTGCACATTTTGGCAATACCAGCTGGCATGAATTAGCTATCGCCAAAATTATGAGAACAAAACCGGCAGTAGGCACAGATACCAAAGGGATGGTTCGTTTTTTTAAAACCATTGGCTGGAATGTAAAGTCCAGTCTGACTGCTGCCACCAGTGACGGTGCCACCTTTACAAGCGTAGCGGATTTCAAAAACTTTGTTATCACCAACTTACAAGACAATACCCCGATAATGGTTGAAAATATAGATTGGGGAGGACATTGGCGGGTCATCGTCGGCTATGATACCATGGGAACCGCTACGGTCGCCGACGATGTTTTAATTCTGGCAGATTCTTATGACACGGCCGATCACAGTCAGGATGGCTATGTTGTAAATCCGGTCGAAAAGTTTTTCTATATGTGGTTTGATGCTCATATGCTTCCTAAAGGTCAGCAAAAACAGCAGTGGCTTGTTGCCAAGCCCCTGTAACTGCTTATTATTCAATTCTTCTATTAGCGATGACCGCCCTCTTGAAATATCCGTAGATTAAGGTTTATATAGTGTTCATTTGGTATGACAAATAAATAAAATGGGCAGAGAATTATTCTCTACCCGTTTTATTTTAAGCACGGTCTTTTCTGTGATGAAATTTATGAGTTGTAAGATAGGCAAATAATTAGATGCTTCCATTCGAACGAATATGAGTTGTCACTCCGGAGACTGCAAACCTCGGATTAAGACTGTAAATAGTAGCCAGTTCTGGAATTTATCATAAAAAAGCAGGTATTTTAGCACTGTATACTGAAGTAAATCGTCAATAAGACTTAGTAACAAGAATGAGTGGGGACTATGCTATGTCTATATTCTCGAATGCATCTGACAGTGCTGTGGAACAATTCTATTTGAAGGAAGATCTGCTGCATACAAAAATAGCGATTATGGCTGCTATTTGTTTTTGTCTGCTATTTATACGCAACGATTACATTTTTTTTGGGATAAGCCCCCGGTTTTATCAGGCAGTTTTGGCGCGTATTATTTTTGTGGCAATATCTTTGGGGGCCTTGGTTTCCTTTAACAGAATAAAGACTTACCAGCAGCATGAATGGTTAATTTATATTTGGTGCAGTGTCTTTATTTTACTATGTACCTATATCAATCTTACCAGGCAGGATGACAATATTAATTTCACTTATCTTGATACCGTGGTCGTCGTCTTGATTACGATTTATTTTCCCGGAAATATCGTGGGAAAAAGCATTTTGGCAGGATGATTTATCTGTCTGAATGAAATCGATCAGGAACTGCGAAAGTACGGTAAGCATTTATGGCAAACCCATCATATGTTTTTGCCGATTGGGCAAGTAAAAAAAACAGGCTTGTCTTGTCATCTAAAATGGTTTGAGCAGCATGAAATCCTTCCCTTGTATAAAGCCGGACAGTTTCCCAACGCCCTTTGTGCTAGATTTATTCCGGAACGGCCGGACGTGCTCGCCGTTGCCGCCTATGACGGTTCAAAAATCATAGGCATGGCGGGCGCCTCCGCGGATACACCGATAATGTGGCAAATCGGCATCGATGTCGAAAAAAATTACCGTGGCCGTGGAGTCGGGACATATCTTGTTACCCTGCTAAAAAATGAAATAATCAACAGAGGCAAGCTGCCATTTTACGGAACGAGTCTTTCCAATCTGCATTCTTGGAATATTGCAATCAACAGCGGTTTCATTCCCGCTTGGCTCGAAGTTGAAACTGTGGAGCAAGAAAACTACTACCCTTGTAATTGATTTTTAATTTATACGCTGTCATTTTTTTGTCACAATTCAGCTATAAAATTGGGTTAAATTTACAAGGGAGGTATGAGCATGAATAAAGGATTGCTTGCTTCTATAGTAGCCGGAACAATTTTTATCAGCGGTATGGTAAGCCCTTTTATTGTTCAAGCAGATGAAAATAAAGGACAGCCTTTAAACCGCCCTGGGATTCAACAGTCTCATGTTGACCCCGATCAGGCTGCCCAAAAACTATCTGACGTCTTTAGGGTCAGCAAAGAGGATGTACTTAAATACACGCAAAGCGGAGTTCATTATCGGGATTTGTACAGGGCTTCTTTCCTGGCCAAGGCTGGCGGCAAATCACTCCAGGAAGTTATGCAGGCCAAAACCGCCACCAATAGCTGGAAAGATGTCGCGCAAGCACTGGGAATAACCCGGGAGGCAATGAAATCCACCCGCTGGGATATCGCGGCAACAAATATGGAAACTAAATTAAGTATAGCGAAACAAACCTCTATGAAATTTCTCCAACAGGGATATCATCCTCGTGATATCGCAGTAGCCAATGAACTTGCCAAAAACACCAATAAGCCAATTGCTGATGTTTTAGGGCTGAAAAAGATCAACAACACTTGGTCTGAAGTTGCCACTAGCTTAGGTATTGATCAAAATATATTTAAGCAAGATATGAGTCATGTAAAAACAGCATTCCCTCATCGGGGGCATCACCATAAACAAGTCCAATGATGTAAGTCTTAATTCAAAACCTTCATGAGGCTTATACGGACAAATTTGCCTCTGATCCATGAATAGCAAATTGACATAGAAATAAACACCCCATAGGTTAAGCTTATTAGCGCCTATGGGGTGTTTTGCCACTCTTGCAATTGTATCGGAGAATTTATTTTTGCGATCAATCCGGTGCGCTGCAGACTCTGTTTCGTCCTGCATTTTTTGCCTGATATAAAGCCAAATCAGCTTGCCGAATCAAATCCGAAGGAACCTTACTGCATTCCGGCTTCATGGCCGCCACGCCGATACTCACCGTAATATGATTGGCCACTTCGGACTTCTCATGAGGAATTCCTAACTCCTCTACATTATTACGAATTCTTTCCGTGACGGTTAGCGCTCCTTCTTTCGCCGTTGAAGGAAGAAGGATAACAAACTCTTCCCCGCCATAACGCGCCCCCAAATCGCTGGCCCTTTTCAACGATTCGTTCAGCATGCTGCCTACTTTCTTTAAACATTCGTCACCGGCAAGATGTCCGTAATGATCGTTATATTTTTTAAAAAAATCTATGTCAATTAAAGCCAATGATAAAACATCGCCATGACGTATTGCACGCCGCCACTCTTTATCCAGTGTCTGATCAAAATGACGCCGGTTAGGTATGCCGGTTAAGCCATCGATTAGCGATATTCGCTCCAGTATATCCCGATACTTTTTTAGTTCTAGATGGTTTTTAACCCGTGCCCTAATAATTGCCGGATTGGAAGGTTTTATAATATAGTCGATAGCTCCGATTTCAAGCCCCTCTGTTTCATGCTGAACGTCATCAGCGGACGAAACGAAAATGACCGGTATATTTTTCGTATAGGGATTCTGTTTTAACCGTCTGCATACCTCGTAACCATTCATTCCCGGCATTTCAACATCCAGCAATATGAGGTCTACATTCTCTGAAGCAGCCAATACTAAGGCTTCTTTACCCGAGGTAGAAACAAAAATATCATAATCATTTCCCAGTATATCTTGCATTATTTGATTGCTTAATCTTGTGTCGTCGACCAATAAAATGCGTTGTCTTGCAGACTCCAACGTCACCATCACTCCATAAAAAATAGTAATGCCTGTCGCGATAGCTTCCCCATTATACACGCAATGATATTTTGTTTGCATTTCACAATTGTATCCAATAAAAAATTGCCAGTTCAGCTTACTTTAGGCTGCAACCTGGCAATCATAGATGTAATCTTTAGACCCATGGCTTTGCGTCCCGCCTTTTCAAGCGGTTTGCTATATTGAGTTTTTGCAATTATTCTGCATAATACGTTAAAATCCTGCTTAAAAATAAAAAATCATATGATGTAATCACAATAACGAAAAGTGTTATAGGAAAATTTTAGTTTTCTTTTTGCATGCTGCCAGGTGTAGGAAGGATAATATAGCCAAAAGAGGGAAGTAAACAACTAATCTTGAAAATTGGTTAGGTGTACAATATGGGACATAGTTTAACGCTGCCGCAAGTTACGCTTTTATTTGCGAACCTTCTGCCCGCGGCAACGCTGCTGATGACTGCCGGTGGCAGACCGCCGGCAAATAAATGGTTTGTGAAAATAGCAAAAGGGTTACCTGTATGGTGTATTGACAGTGGCATCCAGATCTGCCGGCAAACCGCTATAGCACCGGAACGGATCATTGGTGATGGCGACAGCGCCAGTCCGGAAGCCTGGGATTGGGGGAAGAGTCTGGGCGTTCCGGTTGAAGTTTACCCTGTGGATAAAGATTATACCGATCTTCAGCTTGCTTTGCTTCGAACGAAAGAAATATTCAGCACGGCTACCGTGATTGTCTCCGGTGTATGGGGAGGGCGGTTTGACCACGCCTTCAGCAACATCCAATCCTTAGCCGGTTGGGAATCTCCTGGCTTTAAAGGCATTGCCGCCGATGAATCTGAAGTCTTGTTTTTCTTATCAGGACAAGATGCCGTGAGGATAAACGCTGCTATAATGCCTGACATTGTATCCTTGATTTCCCTGTCAACCTGTTGTTTAGGTGTTACCATTGGCGGTGTGCGCTGGCCTTTAGAAAAAGCCACACTTAAACGCGACTTGCCCTATGCAATTAGTAATCAACCGGTAAGCGGTTGCCGGGAAGTATCGGTGTCAGTAGAGCAAGGCTTATTAGGAGTTTATTTGCAATGGCATGATCAATAAGAACAATACTTACAAAACTTATAAATTACTTGTCGAGTAAACAAAACAGTGTTATAGTGGAATAAAATACCATAATGTGCTAGGGGTGCCTGCGGGCTGAGAGATGGAATCCGTATTTCATTAACCCTTAACCTGATCTGGATAATGCCAGCGTAGGGAAGTGACTTTGAGCAATAGAGAAAAGCCGCAGTCCTACCAAGGGCTGCGGCTTACATTTTCAAATGGAGGTTAGAGTATGAAAGGTAACCTGGTGGACAACCTATCAATGATTGCAGCCAACCCAACTACACTATTGACTCTGGGGGGAGTCATATTATTAGTCATAGCGTTGCTGCGGATGAAGAAGGTCACCTTCAACGCCAGAATGATGGCTCATATTGGACTTGCACTTGCCCTGGCCGTCATCCTGCACACGTTAAAACTATACCATATGCCGCAGGGAGGCAGCATAACTCTTGGCGGTATGATCCCCATACTGCTAATAGCGTTTTTTTACGGCCCGGAAGCCGGATTTCTCACCGGCTTTTTATTTGGTGTAATTAATCTGATCCAGGATCCCTATATTTTGCACCCGGTACAAGTGCTGTTTGATTATCCGTTACCGTTTATGGCTTTAGGCCTAGCAGGCTATTTCAAAGACCGGTATCTGGTGGGAACCGTCGTTGCTATTATAGGCCGCTTTATATTCCATTACATTTCCGGCATCGTGTTTTTTGCCAGCTATGCGCCGTCAGGAGTATCGCCCTATCTATATTCCCTTCTCTTTAACGCAAGTTATCTAAGTGTGGAATGCATTGTTTGCGTAGTGATCATGCGTATGCTGCCAGTTGAACGAATTGAAATGACTATTAGGCGGCAGGCACAACGCAGCCACAATTTTAAAGACAACAAAATCTAAATAAAAACCACCCGTTGCCCAATGGATCTTTACAACTCATGAATTAATTATATAGAAAAAGGCGGTTGCTTACCTTGTTGGCAAACAACCGCTTTTTCTATTCTGCTAGTGAACCTATTCTAACATTTTTCCGGTTTGGGCAAGACGAACGAGCATAGTGCGGCCAGCACTGCAACCATTGTCAGAAGTTCCATCGTGGCTGTTAATCCATGACTGTCGGCAAACCGGCCAATCAGAGGAACAATCACGCCGCCTACGCTAAAGGAAAGCCCCAGCGTGACACCGGAAGCAAAACCGATGCTGCGTGCTAAATAAGATTGACCCAAAACAACCACTGAGCTAAATGGCGAAAACATGGCGAGCCCGATCGGCACCATTAATAAATACCCGATTGCCGCATTAGTGGTTTGCGATAAAAGTGCAACCATCGGCGCCAGAAGCACATAACTCATCCGAACAATTGTTAAATAGCCAAACTTGTCGGCCATCATTCCGCCGATTAAGGTAGTCACAACCCCAAGCGTAAAGAGCAACGTTAACGCCGAACCGGCCGCTGCTTCTGAAAGCCCCAAAACATCTACCCAATATAAAGGAATGAAACTCCTTAACCCACAAATAACAATGGAACTGCACACGATTAACAAAGTCAGACGCGCAAAGGCCTTCCAGTCATTCTTGCCGGCTTTCTCTTCCCCGCCGTTTTTTGTAGCTGCTATATGTTCTGAAACTGATGCCTGAGCAATTTCTGCTTTCATTTTGGGAACAAGCGCCATTAAAATCATAGCCATGATCAAGCCTACAAAACACAGTACTGTCGTGCCGCTCATCCCCAAAGCCGTAATCGAAGCTACCGCAATCATCGGACCAACAGCAAACCCGCTATTACCGCCAACGGAAAAAATACTTAATGCCGTTCCTCTTTTATTCCCGGAAACCTTGTTGACCATACGTGCTGCTTCCGGGTGGAAAATCGCACTGCCGATTCCGCTAAGCGTTATCACAGTAAAAATAGTCCAATAATCACTAAACAACCCTGCCATTCCCATCGTTACCCCAGACAGCAAAACTCCCAATGACATATACCATGACCGTGATTTACGGTCTGCCAGCCAGCCAAATGCCGGTTGTACGACTGACGATAAAAAACAGGAAGCAAACATGAGCCCTGCTACCGAACTATAATCCATTCCATACTGCGAAACAAAAAAAGGCAAAATCGCCGGTAATGCTCCAATAGTAATATCGTTAGATAAATGTGCCAATGCTAATAGATAAATATATTTTTGATTCAACTCATAGCCACCCTTTATAAATTTGTTTTCTTTTTGAAATCCTATAACTCCTCGTTGCTGAAATATCCCCGTTATTTGTATTTGCCTGTTTTGTACAAAAGCATCAGATCCTTGCAACAAAAAAACCTAAACCCAAGTCTAGGTAATTAAAGCATCTGTATATGAATCTCGATCTGAAGCGGCGGATCTATATATTTATTATAATATAGAATACAAATTATTTCATAAATGATATTGATTAAAATTAGCACAATATTGATATTTTTAAAAATTAATGCTAATTATTTCATGATAAATTTTAATCTATTTTTAAAATTCACAGTATAATATATACCCATGCCATAACAATAATAACTTTACGGCATAATCGTTAATAATGAAAGGGAGGAAGCTATTTGAGGAAGCCTATAAGCAAAGCAGTTGGGGGATTAGTAGGAACAATTTTCGGGTTGTACGCCATGGCCGTTCCCCTGGCAACACCGGCCTATGCACAAGTGAACAACGGGTATTACAATAGCAACCAAACCGATACCAGCAGAAACCAAGATCCCGTCGAGGTTGTTAAAGCGGCAGCAAGTCGCCTCGGATTCAATGCAGCCTCTGACAAATTTGCTTTAACCAGCAAAAACTCGACAACAGCCGTTGTCAGCGTAATTCATAACGGTACTACGTATAAAGTAACCCTGCAAGCTAGAGGCAAAAATAATTCATGGATTATTGCTTCCGTTAAAGCGGTTAAGAGTGGCAACAAACCTACGAATGGAAATAATAACACCCCTTCTCAAGACCCTACTGGCACTGGTTCAACAACTACAACTACCACTACCACTAATTCCAATTCTAACAACGTAACGGCACTCGAACAACAAGCTGTGGACCTATTAAATGCTGATCGTAAAGCCAATGGCTTGCCTGCTTTACAAGCAGACTCCCGCGTAACCACACTAGCGCGAAATTATGCCCAAGACATGATCAACCGTAACTATTTCTCCCATTACAATCCCGAAGGGCAATCTCCTTTTGATCGTTTAAAGCAAGCCGGAATATCCTATAGCGCCGCTGGCGAAAACATTGCCGTCAACCAAAGTATTGAAAAAGCAGAAACTGCTTTTATGAACAGTTCAGGACACCGCGCCAATATCTTAAACTCGTCCTACACCAAAGTGGGCATTGGCGTTGCCTATGATAAAAGCGGCAATATCTATATTGTACAGGACTTTATTAAGCCATAAACAGTAAGTTGAGGATCTGGTCTAACTACCTAGAGACCAGATCCTCAACTATGTCCAAGCAACTCATAATAATAGAGGGAGGATTGTTTATTTATTGACTTTTTCAGTGGTTTCGAACGTCCCTTTGCTTCTTTTAACGTAACCGTCAAAGCAAAACCACCTGGCGTACTATAAAAATAAGAGTGGAATAATCCAAACATACGTTTTATTCATTTTACTTGCATTTCCGGTATAAAGAGCTATAATTAGAAATAGGTGGAAATTAAAAGTCGCCGTGTCCTGAAAGTGCTGGTAACACTTTCAGGCACGAGCAGGTGGTTAGGCACCTACACGTAACAGTTAACTGTCCACGACGACACTATTATTATACCGTGTTGCCGCTTGGGATACAAGCATGGCCAGCCGGTTAGAAAAGTGTATGTCCGGGGGCGGAGCTGTGCGGCTGCGCGCAATATCTGCATAAGGTAACAGGCGGTCAACGGATTTTTGATCAAAAGCGCCTGATTACAGATAGAAGCAAGCGATAGGGCAAGCGCATGTGTAGGTTGAAAGACCTGCCATGCGCTTTTAATTTCCTCCCAAACCGGGTTGGGCCGCAGGTTCCCCCCACAGGGGAATCTGCGGTTACAGCCTGAATCGAGGGAGGGACTTTCTATGCGTTTGCGGCTGCCCTGTATGAATCGGGTAGGCCTTATTCATGATATTACCCAGTGTCTGGCCAAACGGCAGATCAATATTGTTTCGCTGGAAGTCGAGCAGGGTAATGTATTTCTCGAGTGTCCCTATCTGGAACAGGAGCGAGAAGCAGCTTTACTTCATGCCCTGCGGAAAATTGGCGGCGTGTATCGGGTGGAAGCCATCGCGTTGATGCCGTCTAAGGAACGGACCGAGCAGTTGAATGCCATCCTGGGGTCGGTACAGGATGGCATTCTGACCGTCAATCAGGATTATCTGCTGACGCAGTGCAATCTGGCGGCTGTCCGTATCTTGCGGTTATCCCTGGCTTCCGTCATGGGACAACCCATCGACGACAGTTTGGCCGGTAATTTGTTTGTCCAGGAAACCCTGCGTACCGGAAAATCCTTTCGCAAAAAAGGTATTTGCACCGTCGACCGAAGCCAGGAAATGCGGAAATAACCATACGACAAGGAAATTCATTTAGATTTCCGGCACCTCATTATTTTCAATTCGCTTGCGGCGTTCGACATAGGCCGGTAATATCTTCACATCTGGCTCGGTAAACCAGGCAAAGGGATCGGTGCTTGCAACTAACGCAAAATTTCCCCAGGCGCTTAAGGAACCGGAACGGATAATGACCTTGGCCCGCTTTGCGTAGTTTTCGCAGAGTTCTTCATGGGTTGTTCCTCTAAAAACCGCGCCCGACCCTGTATAAATTTCCTGCACTTTTTTATATAAAGACGGAAAATGTGTCTTAACCTCTGCCGCAAAATGCACTTCTTCAACGAAAATTTCCTGACGAAGCACTTGCAAAATATCACAGACATCCGGATGACCGGCATAAAACCCAAGGTCTATACGATTGGCGCCTGCCGGAATAGGAAACCCCGCATCCGTTACCATAATAATATCCGTGTGTCCGCAAGTCGCAAGTGCTTTTGCCAATTCAGGATGTAAAATTTGGTTCGGTTTCATAAATCAAAACCCCTTTCGTATCATTATGATTGTTTTTTTATGAAGGACTCTACTTCTGCCGCCGTATGATAAGACGGCACCGTTTCCCATTTGGTGCAGCAAAGTCCTGCAACCGCATTGGCGTACGCCACAGCGTCTGTTAAATTTTTCCTCGCCGCCAACCCGACGCATAACGCCGCGTTGAACGAATCCCCGGCGCCATTACTGTCAACAACGTCAATTTTATAGCAATCTACATGCCTGCTTGCTTCACTGCTATGAATATCCACGCCGTTGCCGCCAAGTGTCATAATCACTTTACCGCAGCCTGTTTTTAAGAGTATTTCCGCCACTTCCCGGTGTGTCATCGCCACTTCCGGGCGTTCCCCGATGGCCACCCGTGCTTCCGTTTCGTTGGGCGTGATCATATCAACAAAACTTAAATCATATCTGCTCAAATCAATCGCCGGTGCAGGATTTAAAACCGTTGTCTTGCCCATTTTTTTTGCTCTTTTTAAAGCATACAAGGCCGTATCAACAGGGATCTCCAACTGGGCAAGCACTATATCGGCCGCTTCCATTAAGGCGCTATGCTTATCGATATCGTCCGGGCCGAAAAGTTCATTTGCGCCTTTATCCACAACAATCACGTTTTGTGCCTGTTTATCCTTGACAATGAAACCAACACCGGTTGGTTTTTCCGTTGTCACCCTGATGCCGTCAGTCGTTACCCCCTCCGCTTTCATCAACCGGATAAATTCCGTGCCGAAATTATCCTCGCCGACAACACCAATGTAATTTACCGTCGCCCTTAGGCGCGCTGCCTGCACCGCCATGTCGGAACCCTTGCCGCCATAGGTTTCACGATAATCATAGCCAAGCAAAGTTTCTCCGACCAGAGGAATCCGGTCGACCGTCATAACCAGCGCTTTGGCGTAGCTGCCAATAATGCAAACCGTATTCATACCGCTTTCCCCCTTCAATTTGGCATCTGCCGCAAAGGCAGTGCCTGTTGATTAATAAGCGTTCGGATCGCCGGCCAACCCGTCGCAAATGGCCGGACCTGAACTTGTGCCGACCAGTTCTGCGCCGGCTGCAAACATGGCTTGCATTTTTTCCAGGGTATTTACTTTGCCGGATACTTTTACCCTGCAGGGCAGTTGAATATTTTCTTTCAAAATTTTTACATCCTCAACCGTTGCCGCACAACCGCCAACACCCCAGCCGCTGGATTGCTTTACCCAGTCAATGCCTGCTTCACAGGCAAGTTGAGCCGCTCTTACTTTTTGTTTTTCATTCAGGAAGCCGAATTCTAGCATGGACTTAACCACAATACCGGCCGCATGCGAAACTTCAACAATTTGTTTCATTTCCTCAAAATATTCTTTTTCCCTACCGCCGATTAACAAACCCGGATTAGGCGGAAAATCGAATTGATCCGGTTCTACTTTAACCAAGGCCTTCAGGGCCGCTAATTTCATTTCCAGCGTATCGTTTGCCTGGGGAAAATTCAACGTGGTTGCCACCTTTATACCCGTCCCTTTTAATACCTCTTTTGCTAAAGAAACATAGCAGGGAGCAATCATGGCCGCATCAAAATCATATTTTACACAAGTTTCCAGGTGCTTTAGCAAGCCTTCTTTGGTAAGGTTGGGATTTACATTGGTGTACTGTATTGCCTTTGCCACTTGCTTCTTATTGTCAAAATCAATCATTTTATTCGCTCCTTCACTATTCTTCAAAACATTCATTTATTTGTTTCATGAAACGTTTCATAATGTGGGAAAAATATTTCCCAATTAAAAATTAATTGGGTTAATCATTTTGAGAAGAATATACATCATTTCCATTTCGCCGGACAGCAATTAACATACCCGGCTTAGGCGAATCAGCTAATTCAGCAGCCCACTTTCTTCAGCTTGGCGTCCAGAAAAGCTTTGGCCCGTGGTACGTCCGATTCATCCAGGTGTTCAATGATAATGGGGATATTGGAATGCAACGCGGACAAGCGTTTTAAATACAAATCATAGTTCAGTATGCCAAGTCCGGGAGCCGGCAGTTCAACTGCGCCCGCGCCGCGGAAAGTGTGAGACTCCGAGGCGTCAATGTTGGCATGTTTTTCGCCGACGTCCTCGGCTTTTTTGCAGTCCTTGGCATGGGCGATTTTGATCTTATCCCCCAGAGCGTTGAAGATGCGGTTTAGTTCTCCGTCGACTTTGCCAATATTGTGATCAGAAAAATAGTTGGTCGGGTCCATTAACAGTCCCAGCCCGGGGTGGTTAACTTCGGCAAACAGCCTGAGCACCTGCTCAACCGAGCCGATCACGTTATTGACATAGTTTTCGACCAGAAACTCCGCACCGTTGTCATAAGCGTATTGCGCCAGTTCTTTAATGGTGGCGCTTACTTCCGCAAATGCCTCCTCCGTGCCGTTCTTGGGGTCATACACCCAGTCGCTTTCCTGGTTATATGTGCCGGTCTCACTGATTACATACGGCGTCCCCAGGTCTCTGGCAAACTTTAACAGTGTTTTTAAATAGTTGAGATTTTGCTGTCTTTTAGCCGGATTGGGATGAATGATGTTGGTATAGCCTGAAATCGCTACAATCGGCAAATTGGCGTCACGGAAGGCATCACGAATGACATGGCATTTTTCCTTATTGAGCGCATCAGAGCTCAAATCCATCCCCTTAAAAGAAAGGTCCAATTGAACGCAGTTAAAACCCAGGCTTTTGATCTTTTTGATTGATTCCTCCAGAGTATAAGGGAAGTACCCATTAAAAATACCAACCGCTATCATTTTACTCTACCTCCTTGAATGTCTCGGAAAACCGGACAGTCCGGCCTTCCTGAATGGATAAATAACAGGCGTCGATCGCCGCCATAGTCTTTAAATTATCTCGCCCGCTGATTTCCGGCTCGCGGTCTTCTTCGATGGCGCATAATAGCTGGGCCATCGTGCCCTTAAAGGCATCCGGAAACCAGACGGAATTCCATTTGGGCCGAAACCATTGATTGGGCGCCTGTTTTGTCGTAAACTCCAGTGTGCTTGGCGTTCTTTCCGGATAGGAAGGCCAGCCGATGCTGCCTTGGGCCATTCCCTCGGTTCCTTCCACCCGCCACTTAATATAGATATCCTTTTCGGCTCCTTCACCGGGCCAAGCCCAAACATCGTCCAGGCTTGTCGCCATCAGATCATTCTGATAACGGAAGGTATACTGGCTGATCCCGTCAATGTGAGTAAATTGGGTCCGCGGATCTTTTCTGGTAACTGCCGTGATTTTTTCGGGATCACCGAACAGATAGCGGAAGATGTCAACATGATGGATCCCCATGTTTAAAATTTCAATCCGGTCATATTTTTTCAAAAAGTCCTGCCAGTGCGGTATAGCCCGCATTTCAATGGTAGCAAGAACAACTTCGCCAAGGTAATTCCGGCTCAGAATGGTTTTTAACGCCCGCATAGATTGGTCATAGCGCATATTGGAGTTTACGCCGATTTTTATTCCGGCATTGTCACACAATCTGACGATTTCAACGGCTTCTCTACTATTCATGGCCAGCGGTTTCTGACAAAGCACGCCTTTTATATGCCGGTGCTTCACCACTTCTTTGATGACTGCCAACTGTTTGTCCGGCGGTATGGCAATATCCAGCACCTCTACGTCTTGGTCGGCAATTAACTGCTGCCAGGAATTATACACCTTGGGTATGCCGAACTTTTCCGCAACCATTTTGCTTTCGGCAAGATCCAGCGACGTAATGGCATGCGGTTGAAAGCCTGCCTGCCGGTAGGATACCAAATGGCAATCCCGCATGATAAAACCGGCACCGATACAACCGATGTGAAAATCTTTCCTTTTAGGCAGTACCGGGTCAATATTGAGCTCCAAATCGATCATTTTACACACCTGCTCCTTTCGTCATTACATTTTACAAGTCAACGACTTAACCGGACTATCCTCCTCTCACTTTTTATCCTGCGAGAGCATAAATAATTCCAAGGTCTTAAAATAATGTTTCATGAATCGTTTCATTATCTATATAATAAACTAATTTTCCCAATATTTCAAGAGTTTTAGGAAAAAATTTTCTGTCAATATCCTATATACAACGCATTAAAGTTTTGCAGGTAGGTGGTGTGTTGGCAAAAGCGGAAGTCAAGCGCTAGCGCTGGAGCGTTGTCCATGCACCACCTACCTGAGTCTGCAAATTCTTTACCGCGGAACATATAAATCTGCTAACCACACAAAAAAAGATGCCTCCATTGTGGTGACAATGCGGCATCTGCCCGGAGTTTGCTATTTAGTAATTAAAGCGATCAGCCTTGTTTCCATTTGTGTCAGGGTGGTTTCCTCGTCTTGCTTGCCTGACAATAATTGATACAGCTCTCCGCCTATGATTTCATCGTAGATCCGTTTGTTCTTATGCTTGATGTTCAAACCCAGCGGTACATACCTTTTTTTGCTGACCTGATAACTTTCCAGCACCAGCGCCTTCCACGGGTACAGACTGTCAAGCTCTCCTCTGTGATAGAAGGGCTCGCGAGCCGTCGTCCCGCCGAGAAGCGAGTAGGGAATGGCGCTATTGCTGCCGCACGCCCACAGAATGTACTCCAGCGCTTTTTGCTTTTTCTCGCTGTGTTTATTGAGAGCCAGACTCCAGCCGCCCAAGACAGGGGCCTTGCCGGGTATTAAGCTATAGCCGACATTACCGGCGATGCCGGAAGCCGAATAATCATTCAACGCAACGGCATGAGAATCATACAAAACTGCCATCGCCACTTCACCCGTTTTGAAGTCAGCCACCACATCATCCCAGGAATTGTTGATTTTGGCCGGGCAGGCATACTTAAAGCTCTTGGTATAGCTTTTCAGCGCTGCCAGGGATTTCTCATTATTTATGACAACTTTGCCATTTTCGAATACATTGCTGTCATAAGCCCACAGCCGGTTCAGGAAGTCAATCACACTATAAATGGATTTTCCCTTTGCCAGGGATACTCCGTATTTGACTGGTGACTTTTCATTATACTCCTGCGTAAAGAATTCAGCGATTAGATTAAATTCAGCCCAGGTTGTCGGCGGCAGTAATTCCATGTTGTACTGCCGCTTGAACTGCCTCTTTAAGGTATGATCTTCAAACAAATCGTTCTTATAGAATAAAATCTGCGCTCCCGGCATGAACGGCAGTCCATACAACCGGTTGTTATATACACCATATTCATTAGTCAATCCATGGATCAAATCATCGAAATATTGTATTTGCGGCGAAATAAGATTGTCGATTCTCGCCACACTGTTTGTCTCAACAAAATCCTCAACCCAGGTTAAATCCATCATAAACCCGTCTATTGCCTGGTTCTGCTGTTGCAGCATCGTATAAAGCTCGTTTTCCAAATCAAAATATTCCATAAACCGGAATTGTACTTTTATTCCGGCCCTCTTTTCATATATTTTAGTCAACATCTTTAGCGCATGGGCAGCGGGAGAATCAAACATGCACATGGTAATCGTTTCCGTCCGGCCTGAAGGAATCACGCCGTCCCGCTCCAAAACCAGAGGCTGTGTTTCAACATACCGGGCTTCCAGTTTCGTCGTGATCGCTTCATGCAGGGCCGGCCGCTCCATCGCATCGATTAACTTTTCGACAACAGCTTCCCCGATCTTACTGCCGGATACTGCAATTGTACCAACAAAACTAGTTTCGTCCTCTATCCAGTTTTCCTCTTTGAACGCAACAATGGCTACATCCTTTTTATCCAGTATTTTCGCTGCTTTTCTCGCTCCTTTCGCCAGCAAATAGTTGCTGGTCACAAATGCCCGCAAATCACTATTATGGAAAAGCAGCTCGTATGCGGCTTTGAATCCGCCTTCCTGATGAAAATCGACAATTTTGACGTTATCTGTGCCCAACAGATGTTCTTGAAATAATTGCACCAAGCCATCTTTGGTCTCCAGTTCTCTTTCCAGTATCAGACCGGCCTGCCTGTAACCCAGTTCTTTCAGCCTCGCCAGGCTTTTGGCAAAGGCATCACGGTAGTCGATTGTCACCAAGTCGAATTCTTGTTCCGAGACAATTTCGTTGTCCAGAAATACGATCGGCATGTTTTCCGCCAGCAGTTTTTCGTAGTCGTGCTTTTCTTCCATGCAGGAGCTAACGATAATGCCATCTATTTTTTGTTCCAGAAAAAATTCGATACTTTGTTGTTCCAGAATCGGATTACTTTCACTGAGTTTGAGAATGATACTGTATCCTTTGTTTCGCAAACTCTTCTCAATTGCCTGCAGCATCGATACCAATCTCGGATGTTCCAAATTGGGGATGATTACCCCGACAATATTGGTCTTGGTATTTTTTAAACTGCGCGCTTTTGCGTCAGGCCGGTATCCCAACGCCTTTATTGCCTTTTCCACCCGCTCAGTTAGCTCTATATTTTCAGTTTTACCATTCAGGACATTGGATACCGTTCCTACCGACACTTTCGCAAGCTCAGCGACCTCTTTAATTGTTGCCATGTGTAACCCTTCCTTATACATATAACGATTCATGAATCAGTAAACTTGATTCTAACATTTCTTCCAGCGAAGTTCAAGTATAGTTTTTTCAAATTAGTATGAAGGCAACCATGAATACTAAACTGCGGCGGTACTGTCGGGTCTCCATCATCTATGGCATCAAAATCCCGGACTACCTCATAGGGGATTGCTTCTTTTTGTGTTACACTGTAAACAGATATACTTGGCTGTAGTTTGTCGTTGGCCTTAGGAGCAAAACATCTGGCGGCCATCCCAAATAGCAAACCGGGTTACAACCAACGCGATTGTTGGCTGTAAACCCGGTTATTGCTTCTTTTATAAAACCAAGGTTTTCTTCAATAGCCCCACCAACAAAGCCATCAGAATCATCACAGCTTTCCAGCAGGTCCATCAGTTCATGTATTACGCAAAGGGTAAGATCTAAGGCATGAAGGGTTTTGGAGCAAATTCAGATGGTATTTGCCGCAATCACAATATTGCAAACCATAACAGCAGCAGCCGATTGATGTGCACTGGACGTCAGTTCTTCACCGGAGGCCGCCAACTAAGTTGACTCAGATTAAACTTGTGTGACCAATTCCCGCAGGTTTTGATTCATATGAATAATACTACTGTTTATTAAGTAGTAAAACCCATTATATCGATGTCTTTGCGGAATTATCCGCAGAATCTTTTTGGGTTTCTTCTGGTTTATATCCACATTTTTTACACGATTTATTGTTTGGCGAATTAAATGTACCGCATTTGGGGCATCTTACTGGTCTAACAACACCTGATGGTCTAAAACACATATGATCAATTCTCCTTCATTAAAATTAAAAACATTTTGTAATTAAAATACATAATCTCGATAATACTTATTAAAATTTTTAATTAAGCAGGCCCCCTCCTTGAATGAGCAAGGCCTGCTTTTATTATCAAAAAACGATTTTTTTAAACAGGGGTAAACATAACCATCTTACTTTTATTAGCCATTTGTTCAGACAGTTCTTCTATTGTTCCATATGACATGACACCAGCCTGACAATGATGAACACAGGTGGGCAGTTTACCGGCGGCCACCCGTTCTTCGCATAAATTGCAAAGTGAGGTCGGTACAGGAATGTAATTGTATTCCCATTTATTTGCGTTTATTTTTCGTGGGCCGTCTTGACAAAGCTTGATCCCAAACTGACCATGGGGAAGGTTCAGTTCTTGTTTACACGCAACTTCACAACTATGGCAGCCAGTACAAAACTCGTAGTCAATTAATAATCCCTTGCGAGTTTTTGCATCATTTTTGCACGTTCCGGACATATCCAAAACCTCCCTGTTCTGTTATAATTTTTGTCGGCAATACCTGTTCGTTATCTTTAGTGACTTTATAAATTTTACAAATAGTATTTTTGTATGGAGACCCATAACCTGTCGGACCATTGATGCACTGTTGAGTAAGGTTGTTAATATTGGAATCAAATACTCCAAATAAGCTTGGTTCGGCGGGGTCTTTTTCCGGGAACCACCAAGCGTGTTCGGCACGAACTACTTTTGGATGGAGTGTCTCATTGTACTTTACAATTTGTTTACACCGGCCACGCATATTTTCAATCCAGACCCAGTCGCCTTCTTTAACTCCTAACTGAGCCGCAGTTTCAGGATGAATATCTACTAAAGGATTAGGGTGAAATTCACGCATTGTCGGAAGCTGGCGGTGTTCTGAATGGAAAAACTCCCAGGAACGGTGTCCGGTAGTAAGAACCAAGGGGTACTCTTTAAATGCTTCAGGGGTTGATACCGGACTTTCAGGAGGTTCTTTATACCAAGGTAGAGCATCCAGATCCCACATTTCAAATAGCGATATTTTAAATTCAAATTTTCCTGTAGTTGTTTCAAACCCTGGCTGACCATCTTCTCTTAGAAGACCCTTTTCGTATTTTTTATATGTATAACAGTAAGGATCAAAGTCATAAACCTTATTTTTTAGGTCAGCAAAACTAAAATCGCATTTACCATCAGTTTGCATATACCAATTGATCATATCTTCTTCAGTTTCCCAAGGGAAGGCTTTGGGATTGAGACGTTTACCTACTCCAAGAATTATTTCAATGTCTGTCTTGCACTCTTCGTACTGAGTAATCTTAGAAATAGCTCGGATAGGAGTCCACCACGAACGTACCCCATTGCGTTCGCAACTCATTGAACAAGGTAAAACCAAATCAGCCGCGGCAACTGCTGTTGGAGTCATAAAAACATCCACCACAACGTTGAAATCCATCTTTTTCATAGCATCATAAACTCTTGGCGCTTCAGATGCCATGCACGAAATGGGATTTGTACTCTGCAGCCAGAGCATTTTGACAGGATAAGGTTTTCCGGATTCCATTGCTTCCAACACGGAATCGCCGTGTGCGGAAGCATCCATATGATTCTGATGCATAGGCGATCTATCAAAACCAAGACGCTTTTCTTCCATTCCTGGTGCAAGATGCTCAATACCGCAATTATAATGTCTATCCAAATGATAGGCATTATGAACCATAATGTCGCCGCCAGGCACATCAATATTACCGGTTAGGGCACGCAAGTCGGAAATTGCATGTGCACAAGAAATTCCTGTAACAGCTTGGTCGACAGCCAGTCCCCACTGAATAGCTGCAGGTTTAGTAGTAGCATACAAACGAGCTGCCTGTACGATTAAGTCTTGGGGAATCCAGGTAATTTCCGCTACTTTTTCCGATGTCCAATCTTTAACCCTTTCAGCCAACTCTTCAAAGCCAAATGTCCATTTTTCCACAAATTCTTTATCATACAGTTTTTCTTGAATAATTATATTGATCATTGCCATGGCAAGCGCTGCATCTGTTCCCGGTCTAACCCGCAGCCATACATCCGCTCTAGAGGCAAGCCAAGTTAAACTAGGATCAACTACAATAAGTTTAGTACCCAGCCTCATGCAGTCAACAATCCAGTGACCAAGGAAATTATCTCCATTACTTATGATCGGATTATTTCCCCAAACGACGATACATCCTGGAACCTTCCATTCGGGATTTTGATAACGAAGCGGGTGTGTCTGAGAGCAGTCGACAATATTGAAGCCACCATTTTGAACATAGTTTGCTGCCGTACGAGGCAAATAGCAAGAATCACCACTTAAAAAGCCTAACGTAAAATTGGGACTCCCAAATGCGCCATAAGTCAAATAAGGTACTTCCCAGATAACATTGCGTCCAGTACCCTCCATTCCTATTATTGCTTCTGGCCCATATTCTTTTTGAATTTTACATACATTTTCGGCAACATAATCAAATGCCTCATCCCACGAAATACGCTCCCATTTATTTTCACCACGGGCGCCTTTTCGTTTGAGTGGCCATTTCAGACGGTCCTTATGATAAAGCGCTTCTTTCAAATTTAAGCAACGCATACACAACCGACCATTATTATATGGGTTATTAGGATCTCCCTCAATCTTTTCAACTTTACCGTTTTTTGTATAGAAAAGAACTCCGCATCCATTATGGCAACCAGGAGCAGACCATTGTGTATTACGGGTTACTGTATACTCACCTTCTTGCCATTGATATTCTTCTTTATAAACATCAGTATTGACAACAGCCATATTTTCCCCTCCTTGATAAATTAGTGTATAGCCATATACCAATATACGATAAATTGCTTATGTTACATATAGCATGTTCCACCTCTCCTTTCAGTAGTGTGTTATCCTGTACAAACATACTATATGTGCAAATACCATGCCAACAAAATTATTAATGTAATAAATGTTTAAAATAAGCAAATCATACCGTCCATTTTCTATCCCACTTTTAGTCGTTTTATTTCTTAACGAAACCCAAAGTTGAAACCCGCGAATTCAGCCTGAATAGGTTCACTATCTGACAAACTAACTATAAATTGGTAGTAAAGCAATACATTTCAATAGTAAGTTTGCTACCAATTTTTGTGTAACAATTAGCCAAATAAGAAATAATAGTTTAGTGGTATAGATGCTAAACTGATCTTTCGGTTTGTATTTTTTACAAAGAATATGTACTTTTTAGATTTTTTTCCATTATAAAGACTTGCATGATAAAGACAAAAGCCATATAAAGTATGCCTTCCGTTTCCACACACATAGCGCTAGTTTATTGTAGAATGCAAAATTTATGCACTCGACTAACTGAAGCCAATAAAATAAAAAAACAGCCCCCTTCTAAAAGAAAGAGACTGTTTGGTTCCTTGTTGACTTCGAGTTTTACACGACAATCAGGCAGCTACAGACTAACCATTTTATGAGCAGCTAAACAAATGAATTATTTTATTTTTATATGATATTCTTTAATTTTTTTATAAAATTTAGATTTGCTAATTCCTAATAGTTCTGACGCTTGAGCAATATTACTATTTGCGTGTAGAAGGGCATATTCCATTGCTGATTTTTCGTAATCTTTCATTTGCATTACTTTAGCTTCCATTTCATGGGCATCTGTTTTTTGAATAAATTTTAAAGGATTACTTGCCTGTATGATATTGGCAGGTAAGTTATCAATTGTGATTACTTCCCCAGGAGTAGTGCTAACCGCATAAATTAAGGTATTTTGCAATTGACGTATATTGCCGGGCCAAGGATATTCAGTGAATATTTTTTGTACAACAGGGCTTATCTTCGGGGCTCTACGTCCAATTTTTTTACAATATCGCTCAATAAAAAACTGGCTCAAAATACCGATATCTTCAACTCGTTCGCGTAAAGGCGGAAGATTTATTGTTAAGACTGACAGGCGAAAATAAAGGTCTTCGCGAAACAAATTTTCCTGCACTCTTTTGTATAAGTCTTTGTGGGTCGCGGCAATAAGCTTAAAATTGACTTTTTTATAGCGTTGACCTCCTACTCGCATGACTTGTCTGTCTTCCAAAGTCCTTAAAAGAACAGCTTGAAGCTCAAATGGCATATCTCCAATCTCATCAAGGAAAAGTGTGCCTCCATTAGCTAATTCGATTTTTCCTGGTCTACCGCCACGCTCAGCGCCAGTAAAACTACCACGTTCATACCCAAACAATTCACTTTCAATGAGTTCTCTTGGTATAGCTGCGCAATTTACAGCCATAAACGGTCCTTCTGGACAACGGGCATTATGGATAGATTGAGCAAAAAGCTCTTTACCTGTACCGCTTTCACCAATTATTAAAACATTTTCTGGTGACTCGGCAAAACGTCGTCCAAGTTCTATTGTTTTTTTTATTACATTACTTGCACCAACAATATTTTTAAAGCTATAACTGGCCGTCGCCCCAAATCGACTAGTTACTAGTGCATTGACTTTTTCAGCATAATTAAGTCTTAGAACGGCACCTTCTATGGTGGAAGATTTTTGGTTTAATACCGGCCATATATTTACCAAATATGTCTCTTCACCCCTATCAGTACATATTGTTTCCTCGATATTTACTACATTATTTCCACTTTCGACCAAAGTCATTAGTTGTGATTTATTTCCCAGAAAGTTACAGATATTTATATTTTTCCGTTCATCCAATCTTAGTTTTAATATCCGTTTGCCTTCATTATTAATATTAAGAATTTTACCTGTTCTATCAATAGTAATTATACCTTCGTCAACAGAGGCCAATGTGCCTTCCAACGTGCTATTAGCGACTGTTAGCTGATTATTTACTACTTCCAGATGCTTATTAACCATTTCAAGGTTATCATAACTTTTTTTTAGCTTGACCTGAGTCTCAACAGCTACAGCGATCGCAGTTATCAAACCAAGAGTATGCGAAAATAAATTATGTAAATGGTCACACTTATTTTTGGGGAGTATTTCCATCAATGGTTGGATCAAAACCAAGGATGCAAGAACTTCTCCTTTTTGATCCAAGATGGGCGCAGCAGAAGCTATACTATTTTGAAAAGCTTCATGATAATGTTCCGGTCCCCACAGCTGTATGGGATGTTTATAACGCATACTTAAACTATGAGCTGAAGTGCCTATGGTCTCTTCTGACCAGACTACGTATTTTCTGGTATCAGGATTTACAACAGAAGGGAATATTGACCATTCACCTTCTTGCAATAAAGTTACCCCACTCTTATCGTAAAGTTGCAGAACATACCCAGAAGTAATTACAATATCCTTGAAGGTATTAATGAGAGGCTTAGTAATTTCTATTAGCGAATGACTTTCAGTTAAAATTTTTTCAAGTTCCTGTGGACTTTTAAGCAGTGTGATCGTCGCAGAAGTTGGGTTTACCTTCATATTACGACACCTGATCCAAGATTCAGCTACTTCCGGTTTAATATAGGAAGAATTACGCAGAGTTGCAGCAGGATTTTGAAGATATTTTTGTCTACATTGTATTATTTCTTCCCATCTCTCTACAGACAAGCTGCATTCCTTGGGACCTGAACACATTACATTCACCGATAATCCCTTCCCTCTATCAACACTCCTATAAGAACCAGCGGAATACCGACCTCCTACCAGTCATTTTATTCTGCAATAAAAAGAGTTTCCAAACCGTAAATTCACGCTATTTATATTATTTTAAATTTTATGTTTCTCCAAAAGTAGTTAAATACCTGCCATTTTTTCTATTTTACACTAAATTCGAAATACGATTACAATTCTTACAACTATAATAACCAACCATAATCCTGACGGGTATCTACCACTGCATCTAGGTATACGGTAGTCTCTTTAATCTGATAGATTATGAGATATCTTTTTTCCAACAGAAGTTTTCGATATTTTCCTGCCGGAATCGACTGATCGATAAGCATGGGGTTCCGTTCCGGGAACTGCTCCAACGTCTTTACCTGCGCCTGAAAATCTTCAATAAGTCGCAAAGCTGCCTTCTCGCTGACCTGTGCCAAAAAGCGGGCATGCGCCACTAGCATTTGCGCCGCACCTTCGGAAACGATAACTGTATATTGATTACTTTCGTTGTCCATCCAGGACCTCCTGGACAGCCGCTTTCATCAAAGCAGCTACATTGTCGATAGAATAACCAGATTTTCCCTTCAACCTACCTTCCTCTGCGGCAATCAAGTCTTCTCTTAGCCGTAACATGCTCTCTCTTCTCGCAAACGCTTCAATATTCATGACCACGAGATCTCCCTCGCCGTTTTTAGTCAAGTAAACTGGTTCTCCTGAACGCTTGCACAGCTCAGATATCTCATTATAATTTTTCCGTATTGCAGCAGATGGCTTTATATTCATCATGCAAAACACCTCTTATAGCAGTAATATATGCTTATTATATGCTTATTCTACTACCAATAACCGTATTTGTCTACAATAGACCTATCTTTTTACTCGACAACCGCTTAACTCTACCGATATAGCAATAGCCAACATACCTGAAGACTCGAAGGGACGGTTTCAATGATGCAATCGGGAATAACTCACAATAACCATCCCTTTGATTCTCCCTGTAACCGTCCTTTCGATTGACCAAGATTGAAGAAGATCGCACCCCTTGGTACATCAGTACTCAAAAAGTGCGACCTTTCCTTTCATTTATAAAAATAAAGCAGAAAAGCTATTCTTCCATACTATCGTTTTTCCTTTCCGCATTGTTACCACAGTTAAACTTCGTGACTATCTCAGGAACCATATCAATCAATTTTTCAAAGCTGCCACCTTTTTTAACCGGCAGCATGTCTACTTTGTCGCCTCTAATCACCAATACAGCAGCCGGAGATATTTTTGCGCCGCCACCGCCACCGCCGCCAATTCCTTTACAGCCTTTTTCATCAGTACCATCCCCGCCGCCTGTACCGGCGCCGAAACACACATCAATCAGCGGCACCAAGGTAGTATCACCGATTTTGACAGGCTCGCCGACAACTGTCTTAGTTGAAATAAACTTTTCAAAGTTTGCGAAGATAGCATTGAGGTTTTCCTTAACAAAATTTTCAGAATTAGTGGACATAACTCTTTTCCCCCTTGTTTTTAATTAACTTTATTACTATATTTCTGACAGGTTGAGTTATCAGGAATTTAATAAACATGATAAGAACTATACCGCTTACCACTTCCCCTCTAATTTCCAGTTTTCCTTCGAGTATCTCCTCATCAAAGATTGGTTCGATAGTCACACCAGGCATATTTATCTGGGATAGCATACCTATAGCCATAGCCGTATTAAACGGATTATCCAGCCCTATTTTACCAGTAAGCACAAAAGTTTGCGGTTTTATGTGGTCTACCAGATCTTTGAAAAACTTGATGGCTTTTTTTAGAAATGCCTTATCCAATAAATATTTAAAATCAAAGTTTTTTTTTGGGGCCGCAGCAGCTTTATTTTTGCGTCTGAGAAAACTAATCTTCTTACATAGCAGCTTTATATAGTTGTTAAAACCCGCTTGGCTGTCATAGCTGTAACATACCTCTACAACCCAAAGCCAGCTTACTTTGATTTCGCCATAAGACCTTTCCTGCCTTTGTCCGATAATACAGTATTTTATTGGAGCAATAAGCAGCATAGCCAACAGCATAATAAGACTTATCGCCCCAATCATCATATAGAAAACCTCGTTTGCAGCTTTCTTAAACCGCCTTTTAACGCACTGCAAGATAGAGCAAGTACGGCTGATGGTGCTTTATTTAACCCTTGTTTTAGATAGCTTTGACCTTTTTTTACCCCGGGGATAAATTTTATAAAAGTACTGGCATTGGCAAAATTTTTTTTCTGCAAGTTTAGTATTTCAGTCAGGTTCATTGTGTCCTGATCGCCCGCAAACAGCTCAAAAAGTACTTTTTCTCTAACTTTTGCAATTTCCGCCGGTATTGGGGGGTTAGCTTTTTTTATTTCATCTAACTCATATAGCAAAAGTTTTAACTCCAAAAGTTCTCTTTTGCAACCATTGCAGGTTTTTAGGTGTTCTTCAATAACTTTTTTTTCCAGAAGATGTAACGTTCCCTCTAAATACGCCTGCAGTTGACTTGCACTAATACAGTTCATCCTTACTTACACCTCCCATACACCATATTTCTGCAATTTTTCACTAAGAATACTTCTGCCGCGATATAAGTAGGTTTTTATTGTACCGATGGGAACTGACATAGCCTTGCTGATTTCTTCATAGCTCATTCCGTTTATATGACGCAATATAACAGCCATTTTCATATTTGGCGGCAGTGCGGCAATTGCCTCTTCCAATACCTCTCTTGTCTGAGCTAGCATGACTGTATTTTCGATATTAACCGAATCGGCCAGCGCAGTTTCCATCATAGTGTTCTCGCAATTGACTGACTGTTCTAAAGAAACTGTAGTAATTTTTTTCCCTCGCAAATAATTAAGACAAGTATTCACCGTAATCCTCTTAATCCACGGTAAAAGCGGCTTTCCTTCTTCAAAATTGGCCATCCCCTTGTAGATTCCAATAAATACCTCCTGAAGCAAATCAAGAGCATCCTCCTTCGAATGTGTATAATGATAGCAAATCGTATAAATATAGCCCTCGTATTTCTGAAAGAGCGCATTATATCCTTCACGATTATTTTGCTTACATTGCTTTATAATCTTTCCTTCCAAAACTTGCATTGGCAATCGCTGCCTTTCAGAAAATCAATTATTTCCCGTATATAGTTTAATACACCAAACAGCGCAAAATGTTTCAACATAAATTAATTATTTTTCCTTTGCCTCTTTCTATCTTTTTTACATCAAACTTATTTAATAGTTCCTATAATATCAATCCTATGATCATAGCATTTGTATCGATGAAGGCCGCTAATCGGGAGGTCGGCTGACCCTTATTGGGTCAGCCGACCTCCCACAGAACTTATCCCGCAAAATCGTGCATCCCGATTATCGGCATCAAACCCTCATATAAAGCCCTTCTTTCATGATAATATCGGGATAATATTTAGCGACTCAGTCCATAAAGCTGCCTGATTAATTCCTCATCATCTTCCCATTCAAGATATGTGGTTTCTCCAGACACCAGCGGGTTCA
>NZ_FNAM01000039.1 GCF_900101845.1 Sporomusa acidovorans | reverse complement strand
AATTATACAAGAATTGGGGAGAAAGTACAATATCGGCTATCTATTTCTGCAAGTTTACGATTTGCTGTTGTTTTTCCTGACTGGTACTCTGCCGGTTTGTCCATGTAAGCCAGACAATTGCGGCCCCTACCAGGCCAAGCAGGCTGCCGGCAATTGTAATAAAGAATGTCGTTTTGGCGCAAGCTCCACCATGGAGGCAAATGCCGATAGCCCAGGGCTGCGGCAGGATAATGACAATAATGCTGACCAGCAAAATTAAAAAGCCGCTCAAAATTCTCGCTTCCGCCCTACGCAATACCAGCAAGGATCCTGCCAGAATAAACGCCAGCAGGGCAACAATAAACTCAGCCTGATAGGCATAATGGCAGCGCATCGGACTGTTGTCAGCGGCCAGCCCGGTGCAGATAGGAATCAGTCTGGGCAATAACAAGAGGATAACACTTAGTAAAATTGCACTCCAGGATAATAGTTTATAAGCTTTCAAGTTTATCAGCTCCTTCGCTTGGCTCTTTACGCCGGAAAAATATTTGCCGGAAAACAGGCAGCACAGAATGCGTTGTCGAGTGCTGGCTCCCTGGGTTATGCTAGCGAAAAGGCGCTCTGTTTGCTCCGCTGTACAACACGCCGATACCTAGTAAAAATACAACAAGTGCCCCAATTAAAAATCTGTCAAAACTCATTTTTCATCCCCCTCGTTTTAGAAAGCCCGGCTAACGCCGAGCCTGTGGCGAAAGCGCTAGCCGTTGTTTGCACTTATGCCAACAGAATTCAATTATAAATTCTGTTTGACGTAAAAAACCGGAGCGCCCCGCAGGACTCCCCGGCCTTTAGTCAATACCAATCAGCCATTTTCTTTTTGCGGTACTTTATATATATACAACGTGCTAAAGATTTTTGCAGGCGGGTGGTGTGTTGGCAAAAGCGGAAGTCAAACGCTAGTGGTGGAGCGCTCTTCATACATTAGCCACCTGTGCCTGCAAACTTCTGTAATGCGGAATATATATATTTATCCGGCCGCCGCTAAAAGCCGTTTAGACAGTCTGACCGCATCGGCGGCATTGACGGCATAGCCATCAGCCCCGATCTTATCGGCAAAACTCTGAGAGATCGGCCCGCCACCGATAATCACTTTATAGTTATCTTTAATATTTTGCTCTTTCAAGATTTCCACAACTGCCGACATCCCATCCATAGTGGTAGTCATCAAGGTTGCCAGGGCAATGATATCGGCATTCACCTCCTTGGCCTTTTCGACAAAAGCTGCGGGGGGAATATCCCTGCCCAAATCAAAAACATCAAACCCTGATGTTTCCAGCATAATTTTCACCAGATTTTTCCCGATATCATGGGTATCCCCTTCTACAACCCCGATAACTACTTTGCGTTTTTCCCCTTCTTCTGACGACCTGATATGCCCTTTTAATATATCAAGCCCGGCATACATGGCGTCAGAGCATAACAGCAATTCAGGAATAAAATATTCTTCTTCCTCAAATAGCTTTCCGGCCCGTTCCATGCCGTCAGACAGCCCTTTCTCAACCGCTTCATAAGCATCCACTTTTTTGTCTACAATTTCCTTGGACAAGTCTACAGCCTCATCCTCGTTCATATCCACAACGGCGTCTGACAGTTTTTTAAATAATTCTTCCTTATTTACCGGCATTTCCAGCCCTCCCACAATGTTTAAATACTTGAGAATCAACTAATTGTTATGAAGCCTTCACCGTATTTTCCCGGGCAACCTGCAAAAAAGCCTCAACATTAGCGAGCGGCACGGCCGGCGGAATATCGCAGCCGGGCATTAACACATAATTGGCCCCATGTCCGGCCTGCCGCATGCTTTCTTTCGCGGTTTGCACGACATCCTCCACGGTTCCGTCTTTAAG
Source organism: Sporomusa acidovorans (assembly GCF_900101845.1). GTDB lineage: Bacteria > Bacillota > Negativicutes > Sporomusales > Sporomusaceae > Sporomusa > Sporomusa acidovorans. The sequence continues at coordinate 56,397 of NZ_FNAM01000039.1, read as the reverse complement.
CAGCACCGGATTTACGTTGCCGGCCAAGGCAATTTTCCCTGACAGTTCTTGCTGGGCCCTGCTTAAATCCACCTTATAATCAACTGACAATAAATCCACCCGGAGTTGAGGAGCCAAGTGTACGCGGTCCCGGATATTACCGCAAATATGCAAGGTGGTATAAGCTCCTTTTTCTTTCAGTTTTTCGTTCGCTTTTCTGATATAGGGTGCAACAAATTCTTCAAAATGCGTGTAGGAGATCAGGTCACCGGAGGCAGTCGGTTCCGCAATCGACAATATGCTGGCACCGCTCTGTATAGCAGGCACCAGGTAGGCTAGGCAGACCTCTGTCATAACTTCCAGCAAGGCATGCACGCCGGCTTTATCTTTATATAAGCCTGACATCAGCTTTTCCACGCCATAAAACTGTCCAGCCAGCGTAAACGGACCCCAGCTGGAGGTTCCCACCAGGAAATCCTGCCCAATTTGCTTATTTACTTGTGAAATGATCAAGCGGAGGGCATGAATCCATTCATGCTTGTCAATTTGGCTTACATCAATCCGGTCGACCTCTGCTATGCGGTCAAACGCAGGCGCAATGACATCAATATTTCCCTGGGGCCGAAACTTGATTTTGCCGCCAAAAATATGAGCAAGCAGGCCAATAACAAAGGCCGGATTCAAGGGATTCGTGTATTTGCCGGTTGGCGGCTGCTGCTTGCGCCAGTGTGCGCGCACCGCCGCCGCAATCACACTGCCGTCTGTATGAAAAATCACTTCCGGGGTCAGCCCGCTTGCCAACTTGTTTAACCGGCCGGCAATATGCGCTTGCTGCTCTTCATCCAAAATATCGGTAATACCCACAACTTCCGGCAACCAACCCAAATCGTCAGCCAAGAAGCGGGTAAGGTTTACGGCATAATTGGTATCGCCGATAATCACGGCATAGCGCTGCAAATCTTTATCATTAAAACAATCGGCCAGCGGCTCCAATAAATGATAATACCGTTTGGTTTCATCCTGAATTACCGTTTCCACCAAAGCCGGGTCCAAATTGAGCGCCTTTCCCACCTCGCGCAAAAACGCGCCGGTAGCGGCAGGTCCCACCGGCAGGGTTGTGGACAAGTACGGCGTACCGTGAACCTCCTCTGCCACCTGGGCAGCTCCCTGGCCAACAACTTCCGATACCACAATATTTAAGGCGGCACTGCCGGCTTCCCGGATTTTATCCACACTGTCATCCACGGTAAAGAAACTGTTTACCGTTACACCCAATTTTTCCAGCAGGCGCCGGATTTCGGCTATATTGCCACGCCAGAAAACATCAATGAACGGCGTAATTCCCCATAAATTAACCGCCAGCGGTTGTTTTTCATTGGTTCGCCTTACAAAGTCTTTAAATAAACTTTGCAGCACCAGATCATACCCTTGATAGGAGTTGCCGCGAAAACCGCCGGTTTCCGCAAAGAAAATGGGAACCCCTTCTTCCTGTAACGGCCTGACTACAGAACCGACATCATCACCGATTACCTCGGTCACACAACTGGTGAGAACGACATACAAGTCTCCCTGCATAACTTCAAATGTATTTCTGACTTCCTCTTCCAAGCGCTCAATGCCGCCGAAAACGACCTCCCGTTCCTGAACATTCGAACCGGGCATACTTAACCCGCCGCAATAGCCGCCAACCTGCAGTCCGGAACCGCCAGCCTATGTCCAGGTAAAATTACTGGCACAGCCTGGCGGTGCATGCAATATGGGTATCGCTTTGGGCAGCGCGCTGACGGTAGCGATCGCCCCGCCCAGGGCGCAGGTATAACGGGGTCGTTCAATAAATTGATAATTGCTCATTCATTGTCACCTTCCGCCAGCTTAATATATTTAAACGGATTCTGCTGATACCAGGCCTCTTGATAAGGCAAGGCGGCATATTGACTGAGATTTAAATTAAACCGGGGGTTTTTCAATTGGCGGTACAAGCGTCTGGCCAGTTCATAGGCACCTTGGTAGCCGATATAATGCAAACCGGAATTATAAATAACATGGGTTGAGATACCTAGTTTAGCGGCTGTGCTGTTGGCATTCATATGCCCAAGGAAAATATCAGGCTTTAGTTTGCGCAGCAAATTGGCTTCTTCAAAAGGCTGGCAATTCGCAATATTGAGTGGCAGGTCCTTGCCGATAAGCCGTATCAGCTTTTCGTATTCTACTTCGGCGAATTCATCGTGATGATACGCCCGGATACCTACGACCTCAAACCCTAATTCAGCTAGCAATATGGCTGTTGAAAGCGCCCGAAATTCACCGGCGCTGCTAAAGGCCTTTTTGCCTGTAAATATCGGCTTGAGCGGCTCCAGTGCAGCGTTCAGCTCGGCCTCCTCCCGGGCAATCAACGCGAGGGCCTGTTCCGTAAGGCCAAAAAAATCAGCCACATCCAACAGCCACTTGCCCGTATTGTCGATGCCGATCGGCATATGCCGGATAATAAACGGTACCTGGTACTTTTCCTTAAGGTAGGTGAACATATAATCATCATGGGTCGGACAAGTACTTATGGATAAATCGGCTTCCGTCATGCGCTGCATCCCGTCGGGATCGGCAAAAACCGGAAAAATATTGACGGAAATCCCCAGTTGGTTTAGTAAGCGTTCCAGCTCCAACTCGTCAACCCGCCCCATGGACGACACATTCATTAAATTAACGGTTATCCCGTTTTTTTCTTTATTGACCGCCGGTTGCTTATGATCTGTTAACAGATTACGGCCAATCGAATGATAGATGGCATCATAAGAGGTAGCCCAAATTTTCGTCTTGAAGCCTTCGCAATGTACCGGCAATAACTTTGCTACGACTTCCGGCTGCGTCTGTTCAACCACACTTTCCACATCGTCGCCGATGATACCGGGTACACAACTGGCAACAATAAAAATTACGGCAGGCCGGTAACGCCGGTCGGCTTCGATAATGGCCTGGGCCAGCTTAGATTCACCGCCGCTGATAACATCAGATTCGGTCAGACCCGTAGACAGCCAGCGGCCGTCCTTTACCACACCCCAGCGCTGGTTATTGCCGCCGCGGACAGCGGCGTTGCCGCAATGGCTGGAAGAACCGCAGCCCAAGCCGCCATGCATGAGTACCACACTATTGGGGATACTGTTCATTGTCCCTAAAGCCGGTAATAATAAACAAATGGAATTTTGCGTAAAGCTGCGTTCGTTGCCCGGCTGGCAGCACCGCATACCGCGGCCGGCTACGTCACCCAATGCCGCCCCGTGAGCAATGCAGGCATTTAACCTGTCTTCCCGGCGAGGCGGTTCTTTTAGCTCGAAATAACTCACTGTCGCATCTTCTCCTTTATCATTATGTAATCCCGTGTCCGGTACACCCGCACCCGGATAGTAAACGGATTGTTGTATTACAGACCAATTCCAGCCAGTTTGCGTTCAACGGCGCACCAGGACCTTTTGGCATAAACCAGCGGAACTGACTGGGCTTTTGCATGATTTTTGACCATTCTTGCCATATTATGGTTGACATAATCGGTAAACACTAAGACAAATGCCGTTGTTTTAGGTATATTCATTCTTTTTAGTTCACCTGGATTTCTTCCAGTAATATGAGCGATTTCGGTTACTCCCTTCTCCCGCATTTTGTATTCAATAGCGCCTAAATAATCTGCGCCGATAACCAAAGCCGTCATATTCTCATCTCCTTCACTCACTAAAAATAAGCAATTCCATGGAAAAATAAAAGGCAACCGAATTTTCCACAAAACAGGATTTCGGTTGCCTCCGGTATTTTCCAGTCAGCAATTTTCAAGCTTTATTTCATCTTTTTTCCTGCCAACCTGCCAGCCGAAAAATGTACTTCTCAGCAGGGTGCCTAACTAAAAAGAGGCAATCACAGGCTGCGCAAACAGCCAATGATTGCCTCCGGTGTTCCGGTCAGCACGAATATTACCAAATATTAGGCTTAATATTAGCACACAGCCAAATGAGTGTCAACCCCGAAAGATATTTTTTTGTTTTGTGAAATTAACCCTTGACACTTTTTTGCATTTTGGCATATAATTTCCACAACACACAATATTATTTATTTTGAGGCTGATCAGACTACTGAAGGCCAAAAGGAATGGCAACGTTCCTTTTGGCCTTCTTTTGTTTTTTATCCTGAGACTAACCCGCTCTAAGACTCCCAATATACTCTAAAGGGCACAGGCGAGCGGCTAAGTCTACTTTATCATCAATCCATGAAAGGAGCAATGAAAAATGAACATCCAAAAGGTGGTGGCGTCAAATGGCTAAAGACCTAATGACACCGCTTCAACGCTTGACTGCTTATAGCCAGGGAAAACCAATTGACCGTCTGCCATGCGTTCCCATTGTGGGCAACACAGCGGCAAGAGTAATCGGTGTCAAAGTCAGTGAGCTGCCTAATAGCGGAAAATTGCTGGCTCAGGCGCAGATTGCCGCTTACCGCCGGTTTGGCTATGATATCATCCGGATATTTACCGACCTCTACGGCCAGGCCGAAGCTATGGGTTCGGTGGTTTACTATCCTGAGGACGAAACAGCCTATTTAGCCAAACCGGCGCTGGACGATATCAGTCAGATTGACAGCCTTAAGCCGGCAGACCCCTATAAGGACGGTCATCTGCCCATTCATCTGGAAGCCATGAAAATCGCCGTTGATGAGGTAGGCAACGAAGTCGCCGTAACCGGGGCGCTTACCGGCCCTTTTACTAACGCTTCCTTTTTAATCGGCGCCGAAAATTTGGCCCGGCTTGTTGCCAAGAATCCGGAGGCTGTTCACCGGTTATGCCGTCTGTCGTTGGAAACCTGCCTTAACTATGCGAAAGCAATTATTGATATTGGCTGTACCCCTAGCCTGACTGACCCGATGTCCTCAGCAACCATCATCAGCCCCCAGAAATTTAAAGAGTTTTCCTTCTCCTATCTGCAACAACTCATTGATTATATTCATGCTCGCGGCAAATCGGTAACCTTGCATATTTGCGGCAAAACCGCCAAGGTATGGGAACAAATGGCTGATGCCGGCGCTGACTGCATCAGTATTGACAACGCTGCCAGCCTCACAGAAGCCAAAAACAAAGTTGGCAACCGCCTCAGACTAATGGGAAATGTTAAGCCCTCAGAAACGATGCTGCAAGGCACGCCGGCAGATATCCGTCTGGCTGTTTTAAGCGGTGTCCGCGAAGCTTATGACAATCCTAAAGGCTATATTGTGGCTTCCGGCTGCAGCCTGCCGACCGAGACTCCTTTCAGCAATATCGATGCTATGCTTGACGCCGTCCGGGAAATTGGTTATCCCATCACCGCGGAAAAACTCAGTCGCCTGGAGCAGAGGTGGTCCCAATGACAGTAGTAACCGAAAAAGCGCGTTTACTGGCAGTATTGAATAAACAGCCGCATGACCGGCCGCCTGTCATCTGCCCCGGCGGCATGATGAACGCCGCCATCGTCGATGTGACGACCAGCAGTGGCCAATTCCTGCCCGCCGCCCACGCGGACGCTGCTTTAATGGCCAAGTTGGCTGCTGCCGTACACCATCACACCGGCTTTGAGAACTTTGGACTTCCTTTTTGCATGACGGTGGAAGCCGAAGTGCTGGGAAGTGAAATTGATTTGGGCACACGGGAATGTGAACCCAAAATAAGCCGGGAAGCCTATGCTTCCGCAGCGCAAGTGGAGTTTAAGGATATCCGGGCCATGCTCACTTCCGGACGGATACCCGTTGTTTGCGAGGCGACTTCGATTTTATCCGCCCAATATCCCGATATTCCGGTCGTCGGCAGTCTGACCGGTCCGGTAAGCACAGCCGCTTCCATCGTAGATCCGGTACGGTTCTTAAAAGACTTGTATCGCGATGCCGCGAATGCGCACCACGTGTTTGACTATGTAACCGAACTGCTGAGCGGTTTTGCCTACAAATTGATTGACCATGGCGCTGCGGCCATCGCGATTGCCGACCCGACCGCAACCGGTGAGATTCTGGGGCCGAAGATGTTTGCCAATTATGCCGTCACCTACATTAACAAGCTTGTCACCGCCATTCACCAAAGAGGTGTTCCGGTTATTATTCATATCTGCGGCAACGTAAACAGCGTAAAATCTTTACTTCCGAAACTTAAAGCCGATGCGGTCAGTACCGATGCGATTGTCAATCTAAAACTTCTTAAGGATGAGTTTCCCGAACTTACGACAATGGGAAATGTCAGCACGTATCTCTTAGAACTGGGATCAGCGGAAAAAGTCACTATACAAACGAAAAACTTGCTGGAGCAAGGCATCAACATCATTGCCCCAGCCTGCGGCTTAAGTACCTCCAGCCCGTTAATCAACATCCAATCCCTGACCCAAACAGTCAAAGCGATTCGCACAAAAGAGGGGGGGTAATAACCGGTGACGCTATTACGCTTTTGGCAGGACACCAACCAGTCAACTGTCTTTGTCGCCCATGACAATATCACCGTTCTTGCTGCCGCCAGAGCTGCCGGGGTTCTGGTTGAATCCCCCTGCAACGGTGCCGGCACCTGCGGCAAATGCAAAGTTCGCATTCCTTCCTCTCCCCCTGAGACAATTCGCGTATTGCCGGGTTGCCTTCATACCCTGACCCCAGAAGAAATGAGTCAGGGCATTGTTCTCGGGTGTACGGCTGAGATTCAGGCGCAACCCGCTGACAATACCGTTATTGATATTTTTGTTCTTGACCGGCAGGATAAACATGATGTGCAAATCTTAAGCGAAGGACACCACTTGGCAGTAACACTTGATCCAGTGATAACTAAAGAATACGCACCAGTTGAGGATAAAACCTTAGTATTATCCGGTGATTCGCCATTGGGAACAGAACCAGGCAATACGGCCAAAACCGCTCATGGTCTTGTTGTTGATATTGGCACAACCACCCTGGTAGCCGCGCTCTTTGACCTGATCACCGGCCATGAGCTGGCTACCGTATCGGCTCTCAATCCGCAGAGCCTGCATGCCCAGGATGTTTTATCCCGGATAAAAATGGCCAATTCTGCCGCCGGCTTAGCCACCCTGCACACAGAGATTGTTCAGGCTATCAATAAAATGATCAATGAACTGTCGCACAATGCCGGCATACGGCCCCAAAGCATTTATGAAGTCATCTTCAGCGGCAATACCTGCATGCTGCACCTGGCGCTGAATACCAATCCCGCCTCTCTGGGTAAATTCCCCTACATGCCTGTTCTCTGGGGTGGTAGCTATCATGCGGCAGCCGCTATTGGCCTTACGGTTGCTCCTTTTGCCCAAATCTACCTGCCGCCGGTTATGTCGGCCTATGTGGGGGCCGATATCACTGCCGGCATTCTGGCCGCAGATTTGGCCAATCTGAAAGGAACTACCCTGTTTGTCGATATTGGTACCAATGGTGAAATGGCTTTAGCGGTTGACGGCCGTCTGTCGGCAACCTCCACGGCGGCCGGCCCGGCTTTTGAAGGCATGAATATTGCCTGCGGCATGAGGGCCGCCCCTGGCGCCATCGAAAAATTCAAAGTAGCCCCTACCGGCGACGTAGCGGTAAAAACCATTGCCGATAGCCCGGCTGTCGGCATTTGCGGCAGTGGACTGCTGGATATTGTCGGTGAACTTGTCAGAACCAAACTGATCAACAAAAGCGGGAAGTTTACCGGGCTGGAACTGAATCATACGCATCCTTTACAACGGCGATTAAAAAAAGAAAACAGTAAAACCATTTTTACCATTCAGCAATCCGTCTATGTATCGCAAAAGGATATCCGCCAGGTGCAGCTTGCCAAAGGAGCCATTCGTGCCGGTATGGAATGCCTGCTTGCTGCCAACGGCTTAAGCACCGCCCAGGTTGACCGTGTATTGATTGCCGGATCTTTTGGTTTTCATCTCAATGCCGACAGTCTGATTAACATTGGTATGCTGCCTGAAGCTTTTACAGGCAAAATTGATTTTCTCGGCAATACGGCTAAAACAGGCGGGCAGGCCATGCTCCTAAATCGTCGTTCCCGGCAAACAGCGGCCGATCTGGTAAAGCAAGTCGAGGTTTTAGAACTGGCTACCTACAGTGATTTTGATAAAACCTTTGTAAGCTGCCTAAATTTCTGAGTCTAAGCTCCATACCGGCAGTTTTCTCACTTACTTTGTTATCGGGGCAGATCACAATCGCGGATGCTCTAATCTCTTTTATAAAAACCTCTTACCGAAAGAAAAGGAGTGATTATCTGTGCACAAGCACCGTCTCATTATTGCCAGCGTCGCTATTATCCTAATCTTTAGTTTACTGCTTGCCGGCTGCGGCCAGCAAAAAGCTGATCAGTCAGCAAAACCATCGTCCGGCCAAGCATCCCCGCCCGCTGACAAAATCAAATTTAAAATTGGTTATTTGCCGGCTGTTGGCCATATCCTTTATTTTGTTGCCAAAGAGAAAGGTTTTTACGAGCAAGAGGGGCTGGATGTCGAATTATTCCAGTTTACCAACTCCGGTGAAGGGCTAAATGCCATTAAAGCGGGTAAACTGGATGCCGGTTCCTTCGGTACAGCCGCCCCGCAGGTTTTCATTGCCAAAGGTACACCTTTTGTTGATATTGGCGGCATGCAAAGCGAAGGCCACGCCGTTGTGGCCAAACCGGAAAATGCCGGACAATTTTCCACTCCCCAAGGCTTTATTGGCAAAAAAGTAGCCACTGTTCGTCTGGCAACCGGTGATGCTGTATGGCGATCAGCCATGAGCAAAGCCGGTATTGACTGGAAAAACCAGGTTACCATTCAAGAATTAGACTCCCCTACCGCCGTGCTGGAAGCAGTAAAAAAAGGCGCGGCAGATGCCGGTCTGGTCTGGGTTCCCTTCTCAGAAATGGCTGAACAACAAGGGCTAAAAATTGTTACCTGGTCTTCTGAATATATGGACGGTCATGTATGCTGCCGGGTAGTCGCGCTGGAAGATAAGCTGCAAAGCAATAAAGAAGCCTATATCCGCTATGCCCGCGCCAGCATCCGCGCCTATGACTTTTATATCAACAACCAGGAAGAAACTTTGGCTATTGCCGGGAAATATGTCAAACTGGACAAAGAGCTGCTCAAGAAAGGACTTTACGGCGGCCGCATCCATAGCATTCCCGACCCTGACAAGAAACGCTTTATTGCTTTTTGGGAAGCGATGAAAGCGGCTGGTTACATCCAAAGTGATATTGATATCGCCAAGCATGTTAACACGGAAATATACAAAACAGCGCTCGACCAGTTACTGCAGCGCGAGCCGCAAAACGCTACCTATCAAAAACTGGCTAATGACTATCAGGTTAATGATCTCTAAGAACAAGGAGGATGCTTGTGGCCTTACTAAAGCTTGAATCCATATCCCTTACGTATCCGGGCGACGAGTGTCCGGCTGTAGCCAATCTGTCGCTGTCCATTGACCAGGGAGAATTTCTGGCAGTGGTCGGTCCCAGCGGTTGCGGCAAAAGTTCAACCATCGGGTTGCTCGCTGGATTAACAGCCGCCACAAGTGGCCGTATTACCTTACAAGATAGGCCGATTCTTGCCCCCGGCCCGGATAGGGCCGTCGTCTTTCAAGATTACTCGTTATTTCCCTGGATGACTGCCCTTGATAATATTAGCTTTGCTCTCCGGGAGTCAGGTCGCTCCAAAGGTAAACCGGCTGAAGAAAAAGCAAAAAAATTACTGGAACTGGTCGGTCTCAGCAGCTACAGCCATAAATACCCGGGTGAACTGTCAGGCGGCATGCGTCAGCGGGTAGCGATCGCCAGAGCCTTTGCTCTTGATGCGCCTGTCTACCTGCTGGATGAACCCTTTGGCGCGGTAGATGCCAAAAACCGGGTAAGTCTGCAGGATCTGCTGCTCAAGCTGTGGACCGGCGATGGCAACAAAAAAACCGTATTCCTGGTCACCCATGATATTGATGAAGCTTTATATCTGGCTGACCGCATTGCCGTTTTTACTCCCGGTCCCGGCCGGGTAGTAAAGACAGTCGAGGTTCCTTTTCCCCGCCCCCGGCGGCGTTTTTTCCTAGTAAAAGATCCCCGTTATATTGAATTGCGCAACGAAATTCTTTCTTTGCTGCAACAAGAAATTTTAGAAGAGCTCCAACAGGTGGAAGGAGGCGCAGGCATATGAGCCAAACCAGCCGCGACCGCCTGCTCTTAGGAATTGCCATCTTACTCCTTTGGCAGTTAAGTACCGCCTGGTTAAAACTGCTTGATTCCCAGCTCTTCCCACAACCGTTGCAAGTTCTTCACCTGCTTTTCGAAGACCGCGAGGTATTCTTGAAAAGTCTGCTCAGTTCCTTTAATTTGTTATTCTGGGGTTGCTCCCTGGCTACGCTGCTTGCTATTCCGCTAGGGCTAATTGTTGGCTGGAACCGACGGTTAAGACTGGCGATTGAACCGGCCACCAATGTGCTGGGGCCAATCCCGCCCATTGTCTATATTCCCTATGCCATCGCCATACTACCCACTTTTACCCAGTCCTCCGTCTTTATCATCTTCGTCGGTGCGTTTTGGCCCTTATTTATGAATACGGTAGCGGGTGTAGAGTCATTGGAAAAAGGCATTGTCGACTCTGCCAGAACCATCGGGGTCAGCAGGAAATCCATGCTTATCCATATCCTCTTGCCCGGAGCTATGCCGCATATTATCAGCGGCGGCGCCATCAGTCTGGTACTGGCGTTTATCCTGTTAACAGCAGCCGAAATGATTGGCGCCACCAGCGGTCTGGGCTGGTATGTAAAATACTTTTCCGATTTTGCCGATTATCCCCGGGTGGTTGCCGGGATCATTGTTATTGGTGCCGTTGTGCTCACATTAATGACCATATACCAGCGTTTTACCGGTTACCTGCTGCGCTGGCGGAAGCAATGAAAATCAATAAAACGTTCTGTAACCCTGCTCAAAGGAAAGAGGCCAGTCGAAATACTGGCCTCTTTCCTTTCTTATCGACGTGGAAAGCACTGTCTTGGAAAACATTGCCGCGGGAAACACAGTCTTGGAAAACACTGCCTTGGAAAACACAGTCTTGGAAAACACTGTCTTGGAAAACACTGTCTTGGAAAACAAAATCGAGGAAAGCATTGACGTGGAAAACAGAATCTGGGAAAACATTGACGCGGAAAACAAAACCGGCGTGGGTTACAAAAATTTGGAGAACAGCCTATCGGGAAACATTGACGAAAATCGTAGGATTCATCCTCTTCATTCTCTTCATCCCATTCATCAATTTCAGGAGATTCCCATTCATCTCTTGGCACTTCACTCATCCCTTCCTATGAAATTACCGCAATAAAAAAAGTTACGGTTATTACATAATATGGATAAGGGAAGCCCATTGACACTTTTAGAGTTTCGTATATGTAGTAAAGTATATTTCGGTTACTGTTTACCTTGCCAACCAATATGGACAGAAAACACTAAAAAACGGTATCATATTCCTTTACGAAGAATATGATACCACTTTGCGTACACTATTTTTTTCTTCGTCTGATACAATCGACAAATGCCTCCAATCTAGTGAGAACCCCCACATCGCTGGAGTGTTCGTCAACACTTAAGGACAATAAGGGCAAATTGAAGTCTTGAGCAATATTCCTGAGTGCGTATTGAGCTACTATTTCGGGCATACAGCCAAATGGATATATATGGACAATTCCGTCATAACCGTTCCGCGCGCACCATAACATACTCCCTACTGATTTTAGCCCGTCACCGCCAATATGATGATTAAGATAGGGCCTAGCCTGCTTCTGAAATACCTTCTCCTCGTTGTATAGCCCCAGTGAGCTTAATAACGTATTTGAATAAACCCATTCCCCTGTATTAACAAACTTTTTGACCTCTATACCTTGTTGAAGCAATATGTCTTCCACTCTATAATTGACATAAGGTTCGACCAACAAATAGAATTCTCCAACTAAGCCAACCTTCGGCTTTTGACAAGCGCTAGGTTCACTCATTGTCCTTATCAATTGAATAATCTGATCTTGCTTGTCCTTAATATCTCTAAAAGTTTGGCAATTACGAAACTCTCTCGTTGATTTATTCGCTATATCAATGATAATATCCGGCTTATTAGACCGCGATCCATAAAAATTCTTGGCATTGTTGATAGAATCAAGAGCTTTTAGTATCTTAATTGCCATAGTAAGCTGCTTTACGATCTTCAAGCGACTGACTTGAGGCGCCACACTTTGTAAAAAGTGATATAACCCGTTGAAGAGATGGTTGGTATCAATCGTATAAAATTTCACATTTTTAGTCTTAGAAAGCTGAATTTTTTGCACAGCACCGTAAAATCCTAAGCGGCATTTTCCGGCACCACACACGGTTACAAATGTATCTGCACCCTTATCCATACTCTCCAAAAAATTACCCATGTTTATTTTGTAGGGCAAACATACACCTTCCGGTGAATACATTGAACCCAACTCAACCGTTTTCGCGGAAATTGACGGAGCTTCAATAACTTCAGCACCAAGGTTTGTCAGCATGTTGTAGACCGGTATACTAAGATAGCCCATATGAGGATAACTTATCTTCAAGCTTTAACCTCCTTGATACCATATCCCAAAAGGCTTCAACCCGCGTAATAAGCCCGGCATTGCCGGTATGCTCATCAATAGTAATCACCATATGTGGCTTATTACTTGGTTTGAGAATATGATGCTCCAAGTATTCGTTAACAAGTGAATCGGGACCACAGCCAAAACTTGATACCATAATAATACCTGCTATATCGCTTTGTCGGCAAAAATACCGGGTAGCACCGGCAATTTTCATTGACAGTTGCCAATAAATATCCTGTCGAAATGCTTTGGCTTCCTCATAAATTGTTTTGTTTGGCAAATCGTTCGGAGTGATAATCTCTACAGCTTGAGACTTAAAAAATTTTTCAATATCATTATTGAAGAAAACATCCTTTATTATGTAACTATGACCAATCACCGCGATTTTAGCCTTTGCCGTGTGGTCAGATTGAAGCGGGATATTATCCTTCCAGGCTTTTCGGGCTTGGTAGTATGCCCGCTGTCCGCTAATGGCAGACAAACCTAACGGCTGACATATCGTACGAACGGCCTTTACTACTGTAGCCTGGGAACTATTTTCAATATTGGGACTAAGTAATTCTTTACCAGTCAATCTAAACGTATTTTGCACAATATCCGGTAAACCGGCAAGCTTTGCACAAAAATGATTGTCCGGATAATACTGGGCGATGCGAGGTATGAAGATATGACTGCATGTGTTTAATAAGGATTCTACATGACCTAAGTAAACCTTCAATGGTATACAAGACTCGTCAATAGCAAGCGACATCCCCCGGTCTAATATTTGTTTATTGGTATTACCGGAAAGAGTCACCGGTACTCTAATGTTCTGAAAAAACTCCAGCCAGAAACCGCCAAACTCGTGATATAGTAATGCTTGGGGAATGCCGACCTTAACACTCATTTGTTTCACCTTTTGTATCTTAGTTAAAAAAGACTTGGCTTGTACCAAGTCCTTTAGGCTGCAGGTAGAAGCTTTAGTCGTTCTATCCAGGAAAAGTTATACTTTTCATCTGGAGTAAGGAGGTAGGTATCTACCTCCTTATTACTCCTGTTGCCGATTGCTTAATTTAGTTTCCGACGTTTCACTTACGCGGCTGTTAAGCTGGGCAATATGCCGATCCATGTCCTGGGCCATTTGCTCAAACATTGTCTGAGCACCTTGGTCGTCCGTGGATGTGGCAAAAGTTGCGTACGTGCCTTTGGCAGCTTGGGCAGCAGCTAACGCTTTCTCTAAGTCCTTTTTTACAGTCACAGTATATACCTCCTAAAAGTATCTTAATGCTCCATTTATTATTAATGTACAGACTGCCTTTTATTTATTAGTGGAAATATATTACAACTCTTTCTCTGTTTCCGTAGCGGCAAGTACCTGGAATGCTTGCTCTTCTGCCGGAATGCGAACGTACAAAAGCAGCACCGCATTGGCCATGGTAGCCAGAACCGCCGTGATCGTTGCCCCAAAAATCATTGGCACACTCATTAATTCTACTGCAACCGCCAAATAGTTGGGGTGTTTGAGCATTCGGTAGGGCCCGCGCCGGATTAGCGTGCTGCCGGGTATGATCAAAATGCGTGTATTCCAATGCCTTCCCAGACTGGCAATACACCAATACCTTACAATCTGCGCGCTCAAAAACACTCCCAGCCATACATACCATACCGCCGACAAATTATTATACAAACTTCCCTCAACAACCCAACCCGCCAGCCAGATAGCATGCAGCAAAAAAAAACAACGATAATGGCCGGCGCCAAATTCCCTGGCTCCGGCTCTACATGCCCAAAGTCTGTTGCGCCGGGCAACAGCCAATTCCACCAGGCGCTGCGTGACAATAACAGCAAACATAAACCAAATTACTGTCTTTACCATCGGAATAACACCTGTTCCGCACTGAATCCCGGACCTAGACTCAGCATAATGCCATATTCATTCGCCGGCGGCGTAGACGCCAGAAACCGCTCAAGGACAAAAAATACTGATGAACTTGACATATTGCCATAATTGGCAAGGACTTCATAGCCGCTTACCAAATCGTTATTATGTAATCCAAAACATTCGGTATAGGCTTGCAATACCTTCGCACCGCCGGGATGGACTACATAATGCTGAATGTCAGTGTGGGTAATGCCCCACAAGTCACAGGCCTGGGCAACCAACGCCGGCAGTTCTTTTCTGACAATACTCGGAATATCGCGGGAAAATCGCACTTTTAATCCGGTGTCTATCAGTTCCCATCCCATAATATCTTCTGAATTGGGAAACAGCGTACTGTAGCTGCCCAAAACCTCAGGCCCGTTTCCCTCGGCCGCGATGATAGCGGCTGCCGCCCCGTCGGCAAAAATACTGGTTCCAATCAAATTAGCCTTGGAAAAATCATTTCGCTGAAAAGTAAGACTGCATAATTCTACCGTAACCAGTAATACCGCACTCCGGGTATAATTTTTGGCTAATTCCGCCGCTCTGGCAAGCCCCGCCACTCCGCCCGCACAGCCCAGTCCCCAAACCGGCAACCGGTACGTATGGGGCGATAAACCCAACCGCTGAATCAGTTTGGCATCCAGCGTAGGCGTTGCAATACCGGTTGACGATACAAAAACCACCATCCCCACATCCCGCTCGGCGATTCCGGCCCGGTCAATAGCCTGCCTGGACGCTTGCTCAGCCAAAGCTAAAGCCACTTCTTCATAAATTCGGTTTGCTTCGGCAAAAGGATGGATATCGCTATACCAAGCAAGCGGTTGAGAAAGGTAGCGGGTTTGAATTAAGCTGTTTTCGAACACCGGCAGCAGCCGGTCAAGATGCTGGATATGTGAGTTAAATAAAGCAGCAGCTGTTTTCTTGATATCCTTCTGGCATAACGCATGCGGTGGAACTGCCGTCCCAACAGACCGGATTTTGACTCCCTTCATTGAATCACCAGCCTTTTCCTGAAATTACCTTGTCCATTACCATGCCGCAATTAGGAGACTATATCTCTATTTAATCTTATTATCTCAGCCGCTAAAAATACCATATATATCCAGCGTACTAAAGATATTGACACCCGCCTATGCCTGCCAGCTTCTATACGGCGAACATACAGACAAACCTCTCCCAAAAAATTTCCGGAGAGGTCTGCTACCTGCGTCTATTATTGTAGCTGCAGGCTAGGTGACTGATATTGTTCATTCACCTGGCCAATGCCCGGCAATTGCACTTCACGCTGGCTGCCGGCATAACGGATACCGGCAAATTCCGCCAGATTTTTATCAACTGTTACCAGATCCGTGCGGTCGAGTTCTTTAAAAGCGGTTTTGCCAACCGCCTGAACGGCCAGCTGCATTTCAATCATACAGGATGTCAGGAAATTAGTCAGGTGTCTGGCAGCTTTATCTACATCCAGCTTGTCGGTCATTTTCCCGGTATAAAGTGCCATTTGCGAAGGCGGTGCCTGTGGCAAAGTTTTGGCCACCTGGGTATGCATGGCAGCCATTAAGGCAATCGTGCCAATATAGATGGCATCAGCACCAAGTGCCAATGCTTTAAGAAAATGCCCCGGCGTTGTCATGCCGCCTGTCACAATAACGCTAAAGCGGTCTCTAAGGTTTTGCTGGGTAAGCCAGTCAACGGTACGCACTAATGTGTGAAAAGTCGGTAACCCAACATTATCCTGCAGCGTCGGGTTGGCTACTGCCGTCCCGCCTTCCGAGCCGTCTACAACAATATAATCAGCCTGTGTTTGGGCAATAACGGCTAATTCATACTCAATATAATCAGTTCCGGCAATTTTTACTCCTATCGGAACATCATACTGAGCTTTCATTTTATTAATCATTTGAATATAATCCTGCGACGTACTCTTGCCGGGCATACGGGAATATACGGTGGCATCCTGGCCTTTTTCCAGCTTCCAGGCTTTTTGTAAGTGCCGGCCAATCTGTTCAGAGCGCATAGGCTCGTCTACGGCTCCGCCCCAGGCACCCTGCCCAAGTTGAATCTCAATAGCATCGAGCATGCCCAATTGCTCCTGGCCGCTTAACATTCCCCCACGGTGGTATTGCCCTACCAACAGCCTGGCGGCTTGCCGCTCTTCATCCGTAACCGCCGATTCACCTGTATTGGTGGCTGTACCGGCCATAGATGCACCTTTTGCCAGCGCAACCTTCATGGGCAGACTTAACGATCCTCCGTAGGACATCCCCGTAATCATAATAGGCGTCTCCAGTGTTAAAGGTCTTTTGGCATTTGGCCCAATGACCGTTTTCGTAGTTACCTTCGTATAATCTTCCGTGGGTAGCTGGAATAATTGTTTGGGATTTAACAGAATTTTATCCCAAGGTGACAATACCACCGGACTGCCCAGCGGTCGCGTTAATTCCTTGCCAAGTTCGGCCCGGATAGCCGCCTCCATAACTGCCCGGGGAGAAAGTTTTTCGGCAACTGTCACTAATAGAAAAGGGTTATCCGGATAATCCTCGGTCAGCATCTTGGCCATTATCTCATCCATGGCCGGATCCATCATTTTCATCATCATCCAACTTAGCAACATACCTGACACCTCCGTATGATTAGTTTGCGCACTATTGCCATTTTTACACCATACAGCCAATAATGCTCCATATTTTCATTACTGCCCAAACTTGCTTCTATTTACTGGCCTGACTTATACTCAATTTTGAGTGGACTTTGGGATTAACAAATAATTGTCCTTTAGAATCAATCCCTGCATAAGTCACTTCCGCTATAGCAGAAATGCCTCTGGCTGCCAATTGTTCTTCCAGCCATTCCTTGGAATAGTTTTGTTTTTGTAAATTGCGTTCAATAACAACCCCATCCATAATCAATTCCACCGGGAACATAGGATCAGGCAAGTGAATATTAAAATCACTTTTAGTCATAGGCTGATAGTCCGACTTCTTTATCACGCTCAATTTTCCGGTCGTTTCTAAAACAGCATATTGCACTTCGGCGGGATCAAATATCCCCTGCTCGCGCAGTTGGCTATGCAATTCGTCCAGATCATAGCGCAGGCCGTGCATACTTTCTTCAATAATCTTGCCGTTCTCGATTATAACGGTCGGAGAACCGTCAATTAATTTTCTTAAGGGCCGGCTTTTAATCGTAACAACTGATACTGCATACGTCAGGGCAACAAATAAAATAAGATCATAATAATGGTTCCACACTTTATCGGCATCAGCCGCTGCGATGTTGGCGGCAAGTGAACCAATGGTAATCCCGCTAATATATTCATAATAAGTCAATTGACCAACCTGTGTTTTGCCAAGTACACGGGTAAATATAAGCAGACCTATGAATACCAGTGAGGTCTGCCAGGTATCGCGCATTATTTCGTGCCATTCCATATTCTGTTCCTCCCTTTGTGAGCTCATATATACTATAGGTTGCACAAAACGCAAGGAAGATATGTTCCTGCTGAGCAAATTGAATGCAAACCAGCTAACCCGCAGCTTCATTAAAGGGGAAAAGCCAGAGTGGCAAAAATCCTTGCAATACTTGCCATCCATAACAGATTACCCCCGCAGTCAAGTAAACTGCGGGGGTAATCTATCTTTGCTTTACTATTTTTTTACATTAAGGGTGTCATTGTCAGCGCCGGATGTTTCTTTTCCTCCAGGAAGGGCAAGATACTCTCTTCCGTAGTTCCTACTGTCTCATCGGCAATTTTGTCGATAAAGTCGGTTCCCAGACCAAGAGCGACAGCCCGTTCGGTCAATTCCTCTCTCAGATAATCTTTTAATTCTTTCGGCATCCAGACAATACGTCCTAAACCACCATCGGCCGGAATAAACTTGGAACTTATTATATAACGACGGCCAACTCCCATGAAACCCAGGGTCTGTACCCCGCCGCCGCAAGTCCCTGCCAACGTGGAGAAGGTCATGCCGCAGGGCGTTTCCCCGGCATGTTCACGGGTGGTAAGCATCACCCCATTCGTCATCGGCAGTACGGCAATGATAGCTTCAAAGCAGCCGCAGGAAGTCATCGGCCTGTCCATCAGAGTATATAGGTTAACTTCTTCCAGTGTCTGGTGGGAGGCACCGTAGAGGAAGGTATTCAAATTTTTCCACATGCCTTTTTGCTCATCAAGGCATTCGCCCTTAACAATTGGCTGATTAGGCCCGGTCGGTGTAATTTCATTCGAAGCCTTGGCATCAAGCCAGCTCACCGCCCCGCACAAACCAACGCGTTCAGGCGAAACAATGCAAACATGGTTAGGCGCGAAGGACTGGCATAGTGTGCAGGAATAGAATGTGTCCACCGATTCATCGGTAAGGCCCTTCAATCTGGCGTCACGGGCTTGGTACCTTTCACGGGCGATGACAATTTTTTCTTCAATCACTTTGGCATCGGTAATTAAAGTAATCTGTACCCTGTCAACAATGGCCGGGTAATCGGATTTAAACTTAGCAATTAAAAGTTCCCCGTAATGACGGATTTTAAAACCGGCAGCTTTAGCCGCCTTGCTAATTCGCAGCCAGCACAAATCCCGCTGCGCCACATGCCACAGTCCTTCGCCGTAGTTGATAAAATAATGAATACGGCGTTCCAGTACGCCTTCAAAGTCTTCCTGCATTTTGCGGCCATAGATATCCACCATAATTCCCAAGGGAAACACACTGCCCTCGGGCATTTCGTCAATCTCCGGCCCAATAACCTCGATCTTGCCATCCTCTACCGCATCGGCGCTGCACATGCGAACAAGCTCAAAGCCAGGAGCACGGCCACCGCCAAATTCAACTCAGGCCTCTTTTTTGCGGATGGTTTCCCCTTCAAAAGCCGGGCCCACAGTAATAGGCACAGGAATATCCACTATTTTGAGCTTGATGTTGCGAAGTTCCAAGGCCAGTTTGACAATTTTTCCATAATCGGGTTCAGGCTCCAACAGGCCCGAAATTGTCAATTCAGGCGGCAAAGCCTGATCGGTAACAATCGGGAAACCCATGAACAGCGCACCGGCGCCAATTGCCACCGTAACGGCATCCAGCTCGCCTAGTGCAATTACGAAAGCAGGAACACGGTTCTTTTGATACTCCAGCATCCGGGCACGTTCGCCTTTAGGAACACCGCCAAAGGCTAAACCGGCACGGGCAGCGAAGTTAACCGCATGAATAATCTGGGTAAATTTTCCCAGTGGGAAAGTCAGATAATCAACGCCAACTTTAATATTTTCCTCTATACATTGTTCAATAATATCGTTAACCAGCATGACAAGAATGCCCTTGGCCTGTAAATCCTTAACCAGCGCCGCACCGGCTTTGGCGTCTTTTGCTTTGCCGGTAATAACAGCAACACCGGGAATCGTGCCGTCAACCAGCGGTACGCCGAATTTGCGCAAAATACGTTCAGGCAAAAAACCGGTATAAGGAGGCTCATCAGGTTTTGCGTCATCTACATAACGTAACGCCTCAATGATTTCACCGGCATACAAAGTCGCTTCTCCAGACAATAGGGCATTACCAAGTCCCGGCTCCGGCCGTAGGTTATTTTCTTTAAGGAGTACGTTGTTTTTTACACATACTTTATTCTATTTTTTCCCTTATAATCCTGCAAAGATTGTGAACAAACATCTTTTTTATACTGCTTAATGCATATTGTGATTCATGGGCATGTTGTGGTTCATGGTTGAACCATTTGGCGTCCAGCCCATAATAGTGGGGTCTACCATACCAAATACCATGGCAACATGAGCAACCACAAGAAACACCGTGAGCAAAATAAAATGCAGTTTAAGCTTCTCGTCCTCGGTTTTGCCGCGGCCAATAAGGCCCAATTCCAACAGCGCAATACCCATGAGCGGAATAACACCGCTTAGATACGAACCAACAGCCAGTACGTCTGCCGTACCGCGCCAAGGCATACCCGGCACTGCGGTAATCATCAGGTTGAGAAATATGCCCAGGAAATAAAAACCAAGGACAATGCCAATGTATTTGTTTAATGTACGCATAGCCCCAGCGGCTTTCCCCCTGTTAAAAACCACGAAAAACTCAGTGGCTACCAGGGATTCCGCCAACGCAACCGGGATCACCATGTAGATAATGAGATTCCACGGCTGATTGACAGCCAGAAGTTCCATATAATGGGTCATGTTCATTCTTCATTCTCCTTTCCGCCTTTGCGGGCGTTTGTTGAAAACAATTGTAACAGGAGATTATGAAGAACTTATGAAGACGATATGAAAAACTTATGTATATATATATACCTTTACTCATTCACCAGAATTCCCGTTGGTATCCCCTTTAAGAAATCTGCGTTGTCATATTCCCTGGCAATCTCCATAATAGCCTTCATACTTTCGGTTATATACTTATTCTTATAATAAACGATATTAAACGATCTGTCCCAGGCGTTTTCCCGACTCTTTATGACGTACATCCGGCCAGCTTTTATTTCTTCGGTCACCAGCCTTATGGATATTGCCGCCAGGCAGTCATTCTCTAATACAACATTTTTTATAACCCCTGGACAGGTTATTTCCCAGCCTATTTTCAGTTTTACACCGTTATTTTGCATGTAATTTTCAAATAATTCTCTGGTACCGCTTCCTTCTTCCCGCATTACAAAGCGCTCATTTTCGAGTTCCTTTACCGAAATTCGCTTGCGTCCCGCAAGGCGGTGGGTATTAGCACATACGATAACAAGATAATCTTTTACGGCAGGAGAATTGACTAAATCATGGCTTTTGACCTGTCCTTCCACAATCCCGATATCCAATTCCGCTTGCAAAATTTTATCTTCAATGGATTTGGTATTATTCATATACGCAAAAGGTTCCACCTGCGGCATCCGTTCCTGAAAACGATTTAACATAGACGGCAACATACATGATCCGACCGTTACTGTAACGCCAACCCGTATTTTTTCGGCATGGCCTTCTATCAGCATGTACGTATTCAACTCATCAAATTGCTTTACGGCGACTCTGGCATAAGTCAGCAGATTTTTTCCGGCTTCCGTTATATATAGCTTTTTTGAAATTCTTTCAAACAATAAGACTCCATAATGGGTCTCCAACTCTCTGATTGCCTGACTTACAGTAGGCTGAGAAATAAAATATTTAGCTGCCGCGGCACTCATTTTACCGGTTTCAGCCACAGCAATAAAGATTTTTAAGTGTCTTATCGTCATTTCTTTCTCCTTAAAGACCTTTTTATATTAATAGGTTTTACCTATAATTATCATAAAATAATATCACTTTTATTATTAATTAACAAGTGGTATATTGTTGATATAGAAATTGATAAATTACTACAAAAGGTCTATGAGAGAATAGAATTGGAGGGTAAAAAATGTCTGCGTTAACAATTAGTGCTGAAGATGAAAAAAGGGTAAAAGCACTTGGTTTTTTAAGCAACAAGGGAACAGACAACTTTTCAGCGAGAGTTGTAACCGTAAATGGTGTCATTACGGGTGCTCAGGCCAAATGTATTGCCGAGGCCGCTGAATTATTCGGCAATGGTATGCTTACCTTTACAACAAGACTTAGCATAGAATGCCAGGGTATTCCCTATGAAAAAATTGAAGACTTTCGATCCTATATTGCCAAAGAAGGACTCGTTACCGGTGGCACAGGCGCTAAAATACGTCCTGTTGTCTCCTGCAAAGGAACGACATGTCAATATGGACGCATTGATACCTTCGCTTTGTCCAGAGAAATTCACGAAAGGTTTTATAACGGCTTTGCCGGCGTAAAACTACCCCATAAATTTAAAATTGCAGTAGGCGGTTGTCCGAACAACTGTGTAAAGCCTGACTTGAATGATATAGGCATTATTGGTCAAATGGCCCCTATTTTTGATAAAGCTGTCTGTAAAGGCTGCAATAAATGTGCTGTCGCTGAAGCTTGTCCCGTCAATGCTGCCACTGTTGTAGACGGTGTTTTGGAAATTGACCCTCACAAGTGTAAAAAGTGTGGACGCTGTATTGGAAAATGCCGCTTTGATGCGATTCAAGACGGTAAACAGGGTTATAAGATCTGTTTTGGCGGGAGATGGGGCAAAAACGTAGCTCAGGGTAAAGCGTTAAACAAAACCTTTGCCGATAAAGGAGAAGTTTTAACAGTAATTGAAAAAGCTATTCTCTTTTATAAAGAAAAGGGCAAAGCCGGTGAACGCTTTTCGCAAACCATCGAAAGACTTGGTTTTAAAAACGTAGAGGCGGAAGTATTATCAGCCGAAATCCTTGATAGAAAACAAGAGATTTTAGAGTGCTAAATTCTTACCGAATGAGACGCCCGCTGATGAATCATAACGTATGATAAGAAGATTCCCCACCAGTTGTTCTAATACCGCAACTGACGGGGAATCTTCTTTTACGGCCTCCCATCGGAAAATACGATAAATTTTATAATCAATAAAAACGTAACAAGGATTCAAGATAAAAGCATGGAATAAATTATTGAGATATTGCTCATTCACCCGTTCACACGGATAAATGAATCCAATAGCCATATATTCAGCAACAGAATTGGGAAATGTTGGGATGCGATAGTTTGTTTAAGCAGCTACGGATGGCTGTGGCTTACTTTGCTTTAGTTGTATCTGCCGGAATCACAGGTTTTGTATTAATTGAACACTTACCGTGGCTGGATGCCATTTATCTGACAGTTGCAACCGTGGCTACAGTCGGTTATGGCGATGTAGTACCGGTAACACCACTGGGAAAAGCCTTTGCTATTTTGCTGATCGTGTTTGGCGTTGGCACCGCCGGCTATACGCTTACTCTACTGGTGAGCGTGCTGGTCGAGGGACATATCAAAAATCTCTTTGGGAGGCGTACCATGCTGCAACAAATCGCCCAGCTTAAACATCATGTGATCGTCTGTGGTGCCGGCCGAGTAGGACAACAAGTTATTTCCGGTTTACGCAACAGTAATATAGCTTGTGTCGTTATCGAAGAAAACCTTGATAGCGTGGAGTCATTGCTTGAAGATAAGGTCTTGGTCATCTGCGGTGATGCCAAACAGGATAAAATTTTGCAGGCAGCAGGCGTCAAACAGGCAAGAGTCCTCGTTGCCGCCTTATCGAATGATGCGGATAACGTCTATGTAACCTTATCGGCCAAAAGCCAGAATACAAGCATTATGGTTGTGGCCAGAGCCGAAGAAGAAGAAGCTGAATCGAAATTAAAACAGGCCGGTGCAACGACCATTATATCCCCCTCTATTTCCGGCGGCAGGCAGATATTGGCGGCCATTACTCATCCGGCATCTTACGATTTCCTGCAAAATATGTTTTATAATCAGGAGCTTCATGTTGATCTGGCCGAAATCCGTGTTGGCAAAGGATCTGAACTTGTAGGAAAAACGGCTCAGGAAATCTGGGCGAATAAAGGGCTTAATTTACTGATTGTCGCTATCAACCGGAATCATCAATTTCTGTCTACAGCCATAAAAAAAGAGATAATATTAGCTGAAGATATTTTAATTGTGGTCGGTCCGCCGGAGTCTGTTCAGCTACTGAAGCGATTGGCCAATACCTCTTTGGCGTTTAGCGATTTTTGTATTGACTGAATGGCGCCAGTCTTGCCGTGATAACTTTACAAACAACAGGAGGCACAGAAATTTGAAAAATGCGATTGTTCTATTTGCAAAAGTCCCCAAAGCCGGCGACAATAAAACCAGACTAACAGCCGAACGCGGCGGCATTTTTACAGTGGAAGAAGCTAAAGAGTTTTACGAGGCTTCACTGCTGGATGTAATCGACAGCTGTATTGCGGCGGATTGCGGCGATGTATATATTTGTTATAACCTGAACGGCGACAGGGACTACTTACATCAACTTGTTAAATCCACCTTTGGTGCTCAAGCGCTGAAAGACATCTTCCCCGACGAAGGAAAATCATTTGACCAAGGCATGCAATACGCTGTTGATTACATATTTAAGAATGGTTCCGATAACAGGCTGGCCGACAGTGTTTTCATTTTAGGCGGAGATACTCCTACACTGCAACCGGCAACCCTTAAAGAAGCTGTAAAAAAACTTGAAGCGATTGCATCCACTCCCCAGGCATTTACCTGCGCTAAAAAAACTAACATCGTCAGTCCTGCAATTGGTGCCGGAATCATTGAATCTGTCGATCAGGAAGGCGGCTTTAATTTAATCGGCTATACGTATGCTACGCCCTTTTCGTTTAATGGTGTTTTTTATAATCAGGACGGCATAACCGCTCTGGACATGATCGCTTTTAAGGCAGCCGAGCAGACTATTCCTGTTGGCATCGTTGAAATGATTCCCGATATTGACTTGCCGGCCGACTTGGCCAGCTTAATTCCTGTATTAAACACACTAAAAATTGCCAAACAATACGACTCTACCATTACATTGCCAACAAGAACCCTGCATTATTTAGAGGAATTAGGAATCCAGACTACAGCCCCTGTATCCGCAATTATTGACTGAATTACAGATAAATCAATCTTTATTTTGCTTTGTTTCCAAAGCGCTTGCAATCCGCTGCAGCGCTTTATTTATTCTATTTAATTTCTCCATTCCTGCTATATTGCATATTATGGAATATCAGAGTAGTGGAGGTTTATCCAAATGAAAAATAACAATAACCATTTTCTCAAAGAATATCCGGAAATAATCGAATGGCAGAAACATCGGAAGCACCGCCAATGCTGCGTCCCATTCAATTGCAGTCCGTTTCACTGCCGCCCTTATTACTGTCGTCCGTATCGGCTATGCCGCCCGTTTGACTGTTGTAATCCGCACATCATTCTCTGGCCTTAGCTGTTTTTCGTAGCTGGGGCTTTCTGAAATGATAAATAAACAATGTAAGGTGTATAATCCGGTGAATACTGGATATACTAAGGATAATTCTTTTTCTCTCTCCTTTAAGCGCCGACCATTATGGGCGGCGCCATTTTTTATTCATCCCCAACAAACCATGCGCGCCCAAAAATGCAATATGGCGTAATTTTGATAAAATTTTGTTGAAAAATTTTTGTTAAACAGCCTAGTTAAAGTTACATTATATGTTAGTGAGTCTATTGTAGAATATACCTATGTGCAGAAGGGAGCGTGATTTACATGTTTCAAGAGTTAGTTGAGTTGGCAAAAGAAGTAACCAACGCCGGGTTGCCGCACGACTGTTTGTACGATATCGTCTCATATGTTAAAGAAAATAATACCATGCCAAAAAATGAACTGTTTCAACAATTACATATAATTGTTGAAAATTATAAAAAGGAAAGCGCCAACGACATACATATGGCTAATAACAGCTAATTTCAGAGCATCCCCTAAACTAAAATACCAGTGCCCATAATCCACCCGTCATGGGTATACTAAGCATTATTTTTTCTCTCTCTTTAAAGTGCCGTCTCTATGGACGGCGCTTTTTTCTTTCCTGCCCGCAAACTAACCGTACTGTCAAAAGGATATCCTGCCCGCCTGGAGAATACCATATCCAAGTGAATTGTCTAGAATATGTATGCGTGGCTATTGATTGAATTACAGAGAGGCGGATCACTAACGTACCATTCAAAAATATAAAAACTATACGATAGGATAGATGGATTATGGGAAGGATTGAATATATGAAAAAAGTAGTCATACTCGCCACAGGGGGAACTATCGCCGGAGTATCACATGACCCCACCGACACAGTAAGTTATCACGCAGGCATAGTACCTATAGAAAAGATAGTAAAGGCCATTGAACCACTGACAGCCATTGCCGACATTGCCACAGAACAAATCGCTCAGATTGACAGTGCCGACATGAATCACAAAATCTGGTTTTACCTGACAGAACGCATTAATGCCTTGTTAAAGCAGCCGGACGTGGATGGAATTGTGGTAACTCATGGGACAGATACCCTAGAAGAAACCGCTTATTTTTTAAATCTGGTAGTAAAAAGCGAAAAACCGGTGGTGCTGGTCGGCGCGATGCGGCCAGCAACCGCGATCAGCCCTGACGGCCCTATGAATCTATATAACGCAATCATTCTGGCTGTGAGCCGAACAGCCCGGGGTAAAGGAGTTCTTGTTTCCCTTAATGATACAATTAACAGCAGCCGGGAAGTAACCAAGACCAATACGGCCCTCCAGGACACTTTTAAGGCGCCGGAACTCGGCTATTTAGGTTACATTATTGACGGCTGTCCACATTTTTACCGTATGCCCACACGCAAACACACCTATATGACCGATTTTGATATTTCCGGAATCAATGAACTGCCCCAGGTTGATATCATTTACGGTCATGTCAATGATACCGGGATTTTAGCCCAGGCAGCCGTAGCCTCCGGGGCTAAAGGGCTTATCTATGCGGGGCTTGGCAATGGCAATATGTCGGAAACCATGAAAAATACCTTCCGGAAAATTCAGGCCCGGGGCGTTATCGTTGTGCGCAGCACCCGGGCCGGGAACGGCGTTGTTACCAAAAACAGCGTCCTGGCTGAAGACCATGATAGGTTTGTGGCAGCCGATACTCTCAGCCCGCAAAAAGCCAGAATTTTACTTATGCTGGCCTTGACGAAAACAAGTGACCCGCAAAAAATTCAGGATATGTTTTGGACATACTAGCCAAAATTTTTCTATTTTTTTCATTGTCATATTCTTGTCAAATTTTTGTTACATAATGGTATCAAATCCCATTAAGGAGATGATATCTTGAAAAAACTATCTTACCTGATCGTAATTACCTGCTTTCTCGTCACCCTATCTGGAACCGCGTTTGCCTGGAATGACCGCTCGGAAGGACGGCCTGATCAGACATTGCGACAAATGATGTATATTCCCAGTTTGTCGATCTGGCATAACCGTCATAATGAATTCCATATAAAATCAACGAATTTGCGAGACCAGCACGTATTCTCCGGTGTCATCCATACTGACGGACGGTTTTATGACATTGAGGAAAAAAAACTGGAAAACGGGGATTACGTAAAAGTAGACTGGCGCCATAAAACAATCCGGTTTCGTTTTACCGGCCGTGGAATCGATGAAATGAGTTTCCGGGTAAAAGACGGAAATGAACTAAAATTTAAGCTCTATAAAGACGGTCAGGAAATGCCTCGCAAAAGTATATTTATCGGCCAAGACGGCTGGCATCCCCGGGACAATGAATTCTATTTAAAATAAGGAAGTGCAAAACGGGCGTTTATAAGCGTCCGTTTTTTTATTTATGCATGTCATCTGTTTGCGGCTAATCTGTTTCATCATTAGAAACTACTAATCCTAAATTTACCTACAGCCGTCTGAAGATTCTGGGCCAGCTTGGCAAGATTTTGGCTGGCTGAAACAATCTCTTCTATAGAAGCTGACTGCTCTTGTGTGGCGGCGGATACTTTCTGAACTTGTCCAGCCGCTCTTTTGCTCTGCTTGTCAAATTCCTTTACCGTTTCCGCAATTTGCTGACTGGCACCGGTCAACTCCTGCATATCCGTTGTGCTTGCCCTAGCCTGCTCCGATACTTGCGTGATTAATGCATTTATTTTTTTGAAAGCCCGGCCGGCCGCAGCGACGACCTCTGTGCCGACTTTCACTTCACGAGTGCCTTCGGCCATAGCATCGACGGCTTTATCTGTCTCACGCTGAATTTCATTAATCAAGGTGGCAATTTGCTTGGCTGCATCCTGCGACTGCTCAGCCAGTTTACGGACTTCTTCCGCCACAACGGTAAACCCCCTGCCCTGCTTGCCGGCTCTGGCGGCCTCTATAGCGGCATTGAGCGCCAACAAGTTTGTCTGTCCGGCAATCCGGGATATCATATCAACGATTTGCCCGATTTCTTTCGATTTTTCACCCAACTGGGCAACAACTTGCGCCGAATTATTTACGGTTTCTTCAATAGCGGTGATTTGGCTGACGGCTTCATCGACCGATTGCCCGCCTGTTTCAGATACCTTGGCAGCCTGTATGGAATAGTCAGTCGCCTGACAGACAATGGCCGTTGCCTGCTCAATTTGTAAAGACATTTGTTCTGTTAGGCCGCAGGTATCATCGCTAGCTTTAACTTGCTGCTCCGCGCCGTTTGCTACATCACTAATCGCATCCGCTACCTGCGTTACCGACCGCGAGGACTGTTCGGCGCCGGCCGCAAGTTCTTCAGACGCAGCCAAAACTTGTTCGGCAGTCTCAATAACCTGCCGGATGAGCCCGCGAAGATTTTGTACCATATCACTAAATGATTTTGCTAACTGGCCTAATTCATTTTGGGTAGTTATCGTAAAGTCAGTAGTGCTTAAATCGCCTTTAGCAATGTTTTCTGCAGCTTTCTGCAATAAGGCGATAGGCTGCGTTATCTTTTTAACTGCCACAAGGATTAGAAAAACTGCAATAATTAATATCATTCCCGTTGTCATCAGCGAAGAAAATAGTAATGACCGCAATGGTCCCGTAAATTCGTCGACAATGGCATTAATATTTAAAGTCCATTTAAGTCCGGGAATGGGCGCATACGCAATATACCGGTTTGCATCACCTGCCGCATAATGAGCAACTCCCGTATTGCCGCTACTTTGCTGTTTATAAATTTCTCTCAACCGGGAGTTGAGCCCATCATCCTGTAAAGGATTATATTGCATAATATAATCCTTTACAGGATGAGCAATGATTAAACCATCCATTTGCGCCAAAGTGGCATATCCTGTCTGACCGACTGTTATTGATCCAATATGCTGAATCAGTTCATCCATTTTAATATTGCCGCCTAAAATACCAATCGTCTTCCCATCAACTGTAATTGGTACGGCAACTACGCAGGCCATTTTACCATCCGCTTTCCCAATCAATGGATCTGATACAACGGTTTTACCGGTTGAGAGAATTTCTTTAAAATAAGGTCTCTCGCTGATACTTCCTGTTGTACCAAGCGGCGAATACCAAATCCCATATAAATCCGCTACCCAAAAAGCGCTGAAAAAGGTAAGGCGTTTACTTTCAGCCGCCAAATAGCTGACAATTGCCTGTTGGTTGCCACTCGCAATGATCGGCGAATTTGCCAGTCCTTCTATTTCTGTTCGCCTTAAATCAATCCATAAAGATATTTCTTTAGCATTGGACTGGGCTGTAGCGGCTATCGATTTTTCCAGTTCTGCCTTGATCGTTTTTTCTGTATTTACGTAATTGACGGCGGTTAAAATACCAAATGCTATTACAATAATTATGGATATCAGGGTAACTAAAACCGTTTTTATACTTCTCATTATTTATCCTCACTTCATAATTATTATCTGTATTATTTTGTTAACTGTCAGAGAGGCTGTATCAAAATAATCGATACAGCCTCTAAATCATACAAAAAGACAGTACATCGTCCTTTGACTTAAAAGGATGTGACATACTGTCTTTTAAACTAAAAAACGACTTTTTGTTGCGTTAATTAAAACGTCATGCTTTTATCTTTTTGTAGCCATTCAATTAAAATATTTTCCCGGGTTTTTTTGATTTTCTGCAAGGCCTCCGGTGTCCAATCATATAGCCCTGTACCGGTTTTCGCACCAAGATTGCCTTCCCGCATTGCTTTTTTTAGCAGTTCGGATGGTTCTTTGGCGTCACACAAGTCGGCATATAAGTAGGCTGCAATGTTGTGAAAAATATCCAACCCGCCTAAATCGGCTGTTTCTAATGGACCTGTTGTGGAAAGGCGACGGCCAATGCTGTATTTTACCGCTGTATCAACCGCCTCTTGCGTAGCAATGCCGGATTCCACAATATATAGAGCTTCCCGCAGCAGCGCCAGCTGCAAACGATTGCCAATAAAACCTAATGCTTCCCGCTTCAACGGCACCGGTTTTTTATCAATTTTTTCAATCAATTTCCACGTAACATCAACCGTTTCCTGGGATGTGTGTTTTCCGGGAACAATCTCAACTAAGGGGACCAGATGCGGCGGATTCCAGAAATGAGCGACAACAAATTTTTCTTTTCTTTGCAATGCTTCGGCAATAGCGGTTGGACTAAGCCCTGAAGTATTAGTTGCAAAAATTGTATGCGGCCCGGTAAGTGCTTCAACTTTTGCCCAAACATCTTTTTTTACGGTTAGATCCTCGGCAATCGATTCAATGACAAAATCTGCTTCCTTGGTGGCTTCTTCTAATGTTGTGCACCCTTTAATTCTTGCTATAATTTGCGGAATTTCCGCTTCTGTCACCAATTGATTCTCTTTATACGTTGTCAACGTTGCTTTGATACTGTTAAAACCACGTTCAATACTTGCCGCCGAGCGGCCATACATGCGTACATTATAGCCCTTTTTGGCAAATAGCAATGCTGTGCCGAACCCCATTGTTCCTGTTCCTAAATTGCAAATATTTTTAATGTCTTCTGCCTTCATGCCTACCCTTCCCTTCTTCTTTCTTTATTTCAGTTATACCGCGAACGGTATAAAGGTTAACCCTAAGAACATAATAATTCCCAAAACGATAAAGGCTACAAAGGAATAACCGACAAAATCTTTGAATTCAAGTCCGGTAACGGCCATAAACGGTACCGCGAAAAACGGCTGCACTAGGGCTACCAGGTCGCCGCCAAACATATAGGCGATAATGGTTTTGGCATCCGCTACGCCTAAAGCATGTCCCGCCGGAATTAAAAACGGGGCCTCAATAACCCATTTGCTGCCGCCAGAGGGGATAAAGTAGCCGATTACTGCGGTAAGCATGGCCGCAATGGCGGGAAATGTAAATTCCGTACTAAAGCTGATCACCCATTTTGAAAGCGTATCCACCAACCCCGTAAATTTCATAATACCAAAAATCCCGGCATAGAACGGAAATTGCAGGATAACGCCCCAGGAAGCGGACGTTGACGACTTAATGGCCTTTATCAGGTCTGCCGGCCGTTTGTACAAAAAGATAATCAACATCAGGAAAATAAAATTGAGCACGTTAATATCCAGGGATTTGCCGAGTTCCACGAAATGATAATAGAGATAGACAAGAAACATGATCCCTATCAGATAAGAAAACCAGGGTGAGTACGTAAACCATTCGCTGGGCGTGGTAATTTTGACGTTTTGAACGGTTTCAATTTTTTCATCTTTGGCTAAATCCGGCCTTAGATCTGCAAACGTTTTAATCTTTGCTGCATCTGTCGGTAATAAAATTTTCCAAAACAGCAGGATAATGGCCAACACCGACACACCTGTCAGAATTAAGTTATAGGGATGAAAAATAGTTTGCGTAATCGAAATAACGCCGATTTCTTTTACCATAAAGTGATTGGCGGTTGCAACCAGCAACGGGGCTGACCCCGACAATCCCATATGCCAGATATAAAACGTTGTCCAACTGGCGCCGCATAAAAAGCGGTAATCCACCAGTATGCCCTTTTTAGCCGCTTGCCGTGCTAATTCTTTGGTGATCAGGGCGGCAAACACCAAGCCAAATCCCCAGTTAAGATAGTAACCAATCGCCGAAATGATTACCGCCCAAAGATATACTTGCGGCGCGGACTTCGGCTTACTGCACACGGTGACGATTAAATTTTTACAAAGCGGTGTTGTCGCCAAAGCATAACCGGTAATAACAATCAGCGCCATTTGCATTGAGAATTCCAGTAACGTCCAAAATCCTTTTCCCCATGCCTGAACAATTTTATATGGATTATTAGGCGTAAAAATTGCTGCCAGCAGAAAAGCTACGATGCTTAGTACCAGGGCTATGACATAGGAATCAGGCACCCAACGCTCAGCGAATTCGGTAAAATAATCGGTCAATTTTTTCTTGCTTTGCGAATTTGCCTCATGACCATTCATATAAGATTCTCTCCTCTGCTATCTAGTTTCATTTACCAGTCAGCCACAACGAAAAGCCACACCTAATGTTCCCGCAGGATATTTCCAGAGAACAATTCCCTTATCTTTACACATGATCCGGCAGGTTCCGCATTCCAGACACCCGGCATAATCAAAGCTAACTTCCCCATTGTCATTTAATTTATATAATTTTGCCGGGCAAACAACTAAGCATGGTTTATCTTTGCAGTTTGCACAAATCTCTTTATTCAAACGAATATGGGCATTTTCTTCGTCGATAGTGAATTTATCCAGCCCAAGTAATTCATCAACTCCTTGTCGTTTTACTGTCATATGGCTTTAAACCCCTTCCATGCATCTGAGAGCAACTGTCCCAGGCTTACGTATTTCTTCATAATCTGATACATGGCCTTCGGCATTTTTTCCGGGACAGTGCCATCTACTTTAAACATAAAACGCAGCATTTCATTTGCCATTGCGGGGTAGGTAGCCGCCATGCGTTCCATTCCCGTGATTTGCGGCCAACCGGCAAACAATTTCATGGTTGCCGGCACATGCAATTCTTCTAAAGTCCTTACATATTCCGGTCCGACTTCACTTGGCGCTGTTGCTGCCAAAACTGCGCGGGCGGCAGCTACCCCGCTGACAATGGCCAAATCAATACCGCGGATCATTGTCCCGGTATTGATCACAAACCCCGCTGCATCACCAATTACCAGAAAACCATCTCTATACAATTTTTCCGGCACACTGTTCCAGCCATTTTCCGGCACCAGATGAGCACTGTACTCGATTGTCGTCCCGCCTTCTATCGCACGATATATGGCTGGGTGCATTTTGAAATCCTGATAAATGTCGGCAATTGAGCGTTTTTGCCGGGCTAATGCTTCTGGACTGAGCACAAGCCCAAGCGATATGCTGTTTTTATTGGTATAGAGAAAACCACCTCCCTGCACACCGTCAGTGTTACCGAGCAGTGTTCTTGCTACTCCCTCGTCTTCACAAACCTGAAAACGATTGCTGATAACCTCTGCCGGCAATTCAATGATTTCCTTTACCCCAACTCCGACTTCATGACTATTCCACTCTTTTTTTAGGCCGGCTTTTTGGGCCATAAAAGAATTTACGCCATCGGCGGCAATAACAATATCAGCATACATCTCATCTTCGCCGGCTTTAACGCCAACAACTTTACCATCTTTCATGATTAAATCATTCACTAGAATTCCGGTGGCAAGCATGGCCCCCTGTTCTTCCGCTTTGCCGGCAAGCCATTCGTCAAAAGGCGCTCGAAGTACTGTATAGGATTGTGGCGGCAATGCTCCACTTGGTTCTGATTCGTCAAAATAGTCGATCGTTAACCCTGTTTTTTCTGTGAGCAGCATGATTTGTTCACTTACAACTTTACGTTCCAGGACGGCTTCCTTATACAGCCCCGGTTCCAGTAGTTCCAGGGCATAGGTATATAAGCGTCCACCGGTAACGTTTTTGTTGCCAGCTATATCTCCACGTTCAATAATCAGGACATTTTTTCCTTCTCGCGCTAAAATATAAGCACACGCTGAACCGGCAGGCCCGGCACCAATAATGATCACATCAAATTTTTCTTCGTCTTCCACGATGTTCACC
This sequence comes from Sporomusa acidovorans, assembly GCF_900101845.1. GTDB lineage: Bacteria > Bacillota > Negativicutes > Sporomusales > Sporomusaceae > Sporomusa > Sporomusa acidovorans. The sequence continues at coordinate 22,497 of NZ_FNAM01000039.1, read as the reverse complement.
TCCCGGTCAGTCATAATGGTTTACCCTAGTTTTTCTATTAACGCGGGTACAATTTCATGCAGATCGCCAACAATGCCATAATCAGCGGCGGCAAAAATAGGGGCATTTTCATTTTTATCGATAGCGGCAATAATTTTGGCATCGCGAATGCCCGCCACATGCTGGATTTGTCCGGATACACCGAACGCCAGATAGAGGTCCGGTTTTACTTTCTGTCCGGATAAACCAATATAGGCCTCGGCCGGCAGCCAATGATAGTCTTCCGCAATACTGCGCGTACAGCCAATTACGCCACCTGTTTTTTGCACTAACATCTCAGCTAACTTCATATCTTCTTGGGCACTCAGTCCACGACCAACGCAGATAACCGTCTTGGCTGCCGTAATATCCGCGCCTTGTCTTACAATTGGTTCAATTCTGTCTACGTGAACTTCACTAGCGAGGGAAACATCTGACGTTACCACTTCCCCGCTGTTTGACGCATCCGTATTTGCCTTTTCATAGGTACGTGGCTCTATCGTCACAATGCAGCCATCGCTAAGCACTTCTGTACATACGGCTAGACCGCCGTACATCATTCGTTTTGTTTCGATGCTGCCCTCTTGCCCATCAATACTGAAGGCGCTGTTAACCAGCCCACTTTTTAGCTGCGCCGCAAGGTTTGCAGCAACAGCCTTGCCGCGCAACGTACCGCCAAGCAAGACAACTTTCGGATTTTCGTCACGCAATACGGCGGCAATCGGCTGCGCATAATTTTCTACCCAGTCGGTCTGCCCCGCCAATACCATTACTTTATCTGCGCCGCATGCAATCAAGTCTGCTGCCCCTTCCTGGTTTGTCGTAATGGCGGTTATTTTTTCATTCAGCTTGTAAGCGAGGTTCTGCCCTGCTGTTAAAAGCTGTAAAGCTACTGCACAGTCTTCAGAATAGATCCAAATTCCGGCCATGTCTATTTCCTCCTTTACAACACACCATCTTTATTCAATGCCGTAACAAAAGCTTCGACTTTTTCTTCTACTGTGCCGGCTTTATAAATTTGATTTTTGCGTTTCATAACAAAACCTTGTATTGATTTTACTTTAGTTTTGGGCTCAAGGGCCTGTGTATCCAAACCTAGATCAGTAACCTTCCATTCTTGCGCTGATTTCTTGGCTGCGCCAAGAACTTGTTTCAGGCTGGGAATCCGGGGTTTATTGATTTCAGGCAAAACAGTAATCACGACCGGTAATTTTGCGCTAATTTGCTCTGTACAATTTTCGAGTTTTCTGATGGCGGTTACCGTATCGCCCTCGATCTTAAATTGTGACACAAACGTGATGGCCGGAATTTCCAGCAAAGTGGCAACTCTCGGGCCCACTTGCTGACCATAGGTATCGGCAGACCCTTCGCCGAACAGTACCAAACCATAGTCGCCGATTTTTCTTATTGCGGCCGCAAGCACATTGGCCGTGACATAACCGTCCGCCCGGTCTGCGGCGGCGTCATTCACCCAATAACCTTTTGCCGGGCCGCGCGACAAAGCGTCTTTTAAGGATTGCTTTGCTTTGCTGCCGCCAAAAGTCAGACTAATGACTTCCACTCCACAGCCCTCGGCCTGCACAACCGCTTCTTCTATGGCATTCTTATCATACTCACTGATTTTTCCCTTGGCACGACTTGTGTCCAACGTCAGACTTCCTGCCGTGATCTTTATATCTTGTTCGTCCAAAACCCATTTGTAACAGGCAATAATATTCATGCTATCGACCTCACTAGAGAAGTTTGTCCGTATCTGCTTTACCCTTTGGTAAAATTACCCGTAAACTGGGGTTTTTCTTTATTCACAAACGCACTCATGCCGTTAGCCTGATCTTCGCCGCTGAAACACAGACCGAAAATATAGGCTTCATATTGCATGGCATTGGCCATCGACATTTCTGCCCCGCGATTAATGGCATCCTTGGCCAAACGAACAGCAGTCTGACTCTTCGCGCTGATGGATTGGGCTATCTTCTTAGCTTCGTCTAATAAATTTTCTAAAGCAACCACTTTTTGGACCAGCCCAATGCGATACGCTTCATCGGCTTTGATCATATCGGCCGTATAAATCAGATATTTCGCCATGCCGCGTCCCACCAACCGGCTTAAGCGTTGTGTACCGCCAAAGCCGGGGATAATTCCAAGGCCAACTTCAGGCTGACCAAATTTTGCATTTTCTGAAGCAATCCGAATATCACAGGCCATCGCAATTTCACAACCACCACCAAGAGCAAAGCCGTTAATTGCCGCAATAACCGGCTTCTCACACTGCTCAATTTTCAGGAATGTGCCTTCACCCTTTTCTGCCCAGCGTTTGGCCTCATCGGCATTTAAATCTTTCATTTCCTTGATATCTGCACCGGCAACAAAAGATTTTTCTCCGGCACCGGTAAGAATAATCACTTTTACACTATCCTTATTATTCAATTCTGTAAAAACATCACCAATTTCCGACATCAATGCATCATTTAACGCATTCAAAGCTTTCGGACGGTTAAGCGTCACGACGGCAATGCCCTGTTCTTCTTGTACCAGTAAATTATTATATTCCCCCATGTTTATCGACTCCTTTACGCATTTATGCTATTGGCGGATAACCCCATAATTTCATCTTTAAAAATTCTTTCATCCATGACTTTAAGATTTGGCGATACGTTAACTTTGGCGTCAATCTGCGCCAATACATCCTGTTGCAAATCGATCCCCGGAGCAATTTCCGTCAATACAAGACCTTCATCGTGCAATTCAAATACCGCTCTTTCGGTAATAAACAAAACCGGCTGGTGAATTGATTTGGCGTATTCCGCACTAAACGTAATCTGTTCTACTTTAGGAATAAATTTCTTGGCCTTGCCTTCTTTTTCAATAACAAGCTTACCGTCTTCCACTTTGACTTTTAGACCGCCTGCTGTCAAAGTTCCGCAGAAAATAATCTTCTTGGCATTTTGCGAAATATTAATAAACCCGCCACAGCCCGGAACTTTCGGCCCGAATTTACTAACATTCAAGTTTCCGGCACTGTCAACTTGCGCAATTCCCAGACAGGTAACATCCAGATTACCGCCGTCATAAAAATCGAACATATCTGGCTGACAAACAATCACTTCGGGATCTACGGTTGCACCAAAACTTGCCCCGGCAGCCGGAACACCACCAAACCCGCCGGATTCAACAGTCATTGTCAGTGTATCGCCAAACCCCTCCTCCGCTGCCACTGCCGCAATTCCCTCTGGCATGCCAATACCGAGGTTTGCTATATCATGCGGCTTCAATTCCATGGCTGCCCGTCTCGCAATAACTTTACGTTCCGTTAATGGCAATGGTTTTACCGCACCAAGCGGTAATTTTACTTCGCCCGTATAGGCGGGATTATAGTACTCGCCGTTTGTTTGCAAAAATTTATCCTTATCACCAATTACTACATAATCAACCAATACGCCGGGAACTTTAATATCCATCGGTTTTAAAGAACCCTTTAATGCAAGCCGTTCTACCTCGGCAATAACAATACCGCCGTTTGCTTTCGCCGCACAGGCAACAGCATAAACTTCCGGAATAACAGATTCACGCTCCATTGTCAGATTTCCGTTCTCATCCACGGTACTTGCACGGATTAAAGCCACATCCGGCTTACACGCTTTGTAATACAGGTACTCTTCGCCATCAACTTCCATGAGTTTCACAATATCTTCGGTTGTTTTTGCATTCAGTTTCCCGCCTTCCAGGCGTGGATCAATAAAAGTTTTTAAACCCACTTTGCTCAGTACACCTGGCTTATTTCCCGCAGCCGCCCGCCAAAGATGGGTAATAATGCCTTGGGGAAGATTATAAGCTTCTGTTTGATTGTTCAAAATAAGTTCACCTAAACGAGGTGCGAGGGCCAAGTGGCCGCCAATAATGCGCTTAACCATCCCGGGATTGCCAAAATGGTTTGTTCCTTTCGTTTTACTATCACCAAGACCGGCACTAAATTGAATGGTTAAATTTCTTGGATGACCACTCTGTAAAAAACTTTCTTCACAAGCGGCTGTCAACGTTTCCGGATGTGCACAGCCAACAAATCCAACCAAGCCGACGAAGGCATCATCTTTGATCAGTTCCACAGCTTCTTCTTTTGTAACGATTTTCATCTATACCGCGCCTCCTAGTTTCTTTTTGCGATAATTATCGTAATAATGCACCGGCAATAACCATGCGCTGCACTTCGCTTGTCCCTTCATAGATGGAGCAGATTTTAGCGTCGCGATAGCAGCGTTCTACCTTAAACTGTTTAATATAGCCGTAACCACCATGTACCTGAATAGCTTTTGTACAAACATAATCAGCGGTTTCTGCAGCAAATAATTTTGCCATAGCCGCCTCTTTACTAAATGCTTCTCCTCTATCCTTCGCGGCTGCGGCATTATACACCAGGAACCGTGCGGCTTGAATATGTGTTTCCATATCTGCCAGCATCCATTGAATGGCTTGCTTCGTGGCGATTGGTTTACCAAACTGTACTCTTTCTTTAGCAAACTTAATTGCTTCATCCAAAGCACCTTGTGCAATTCCCAACGCTTGTGCGGCAACACCGACACGTCCGCCATCTAACGTTTGCATTGCATATTTAAAGCCTTTACCTTCCTCGCCAATTAAGTTTCCTTTTGGTACACGGCAATTTTTGAAAATCAGTTCTGTTGTCTGCGAACCGCGAATTCCCATTTTGTCTTCATGCTTGCCGATTTCAAAGCCGGGCAAATCTTTCTCGACAACAAAGGCACTTAAGCCTTTTACGCCTTTGGTGGGATCTGTCAAGGCAAAAACTAGATAAACATCGGCTACGCCGCCATTGGTAATAAAGCATTTTGTGCCATTAAGCACATACGAATCATTTTCTAAGGTGGCTGTACAAGTGCCTGATGCAGCATCAGTTCCTGCGCCGGGTTCTGTCAAAGCAAATGCTCCTAATTTTTCACCTTTACATAATGGAACAAGATATTTTTTCTTCAACTCTTCCGATCCCCATTTATAAATCGGCCATAAGCCCAAAGAACAATGCGCTGAATAAATGATTCCGGTTGATGCACATACTCGGGAAATTTCTTCAACAGCCAAAATGTAGCTTACATAATCGGTACCTGCTCCGCCATATTCTTCAGGATAAGGCATTCCCATAAAATCATGTGCCGCCATCTGCTTGATCGTTTCTGCCGGATACCTGCCTGTCTGATCGATTTCGGCTGCAATTGGCTGACAATATTCCTGCGCAAACTCTCGTGCATTTTGTTGTAATAACCTTTGCTCCTCTGTCAGTTGAAAGTCCATACTAACATCCCCCTTATAAACGAATCGTTTTATTAATAGACACATCTCCGGGCTAGTTTCTGAATTGTGTCTATTGCCTTAATTTTTTCTCACTTTCTAGTAATGCAATTTCCATGCCATATTCACTGAAACCGGCTTAACCTTCCTATCATTACAAATTTTTAAACATCAAAGGCCATTGATTTTACTAGAATAGCGACAATTTTCTTTGGGAAATTTATTTCTAATTCATTGAATAAACTTCTATGTAAATACAGAATGACCGACATCCGACATACAAAAAAAGTGTCGGAACAGCAGACACTAGCCGTCTGTCCCAACACTTTAAATTTTCCGACATTAGCGAGTGTCGGATTTTCTCTGCCCAATCGCTACCAACCCTTCGTAAATTAGCCCGAGACTTCAGAACTTACGGATCAAAGAGAACTTTCCCTACAAGCAGGAACCATCTGTCCCGACACATCGATTTTGCTCCGACATTACAAATTGTCGGATTTATGATTGTATCGAATATTTTTTTAATTTTTCATACAGTGTCGACCTATGAATACCCAAAATTTTAGCTGCCGCTGCTTTATTTCCATGCGCTGCCTTTAGTGCCGCCCATATTTTTGAAGATTCATCCATAGTTTCGTTCTCCAGCCGTCCTCCTTGGCCCTCCAACTGCAAAACAGACCCAGGCAACTGTTTGGGAACAATCGTCATGCCCTCGACAGTTGCTGCCAATTGCTCAAGTGCGTTAATCAATTCTCTTATATTGCCAGGCCATTGATAGGCAATCATCTTTTCAATTGCCTCTCCGGAAAACTGTTTAATCGATATGTTTAAGTTATTGCAAATAACCGGCATCATCATCTCAATAATCTCGCGGATGTCTTCCTTGCGTTCTCTAAGCGGGGGAACCTCTAAACAAACAACATTTAGGCGGTAATACAAATCTTCTCTAAATGACCCCTTGGCTACCAGTTCCTGCAAATTCTTATTGGTCGCGGCAATGAACCGGACATTGCAAACGCGGACATTTTCCCCGCCGACATGCTCAAAGGTCTTATTCTGCATAACTCTCAGCAATTTAGCCTGCATAACCAGCGGCATATCGCCGATTTCATCTAAAAATAACGTGCCGCCTTCCGCCACTTCAAACTTACCCTTTTTTCCACCTTTTCTGGCACCTGTAAAAGCGCCTTCATCATACCCGAATAATTCCGCTTCCAACAGTTCAGCCGGAATGGCTGCACAATTAATGGCTACTAATGGCTTGTTGCTGCGATTGCTCGCATTATGGATTGCTTGCGCAAAAAGATCTTTTCCTGTCCCGCTTTCTCCCTGAATGAGAACCGTGGTATCTGTCGCCGCAATTTTCGCCGCTAAATTTTTTACGCGAATCATCTTACTGGATTGACCAATAATATTTTCAAAGGTCATTAAATGCGGCTGCAGATTATCGCTTTTTATCCGTTTCTTGGCAGGGTTTTGCTCGATAATGTTTTTATTGCGTTCCAGCAATTGCTCCACCTGACTAATATCCTTAAATACCGCCTCCCCAATAGCGCCAACCACTTTGCCATTCTTAAAAAACGGCAGCCGCTGGGCTATAATATGACGCCCGTTAACCGACTGCATGTCGTCAATCTCCGGTACTCCGGTTTTTAATACAATATGCATTCTTGAATTTTCAACAGCGTCTTGCGCTTTATGGTTTAGTAAATCTTTCCGTGGAATCCCCATAATCTCTTCATAGGCACTGTTAACTAAACGAATCACATTATTCGTATCTACGACAATCAAGCCTTGCCGCAAACTGCTAAACACCTGTTCCAGTATTTCCAGCTTCGCCGCCATCATTGTGACCTTTTCCTTTTCATAGTTGTCGTTCGCCGGGATATCCTGAATAATTGCCAAAGCCCCGACAATTTTGTAGCCTTCGCAAATCGGTGTGCGGTTCACTGTTAGCTGCTGCCCGTTTATCTCTATCGTTGCATTCAGATCTTTCTTGCCGGTAGTTATCACTTTCATAAGACGTGTATTGGGAATAATATCAGAAACGACCCTTCCCAGCGCCGCGTCTTTTGTTACACCGACCAACCGGGCGGCAACATCATTAATCTGCGTGATAATCCCATAAAGATTAATGCAAATGACCCCGCTATAGGACAATTCACTTAATTGTTCTACCGTGCATTTATATTGACTTAAACTGTCATAAAAAATTTTTACAAAGTCCTGTCGATTTAATAAACCAATAATTTTATCTTCGTAATCAACAACCGGTAAATGTGTGATTGGTATCTGCCAGGCTTCTTCCAGCGTATTATCCGAATGGATTGTCACGACACTTTTGGTCATAAAAGATTCCACACTAATAGATGTCGGTAGATGATTCATCATGGTATCAATAATATCGGTTCGCGTAACAAGGCCACATAGCCGTCTATCTTCATTCACAACCGGCGCAGCTTCTAGTTTATACTTATAAAATAGATTGACAACTTCTTTTAATTGAACTTTTTTATCTAAAACATGAGGATTGGGCGTCATAAAGTCTCGTACTAACATGCTGTTTATCCTCTCCCCTCATTCCAACTCACATAATTTCTCACTAATTTCGGCAAGCCTTATTTACTGCCTCAATCTTCCATTTCTCTCAGGACCTTGGTAATGCAGAAACAAGACTGGCAAAAAATTTGCAACCAGCCTTGTTTTATTATATATCATACCTAGAAAGAAATCATTCAGAATTTCCACTCTTTTCATTCTTTAGCAACATAGATCTTCTTTTTTGCCAAACTATCGTTGAAAAAATGCTTTTCACTACTATCTATAGAACTGCCCTGACACATGCCCAAAGTACAAAATCCAACTATTAGGGAAAACAGTCAAGTCCAAAAAATGGAGATTTGCTAATTTCCAAACAGAAAAAAGCCACCATCAGAGAAGCATCCGCTGTCTGACAATGGCTTAATTTTATTGGCAATATTAAACACCCAAAACCGCTCAGCGAATATTGGATGCAATCTTTTGCATAATAGGTCGCCAGTAGTGTGTATCGCCATCAGCGCATACAAACCCAAACATTTTCAGTCCGTCACTCCCAGGAATCATCATTATATCCATATTGGCAATAATGCCTCCGGTAGACGCTTCCATTTTAAGCGCAGCCATAGTGCATGCTTTTCCCCCGATAGTAATTTGTTTTGCTTTTTCAATATCTAATGTATTTTTATTACTTAATTTATCTTGTATAACCTTATCTAGTAGCGTATCCATCTTTAAAAAATCATTGTATTCGTTGGAAACAATCCGAGAAATGGGCATAAGCATAGCGGCTCTCCATACTCCCCCATCTTTTGCCTTAAAAAAGTAGTTAGTATTCCCCTTGTTATCCTGACCTTGTGTTACCGTAATATCCCTGGGCAGATCCACTTCACCGACTTCCAGGATTGTCACAGGGTTAGCCTGAACAGGTAGACAAACCAATAACGTCAAACATAGAATTATTATTATTTTTCGCACAATATCCTCCTAAACTACTATCCATTATTCCTTAATGGGCATTTATTGCCACTGTACTATTTATTCTTTCTTCCTGCTGGTAATTCCTTGTACAATACTCCTTTCATTAGCCCCTCTTCTCTTCTTTCCTTCCTACAAGTTTACTCTTAACTTCCATGAAGGAGCTAAAAAACAATCTTATTTTTTGCCGTGAAGCAAAAGCAAATCTCTGAATACATAAAGCAATATCAATAGACCACCGCCAATAGCCCCCCATTTAAACCATGAATATGTAACTATCTTAGGCCATTCATTGCCCAGTATGGCCCCAACACCCAAAAAGATTGTTATCCACAAAAAAGCATGTACCATATCATAGCAAAGAAATCTGACAATCGAAATACCACTAATACCAGCTATATAGGGCGTAACATTACCTACTGTCGGTAAAAAACGCCCACCAATAATATAAGCAGGAGCAGATTTCTCCAAAAGTTCCTGTGCTTTTTCCATACGCTTAGGGGTTAGACTGATATATTTTCCCCACTTCTTTATAAAAGGTTCACCAATATTACGCCCCAGCATAAAGGCAGAAGTTGATCCCAGCAAATAACCAAGCAAAGATACCAGGCAAGCCAGCATAATGTTAAACTGCCCCTGCTTTGACAAAAAACCTGCCAAAGCTACCAGCATGCTGCCTGGAAAGGGCAGTCCCAGTGCTTCTAAAAAAACGCCGACAAATACCCCGGGCAAACCAAGGATGCTTAATAATTCGAAAATCCGTTCAGACAAAATATTCCCTCCCAAATCTATTATGCCTAGAACTGATCGTAAGTATTAACCCTGTTACTGACAATAAGTTCCTGCATAACGCCCTAGCGCCTCCGTCATATGACAGCCACCTAAACTAACTCACTTCATACAACTACAGTTGTTTAATTCTTCCCTTCCTAAAGCTGCTGAAAAAGAAGCTGATGCAAACCGGAATCCGTCTTGCCAAGAGGCTGCTAAAAAGGAAAACAAAAAAGCAGGCCAAATAACCAATGTCATTAAGTTAGGAAAAACAAAACGAAAAGAAGCCCCGGAAAAGACAGCGAGATTGAGAAATAATAGTCTCCCTGTCTTTTCTGTCTATTTTTGAGCACCACAAAAAGACAGATTGCCATCTGCCAATAAAAAGGCTATAGTAAAGGGGAGATTATACTGTTATTCGGGAGGAATTTATATACCCCAGAACAAGCCTTTGCTTGTTTTGACTGTTTGCGGGTCAGAGTTAGATGCACGTCTGTATCAAATTGCTCTGTTTGTGGCAGCCCAAAGCTGGAAGTCATGCTATTGTTGCGTCCTATATCCTTTACCCGCACCAGATAATACATATCCCGTTGTTCAGCGTGGGCAAAGATGTTGTAAGATTCATAGCCGCGATCCGCTATAAATATCGTCTTGTGCCCGGCATCGCATCGGTCGATCATGTCCGCTAGGGCGCGGCACTCATTGTTTTTTCTTCCCGGCTGTATGACGGCATCCGTATACCGCCTGCTACATAGATCGTACAGTGCGTTCAAATGGAGTTGATTAAACCCCTTTTCTCCGGGGTTTGACTGAAAATAATTTTCCTGATCCCTTGGATTTCGTGCGATGTTCAAGTCGGTGCCATCACAGGCGAGCAATCGATATCCATGGTATGTTTGAAATTGTGCAAAGGCTTTGTTGAACTCCTGGAAGAGAAATTCCAACGCTTCCGGCAGTATCTTTTTACGTTGCTGGTTAAAGGCCGAGGCAGTTGCGGTGTCAGGATGGTAATGAAAAAGTTCCAACAGTTCTTTTTTCAAGCTGCCGCTTTCCATGGCAATCAGACATCGAATGGTTGTTTCAAAATCCAGCTTTCGCGTTCTTGTGAAATCGCTGCCAGGATTACGTACAAACGGCTCGGGACAGGATGCCATTGTCTGTATTTTTCCAGCAGTACCTTTTTTACGTTTTCAAAAAAATTCATGAGCGAAGCCTCCAAAAATGTATTCATTCAAGGGGCTTCGCCGCATTTTTTTGGTTGCTTGTCAACCTTTTTTTTTTGCATTTTTGTAAAAAAAGAACCGGGTACGCTTTTTCGTACTCGGTTCTTTTTGCGAGACCTGATTAATTCCTTAACTTAATGACATTGGCCAAATAACCTGCTAATTTTATAACTGAAAATATGATGTTTTTTAAGATTACAGATATTTGATTTGGCTTTCATAAGAATTAATTGCCTGCAACGTATTCGTATCAGTTGTATAATCTGCTTGGTCAGTTATGTTTTTGGTGTTGCTTATACCAGTAATACTGCTTATCCCGCTTGTGCCACTCACGCCGGCAAGAGCGCCGTTAGCCGCTATCTGTTTACAGACCCCACAGCCGGTACAAGTTTCATTGCCTAACGGGCAAGATGACGTACTGGAGGATGCACCGGTACCTGATGACGCACTGGCACTTTTCCCTGCAGCACTCAATTCCACGGTATCTACACCCGAAGTATTGGCAACACCGCTTTGTTCTCCTACAGAACTAGTGCCGGTAGAATATAAATTCTGATATAAACTTGTTGCTGAAGAAACAGCCGAAATCGACATTAAAATCCCCCCTTATTCCATTTTCTTTATTATCTGGCAAATTTGTTTTAATTGTATTTGAAAATACTATTTAGTTGTATGCCTTTCTACCCTCTAATTAAGTACGTCTCCTCTTTTGCGGAATCTTTTTCTGTTTGTCCTAAGGTACTGTGCCGATAGCCATAACCAAAATAAATAACTAGACCGACGGCTGTCCATATTGAATACCGAATCCAGGTCTGAATAGGCAGGCTATACATGAGATAGACGCAGCAGAGAATAGCCGCCGGCGCTACGAAATTGACGGCCGGGCAGCGGAAGGGACGATGGGCACCCGGCGCGATTTTACGCAGAATTAGCACACCAATTGCGGTTGTTAAAAAGGCAAGAAGAGTACCGATATTAACTAGCTCAGCAAGAATATCGACAGGAGTCAGGCCGGCAATAACAGCAACACTAATACCGGATACGATGGTTATAATATGAGGAGTTCCATATTTCGGATGAACTTTACAGATGCTGGCGGGGATCAAACCGTCACGCGACATGGCAAAAAAAACACGGGTTTGACCGTACATAACAGCCATTAACACGGTAGTAAGACCGGCAATGGCTCCGGTGCCAACAAGGGCCGACCCGATGTTGTACCCTATCTGGCGCAAAGCAAATGCTACAGGTTCAGCATTATTCAATTCTTGATAGGGGATTACCCCTGTAAGCACTGCTGCCACCAACATATATAATATGGCGCAGACGATAAGAGAACCGATAATACCGATAGGCAAGTCACGATTGGGGCGTTTGCATTCTTCGGCGGCTGTCGCTACACAGTCAAAACCAATATATGCCAGAAAGATAGTTGCCGCGCCAGTCATTACTCCGGAAAAACCAAAGGGCAAAAAAGGAGACCAATTGACTGGATTGACTTTGGGACCTGCCAGAAATAAAAAAATAAACACAGCCGTTAGTTTTACACCTACGAGGATTTTATTGATAGTGGCGCTTTCTTTTGTACCCCGTACTAAGAGTACACTCAAGAACAATAGAATTAGCATGGCCGGTACGTCAACCATGCCGCCATCAGCGGCAACAGCGGTAAAGGCTTTAGGAATCTCGAAACCTGCTGACTTAAAGAGTCCGACCGTATAGGCTGACCAACCGGCAGCTACCAGACTGGCAGCCAGAGAATATTCCAGAACAAGGCTCCAGCCTACAAGCCAGGCAAAAACTTCCCCCATTGTTGTATAAGCATACGTATAGGAGCTTCCGGCAACAGGTACGGTAGAGGCCATCTCGGAGTAGCATAACGCGCAGAAAGCGCAGGCAATAGCAGACAAAAGTAAAGATATAATAATACCAGGGCCGGCGTATTTAGCGGCAACGACACCTGTAAAAACGAAAATACCTGTGCCGACAATGCAGCCAACACCCAGCAATACCATATCCAAGGCTCCAAGGTTTTTCTTCAGGTTTTGCTGCTGGCAATTCCCCGACAAAGAGGAAAGGGATTTTGTGCGAAAAAAATTCATGTAAGTACCTTCTTTTCTAGTGAGGTTAATGGTGGCATATTTTAGAACTCATTCTAAGACACGAAATGGCTTTCATACCGTTTAACAATATAACACATTTACAGAATGAAAGCAAAGAAAAAGTACGTATACCAGGGAATATAATATAAAAGTACTTCTGAAAAAAAACAAATCAAAAATATACCGACCCTCAGCAAAAAATAGTCTTTCTATATACTTCGAAAAACAGTTCATTAAACAGACGAATGAAAAAGCATAAAAAATGGCCCATGCCGTTGTGACGTGGGTCATTATCCGCCTAATGGCCCTATCTATACATCATAGTGTCAATTGGGACATCTCCGGAAATAATTATTATATATTAGTGGCAAGCTAAGCCAGGAGGTGATTAATAATGTGTCATCATCATCATTTGCATCGCGATTGCTGCTGTGGCGATTCACCATTATTAAAAGTCTTGGCTGTAGGTGCCCTAGTGTATGTTGGGTTAAAAGCTTTTCATCACTATCAAATCTATCACCGAGACTAACCTCTTTAGCCTGGGCTTACTGCCCAGGTTTTAATTAGGTGTCTGATAATAAAAGAGCCGCTCGTTTGTGCCATTTTCGTAGATCCTGCTATCCTCACAGAGATAGTGAACGTGTTTGTTTTCCATTTGGATGCCGTGTTAACACGCACCGTCTAATTTAGTCGGCTTTAATTTTTTGGGAAAAGAAACTAATTCCTGCAAAATATAACCGCCCTATTCGGACGGTTACACATCAAAAATAATTTCACGATTTATTTAGAGGCAATTATTTTTATCCAGTTAATAAACGCATCGACAAACTTTTGTAAAAATTCACGTGTTCTCTCATCAGTAATAGCACCGCGATCATCAAAAATTGATGCAACGTCGCCAATATAGGCTTCAGGCTGCTGCATCACTGGTATATTCAAAAATACCAACGACTGCCTTAGATGATGATTTGCGCCAAAGGCACTTAATCTTCCTGGCGATACGCTTACAACAGCACCTGGTTTTCCGTCCCATACACTTTTGCCATAAGGCCGTGACCCGACGTCTATCGCATTCTTGATTACAGCAGGAATTGATCTGTTGTATTCTGGCGTTACAAAAAGAAACGCATCAAAAGCCTTCGCATTTTTTCGAAAAGTTGACCAGGCCTCAGGCGGGTTACCCTCATCATCAAAATCTTGGTTGTAAATTGGCAAATCACCAATTTTTATTTCTTCCATTTCGAAAGATGCAGGTACCATAGATTTTAATGCCATATATATTTTTCTATTAAACGAATCTTTGCGTAAACTGCCTATAAGAACTCCAATCTTTGTAACTGCCATATTAAACTCAATCCTCCTCTATTTGTATATAGATGTTTGCAAATATATTTCGTCAAGAGGAAATGTTCTCCTTCTCATAAACGGACAAAACGTTTAAATTTCATCCATGAGCGAATCCAAGAAATCCGCCGTCCCCATGTCTTGCTGGGCGCCCTAGCACGAGCAATTCTTTAATTAAATTTGACTTCCTGCTGTTGTCTGTCTACTCTACATTATCACATAGCATTTTCAATCATCTTGTGTATTTATATTACCGCAACCTTTCTTTATAAATTTTACAAACTGAGTGTACCTTTAGCTCAATAGACTATTCGGATTGGCAGACAGTCAACTATACAACGATATAATCATTAGCAATTTAATAAGTAGCTTTGTCACGCCACGGAAAAGTCCATCAACCAATCTTAAACATTTTTCTATGATGCTAAAACCTTGTATAAGCCCGACTTTTACAAGTTCATGTAAATTAAAAAGCATCTTTTCCTGTTTGATAAAGAAACAGGAAAAGATGCAAATTGACGTTAAACTTATTTTAATTTTTAGTCAACCTTTTAATTTTAATATAATTCTATACTCTTACAAAAAAACCTGCTTTGTTTAGACAAATGGGGAATGTTCCTTTTTCGTCAACTGTTTGCCTACGCCACAACCTTCCGACGAGACGGGATTTCTCGGCATATTGTCAAAATGATAAAGGCAGAAGCAGGTTACTTCTTGCCTCTTGGTTTGATAGGATTATAGGATTATTTGTTTTTCACCGGTATTCTGTTTGATAATATATTCTAATTCCTCTACTAATCTGACCCGCTGTTCCCGAATCCAATCTTCACCGTGTTCTTCTATAAGCCTAGTTGCAGTACTTAGTACAAAAGCTTCCAGCAGTCTTCCACCCGGAAGTTCTTCAATTTCAAGCAATTCCAACAGTCTGGGTAATGTAATTTTATTTTTGCCGCCCATGCTACCGCTCCTCTTTTATCTGCTAGTTTGCGCACACTAACTCATGTTGACATCCTAAACTTATTAATTTCGTTTTGTAACTGTTCCGCGAATTCTGCTAAACTTTGACTTGAAGATGCAATTTCTTCTACAGATGCCGTCTGTTCCTCAGTTGCTGCGGAAATGGTTTGCGCCTGACTAGAAATCTCCCGACTGATTTTCTCAATTTCTTTAACCCCTTCAAGTACCTGCTTACTATTGGCAGCCAGCCTATTCATCCCGCTATCAGTCCCTTTAGCAATAGCTGCAACTTCTTTGACGTACTCATCGATCTTCCGGAAGGCTATGCCAGCCTCATCGACGATATCCGATCCCCGTTTAACCTCCTGAATACCAGTAATCATTGCATCAACGGCTTTATCCGTATTAACCTGAATATCACCTATAAGTTCAGAGATTTCCTTGGTTGCGTCCCGCGACTGTTCCGCTAACTTACGTACTTCTTCCGCTACTACGGCAAATCCTCGGCCTTGCTCACCGGCCCTTGCCGCCTCAATGGCGGCGTTTAATGCCAATAAATTTGTCTGACTGGCAATTCCTGATATCGTTTCAATAATTTGTCCGATTTTTTGGGACCGCTCACCTAGCTCAGTAATTACCTGCGATGATTGATCAACAGTTTGCCGAATGTTATCCATTTGACTAACAGCGGTATGTACCGCCGCGTTACCCGCACTGGCTGCGTCAACCGCTTTAGCGGCGATATCCACAACACTCCTGGTTTTATCGGACTGTAATAGGGCCTCACTGGTGATCCGCGTCATGAAATCCACGGATTTAGTAACAGCATCCACTTGCCGCATTGCTCCCTGAGCTGTTTCACCAATAGATCCAGCCACTTGACCGGCAGCTTGAGCCGATTGTTCAGAATTAGCGTTTAATTCCTCAGAAGCAGCGGCTACTTGTTTTGAGGTAGCGTTTATTTTCAAAACCATATTACGTAAATTTTCAACCATCATTTCAAAAGCTCTGGCTAAATGTCCCAGTTCGTCCCGTGAAGTTACGGCAATGTTTCTTACGCTTAAATCTCCGCTAGAAATATTGATTGCGGCTGACTCCAGTATTTTTATAGGTCTAGCAAAACGATTGGAAATTTGCAGCACAATAAAACTTGTGACCATAAGCACAGCAATAATCGTAATGACTGCTGTCTGCGTGAAAACGGTTAATCTGTCGTTTACCTCACTCATCGGTACGTTTATCCCGATGGACCACTTAGTACCCAGCACTGGCGCGTAAGCAAGGTATTTGCTCTCACCTGCATACTCATAACTGGCAATTCCTTCTTGACCTTGAACCATCTTTGCTTCTGCTGCCTGTAAGGCAGGGTTGGCGTTAGGATCGGTAAGCAGATTTACCTTATTCTCAACTTCTTTGTTGGGATGAACGATTGTAAGTCCATCAGAGCGCAGTAAAAAAGCATAGCCTGTCTTACCAACTTTGATACTAAGGATGCGCTTCTCCAATTCCTCTATATTAACAGGTCCGGCCAGAACACCGATTATCCGGTTATTGATGCGAATCGGGCTAGCCATAACGACAATCGTTTTACCGGTACCCTTGGAAATTACCGGATCGGAAATTACGCTTTCTCCTTTAATCCCACATGTAAAATATTCACGATTGGCCAAGTTTCCTGTTTCACCTTTAGAATCAAAATAATTTCCTTTATCATCAATCCACAGTATGTTTTCATATATCTTGTTTCTTTTTAACTCTACGCCAAGGTAAGATGCAATGACTTCCCGGTCGCCGCTGATTAAGACCGGCGAGCGCGCGATAGTCTGCATTTCCGTCATGGTTACATTCAGCCAAGCACCGATGTCTTTACTATTATCCTGCACTCGGGAAACAATTTCTGTTTCAATATCTTGTGATAGCAATTTTTTTGCCTGCCAATAATTTAGACCAGCCAATATAGCAAGAGCCACTATAACCAGCGTAATAACGAGAATCATCAGTTTCGTCTTGATACTGTTCATCACTATCTCCTTTGCCGCTACAAAACTCTGTTGGGTTACATAAGCCCTATATTTTTTCCGGGGGAGTATTCCGCTTGCAGGGTTTTGTAACACCATTTTGGGGGACTGTTTTGTGGCGGTTGCAAGGATTAGCACACATCAATCCGCTATACGAACACAAAACAGGCGGTTGCTTAACTAATACCGGTAGATCTGCGCCACATTTTTTGCACTTTGTGTTGGTGGCTATATTATGGGTTTGGCATGTTAAGCATTTGACTATTTTTAGTGGCGGTTTACATTTACCGCAAGCTGGATTACAGACCCAACACAATATTCCCTCACTCCTCTATTCATGATTCTTTATTGTTTGTTGCTGAAATAACATTGTGTTCTGTCCGGAAAGCAGTTCGAATATATAACATACGAAAGATCTCGGGCAAAAAGGCTGTTTATGGGCATGTCGACGTAAGTTGAGATCTTTACTATGTTATATACGAAATAATGAACTAGGTAATATCTTGGTTGGCTACCTATCCTTTAAACGGAGTTATAGTTTTTTAAGCCAACAAGTAACACATCACAGAAGTTATTACTACTAACACTAGGGAGATCGGAAAGGTTGCTTTCATAACTTTATTTTCTTCTCCAAAAGCTTCTATAACGTAGGCCGCATTTTGCAGTTTTCCCGGAGAACATACGCTGGCTAGACCTGCGCCAATACCTGTGGCAGCAGTTACTATCCGGGGATCTACCTTTATTAATTCAGAAGTCATTACATTGTATTTCGCAAACATAGCCAAGGCCGAAGCCTCGCTTGAAGTGACAAACCCGCCAAATAAGCCAAGCGGAGCAGTAATGAGTGGGTAGAGAGTACCAAATAGTTCGGCGGATTCTAACGCCAAAACAGAAACCATGTTATGGGTGGGATCAACAACTTTCCAGATACCGCCGACATTTTCCAAACCGGTATTGTTCATCAACAAACCTAACATAAAGAAAACGGCTAGTGATAATACCGGTTTAGGTGCCCTTCTCAACCAGCTAGCTACCGCTTCTTGAACAGTCTTACGCTTGGGTTTAAGAAAGACGGCTGATAATATTGTGCTAATTAACACCCAGGTATAGGCGTTCCAAATTGGCCTGATTTTGATCACTTGTCCTGGTATTACGGAAACCGGCATGGCTAAATCTTTAAAGAGAACGTCATTTAATGGTTTATAAAAGTTGACAATAAGTAAGGATGCAATCAAAATGATCCAGGGGGAAAACGCCGTAAGCAATGACATCTCCTGTTCTATCTGTTGCTCTTCCGATGTCAATCGGCTTTTGTCAATGATCGGTTTGCCTATTATTTTAAGATAAAGCATCATTACCAGCATAACTAGAATACCAGCAATGATTCCGGTTAGCACAACACCTGAGCTAAGGGCCGGGATGTGGGCAATTGCAACAGCAGTACATCCTGCGGTGAGTCCCGCTAGCAAGCAAGGGAAAAAACCTTCTTTCATCAGCTTTACGCCGCCTACAAGCCACATCATAGCAAATGCAATTAACGTGGATATCAAGGGCAGATATTGGGCAAATACTTTGGCCGCCTCAGCTAATGGAACGCCGGTAAAATCTGAGTAGGTTACCAACGGAGCCCCTAACATAGAATAAGTACACAGCGCATCGAAGCCTAAGGCCGGTAAGGCTATTGACATAAATTTAGAATAACCCATCGCCATCATAATAGGCGGTAAAACTGTTACCGGTGTCGCTCCTGCTGATACCAACATCATTCCTGAACCAAGATTCACAGTCATAATCTGTGTGGGCTTATCAGTAGGCGCTAATGTTTTCAAAAAAACAGCAATACGTCTTAGCGCACCGGTAGACTCCATAAAAC
The DNA here is from genome assembly GCF_900101845.1 of Sporomusa acidovorans. Taxonomy (GTDB): domain Bacteria; phylum Bacillota; class Negativicutes; order Sporomusales; family Sporomusaceae; genus Sporomusa; species Sporomusa acidovorans. Next base: position 3,374 of record NZ_FNAM01000039.1, on the reverse strand, counting down.
TAATTTGTAAAATGGACGTAACCGCCATAAGACTAATAGGGAAAGAAGCTATTATCCCTGCGGCACTCGCACGCATACTCATTTCTAACGGGGTATGAAAAAACAGAAAACCAACCAGAACGCATAACACCCATCCAATAATGGCACTCGTGTGGGTCGTGACATTTTTCCACGTTAACAGTAAGAAAATTATAATAATCGGCAACAATGTTAACAAGCTCAACAAAGCCATATATCATCCCTCTTTTTAACTTTTAGCTTAGCTAGAGATAGTTGCGAATAGAGGTTTTTATGGATTCCGTCTCTACATTTCTTTTATATTATGGTTAACAAGAAAGTTCGCCTTTCTTTTGAAATGGCGAACCTTCTGTCCATCTAGCCCGCACGCGGCCTACTTTTTTATTTTGCTTTTTCTTCAGTTTCTTCCGGCTTGGGCAAATCCGCACCGCATTTTTTACATTTGGTAAGCTTGGGTGGATTAAATTGTTTACAAGCTGGACACTGCGTCATCATTTTGTTTAATGCTGGTGGTCTAAAACACATAAAAGTTCCCCCCTTTTAGTAATTATCAATTTTTTATATTTATTTAGAGAACAAAACCATTCTAGGTTTTTCAGCCGCTTTCTCAGCCAGTTCTTCCAAGGTACCATAGTACACAGCACCGCTCTGGCAATGATGTACGCAGGTCGGTTTTCGGCCTTCTTGCACCCGTTTTGCGCAAAGATCGCAAAGTGAAGTGGGTACAGGAATGTAGTTTAATTCCCAACTGCCATCAGGATTTTGACGGGGGCCTTCTTCCAAAACCTTAATCCCGTACTGCCCCGGCTCTAATCCCAATTCTTTCTTACATGCCACTTCGCAGCTATGGCAATTCGTGCAATATTCATAATCAATTAATAATCCATAGCGCTCTTTACTTTTTGACATAGCCAAATCCTCCCATCTTGGTCACAATTGCCGACGGTGTTACTTTGTCGTTCTCCGGAGTAACTTTATATACCTTACAAATTGTTGATTTATAGGGAGCGCCATAGTGCGTAGGTCCATGTACCCCCATGGTTGTTAAGTTATTGATATTGCTATCGAATACGCCAAACAGTACCGGTTCGGCACCTTCTTTTTCAGGGAACCACCAGCCATGTTCACCACGAACTACTTTCGGATCAAGACCTTCATTAAATCGTGCTATTTGCTTACATTTGCCGCGACGGTTTTCCAGCCATACCCAATCTCCTTCGATAATTCCGAGCGCTTTCGCCGTTTCCGGATGAATATCCATCATAGGTTGTTGATGAATTTCACGCATCGTGGGAAATTGTCTATGCTCGGAGTGGAAGCAGCCCCAGAGACGATTACCGGTTGTAAGAATGAGCGGATATTCTTTCATAAGCTCGGGCGTGGTATTGGGCCCTTCTGCCGGTTCGATATGGAATCCGAGAGAATCAAAGCCCCAAACATCAAATAACGTTGACGTAATTTCATATTTGCCGGTCGGGGTTACGAAACCAGGCTGACCGTCTGCACGCAGCAGGCCTTTTTCGTATTTCTTATAGGTGTAATCCCAGTCCCACCAGTCTTGTACCTTCTCCACAAGGTCCTTAAAGTCATAATCGACGCCTTCGTCATCTTTCAGGAAGTCATCCAGGAAGTCTTCGGCGGTATTGTATTGTTCGAACCGGTCGGGCCGAATCCGTTTACCAAGATCAAGAACAATCTCTTCATCCGTTTTAGTATCTTCGTATCTGTCAGCGGCTTTCGTCAGTGCGCGTAACGGTGTCCACCACGATCTGAAGCTATTACGCTCAACACTCATGGCAACCGGCAATACCAAGTCGGCACAGGCAACCGCTGTCGGCGTCATGAATAGGTCGACTACTACGTTGAAAGGAACTTTTTTCATAGCGGCATATACACGAGGAGCTTCACCAGCCATATTGGTAATGGGGTTGGTCCCTTGCATCCACAGCATTTGCACCGGGTATGGCTTGCCGCTTTCCAGTGTTTCTAAAAGTTTATCCGGCGGGATAAACGGTGTATAACCAGATTCATGGATGGGGGACTCATAAGTTCCGATCCGTTTCAAAAGCATTTCTTCGGGGATGTTTTCCAAGCCACTGCCATACTTTTTACCACGATTGTAGGCATAGCGTTGTAAAACCATACCACCGGGAACGTCAATGTTGCCAGTGATCGCCATCAGGTCGGTGATCAAGCAGGAAGCTTCCATTGCCGCCATTTGCATATCAATGGCCAGCCCCCATTGAATAGCGCCGTTTTTGGCGTTTGCATACATACGGGCGGCTTGGATAATCTGTTCTTTCGGAATCCAGGTAATTTCCGACACTTTTTCTACCGGATATTCTTGTACTCTTTCAACTAGCTCATCAAAACCGTATGTCCAATTTTCAACAAACTCTTTATCATAAAGTTTTTCGTTAATTACTACATTGAGAATTCCAAGAGCAAGGGCAGCATCGGTTCCCGGACGAATCTTAAGCCATAACTCGGCTCTGGCTGCCAACCAGGTCAAAGCAGGGTCAACAACGATCAATTTTGTCCCTAATTTCATCATGTCAACAATCCAGTGGCCAAGGAACCCGTCTCCATTGGATACAAGCGGGTTATTGCCCCAAACAAGAATTACCTCTGGTTTTTGCCATTCAGGACGAGCTTCACGCAGCGGGTGGGTCTGTGAACAGTCTGCAATCAGGCAGTCACCGGCTTTGATCAGATTGGCAGTCATCCGGGGCTGGTAGCAAGAGTCCGCACTGAGGAATCCGAAGGAAACGTTCGGGCTGCCAAAAATAGTACGGGTAATGACAGCTGGCTGCCACATAGCATTGCGGCCTGTACCAACTAGGGTAACGATGGTTTGCTCACCATAGTTTTTCTTGAGTTCGTAGTATTTTTCTTCGATTAGCTTATAGGCTTCATCCCAAGTTATACGTTCCCACTTATTTTCGCCTCTTTCACCAACTCTTTTGAGCGGCCATTTTAGACGTTCAGGGCTGTACACCTGCTCAACCATGTTGATGCAACGCAAGCACAATCTGCCACGATTAACCGGTGAATTGGGGTCACCCTCAATCTTTTCCAGCTTGCCATCTTTAGTGTACAAAAGTACGCCGCAGCTGCAATGGCACCCGGGTGCAGTCCATACCGCAGTACGTGTTACTTCATATTCCCCTTCTTGCCAACGGGCTGCTGTTTTGTAAAGCTCCTTGTTAAACTCTTCTGACATGCTTTCCCCTCCTTAAGTACTTCTTGGTTACATCTGTCCTACCGCAAACTTTCCCTTCGCTTATTCCGCTCCACTAATTTCAAGTAAGGGTATTTTTTGTAACCGCTCTTCTATATTGCAAAATGTATGCCAA
>NZ_FNAM01000041.1 GCF_900101845.1 Sporomusa acidovorans | reverse complement strand
ATATTGGCTGGAACAGTCATATTTGAAAATGATAAAGTTGCGCATACTCAATATTTGGCTAATTCAGAAGAAGGACGTTCTACCGGTGCTTTAGATTTGGTGATTCATTACCTTGTTACCGAAGTATATAAAGATAAAATCTATTTTGATTTTGGCATTTCAAATGAAAAACAAGGTCGTTTTTTGAATACTGGTCTTATTGCGCAAAAAGAAGGTTTCGGTGCTAGAGCAGTGGTTCATGATTTTTATAGTTTAGATATTTAAGTAGGTGATAATCATGAGTGGTTTACATGATTGCTGTATTATTGATTTGCCTAAAATTACAGATCCGCGAGGAAATTTAAGTTTTATCGAAGGTGCACAGCATATACCATTTGAAATAAGACGTGTTTACTATTTATATGATATACCGGGAGGCGAAACACGTGGAGGCCATGCGCATAAAGAGTTGCAGCAATTAATTGTTGCAATGTCAGGTAGTTTTGATGTCATTCTGGATGACGGCTTTAATAAAAAGACCTTCAGTTTGAATCGTAGTTATTATGGATTATACTTAACAAATATGGTATGGCGTGAAATAGTAAATTTCTCCTCAGGAGCGGTTTGCATGGTCTTAGCATCAGAGCATTATGATGAAAGTGATTATTATCGTGATTATAAGGAATTCAGGGCTGCGGTAAAGGAGATGCATAAATAGCATGAGGATTCCTTTTTTAGACTTAAAGGCGCCTTATCAAGAACTTAAGGATGAGTTTGATGCTGCATATCAGCGTGTGATGAATTCCGGATGGTATATACTTGGCCAAGAACTTGATTTATTTGAACAGGAATTTGCCGCCTATTGCGGCGTGAAGCACTGTATTGGCGTTGGAAATGGATTAGAAGCATTACATTTGGTATTAAGAGCATGGGGGATTGGACAAGGTGATGAAGTAATAGTACCTGCTAATACCTATATTGCAACATGGCTGGCGGTTTCCTATGCTGGTGCAACTCCCGTTCCGGTTGAACCGAGAGCGGATACCTACAACATAGACCCTGAAAAAATTGAGTCTGCAATAACCAAGAAAACAAAGGCTGTTATTGCAGTTCATTTATTTGGACAGGCTGCACCTGTAAATGAAATTATTGCGATTGCCAACAAATACAATTTGAAGGTTTTAGAAGATGCTGCTCAGGCTCACGGGGCGGAGCATTTTGGGAAAAAGGTTGGAAATTTAGCCGATGCGGCCGGATTCAGTTTTTATCCTGGGAAAAACCTCGGGGCAATGGGTGATGCTGGTGCTGTTACAACAAATAATGATGAAATCGCTGAAAAAGTACGGATGCTAAGAAATTATGGGTCTAAAATTAAATATCAACATGATCTAAAAGGACATAATTCGCGAATGGATGAACTTCAGGCAGCCTTTTTGAGAGTCAAACTTAGATATTTGGAAGCTTGGAATAACAAACGCAATAAGGTTGCTGAAAGCTATTTCCGGAATTTAGAGCATACGGGGTTGTTTTTGCCAACTGTGGCAAAAGGAAATCGCCATGTTTGGCATATATATGCAGTAAAAACAAAAATACGGAATATTTTGCAAGAGTGTTTAAGCAAAGCGGGAATTGGTTGTTTGATACATTATCCTGTTCCGCCTCACTTATCTAATGCATATGCTGAGCTTGGGTTAAAAAAAGGCTGTTTGCCAATAACAGAGCAATTGGCTGATGAGATACTCAGTTTACCGATGTGGCCTCATCTTACAGAGCAAGAACTTGAATTTGTTTGTCACATTATCAAATCGAGTATCGCTTAATAGAAAGTATGTTTAAAAGCGAATCCTTGGGCAATTGAGGTGGCATTGTGCAAGAAAATGAACAGTTAAAAAATAGTATCAAACAGGCAATAAAACAACTTATTGAAACTGGAAAACTTACCGAAGCAGGACAATTGTTATTTGAGTACGAGAAAAATTTGCCTAGTGATTGTGAAGTTTACTCGATGAAAGCAGTTATAGCTATTCTAAAGGACAATAATGCCGAAGGAATTGATATTTTGCAGCAGGGATTAAACATAAACCCTTGCAATGCAGATCTTTTATACAATTTAGCGTATGCTTATGAGCAGAAAGGCGAATTTACTAAAGCAATTTATTATTATAAACAATCGCATTATTATTCGAATAATAATATTACATCCAGTGAAGCATTAATGTCTATTGAAAGAATAAAGCAAAAAGCTGAGTATTTGCAACAAGTTAAGAGAAAAACAAGTATTATAATCTTATTGTCTGCTAACGAAGAACTAAACAGGTTATGTATAGATAATATTCGCAAATATACTGAGCACGGCACGTATGAGTTAGTTATTGTTTTTGACGGGATAAAGAGGCTATCAACAACGGATTTGGAGCTCCAAGAGGATATTATTTCTATAGATTGTGAAAATAATGTAAGCATTGCCACTAAGTACAATAAGGGTATTGGAGTTGCTAAAGGCAATAGCATTCTTTTAATGGACTCAAGTATTATTGTAACAAGTAATTGGCTTTCTAATTTAAGGGCAGCGTTATTTAGCAGTGATGATATTTTTGCAGCAGGCGCTATAAATAATATTAACACTCCAGGGCAATATAATTATTCTAATATAGAGGAACTCCATTCTTTTGCTGGTGAATATAATAAATCTAATGCCAATAGTTGGCTTTCTTGCTTATGTATTACAAGTTCTTGTTTATTAATAAAACGAAAAGCATTCTATAAAATCGGCAATTTCGAAGAAAACTTTATACATAGCCAATTTGTACAGGATGACTATGTATTTCGTTTAAGGCAAAATGGATATAAAACATTATTATGCAAAGATACATTTGTTCATCATATGCCTATTGAGCTAAGTGAGCAAGAAAAACAACAAATGTATACGGATCAAATTTTATTTTATAAGAAATGGAATGTTGATGTTAACTACCCTAGTTTTATACAAAAGCAAGCTTTGCAAGGAAGTGATATATTATATTTGGGACGAGGTTGTGCTGCAACATTGTCTTATATTAAGAGTATTTTGCCAACTGTTAAATGTTTTGGCTTTATAAGTGATAAAAATTATTTCAAGGATGAAAATATCACAGTAATTAATACGCTGGAGCCTTATGCAGACTTAGAGAAACGTTTTGAAAAGCGGCAGTTTGATATAATTATTGTTGATTTTGAATTTTGCAATAAAAATGAATTTGAGAAAATGCTGCAAGCGATAAATCTATATTGCAGTATCCAAGGATACATTTTGATTAAGATTCCCAAGAAGGTATTTAACGATTGTAATTTACTTGAACATAGTCAATTTTTAGACATAGAATCGGATGATGGTGAATTTTATATTGCTTCTTTTTCAATTTATAATTTAAATGGAGTTGTACTTAAAAATGTATTCAAAGATATAGAAAATGATTGTAACCTTGAGAAATGTGAGCAATTTATATATGAAATGTTTTTAAGTAAGTGTTGCCATTTGCGCCATATCGTTCAAATACTCAATAAATATGCAGTTAAATACCCCAAAATTGTTGTTAAGCTAGCTAAAGCTGCTCATAAAGCATGTGACAAGAATAGTGAATTTGCGTTATGGCAGATAGCAAATCAGGTGTCACTACAAGATAAAGAAGTGATAATAAATTTTGCTACAATTCTTAACAGATATAACCACTTTGAAAAAGCATTAGAAATAATACATTTACATGGTAATAGTGCCTTTGATGAGGAATTAGTTAGATTGAAAAAAGATATATTGCAAAAGATTGAAAAGCAAAAAAGCGAGAATGAAGACGCAATTATACTAAGAAATATTTTATCTCCGAAGTACGTCTTGGAACGGGTGGATCAAATTTTATATGAGGGCATTCAAGAAACGTACTATTGTTTTTCCAATGATGGTTCTGAAAAACTATTATTGAAACCTCCAAAGGAATTTATAGGGGTATTAAATAATGTTTATTTAATTGGCGGTACTCGTTATATTTTTGATGGAAACCAATGTTTATACAATGATGAGTTAGCGGCAACATATAATAAAGCTGATTATCGACCAAGACTACAAAATATTGAAATACTTTCAAATGATAAAATTGGATTAATATATAGAAAAAATAAAGAACATAAAAAAATTAAACAGGGAATTTTGATATCCTGTGAATATGACTTTAGTTATGGTCATTGGGTAATGGAATGTTTGCCTAAAATAGCGTTTGTGCAGGAGAAAATGGGGATAGATAATATTCCGTTTTTAGTTGGTAGTGATGCTTCTCCATATTTTTTAGGGCTTATAGAAAAAATTTGCAAAGAGTATTCCGTAGTGCAATTGGAAAAAGGATATGTTTATGAGGTTGAACAGCTAATTTATCCATCTAATCTTTCCATTATGTTTGAAAAAGCGCATGGTGTATTAACAAATGGTGATGATTTTATACTTTCACAAAAGTGGATAAAAAAAGTACAAAATCAATTAGTCGGCGAGTACGAAAATAATGATAAACGACATCGTAAGAAAATTTATATATCCCGCCTCAATAATTTTGAAAGAAAACTATTGAATGAATTAGAGATAACGAAAATGCTCAAGAAGTTAGGCTTTGAAATTGTTGATTTTTTGCTTTATTCGCATGAAGAACGAAAAAAAATGATGGGACAAGCTGAAATAGTTGTATCATCAGCAGGGTCTGGCGATCTAAATCTTATATATTGTCGGCCAGGAACTATTCATATTCCATTACTTTCTGATATTTGTTATGAAAGAGATCACCAATATTCACAGCTTAATAATATTTTTCAAATTGTGAGTAAACCAGTTTTTGGACCGCGAGCTTATCGAACAAATAGTATCCATGATGATTTTACAATTGATATTGATGATTTATTAAAAACACTAGCTGAATCAGAAAATCTTGCGTCAAACGACTTAAAAGTGGAGGGGAAAATATGAAGGTAGTCATTTTAGCCGGTGGTTTTGGCACTCGCATTAGTGAGGAATCGCATTTAAAACCTAAACCAATGGTAGAAATTGGCGGACGTCCTATCTTATGGCATATTATGAAAATATATTCTCAGTATGGTTTTAATGATTTTATTATTTGCCTTGGCTACAAAGGTTATTATATTAAAGAATATTTTGCACATTATTTTTTGCATGAATCAGATGTAACTTTTGATTTTCGGATGGCTAACCAGCATATTATTCATAATCACCATGCTGAACCATGGAAAGTAACATTAGTGGATACTGGTTTGGATACTATGACTGGCGGTCGGGTAAAACGAGTTCAAGCATATATTGGAAATGAACCGTTTATGCTCACTTATGGTGACGGAGTTAGTGACATAGATATTAATCAACTGTTAGCATTTCATAAAGCGCATGGTAAATTGGTTACTATTACTGCTGTTCAGCCACTTGGCAGATTTGGGGCATTAGAAATACTTGATGATAATACTATACATACTTTTCTAGAGAAACAAGATGGAGATGGTGGCTGGATTAACGGCGGCTTTCTTGTATGTCAACCGGAAATATTCAACTATATTGAAGGAGATCATAGTGTTTTGGAGAAGGAACCACTGGAAAAATTGGCACATGAAAGTGAATTAATGGCGTATAAGCATTCAGGCTTTTGGCAGCCTATGGATACAATGCGTGAAAAAAATAATTTGGAAAATCTATGGAAATTGGGAAAGGCACCTTGGAAAGTATGGTCATAGGTAGGCGCGAAATCAATGATAGAAAACAATTTTTGGCAAGGGAAAAGGGTATTCCTAACAGGGCATACCGGATTTAAAGGCTCATGGCTAAGTATATGGCTTACCTTATTGGGCGCTAAAGTTACGGGCTTTGCATTGCATCCGCCAACCGATCCTAATTTGTTTGAGTTGTGTCAGTTAAAAACGCTTGTCCAATCTATTTATGGTGATGTACGTGATGCAGGGCATTTAAAACAGTCCATCCTGGAAATCAAGCCAGATATTGTTATCCATATGGCAGCACAACCATTAGTACGTGAATCCTACAAAATACCTGCAGAGACTTATGCCATAAATGTCATGGGGACAGTGAATCTGTTTGAAGCCATTCGTAGATGTAATACTGTAAAAGCAGTTATCAACGTTACGACTGACAAGTGTTATGAGAATAAAGAATGGGTGTGGGGTTATCGGGAAAGCGAGCCAATGGGTGGTTATGATCCCTATTCCAATAGCAAAGCCTGTTCGGAGTTGGTTACGGCATCATATAGAAATTCATTTTTTAATCCTTGCCAATACGAAAAGCATGGTGTAGCAATCGCCACTGCGCGAGCTGGCAATGTAATTGGCGGTGGAGATTGGGCAAATGATCGTTTGATACCTGACTGCATTAGAGCACTTTCGCATAAAGAGAAAATTATTATTAGAAATCCGCAGGCTATTCGTCCTTGGCAGTATGTATTAGAACCGTTAGGTGGTTATTTATTATTAGCGCAACGACTGTATGAGGAAGGCATAGCGTTTGCTGATTCCTGGAATTTCGGACCAAATGATGCAGATGCACGGTCAGTAGAATGGATTGTGCAAAAGTTGTGTAAGCAATGGGGAAATGGCGCTGCCTATATGGTTACCAATGAACTGCAGGCACATGAAGCTAATTATTTAAAATTAGATTGTTCTAAAGCGAAAATGCGGTTAGGCTGGCGACCACGATGGAATTTATCAACAGCTATAACGAAAATCTATGAATGGTACACTGTTTTTCAAGCAGGGGATTCATTGAATACTGCCTGTCGTAATCAAATTGAAGAATATAGTAATACTTGCGTAATGGGTGAGGATGTGTAGACTTGAGCATAAATGATCAAATATTGGAAGAAGAACTGCACCGGCAGGTAATAGATGCTGTTGTCAGGTATTATGAGTTCAAACACAAGAAAACCGAGCAATTTAAACCAGGCGACAGGATTTCTTATGGCGGACGGGTATTTGATGAAAATGAGATTATTAATTTGGTGGATTCAGCGTTAGAGTTTTGGCTTACAACCGGGAAATATGCGGAAAGGTTTGAACGGGAATTTGCTGATTTTTTTGGGGTAAAGTATTGTTCATTGACCAATTCCGGTTCTTCTGCCAATCTCTTAGCTTTTATGACTTTGACTTCTCCTAAATTGGGTGAACGCAGAATAAAAAAAGGCGACGAAGTCATTACAGTAGCCGCTGGATTTCCCACAACAGTAGCACCAGTCATTCAGTTTGGAGCAATTCCGGTATTTGTAGACGTAACTTTACCAACTTATAATATTGACGTTGCACAAATGAAAGCTGGATTAACTGATAAGACCAAAGCAGTTATGATTGCTCATACTTTGGGCAATCCCTTTAATTTGCAGGTGGTTAAAGATTTTTGTGATCAGCATAGGCTGTGGTTAATTGAAGATAATTGCGATGCTCTTGGTTCTAAGTATCTATATAACGGGGAATGGAAATATACTGGAACAGTTGGTCACTTAGGTACATCAAGTTTTTATCCACCGCATCATATGACAATGGGTGAAGGCGGCGCGGTGTATACAAATGATATAGAGTTAAAACGTATTGTTGAATCTTTCCGGGATTGGGGACGAGACTGCTGGTGTCAATCTGGACATGATAATACCTGTAAACATCGTTTTACCCAACAGTTTGGTGAATTACCGCTAGGGTATGACCATAAATACGTATATTCTCATTTTGGCTATAATTTGAAAGTTACAGATATGCAGGCGGCGGTTGGGTGTGCTCAATTAGCCAAGTTACCAACCTTTATAGAGAAACGTCGACAAAACTGGCAATTATTACGTGAAGGATTAAATGACGTACATGATTCACTGATTTTACCAGAAGCAACAGCTAATTCAAAACCAAGTTGGTTCGGATTTTTAGTAACAGTACGTGAAACCGCGAAATTTACCCGCGATGAAATAGTGGCACATTTAGAGGAAAACGGGATACAGACTAGAATGCTTTTTGCGGGCAATCTTTTAAAGCATCCCTGTTTTGATGAAATGCGGATGAACGGGACTGGATATAGAGTTGTTAGCGAATTAAGAAATACAGATATTATTATGAATCGTACCTTTTGGGTAGGTGTTTATCCGGGAATGAATTCAGATATGATCAGGTATATACAATCTGTAATTAATTCCTTTATTAAAAGAAATAGGACTTAGCTATAGATGTATAGATTTTTCCCGAATGCTACCGGGCATAGGTGATAGTCAATAAAAAAGTGGGAAGTGATTATAATGGTACGTATTGCGGACTTTATAGCTAACTTCGTATTTCAGCAAGGAGTTGAATATGTTTTTATGGTGTCTGGTGGCGGGATGATGTTTTTGTCAGATGGTCTCGCACAGCACCCGGACGTTAAAATTGTTGCTAACCACCATGAGCAAGCATGTGCGATGGGGGCAGTTGCCTATTCCAAATATCGCGAAGATTTAGCAGTGGCTTATTTAACTACTGGGTGCGGCAGCACTAATGCAATTACTGGTTTACTGGATGCGTGGCAAGATAGTGTACCTGTTTTATTTATTTCAGGGCAGACCAAGAGAAAAGAGACGGTAGCAAATTCTGGTCTAAAACTACGTCAGTTCGGGGTGCAAGAGGTTAATATAATCCCGGTAGTTACATCATTAACTAAATACGCAGTTATGGTAAATGAGCCACAAGATATAGCTTATCATTTGGAGAAGGCAGTTTATTTGGCGAAATCAGGTCGACCTGGACCTGTATGGCTTGATATACCATTGGATGTTCAAGCTGCAATAATAGATGAATCTAATTTACGCCATTTTTCAAAGCAAGAAATGTTAGATAAATATAATAAGTTAGAACCTACGGATGAAGAATTAAAACTATTTGCGAAATTACTTGAAAAAGCGCAAAGACCAATTTTTGTAGTTGGACAAGGTGTAAGAATTTCGAAAGCTATTCCAATTTTCCGGTCCTTTGTAGAAAAAAATAATATTCCAGTTGTGGCTTCAAGATTAGGAATAGATGTGCTTCCATCTGATCATCCTCTGTTTATCGGTAGGATTGGCACGAAAGGAGACCGGGCAGGAAATTTTGCTTTACAAAATGCGGATTTTGTTATTGCTATTGGAAGTCGATTAAGTGTTTGTTCTACCGGCCATGAATATTCTCTTTTTGCAAGGCAGGCGAAGCTGGTGGTCGTAGATATTGACCCCGAGGAACATAAGAAAAATACTGTAAAAATTGATTCATTTATTAACGCTGATGCTTATAGCTTTTTGGTACAAATTACATCTTATAAAAGTAACTGCACTTCCGATTGGGTAAATAGATGTCAAAAATGGAAGGAACAATTTAAAATTAAATTTCCCAATGACTCTAACAAAAGGGTAAATCTATATAATTTTATGGAAGTCTTAAATCGATATCTCAAGGAAGATGGAGTTGTAGTTTCAGATGCAGGTTCGGCTAACTTTGTTGTTTCACAGTCTATTTCTGTAAAAGAAAATGCACGTTTTATTACATCAGCAGCGCAAGCAGATATGGGTTTTACTTTACCGGCTGCAATCGGAACAAGTTTTGCAAAAAATAAGGAATCAGTGATTGGAATTACAGGTGATGGATCTTTTCAAATGAACATACAAGAGTTACAGACCATTATCCACCATAGTTTACCGATCAAATTGTTTGTATGGAATAATGATGGTTATCTTTCAATTCGAAATACCCAAAAAAATTTTTTTGATGGAAGACTAATTGGAACAGACGGAACTAATGGCGTTTCTTTTCCAGATTTAAGGAAGATTGCGCATGCATATGGATTTAAGTATTTTAAAATATCCAATGAAAATTCTCTTGAAAAAATCATTAGTAGGGTTATGAAATACCCAGAAGCAGTTATTTGTGAAGTAATGTGTTTGGAAAATCAAGACATTTTAACTGTGTCTTCTTTACGAATAGCTGATGGCTCATTCATTTCTAGACCTTTAGAGGATATGTCGCCTCTCTTAGAACGAACAAAATTAAAAGATAGCATGATCGTAGAACCTATTTTAGAGGATAATTGAACAATATTTTTGTTTCATCTATATGAATTTTGAAAATAAGCTTTCTTTTGTAATCATAGATAACCGATTGTATTTTTAAAGACTACATATATACTGTTTTAATCTAAGCAAAACTATTAGGGTATATTTTCTGGGAAATGAGGGTACAGCAGACGATGCAAAGCGAGGAATTATCCAATGAGAAATCGGATTATTGAAGAAGATATATGTGGAATTGTTACTATAAAAGATATTCCCTGGTTAGAATTAAAAGGTAAAACAGTTTTAATAACTGGTGCTAATGGATTTATTCCAGCATATATCGTGGAAACTCTTCTTTATATTAACGAACTGAATAGTGGGTTAAAAATAAAGGTAATTGCAGTCGTAAGAAATGGAAAAAAAGCATTGGCTAGATTTGAACATTACACTGGCAGAAAAGATATTAAATTCATTGTTCAAGATGTATGTGAGCCGATAAGCATAAAAGAAAATATTGATTATATAATTCATGCAGCAAGCCAGGCAAGTCCCAAATATTATGGCGTTGATCCTGTTGGAACAATATTAGCAAATGTTATAGGTACTTATAATCTTCTTGAATTAGCTCGTGCAAAGAAAGTCAAAGGCTTCTTATATTTCAGTAGTGGTGAGATCTACGGAGAGGTTGCGGAGAACCAAATTCCGACTGGTGAAGCTATGTATGGAAATACAGATCCTTTGAATATACGTTCATGTTATGGTGAAAGCAAAAGAATGGGAGAAACAATGTGTATATCTTATATGCATCAGTTTGGAATTCCGATAAAGATTGTTCGTCCTTTTCATACATATGGGCCTGGTATGTTATTAGATGATGGCAGGGTATTTGCTGATTTTGTAAGTGACATAGTGAACAGACGAGATATAGAAATTAAAAGTGATGGAACTGCAGTAAGAGTATTTTGTTATTTAGCAGATGCGGTAGAGGGCTTTTTTAGGGTGATGTTAATAGGAAAAACAGGGGAAGCGTATAACCTAGCGTCAGATTTTCCTATAAGTATTCTAAATTTAGCAAAGCTACTTGTTCAGCTTTTTCCCGAACGAAATTTGCGAGTGTTAAAAAAGTCAAGAAATCAAACAAAAAATTATATTGAAAGTAAAATATCAAGAGCTATTCCTGATATTAAAAAATTAAAGTCTTTAGGATGGGTAACTAGACATTCAATACAAGAGGGATTTGCAAGAACAGTTCAAAGTTTCGAAATATGTTAGTCCATAAAGAAAAAGGAGTTTTGAAATATGAAAAATTTAAAGGACATTTTAAATGATTATAAACAGGAAATTATTACAAAGGCCGATTATATTGATACTATGCATGAAAAGCATCAATTGCTTTTCGAATATCAATCCTTTATAAAAGGGACTGATATCGGTGAAATAACAATATCTGATTCTTCTATTTTTATGAAGACAAAAAACAAGAATATAAAAATGTTATGTGACCGATATGATAAAAGAATTACGCCCATTGAAATTTTGAATTTTGGAAGCTATGAGCAAGAATGTTTGGATATGATGCTTCGGCTGATAAAAACAAATTCTACTATTTTTGATATTGGTGCAAATGTTGGATGGTATAGTATGAATTTTGTAAAACAAATTGTTGGTGTAAAAGTATATGCATTTGAGCCTATGCCTAAAACATTTGATTATTTAACTCACAATATAAAAATTAATAATTTATCAAATATATCAAAGTATAATATTGGACTTAGTAATGAAGAAAAAGAAGTAATTTTCTATTATGATATTGAAGGTTCAGGTAATTCTTCTATGGCAAATTTATCGGGAAAGAGGCACATAAAGGAAATTAGATGTAAGGTTACTACAATAGACCAATTTACCAAAAAGGAAAATATTGGTGTGGATTTTATTAAGTGTGATGTCGAGGGAGCAGAGCTATTTGTTTTTACAGGGGGAGAAGAAACATTAAAGCAGTATAAACCAATTATTTTTACGGAAATGTTACGTAAGTGGTCAGCAAAGTTCCATTATCATCCTAATGAAATTATCAATCTTTTAAAGAATATAGGCTATAGATGTTTTGTAGTAAAAGAGAAGCACTTAGAGGAGTTTTATTCTATGGATGAAAATACGGTAGAGACCAACTTCTTTTTTTTGCATGATGATAAGCATAGGGAAGATATAGCATTTTTATCTAAGAAAAGATAATCAGAAATTAGGGGCAGGCTTATTTTTTATAGACAACTGCACCGTGTAAAGGTAGCAATAAAATGATTCGAATATATTTATTCCATATAGAGCTGGTTTATGCGCAAAACCAGTAGTAGTATATAGACAGGTCCATCCAGATGGGAGAGAGGATTTTCCGCTACTAACATCGGGCCCGAAAGTTATATTGCAAGCTTAACCATACCAAGTAATGATGCTACATCAGAAATCTGCAATATACATATAGGAAAATATTGTTTAATCGCATCTGATCTTTCTATGATGATTAATTTAGATCACAATTTTTCAGCGGTAAACAACGTCTGTATCTTTCCATTTTGACAGAAAAATAAAAATGATGAGCATAAATATAAGAGAGTAGAAAAAGGGAGACTTTGCTGAACCTTATGCAGTATGGGAAAAAGTATTAAGGGAGTATAGAGAGAATTTACTGCAGAGGATGACGTAACACTTGTTTTAAGGATTAAATAGGATAAAGATTTTCAGAAGAATTGAATTCAATTGTGTAAGAATCGTGTACAATACGATCAAGTATGGCATCAGCAAGAGTAGTTTCGGAAATCTTGTTATGCCAGCCTGCAGGCGCAAACTGAGAACAGAAGATTAAGGGTGCGAAAGGCAAATTAACAATAACACATAAATACGAGTATATTACGATAAACACGAAAGGAGAAGGTTTAATTGTTATTTAATTTTCCTGTTAACAACCTAAAAGATTTATCCGATAAATATAAAAATAGATTTTCCTTTGACATTAACGGAGCATCCACATCCACTAGACCGAAAAACAATACAATTTGGTTCAGTAAAAAAATAACGCAAGATATAATTGAAAAAATGAAAAGCGTAAAAAGCTGCATAATAATTGCTCCAGGTCAACAGCAAGAAGCTCATGAATGTATAAAAGATAATTTTGTTATTCCAGCAAATAATCCTAGACTGGAATTTGCAATTATATTACAGTTTATAATAGATTGTCAAAAACAGCCATCAAAAACTAATGTTTGTCAAACAGCTTCCATTGGCGAAAATTTTAAAATAGGCGAAGGAACAATCATTAGTCACAATGTTGTCATTGGCGATAACGTGGAAATCGGCACTGATTGTGTAATAATGCCCGGAGTAGTTATCAATGATAACGTCAAGATAGGCAATCACAACATCATTCGCGAAAACTCCGTTATCGGCGGTTATGGCTTTGGTTTTGAACGGGACGAGAATGATATTCCTATTCGCATACCACACATAGGTGGAGTAGTGATTGGAAACAATGTAGAGATTGGTGCATTGTCAACCATTGTAGCTGGCACCATTGATCCTACGATAATTGAGGATTATACAAAAATTGATGATCATGTTCATATAGCGCATAATTGTCATATCGGTAAGCGGTGTCTAATTACTGCCTGTGCGGAAGTGAGTGGCAGTGTTAGTATTGGTGACGATACTTGGCTGGGGCCGAACTGTTCAATCATTAACGGCATTAGCATTGGAAAAAACTGCTTTATTGGAATTGGTGCAGTAGTAAAAAAATCATTACTTGATGGTTTGACTGTAAGTGGTAACCCGGCGCGACCTTTAGAAGAGATCAAGGAAGAGAAAGATATGATGAAGCGATTGCTGTCGCTATATCGTCATGGAAAGCTCACAATTTAAATAGTGACCTAATCTAGAGTAGAAAAAAACTAAGGAGAGACAGAAAAGTGGACATATTTTTGCAAAATCTTGCAGATATTTTAGATATCGATGTTAAGGGACTTACTACAAATACATATTTAAGTGATATTGAGGAATGGGATTCACTAAGTGTAATCAGTTTTGTCGCTATGGCTGATATCAAGTATGAGAGAAAGCTAAATGCCCCTGAAGTAAGAAAAGCGCAAACTGTTCAGGAACTCTTTGATTTAGTTCACGGTGCTTAACATAGATGAATGTTTTGTTTGACTTTTCAAATAAGCGATACGTCGTTACCGGGGCATCATCGGGAATTGGCCGGAAAGTTGCAGAAGAACTGGCGGCTGCTGGTGCGGAATTATTGGTCATTGCCAGGAGACTGCCGGAATTAGAAACACTTCAAACTGAATACCCGCGCCAAGTTACGGTCGCTGCTGTTGACGTTACAGATTTTACCGCTGTCGAACAGCACATTGCGCGTTTTGTTCTGAATAAAGGACAGATAGATGGCAGTGTGCATGCCGCAGGTATATTGTTTTTTACGCCGCTTCGGGCTTTTAATTTTGCGCAAGCCAGGCAAATGATGGATGTAAGCTATTGGGCTGGTGTGAATCTACTGCAGCTAGTAACTAAAAAAAAATTTGCCGCCAGTAAAACTTCTCATGTGCAGTTTTCTTCAGTTAGTGCGTATAGAGGTCAAAAAGGGTTAAGTGCTTACAGTGCCACTAAGGCAGCTATGCAGGCAGGCATAAGGGCAATTGCCCAAGAAATAGCTGACAAGGGACACCGCGTTAATACGATAAGTCCCGGTCTCATTGGTACGACCATGACTGAAGGCACCCTACAGGAGGACAAACTTGCTGATGAGTATTTGCTGGGGACTGGTAAAACGGAAGATGTAGTTGGAATGGTTCTTTTTTTATTAAGTGACCGGGCGAACTGGATTACTGGTGCTGATTATGTAGTGGATGGAGGTTATTTAGCTTAATTGCGGGGTGATATTTTGGGGATAAAGTCATATATAAAGGCAGTTGCGGGTTATCTTCCCGGTAAGATTGAGAAGAATGATTTAACAAAACGTCTTACTAAAAAAACTGGTATATATGAGCGGCATCTTGCCGATGAAAATGAATGTGCCTCTGACTTGGCAGTTCAGGTTGCAGAACGAATGTTTGCGCAATATGCGATAGAACGGGAGCAAATTGATTTTATTATTTTGTGTACACAATCTCCTGATTATTTTTTACCCACAACAGCTTGTCTTCTTCAAGAAAAATTACACTTATCTAAACATTGTGGGGCATTTGATTTCAATCTGGGTTGTTCTGGTTACATCTATGGGTTATCAATTGCCAAAGGATTAGTTGAGACGGGACAGGCCAAACAGGTTTTACTACTTACGGCTGAAACCTATAGTAAATATATTCATCCGGGAGATGAGACAGTAAAACCATTGTTCGGCGACGGGGCAACGGCTACTTTAATTGCTGCCGTACAGTCTGATGTAGAAGGGATACATTCTTTTGAGTTTGGCACAGATGGCAGTGGCGCAGATTCGCTTATTGTCCCAGCGGGAGCTTTACGAAATCCTTATGGTAAAACTTCTATAATTGAACAAGTTGATGACTATGGCAACCGGCGGACGAATTATCATATAAATATGAATGGTAGTGAAATTACTAATTTCGCACTGAATGTCGTACCGGAGACAGTTCAAAATATTTTGGGTAAGGCTGGTTTGGAAAAGAGGGACATTGATTACTATGTATTCCACCAAGCCAATAAATTCATGCTGGATTTTCTTCAGCAAAAGTGTGAACTTCAAGGCTTGCCTTTCTGGAATGATCCTAGTAATTGTGGCAATACAGTATCGAACTCTGTTCCACTTGCCATTACACAGCTTTTAGAAGCGGAAAAAGCACTGGCATTAGGAAAGGTAATGCTAATTGGTTTTGGCGTAGGTCTATCTTGGGCCGGCTGTATAGTAGATTTATCTCATGTACCAAGGTAATATGGAGAGGAAAGTTTCATGGAAAAAATAGTATTGGTTTTAGCGCCTCACACCGATGACGGAGAATTTGGCTGCGGTGGGACGGTTGTTAAATTAATTTCGCAAGGTTATCGTGTGGTATACGTTGCTTTTTCGGCCGCTGAGCAGTCCGTATTACCACAATTTCCCAAAGATATTTTACGCCATGAGGTGCTGGAGGCTACAAGCACTCTTGGCATAAAGGCGGCTGATTGTATAGTATTAAATTTTGCCGTTCGTAAATTTCCGGAGTTGCGTCAGGATATCTTGGAAAAAATGGTGCTTCTGAATAAAGAATATCAGCCGGAAATCGTATTTTTGCCAAGTGCCAACGACACGCATCAGGATCATCTGGTCATTGCCCAGGAAGGGTTTCGGGCTTTTAAGAAAACGACCATGTTGGGGTATGAGGTGCCGTGGAATAACTTAAACTTTAGGACTACCTGCTTTTATGTATTAGCTGAAGCGCAGTTGCAGACTAAAATTAACGCTTTGCAATGCTATCGGTCCCAGCAGCATCGCTCTTACGCCACAGAAGAATTTATCAGAAGTTTAGCAATTACCAGAGGAACTCAGATCAGCCAGCGGTATGCCGAGGTATTTGAAGTGATGCGTTTGATTAATAAGTAAAGATTAGCGCCTATGCGGTAATACGTATAGGCGCTAAGTATGTATACTTCCAATTTTACGTTATGGCAATATTTGATAATGTAAAAAATTTAGCGACAGACATTTAACTGAATAAAAATTTTATACGATACTATTAATACGGGTAATTATGCAGTGTTGTATTAGGAGGCTTATAGATGCGCATTCCGTTAATTGATTTACATCAGCAAACGCACACCATAAAAAGCAGTATTATAGCTAAGATCACTGAAGTTTTAGACAACACGTCTTTCATAATGGGGCAGCATATCCAAGAATTAGAAGGTAATCTAGTTAAGCTAACAGGCGCATCTCATGCCATTTCCTGCAACAGTGGTACTGACGCTCTTGTACTTATATTGGAAGCGCTCGGCATAGGTGCCGGTGATGAGGTAATAACTACTCCTTTTACTTTTTTTGCCACTGCCGAAAGTATTTCCCGGGTGGGGGCAACGCCGGTTTTTGTCGATGTGGACCGGGGGACATTCAATCTTGACCCGCAGAAGCTGGAAGCTGCTATTACGCCAAGAACCAAAGCTATTTTGCCTGTTCATATTTTTGGACAGCCTGCGGACATGGAGCCTATTTTGCAAATTGCCGAAAAGCATAATATAAAGGTGATCGAGGATGCCTGCCAGGCTATTGGGGCGAGCTATACTTTTCGTGACGGGACTGTCAAGGCGGCGGGCGGGATTGGCGATGCGGCGGCATTCTCTTTTTACCCGACCAAGAATCTTGGCGCTTTTGGCGATGGCGGGATGATTACTACGGCCGCTGAACGGCTGGCTACGATTATTAGGGGCTTGCGAACTCATGGCAGCGGCTTAAATGGTAAAAAGGCATATGAACTGTTAAGTGGTAAAACAGTTGAGCTTGGGTTAACAAATGATGGACAAGCGGATGCTACGATCTATGATCCGACGAAATATTACAATTTTCTCATCGGCATGAACAGCAGGCTGGATACTATCCAGGCGGCTATCCTGGGCGTTAAATTGAATTATTTATCGGAGTGGAATCGGGCGCGGCAAAGGTTAAGCCGGCGCTATGGCACTTTGCTGGCGGAAACGGGCTTGTTGGATAAGTTATGCCCACAGACGGTATTACAAAACACCGAGTCTGTTTATCACTTATATGTGGTTGTCTGTGAAGAACGGGCCGCATTGGCTAATTATTTAAGCGAGCAAGGTATTGCCACCGGCATTTATTATCCGGTGCCGCTGCACTTGCAGAAGGTTTATCAGTTGGGTAAACATAACCTGGGCTACAAACCGGGAGATTTGCCGGTAAGTGAATGGTTATGCCAGCGTACGCTGGCGTTGCCGCTGTTTCCGGAAATGACCGAGGAACAGCAGGATTATATTATGGATAAGATACAAGAATTTTATTCCCAGAGGTAGCAATATGGATAAAGAATATTTTGTGCATGAATCCAGTTATGTGGATGAGCCCTGCAGTATTGGCAAAGGGACAAAAATTTGGCATTTTACGCATATCATGGCTCATTGCCGGATTGGCGAGAATTGCAATATTGGGCAAAACGTCGTTATTTCGCCGGAGGTTGTTCTGGGGAATAACGTTAAGATCCAGAATAATGTTTCGGTATACACCGGGGTAAGGTGTGAAGACGATGTTTTCCTGGGGCCTTCCTGTGTGTTTACCAATGTTATTAATCCCCGCAGTCATGTCAGCCGCAAGAGCGAATACAAGGAGACTGTGGTTAAACGCGGTGCCTCGATTGGCGCTAACGCGACAATTGTCTGCGGGCACACTATCGGTCGGTATGCCTTTATTGGTGCCGGGGCGGTTGTGACTAAGGATGTGCCAGACTATGCGCTCATGGTAGGCAATCCGGCGCGGCAGCGCGGCTGGATGTGTCAGTGTGGGGAGCAACTGAATTTTGTCGACGGTCAGGCTCAGTGTGTTAATTGTAGGCGAAGATATGGGAAGCAGCAAGATCAAGTGAAAGAAGTGTGACGAGATGAAGCAGACGCTTTTGGAAAAAATAAACAGCCAGCAAGCAGTACTGGGAGTTGTCGGTCTTGGTTATGTCGGCTTGCCGCTGGCGGTGGAAAAGGCTAAGGCCGGGTATACGACAATCGGCTTTGACGTTCAGGAACAAAAAGTGGCGATGGTCAATGCCGGCAACAATTATATCGGCGATATTGTACCGGAAGATTTAATCAATGTAGTCAATAGTGGTAAGCTGAAAGCAACCGTGGATTATTCTTTTATTAAAGATGTGGACTGTGTAGCTATTTGTGTGCCGACACCGCTTGACCTGTACCAGCAACCGGATGTTTCCTATGTAGTGAATTCGGCAAAAGCGATTGCCCAGTATCTGCATCCGGGGATGCTTGTGGTTTTGGAAAGTACGACCTATCCCGGGACGACGGAAGAAGTAGTGAAACCGATTTTGGAAGCAAGCGGCCTAAAAGTTGGCAAAGATTTTTATCTGGCTTTTTCGCCGGAACGGGTTGATCCGGGCAACAAATTTTATAACACCAAAAATACGCCTAAGGTGGTAGGCGGAATTACGCCTGACTGCTCAGAAGTAGCGGCTGCCCTGTATGAGCACATTCTGGAGGGTGAAGTGCACCGGGTATCCAGTCCAGCGGTAGCGGAAATGGAAAAAATCCTGGAGAATACCTTCCGTAACATTAATATTGGCCTGGCGAATGAGATGGCGATTCTTTGCAATAAAATGGGTATTGATGTCTGGGAAGTCATCGACGCCGCCAAAACGAAACCCTATGGTTTTATGGCGTTTTATCCCGGCCCGGGTGTTGGTGGGCATTGTATCCCCATTGATCCTTTTTATTTAACATGGAAGGCACGGGAATACAATTACCATACCCGGCTGATTGAGACAGCCGGCGAGATCAATAACTATATGCCGGAATTTGTGCTGGAACGCAGCATGAAGATTTTGAACCGTTTTGGCAAAGCCTTGCAGGGAGCCAAGGTATTGCTGCTGGGAGTGGCCTATAAACAGGATATTGATGATGTGCGGCAGTCACCGGCGCTGGATGTCATTGTGCAGTTGGAGAAATATGGGGCTGATTTGGTTTATCACGATCCTTTTGTGAACGGGTTTACCTATAAAGGCAAAGAATATAAATCGGTAGAATTAACGGAACAGGCTGTGGTTGATGCCGATTTGGTCATTTTAACGACAATGCATAGCAGTTTTAATTATGAATGGATTGCAACGCATGCCAGGATGGTTTTCGATACGAAAAATGCATTCAAAGAAGTTGTGCGGCGTGATAATATCGAAAGACTTTAATTCAAGGAAGAGGAGCTAGAAGGTATTGCCGGTTTTTAACCGGCAATACCGGAATGCAGAAGTTCAAGGAGGAACTAGCATGACACTTAGATATGCAATAATTGGTTGTGGCAGAATTTCCCCCAATCATATAGCGGCCGCGGTGGCAAATCATCTTGAGTTGGTTGCTTTGTGTGATATCAAAACGGATAATATGGAAGATAAAATACTGAAGTTCAATTTGCCGGCAGCGATTCATACCTATAGGGATTATAAAGATATGCTGGAAAGGGAGAAACCGGATTTAGTCGCCATTTGTACCGAAAGCGGCCTACACGGTCAAATTGCGCTGAACTGTATTGACGCGGGCTGTAACCTGATTATCGAAAAACCGATCACTCTTTCGCTCGCAGAAGCAGATGAAATCATTCACAAGGCCAAAGCAAAAGGTGTGAAGGTCTGTGCATGCCATCAGAACCGTTTCAATAAATCCATTCAGAAAATCCGGGAGGCTGTCGATAAAAAACGTTTTGGAAGGTTGTTTTATGGCGTGGCGCAAATACGCTGGAATCGCGGCTATGAATACTATGCCAGAGCTAAATGGCGGGGTACCTGGGAACAGGACGGCGGCGCGTTGATGAATCAATGCATCCATAATATCGACCTGCTTCGCTGGATGATGGGTGGCGAAATTACTGAAGTTATCGGTATGACCGATAAACTGAATCATGATTACATTGATGCCGAAGATTTAGGCATTGCCTTACTACGCTTCAAGAACGGCAGCTATGGAATCATCGAGGGAACAACTAATATTTATCCGCAAAACCTCGAAGAAACGTTGTGCATTTTTGGGGAAAAGGGAACTGTCAAGGCAGGGGGGCAATCGGTAAATCTGATTGAAGAATGGCGATTTTCTGATTTGCTGGATGATCCGGACGAAGTAAAGGCAACATATCATGAAAATCCTCCCAATGTATATGGTTACGGGCACATACCCCTGTATGCGGATGTTATTGACGCCATCAAAAATAATCGACAGCCTTATGTGTCAGCCGAAGACGGCAGAAGTGCGTTAGAACTTGTGCTGGCTATTTATAAATCGGCTGCGGCAGGGACTAGTGTTGCATTACCCATGAAGCAATGCAATACAATTGATTTTAAAGGACGGTTTAAATCATAGCTAAATGATCTGTGGAGTGATCGTAATAATAAAATAGAGTATTTTGGCAATTTTTTGGCAATTTTTCAGCAAGCCGACAAATATATGCTTGCTTTTTTGACGGGGCAATTCTATAATTTAGTGTAAGAACCAATTTGCTTAGGTCTGTGGTTGAAAGTCGATGCCAGTCGCAGGCGAAACGACCCACGTAAGAAACCCAAAGTGGTTTTGAGCATGGTGCGGCTTAGAGGTAAGTCCTGCCGGTCCGGAAAATTTTACATATGATTTGATCGAGAGAAGCAGTAGTGAGGAGATTGACTTCTTAGTAGCGAGCCTTCCAGCAGGCGAGTGTGGGGGCAAAGACCAGGTCGGCTAAGCAGTGGTTTTTAATTTCTTAAGGTGAGGGGATTTCGTTAATGGCTTTTCAGGACAAAACTCTTAAGTGCAAGGACTGTGGGAAAGACTTTGTTTTCACAGCAGGGGAGCAGGAGTTTTACGCAGAAAAAGGTTTTGAAAATGAACCTGCCCGTTGTCGTGAGTGTCGGGGTAACAGAAGACGCGGTCGTGACGGTGATGGTCAGACAACTCAACGGGAAATGCATGAAGCAGTATGTGCTGAATGTGGCGCAGTGACTCAAGTTCCGTTCAAACCTCGCAACGATCGTCCTATTTATTGCCGTGACTGCTTTATCGCCAAAAAGGAGCAATAATATATATAATAATAGATTGTGATACCTTGCCCGGAATTGTTGTTCCGGGCATTTGCTTTTGAAAGGTGCAGCATCAACTCACCCTAGTTAGTCAAGCGAAGTATTCATTGATATCGCAAGACAAATAAGAAAAACGTACTTTGGACAAGGACAATCCTATCACAACTCATGTATACATGTTAAACTACTTGTCTAAATATACACGCACTCGTATAATTATAACGAAAACACTTTAGAGGGGGGTATCTACGTGTCTAAGAGACTCATGGCTTTATCTGTTCTCGTTATATTTGTATTGACATTTGGGCTGTCAGGCTGCGGCAGTCAGCAACCGGCCAAACCGGCAGAACAGAGTAAAGCGAAAGTGCTCAAAATTGGTTCTGATACCGCATTTGCTCCGTTTGAGTTCCAGGATGAAAACTCGAAAGAATATGTAGGCTTTGACATGGACTTGGTTAAGGCCATCGCCAAGCAAATGGGAGTCGAGGTTCAAGTGCAAAGCATGGGCTTTGACGGTCTGATTCCGGCGCTGGAAGCCGGCAATATTGACGCCACGATTTCGGCTATGACCATTACCAGTGAGCGGGCCCAAAAGGTTAACTTCTCCAAACCGTATTATAAGTCGGGTTTGTCTATGGTTGTTAAAGTTGACAATAACACATTAAAATCCTTTAAAGATCTGGAAGGAAAACGGATTGCCGTACAAATCGGCACAACCGGTGCTGATGAGGCTAAGAAAATCAAAAACGCTACCATTCGTGAGTTCAATACCGCCCCGGAAGCTTTTATTGAGCTTAAAAACGGCGGTGTTGACGCAGTGGTTAACGATTTGCCGGTTAACGAATACTATATTGCCCAAGCCGGCGGCAAAGACGCCAAAATTGTCGGTGAGCCGCTTACCTCTGAGGAATATGGCATTGCTACCGCCAAGAAAAACACCGAGCTGGCTGACAAAATCAACAAGGCTTTGGATGAGGTAAAGAAAAATGGCGAGTATGAAAAAATCTATGTGAAATGGTTTGGCAAAAAGCCTCCCCAGTAATGAATGAATAGCAATGGCGCGATCTTCGCGCCGTTTTTTTTACCCCCAAAAATTTATTGACACCTACAGGTTGTCCGCATATAATTGACATGTACTTTTGTGAACCTTATATTTTCTTCTAAGGGTGAGAAATTTGAACTTTGATTTTAATTTAATTATCCAGTCATTCCCGCTGCTCCTCATGGGTGCCGGTGTTACTGTGCAAATTACGGCACTCAGTGTCAGTTTTGGACTATTAATTGGTATGTTTGTCGGCATGGCGCGGCTGTCGGTTGTTTGGCCGGTGAAAGTGCTGGCCGCCGTCTATGTCGATTTTATCCGGGGTACACCGCTTTTGGTGCAGATTTTTCTTATATATTTTGCTCTGCCGATTGTAGTCGGGCAGCGGATAGATCCCTTTATCGCCGCCATTACGGCTTGCAGTATCAACAGCGGTGCTTATGTGGCCGAGATTTTCCGGGCAGGGATTCAGTCTATTGACAAAGGACAGATGGAGGCCGGCCGGTCGCTGGGCATGACCTGGGCGCAAACCATGCAATATATAATTTTGCCGCAGGCCTTTAAGCGCATTATTCCGCCGTTAGGCAACGAGTTTATCGCTATGCTCAAGGATTCCTCCCTGGTATCGGTTATCGGCTTTGAGGAGCTTACGCGGCGCGGTCAGCTCATTATTGCCCGTACTTACGGATCGTTTGAGATCTGGATGAGTGTCGCTTTTATTTATCTATTAATGACCTTAACCATATCCCGCCTTGTGGATTATCTTGAGCGGAGGTACAAGATTGATGATAAGCATTAAAAATCTCCATAAGAAATTCGGCAATTTGCATGTTTTAAAAGATGTTACGGCCCACATCAGCGAACAGGAAGTTGTGGTCATCATCGGACCGAGCGGTTCGGGGAAAAGCACCTTGCTGCGCTGTATCAATTATCTGGAACAGCCTACCGAAGGCGAGATTATTGTGGATGGAATTCCGCTTACCAATGAGGCGAATATTAATAAAGTACGGGAAGAAGTGGGGATGGTTTTCCAGCGCTTTAATCTGTTTCCCCATATGACGGTGTTGCAGAATATTACCCTTGCCCCGGTCAAAGTGCGCAAGCTGGCCCGGGCTGACGCTGAAAAAGTGGCGCTTGGTCTGCTGGAAAAAGTAGGACTGGCCGACAAGGCCAATGCCTATCCGGAACAGCTTTCCGGCGGCCAGCAGCAGCGGGTGGCCATTGCCCGGGCGCTGGCTATGAAACCCAAAGTCATGTTATTTGATGAACCGACTTCAGCCCTCGATCCGGAAATGATTAAAGAAGTGCTAGATGTTATGAAAGCTCTGGCAACCGAGGGAATGACCATGGTTGTGGTTACCCATGAAATGGGGTTTGCCCGTGAAGTGGGCGACCGGGTCATTTTTATGGATGAAGGCCGGATTGTTGAAGAAGGCACGCCGGATGAAGTGTTTTTGCATTCCCAAGAAGAGCGGATCAGGGCCTTTCTCTCCAAGATTTTATAAATTGACAGTGCTGCCATTTTATGCTATACTGCGTGTGTGGCTGCGAAAGGGCAGTCTGCAGTTCAATCTTAGGAGGAGTTTCACATGATTGGTAAAGTTAAGTGGTTCAGTGCAGAAAAGGGTTACGGTTTCATCGAAAGAGAAGATGGCGGCGACGTATTCGTACACTTCTCGGCTATTCAGGACCAAGGCTTCAAAACCTTGAATGAAGGCCAACAGGTTGAATTTGAAATCGTTGAAGGCGCTCGCGGACCGCAAGCTAGCAACGTTTACAAAGCCAACTAATCAAATATATAAACTACACCCGGCGATTAATCGCCGGGTTTTGATTTTGGTATAACAAAAACATCGAAAAAAGACAAGATATTGAATTTTTGGACAGGAATTTTTCGTTTGACAGGGAATATTAAATATATAGGAACCAGGAAAGGGGATGGGTAATATGGCAATCACAGTACGTGGAAAAAACATTGATATTACACCAGCGCTGAAAGACTATGTCGCCAAACGTGTTGGCAAAATCACCAAGTATTTTGACGGTGCAAGCATGGGCGAAATTACTGCAATCCTCACAGTTAACAAAGGTCGACACATTGTTGAGGTGACCGTGCCTATCAATGGAATACTGCTTCGTGGTGAAGAAGCTACCTCCGATATGTATGCTTCCATTGATCTGGTTATTGAAAAGCTTGAAAAGCAGATTGAAAAATATAAGACAAAATTGTCCCGTAAGTTAAAAAGCGGCAGCTTTAAGACTGACTTAATACCTGCGGCAACTTTGGCAAATCAGGCTACTGGTGAAGAAGAGTTCGATATTGTCAAAACCAAACGGTTTGCGGTTAAACCCATGGCGGTTGATGAAGCCGTCATGCAGATGAATCTGATCAATCATGACTTTTATGTATTCGCTAATGCTGAAACCGAAGAGGTTAACGTAATATACCGGCGTAAAGACGGTCGGTATGGCTTGATTGAACCAGAGTTCTAAACACATTGCAACGCAAAAGAGCCGGGAGGATTTCCTCCCGGCTCTTTGCTTGTATGAGATTGCCCCATAGCGCAACGTAACTCTTAATGCGGTGTTTGGTATTCCGCGCGGCGTTTCAGAATAATCTCAGCTAGTGACGCTGATTCCAATTCCTGAGCTTTCCGGGCAAATTCCTGTCTGGTGAATAATCCTTTCTCAATGAAAAGCTCTATTAATACGGCAATGGCTAACGTATTCTTATAATCCACATCTTTCAGATCAGCCAATTGCCCCGCGATATCTAAAATATCCATGACGTTATGATTCACGATGCTACCTCCCGAGGGAACCCTTCTTATAATAGTATGCAGGATTTGGTATTTTTTTAAACTATTTTCTTGATTAATTTAGTAAAAGTGAAATAAATAACTTAATCAGACTATTTTAATAATATTGACAAGTTCCAAAATATAAATTACAGTTAAACCATACTGTTATTTAATTCTAGTATTATAATCGGGTTTAAACGTTCTAAATTTCACGAAGTTATCCATCTACAGGGGAAAATTTACAATTTCATGGGTGAGGAGGTTTTGTCTTGAAAGGTTTTCAATCACAGGAGGTTACCCGTATCATTGAGATTGACCGCAAGACATGTAAGGGCTGTGATTCGTGTAAGTCATTTTGTCCGTCCGAGGCAATTGAGGGCAAATATGGCGCGATTCACAAGATCAACAGCGAGAAATGTATTTCTTGTGGTCAGTGCCTGGTTAACTGTCCGTTTGGGGCGCCTAAGGACAAGGTTGATGCCGTGGATCAGGTTATTGAGAAACTGAAAAACAAGCAAGTCACTGTTGTTGGCACCATTGCCCCGGCCGTCCGGGTGGCAATCGGCGAAGAGTTTGGCATGGAACCAGGCAGCCTGGTGACGGAAAAACTCTACGGCGCCATGAAACAGGCCGGGTTTAAAGTGCTGGATACGAACTTCACGGCCGACCAGACCATCATGGAAGAAGGCATGGAACTCATTGCCAAAATCCGTCATTTCGCCTTGAAAGAGCCGTCAGAACATCATCTGGGACCTTTACCGCAATTTACTTCCTGTTGTCCGGCCTGGGTACGGTATGCAGAACTTAACTATCCTGAACTGCTGCCGAATATGTCCTCCGCGAAATCGCCAATGATGATGGCCGGTGCCCTGGGAAAAACTTACGGCGCGCAAGAAGTCTGGAAGGTTAATCCGGAAAACGTGTTTATGGTTGGCGTTATGCCCTGTACGGCGAAAAAATTTGAGGCTTCGCGTCCGGAATTTACGAGTGCCGCTCATTATTGGCAAACCCAGGGTAGATCAGGAACCTATCCTGATATCGATGTTGTTTTGACTACCCGGGACTTAGCCCGTTTGTTCAAGAAGCTTACTATTGACTTTAAAACCGTTCCTGAATTTACCGACCAGGATAATCCGCTGGCGCAGTACAGCGGCGCAGGCACGATTTTCGCCAATACCGGCGGCGTTATGGAAGCCGCGCTCAGGACCGCTTACTTCGTTATTACCGGCAAAGAGCTTGATGTGCTGGAATTCCAGCCCGTTCGCGGCCTTAAAGGGGTGAAAGAAGCCAGCGTTACCATGAAAGATGTTAAAACCGGTAAAGAAGTAACTCTCAAAGTAGCCGTAGCCCACGGCATAAAAGAAAATGTAAAACCGCTGTTGGATGAAGTGAAAGCCGGCAAATCACCATATCACTTCATTGAAGTCATGAACTGTCCGGGCGGCTGTGTCAATGGCGGCGGTCAGCCCATCAATCCAATGGGGACATCCTGGCTGGATAAAGCCAAGGCTGTACTGCCGTGGTCATAAGGAGGGAAAATAGTGGCGCATTATGATTATATCGAGAAAGCCGTAAAAGTAACGCGGCGTGAATTTATTGGTCTTGCCGGTGTGGCAGCCGCCGTACTGTGGACCGGTGCCTATGTGGCCACAGATTTGGTTCAGGACCGCACCAAATATATAAAGCTGCGGGCGCAAGGCATCTATAAAGATGACGCCAAATCAAAAATCCGCCAAAGCCACAACAACCAGGCTGTGACTGACGTGTACAAAAAATTTGCTCAAAACCCACTCAGTCCGTTGGCCGAAGAACTGTTTCATACTAAGTATGTGGACAGAACGAAATTAGTTTAGGAGGGATAATGGATGAGTCATCATGATGAACACGGCCCGCGGGTACTCAAGCACCCTTTTATCTCGCGGCTTTTTCACTGGGGATTGATTTTAGGGTTTTTACCGGCAGCGCTTACCGGGTTCTTTATTTGGTGGAAACCGTTTAGCGACGATCTGCAAAATCTCATAATGCAAATTCATATTATTGGTGCCAGCATTCTCACATTATCCTGCATTTTTTATATTATTTTTGCTTTAGACCGGATTGTGGCCTTTACCCGCCGGATTTTTACCTGGGATGCCCGGGATATGGCCTGGATGAAAATCTGCGGCGGCTATCCGCAAAAAATGCTGTTAGGCAAAACCATTCCTGTGCCGCCAATGGGTAAAATCAATTCAGGACAAAAACAAATGGGAATTATGATGCTGATCGGCGGCATTATTTTGATTGTTACCGGCTGGGGGTTGTACGCATTTTTGCCGGTGGCGCCGAAAGCGGTCATGTACTGGTTTGATATGTTTCATCTGGTAATCGGTATTTTCCTGGGCTTGTGCCTGTTTGCCCATATCTTCCTGGGAGTGTACAACTGGGGTGAGTTTTTATGCATGTTTGGCGATGGGACGCAGCCGCTCCATGAGGCCGAACATCATAACCCGGTATGGGTGGAAAATGAAATTGAACCGGTTAAGGGAAGTAAGATATCGACTCCCGGACAACATCCGGCAGGTTAAGACTGCGAGCGTACCGGGAAAGATGCGTGTATGAGCTAAATAACGGGATTGCTTAGCAAGACGTCAAAAACGCTGATTAAACTATGCGTTGGCGCTGGCTGGCAATCCCGTTTTTAATTTCCCGGCTTTACTGGTTTTTCAGCATTTGGCGAGCTGTGTTTTCTTTAACCAGGCGATCCATTTTTGACTTTGCACGCGCTTTCTGCTAAAATCATATATTAGGCACATACTAACCTTAGAACAGATTTTGCAGGCCTAGGTGTGGTGTTTTTGTTCTTTGTGCCAGGCAAAGTCTACTGTGTAATTTATTGGTTTTTTACCGGGGAGTTGATAATTTGTTAAAATTTTTGAGAAACTTGTTTGGTGATGATAACGAAAAAGAAATTAAGCGTATGCTGCAGTTGGTAGAGCAAATTAACGCCTTTGAGCCTGAACTGCAGAGTATGAGTGATACCACGTTAACTGCCAAAACAGCTGAGTTCAGGCGCCGCCTGGATAAAGGCGAGACCCTCGATGATCTTTTGCCGGAAGCTTTTGCGGTGGTACGGGAAGGTTCACGCCGGGTGCTGGCTATGCGTCATTTTGATGTGCAAATGCTGGGGGGAATTACCCTGCATGAAGGCAAAATCTCCGAGATGAGGACAGGGGAAGGTAAAACGCTGGTGGCAACGCTGCCGGTGTATCTCAATGCGCTCACCGGCAAAGGCGTACATGTGGTGACGGTAAATGACTACCTGGCCCGCCGCGACAGCGAGTGGATGGGAAAATTATACCGCTATCTGGGGCTGTCGGTTGGCCTGATTGTCCACGGCCTCGACTATGATGAACGCAAACTGGCCTATAGTGCTGACGTAACCTATGGTACCAACAATGAGTTCGGCTTTGACTACCTGCGCGACAACATGGTTATTTCCGCTGAGCAAATGGTGCAGCGGCCGCTGAATTATGCCATTGTCGACGAAGTTGACAGTATTTTGGTCGATGAAGCGCGGACGCCGCTCATCATATCCGGTCCGGGCGAAAAATCGACAGATCTGTATTTTGTTTTGGCCAAGGTTGTGCCTAAATTAAAAGAAGGCGAAGACTATACCATTGACGAAAAAGCCAATACCGTAGCGCCTACCGAGGCTGGCGTGGCCAAAGCCGAGAAGCTGCTTAATGTTACTAATCTTTATGAGAGTGAAAATATTGAGTTGTCGCATCACTTTAACCAGGCACTCAGGGCGCATGCCTTGATGAAGCGGGATAAGGATTATGTGGTGAAAGACGGCGAGGTTGTCATTGTTGACGAGTTTACCGGCCGCCTAATGTTCGGCCGTCGCTATTCCGATGGGCTGCATCAGGCCATTGAGGCCAAAGAAGGCGTTAAAGTCGAACGGGAAAGCCAAACGCTGGCCACCATTACCTTCCAGAATTATTTCCGGATGTATAAAAAACTGGCCGGTATGACCGGTACAGCCAAGACGGAGGAGCCTGAATTCCGGAAAATCTACAATCTTGACGTTATTGTTATTCCACCGAACCGGCCGATGCAGCGCGAGGATCTGCCTGATGTCATTTATAAAACCAAACGGGCAAAATATAAGGCCGTTGTGCAGGAAATTGCGGAACGCCATGCCAAAGGCCAACCCATGCTTGTCGGTACGACTTCGATTGTGCAGTCGGAAGAATTATCGTCCCTGCTTAAGAAAAAAGGCGTCCCCCATAATGTACTGAATGCCAAGTTTCATGAAATGGAAGCGCAGATCGTCGCGCAGGCCGGCCAGGCCGGAGCGGTCACTATTGCGACCAATATGGCCGGCCGTGGTACGGATATCGTGTTAGGCACCGGTGTGCCTGAATTGGGCGGCCTGCATATTATCGGCACCGAGCGCCATGAGAGCCGCCGGATCGACAATCAGTTGCGCGGCCGGTCCGGCCGTCAGGGAGACCCGGGATCTTCCCGTTTCTATTTGTCCCTGGAAGATGACTTAATGCGGCTCTTTGGCTCCGACAATATTGCCGGTATCATGGATAAACTGGGGATGGAGGAAGACGAGCCGATTGAGCATGCGCTGATTACCCGTTCTATCGAACAAGCGCAGAAAAAGGTTGAGGCCCGGAACTTTGATATCCGTAAATATGTCCTTGAATATGACAATGTCATGAACCAGCAGCGTGAGGTGATCTATAGCCAGCGCAGAAAGATTCTGATGGGCGACAACCTCAAAGAAAACATTGAAAATATGATTGAAAAAGTTATTGATTTCGGCATGGATGTTTATGCCAATGAAAAAATCTATCCGGAAGAGTGGGATTATGCCGGCCTGATTGAGTACTGTGAAGGCTTCTTTGCGCCGAATGGCGAGCTTAAGCAGGAGAATCTTGATCAATTAAGCCGTTATGAACTTAAGGAAGAACTGCTGCGTGTCGCCAAGCTGGCTTACGATGGCCGGGAAGCTTTATTCGGTCCGGAGAATATGCGCGAACTGGAAAAGGTTGTCATGCTCAAGACGGTTGACGCGAAATGGATGGAACATCTGGATGCTATGGAAATGCTGCGTCAGGGCATTGGTCTGCGGGCTTATGGCCAAAAAGACCCGCTTATTGAATATAAAATTGAAGGCTATGACATGTTCCAGCAAATGATTGAGAATGTGCAGGAAGATATTGTCCGCTATATGTTCAGGGTGAATATTATTTCCCAGGCGCAGCCGGAGGACCACCTGCGCGGCGCGCATGCGACCCGCGGCGGCGCGGAAGGCGACGAACAGGCGCAGCCGGTAGAGCCTATTGTCAATAAAGATACGGTAGGCCGCAATGAATTATGCCCCTGCGGCAGTGGTAAGAAATATAAACGTTGCTGTGGAGCTAAGTAATAGGGAGTGGAGAAAGTGCTTTTAGAAGAATTGCGCGGGTCGATTGAGACCCTGGCCAAACGGCTTGAAGAAATGAGGGCTTCTCTTTGACGTTGCCGGTAAAACGGAGCGAATTGAAGAATTGGAAGACCGCATGAGTGATCCCACTTTCTGGGATGATCCTGATGAGGCCCAAAAGGTTGCCCAGGAAGTCACTCATTTGAAAGACAGTATCAGCCAGTACCACAGCTTGGCCAGCCGTCATAGTGATCTGACCGTTTTGTGGCAATTGGGGGTGGAAGAACAGGATGAGACTGTTTATCCTGAAGTGAGCGCCGCCATTACCGACATGGAACGGGAACTTGATCATCTTGAACTGGAATTGATGTTGTCCGGTGAATATGACAGCAATAATGCCATTTTGACACTGCACGCCGGTGCCGGTGGCACCGAAGCGCAGGACTGGGCGCAAATGCTCTTAAGAATGTATGTGCGCTGGGCAGAACGGAATAATTATAAAGTGGAGACCATGGACTTTTTGGCCGGTGATGAAGCCGGGGTTAAAAGTGTTACGCTTATGATAAGCGGCACCAACGTTTATGGTTATTTAAAGGCCGAAAAAGGAGTGCATCGCCTTGTACGGATTTCACCGTTTGATGCCAGCGGCCGCCGGCATACTTCGTTTGTCGCGGTTGATGTGATGCCGGAGATTGACGATTCGGTTGAGATCAGCATTAATCCGGCTGATTTGCGGATTGATACGTACCGGGCCAGTGGCGCTGGCGGTCAGCATATCAACAAGACCGATTCCGCTGTCCGCATGACCCATTTGCCGACAGGGATTGTGGCGCAATGCCAGAGTGAACGCTCGCAGATTCAGAACCGGGAGCAGTGTATGCGCCTGCTGCGGGCTAAGCTCTTTGAACTGGAACAGCAAAAACAAGCGGAGAAGAAGGCTGAACTCGGTGGGGAATATCAGGCTATCGAATGGGGCAGCCAAATCAGATCCTATGTTTTTCATCCCTATAATATGGTGAAAGACCACCGGACTGCTGCCGAGACAGGGAATGTTCAGGCTGTCATGGATGGCGAGATTGATTTGTTCATTGAAGCCTATTTGAAAAACGGGGGGTAACCCTATGAAGCGATTGACGACCATACTCCTGTTCCTGGTTATGGTAGTGGCCGCCTTGGAAGTTGTATTGCCGAAGCTGGTGTCGGATGCAGTGGCGCAGGGCTTGCGTGACCTGACCGGCAGCCGGCAGGTTACGGCCAAGGTCGACAAAGCGCCGGCAATTCTTATGTTTGATGGTAAGTTTGACCGGGTGAGAGCCGATGCCAGTGAGGTGAAAACCGAAAAAATAACATTCGAAAATATGCATGTTGATTTAACCGGCGTAGAAGTGGACACTCAGGCACTTTTGACCAGCCGGAAACTCGTCCTGAAAAAAGTCGATGAAGTTCAGCTTACGGCAGCAATTGGCCAGGAGGAATTAGCCGCATTTCTGAATAATTCTGTAAAAGGGGTTAAGAATGCCGCTGTCACGATTACTCCCGGCAAGGTGCAGGTCAGAAGTACCTTGAATTTAGGCGCAATCGCCCGGGTGGATGTCAAACTGGAAGGCCGGATCACCGGTGATCGCGACAATCGGCGGATCAAGTTTGTGACCGATCAATTTTGGCTGAACAATACGCCGGTCGGCAATGTCGGCGGCTCGCTGCTGACCGAATTGCCGTTGGTGGATCTGAAAAAACTGCCGTTTAATGTTAATGTGCGCGATGTTGTGATGGAGCAGGGGCAGGTTATTATTTATGCCGATAACCGGAACTAGTTTCCAGCCTTTTTGCTGTAAGCTTGTGCTGGAATTTAGCAATTTGGGGAATAGTACAGATACCGTATAATTATTGAAACTGTTTGCAGGCAGTTTCAAAAAGGGTGGAGAGAATTTGTCAACCTTTACATATAATAAATGGTTAATTGGTGTGATTATTGTGGGGTTATTGGCTGCTTTCACCATCGACTGGCAGCGGTACATGGTTGAACAGGCCAATTCCACAGTAGAAACAGTAATGGATTATGAAGATATCGTGGAATTAGCACAAATCGAAGGGATTCCGCCGGCAGATCTGTTCAGGCAGTTCAAGGAGGCTGGTGTCACAAGCCTGGCTGTTTATGAAGCTACCCTGGAGAAACTTAATAAAAGTGGCAAAATAACAGCGTTGCCTGGTGCTGAGATCCTCCACCAAAACCGCACCGGCACCTTGAGTGATCCCTTCTGGCGCAATTTAGTTGCAGCAGGCAAGATTCAGGCTGAGGATGTTTACATTGTCGGCCAGGACCAACAAGTCTTCAGGGAAGTTATGGAGGACTTGAGCCGCCGTTTGGGGCCTGGCAGGGTAACGCTGCTGGCTGAAGGCGAGCGGCCGGTACTGGCGGCGAAGGCCAATTTTGAAAAGGTGGTTAAATGGAATTTGGGGCTGCCGTCAGAAGAATTGGCTGCCGTCGACCAGATGGGCTTTTATGTAATTGCCCGCCCGACGAATTATACAAAAGTAACGCCTGATGATGTTAACTCCGTATTTCAGCGCCTGTCACCGGTCAAAAATCTGAGTGCCATCATTTTCTCCGGCGAAGAGGTTTTGGGTTACCCGGATCTTTTACCGATGACTGCCAGTTATTTTAAAGAACGCCATATAACCCTGGGCATGATTGAACACCCTTTGCAGCTCCAATTCCTTAAACAGGAAGGTCTTACCCAACTGGCGGCCGCCAATAATTATCAGTCTGCCCGGGTTTATGTCATACCGAAAGATGAGCAGCCTAAGCTCAAGGCTGCTGAGGCTATCCTGCGCTGGGCCGTGACTGACCAGGAGCGTAATATCCGGATCAATCTCCTGCGCCGGTATGATAAGCCGGAGCCGGGGAAAACGCTGGCAGAAACTAACCTGGCTTATGTGTCAGGGGTGAAACAAGCTTTGGTGGACGAGGGCTACAGCCTGGGACGGGCAGATACCTTCCGGCCGTATTTCCCGATGCCGGCGTTATTGGCGCTGGTTATGTTCGGGGCAACTGCCGCCGGCGTACTCTTGCTGTCGCTGATTTGTCCGTTTCCCGCCCGCTGGCAGTATATTCTTACGGCTGTACTGTCAGTACTACTGGTGCTGCCAATCCTTAAGGGCGGCGGTACGCTTAGCCGCCAAATGGTGGCGCTGGCCACCGCCAGCGTCTTCCCGGCCTTAGCTATGACCTGGCAGTTAGACCGCTGGCGGCGAATGGAAGCCGACGGTCACTTTAACCAGCCGGTTGCTTTAGGCAGAATAATTACCGCCGGCTTGGGGGCCGTTGTTGTCGCTACGTTTGTTTCCCTGTCAGGCGGCCTCTATCTGGGTGCTGTGCTCAGTGATATACGATTTTTCCTGGAAATGGAGATATTCCGGGGAGTAAAACTGACCTTTGTGGCACCGCTGCTCTTAGTAACCATTATTTATTTGACCAGATATAATTTATTTGACAACATGCAATTGACGAGTCCTAAGGACCTCTGGCGCCAGGTGAAGACTATCCTGAACTATCCGGTCTATATGAAAACATTGCTGCTTGTCGGCGCGGCGGCGTTTGCTGCCTGGATCTTTGTCGGCCGTTCAGGACATACGGCCGGGGTGCCGGTACCGGCTGCCGAACTTAAGCTGAGAGCGCTCTTGGAACAAGCGATGTATGCCCGTCCGCGCGAGAAGGAGTTCTTAATCGGCCATCCGGCCTTCTTGTTGGCAGTTATGTCTATCTATCGTCAGTGGCCGCGCCTTTTTCAATATTTATTAATTGTAGCGGCGACCATTGCGCAGGGATCACTTGTCGAAACCTTTGCCCATTTGCGGACACCGGTGCTGATGTCGACTGTCCGGGCGTTGGATGGCTTGCTGTTAGGTGCGGTCATCGGGATTGCCGCTGTTGTCGGCGTGTATGTGATTCAAGCTGTTATCGCTCGCTGGGGAAGGGGTAATGCCACCCATGAGTGAAATTGTTGTTTCAGGCTATTACGGTTTTGCCAACGCGGGTGATGAGGCCATGCTGGCGGCCATGATTGAGGCTCTGACCGACATTGAACCCAATATAAAAATTACAGTGATTTCCGGCAATCCGGAAGACACACGGCAGCGGCACGGCGTCGCCGCCGTGTATCGCCTGAATTACCCGGAGATCGCCAAGGTTTTGGTAAGAAGCCGGCTCCTGATCAGCGGCGGCGGCAGCCTGCTCCAGGATGTAACCAGCGATCGCAGTCTCTACTATTATTTAAGTATTATGATGCTGGCCAAGAAGCTGGGCAAGCCGGTTATGCTGTACGCGCAGGGGATTGGCCCGGTAAAAGGGCTGCTGGCACAGGGAGCGATGCGGTATATTGGCAATATGGTCGACTTGATTACTGTCCGCGATGACGGCTCTTACCAAGAACTTAAACGTCTAAAAGTAACTGCGCCGCCTATTCATGTCACCGCTGATCCGGTTTTGGCCATGCATCCGGTGGATAAACTGATCGGCCGCAGCATTCTAAAGAAACACGGCCAGGAAGGCGTCGCGCCGCTTATCGGAATTTCGGTACGCGAATGGAAAGACTGGGGTCATTATAAACAGGTGTTGGCTCATGCCGGGGACCGGATGATTGAAGAATTGGGAGCTAAGGTCGTATTTATTCCCATGCAGTGGCCGGATGATCTCAGTGTATCTCAAAAAATTGCCGCCAAGATGAAAAATAGGGCTGAAGTTTTGCCAGATGAATATACTACCAGTGAGCTTCTTTCACTTGTTGGCAATTTGGATTTATTGATCGGCATCAGACTGCATGCGTTGATTTTTGCTGCTGTTATGCATGTGCCTATGGCCGGGATATCCTATGACCCCAAGATTGACCGCTTCCTGCAAACGATTGGGGAAAGGCATGTTGGCACCCTGAAAACGGTAACGGCCGACAGTCTGATAGCCAGGGTTCGTGAATTGTGGGATGAACGCAAGCGCCCCAACCAGGAACGGGAAGAAAGAATCAATACTTTGAGAAACAAAGCATTTCAAAACGCCGAACTTGCCCTTAGTTTGCTAAAAAAGTAAGGAGGTAGCGATGGTGAAGTGGCTGCGTGACTATTTGGGAATTGTGCTGGGCACGGTAATTACCGCGGTGGCTCTTAACATGTTTTTAATTCCGAATAAAGTCGCGGCCGGCGGCACCAGCGGCCTGGCCACAGTGCTTCATCATGTGTTTGGTCTGCCGGTGGGGCTGACCATGCTGGCCTTCGATATCCCGATGTTTTTGGTCAGCGTAAAAATTCTGGGAACCCGCTTTGGCATTAATACCCTGCTGGGAGCCGGTATTCTCGCTGCCAGTATTGATTTGACGGCCCCGTATGTACCGGTGCTTACCCATGACTTGCTGCTTAATTCTTTATACGGCGGTGTCCTGGCCGGTGTCGGCATGGGCATTGTATTTAAATTTAAAGGGACAACAGCCGGTACGGATTTGGCGGCGGCGATTATTAATAAACTGACTAATATTAGTATTGGTCAGGCTTTGTTGGGCGTTGACTTTTTTGTCATTGCCACCGCCGGTATTGTATTCGGTAGTGCCGAGTTGTCATTATACGGACTTATATCGTTATTTGTTACTACACAAATTATTGATCTGGTGCAGGAAGGCTCCAGTTCCGCCAAAGCTTTTTTTATTATGTCCAATGCGCCTGACGCGGTGGCAGCGGCGATTATGAAGGATCTTGGGCGGGGCGTGACCTTTCTGGCCGGACGGGGTGCCTACACAGACGCCAACCGGGATGTTGTCTTCTGTGTGGTCAATACCCGTGAGGTTTCCTCTGTTAAAGACCTGGTGTACCGTATTGACCGCCAGGCTTTTGTCATTGTGGCGGATGCGCATGAGGTGCTTGGCGAAGGCTTTGGCACCTATCGCTGAAACTGCTGAAACTGGCTATAAACGCCCATCTGCTTCGTTGCTCCTCAAAACGTTTGCTTGCGTACGCATGTACGCGGCGCTGCACGTTTTTCCGGTGCGCCTCGCAGCTGGACATTTCTAGCCAGTTTCAGGCCTGAGCACTTTACTTGTATTGCGTGCCAACCACTTGTATTGCGTGTCAACTAGGGGTATTGAGATTTTGAGAGCAAAGGTAAATAGCAAGTTCAGAACCGTCCCCGCTTGCTACTTTTTACAGTGGACTCGTTTCAGCTTGCTGAAACATTGTAGATAGATAAAGGATTAGGACTATAGGAGGTTACAGAATGACACAAAAACTAACCCCGCAGCAACTTACCGAGCTTGCTGAACGGGCCAAATCCATCAGAGGCAATATTTTGCGCATGGTTACGGAAGCAAAATCGGGTCATCCGGGTGGTTCCTTATCGGCCGCCGATATTTTGACGGTGCTTTATTTTGCTGAAATGAATGTAGACCCGGCAACCCCGAAGGATGCCGACCGTGACCGCTTTGTTCTGTCCAAAGGGCATGCGGCTCCGGTACTTTACGCTACGCTGGCGGAAAAAGGATTTTTTCCTAAGGAAGAATTGTTGACACTGCGCAAGGTCAACAGCCGCCTGCAAGGACACCCTGAAATGAAGAAGATTCCCGGCGTGGATATGTCCACCGGTTCTCTGGGACAAGGCTTAAGTGCTGCCAACGGCATGGCCCTTGCCGGTAAGCTTGATGCCCGCAATTACCGTGTTTATGCATTATTAGGCGATGGGGAATTGGAAGAAGGCCAGGTTTGGGAAGCCGCTATGTTTGCGCCTCACTATAAATTGGACAACCTGACTGCTTTTGTCGATTTTAACGGCTTGCAGATTGACGGTCCGATTCGTGAAGTCATGTCGCCGCTGCCTATTCCTGAAAAATGGCAGGCGTTTGGCTGGAATGTCCTGGTAATTGACGGACACGACTATCAGGCTATCTATGATGCTATTCAAACCGCTAAGACGGTAAAGGACAAGCCCACGATGATTGTGGCCAAAACCGTTAAAGGCAAAGGCGTCTGCCAAATGGAAAATGTTGTGGATTGGCATGGAAAAGCTCCCAGCCGGGAAGAGTGTGAAAAATTCTTAGCTGCGTTAGCGGGTGAGTGATTATAGATTCGATATAAAAAGAGTCTATTTACGTTCCCAAAAGAAACCATGAATATACACGCGGATGGCTATGAATGTCCAGATGCTGCGTTCTGTTTTACAATGCTGCTTATAACGCGTTAAGTTTGTCGCAGACAGACTGACCGCATATTGTACGGCTCGCGACGAGAACCGTAGCGGAGACGTACACGCGTACGTTGAGCAACGGATCGCAGGAGCAACAACGCAGATGGGCGTTCAGAGTCATTCGCCCATGAAAGAGGTGCAAATTTTAAATGGCTACTTTAGCTACCCGTGAAGCCTATGGTTTAGCTCTAAAAGATTTAGGCGACCGCAATAAGAATGTTGTAGTTTTGGATGCTGACCTGTCCAAGTCTACTAAGACCAATGTATTTGCCAAAGCGCATCCTGACCGTTTTTTTAATGTCGGTATTGCCGAGCAGAATTTGATGGGGGTTGCTGCCGGTCTGGCTGCCGCCGGTAAGATTCCTTTTGTTTCGACTTTTGCCATGTTTGCTACCGGCCGGGCGTTTGAACAAGTCCGTAATTCCATCTGTTACCCGCAGCTCAATGTCAAAATTGCGGCAACTCACGCCGGTTTAACCGTTGGCGAAGACGGTGCTTCTCACCAGTCGGTCGAGGATGTTGCTGTCATGCGCGCCTTGCCGAATATGACGGTGATTGTGCCGGCTGACGCGGCGGAAACCAGACAGGCAATTGATTTTGCAGCCAGTTATCAGGGCCCGGTATATATCCGGCTGGGACGGGCAGCAGTACCTGATGTTTTTGGCGATGCCTATGAATTCCATATCGGCAAAGCTGCTTTGCTGGCAGATGGAACCGATGCCACAATTATCGCCTGCGGCGTCATGGTGGCGCCGGCACGGCACGCGGCCGAACAGCTTATTTCCCAGGGAATAAGTGCCCGGGTACTCGATATGGCCTCCATAAAACCGATCGACAAAGAGGCGATTACCGCCGCCGCCCGCGATACCGGCGCGATTGTAACGTGTGAGGAACATAGCATTATCGGCGGGCTGGGCAGTGCCGTTGCCGAGGTAGTTGTTGAAAATGTGCCGGTGCCGCTGGAAAGGGTAGGCATTATGGATACCTTTGGTGAATCCGGTACCCCCAACGATTTGCTGAAAAAATACAATCTGACAGAAGAAGCTATTGTGGCCGCGGTCAAAAAGGCTGTTGCCCGTAAAAACTCATAAGGCCCCGCCTGAGTCAAGTGAGTCAAGGGACGGTTCCTTGACTCAGGCGAATTCTTTAAAATTTAAAACTGCCAGGCAACAAAGAACCTCGTCACTGCGTTTTTAACCCCTTGATAGGCAAGCTGAGAACCGTCCCCGCTTGCTATAAATTCTGTTTGACTAAAAAATTCCGCACATGCATATGAATGTTGTATGTGCGGAATTTTTTTCTACTTTTTTATCCATTACATAAAAGGGAAGGAGGGATGCTGTGAGACACTGGCGGGTGATCAATCTGGGCCGGCGGGTTCTGCGCCGGGCCGGCATCGGGATAGTCGGACTTTTGGCGCTGATCCAGGTGGGCGGCGTTCTTTCTACGGCTGCCTCGATGCTGGTTTCGCTGGCTGTATATGCGCTGGCTTTTGGCGTTAAGTTCGCTGTCGGCTTCATTTTATTGTTATTGATCCACGAGTTGGGGCATA
Source organism: Sporomusa acidovorans (assembly GCF_900101845.1). Taxonomy (GTDB): domain Bacteria; phylum Bacillota; class Negativicutes; order Sporomusales; family Sporomusaceae; genus Sporomusa; species Sporomusa acidovorans. The sequence continues at coordinate 14,205 of NZ_FNAM01000041.1, read as the reverse complement.
TTGCGGCTTCCCGGATAGTCGGACTAAAGGCCAAAGGCCCTACGTTTATCCCTTTTATTGGTGCTGTGATTAGCTTAAACCGCCCCCCGGTCAATGCCAAAATGACGGCCAATATCGCCATTGGCGGACCGGCGGCCGGGACGCTCAGTGCCCTCATATGCCTGGCTTTTTATTTATGGAGTGGCAGCATGCTCATGCTGGTGCTTGCTTATACGGCCTGTTTGTTAAATATTTTTAATCTCATTCCTTGCGCTCCCTTAGATGGGGAACGCATCGCCGCTGCCATCTCGCCACGCATTTGGTGGATTGGCAGTTTTGTTATTGGTGCGGTGTTTGTGTATACATATAACATCCTGGTTTTAATTATTTTTCTATTTTCGTTATTTGAGTTGTGGCGTGGCGGAGAGGAACAGGAATACGGTTATTATCAATTGACTGCGGCCCAGCGTCTGCAAGTGGCGTGGTGGTATTTTGGGTTGTTAAGCGTATTAGGGGTGACAACACTGTATACGCTGGAACTGTTAAAATAAAAGACAACTTTCTTCAAAAAGAGATGGAAATAAATGGAGAAAAGTGATTGCTGTTACCGAAAAAGGAGGGTTTTCCATATCGGTGTCGAATACCGTTAATGTTTTGGACTGCAATTTACTATGGAGGTACTCTACGATTGATTACCATGAGTGAAGTGTCGAAAGTGTATGGCAACGGTTCGGTTGCCTTGGCAGATGTTTCAATAGAGATCCACAAAGGTGAGTTTGTCTTTCTCGTGGGGCCGAGTGGTGCTGGAAAATCGACATTCATTAAGCTGGTGTTCCGCGAAGAATTGCCGACAAGCGGAAAACTTTTTGTTAATGGCAGAAATGTAATTGATATGAAGCCAAATGAGGTGCCGTATTTGCGGCGGGGATTAGGCATGGTTTTTCAGGATTATCGTTTGCTGCCCAATAAAACGGTTTATGATAATGTGGCTTTTGCCATGCAGGTTATTGAAGCGCCCCGCCGGGAGATGCAAAAACGGGTTCATAATGTACTGGATTTGGTTGGCCTCCGGCATAAAGTCCGCACGTACCCGTCAGAACTGTCAGGCGGTGAGCAGCAGCGGGTGGCCATTGCCCGGGCCATTGTTAACAACCCGGCTGTAGTGATTGCCGATGAGCCTACCGGCAATCTGGACCCTGATACTTCCTGGGAAATTATGAAGGCGTTTGATACCATCAACAAGGCCGGTACGACGATTGTTATGGCGACCCACGATAAAACCATTGTCGATGCCATGCGAAAACGGGTAATCGCAGTTGAAAAAGGCTATATTGTTCGTGACCAGGAAAGAGGAGTATATGGCTATGAAGATTAGGACATTTGAATATTTTATCCGTGAAGCTTTTTCTTCGCTCCGGCGCAACAGTTTGATGAGTATTGCCTCGGTGAGTACGGTCGCGCTGTCTTTGTTGATCCTGGGCATGTTTTTGGTCATGGTTCTTAATCTTAATCATATTGCCTCTACCCTGGAGACGCAGGTGCAAATTTCGGTTTATATGGAAGACGGACTCTCTGACCGGGAAATGCGGGAAATTGGTACCAGGATCACCAAGCTGCCCGGTGTAACGGAAGTCATGTTTACCAATAAAGAAGAGGCCCTGGCTAAATTCAAAGAGCGTTTGGGCGAGCAGCAGAGCTTATTAACGGCGCTGGGGGATACGAACCCATTGCCGAATTCCTTCGAAGTAAAAGTAGACAAGCCTGAGTATGTGAAACAAGTAGCTCAGTCAATTAGTCAGTTGAAAGGCATTGAAAACGCAAAATATGGCCAGGAGGTTATTGAACAACTGTTTGCGTTGACCAAAGCCATTCGGATATTTGGGCTGATTTTGATCGTCTTTCTGGCACTGGCCGCTTTGTTTATTATTTCGAATACCATTCGGATTACCGTTTTTGCCCGGCGCAGGGAAATTGGGATTATGAAATACGTAGGCGCAACCGACTGGTTTATCCGGTTTCCATTTATGATTGAAGGCATGATCCTGGGATTTAGCGGCGCATTCTGCGCCGTACTTATCCTGAGTCAGACCTATAGCACTATTACGGAAAAAGTCTACGAATCACTGGCGTTCTTGCCATTGATTCCCAAGAGCCCGTTTTTGACTCATATTAGTATTGTGCTCCTGGTTGTGGGTACAGCCATCGGCGCGTTAGGCAGTACGATTTCGCTGAAGCGTTTTATGAAGGTGTAACAGGGGGGAGAGCTTTGTTTAGAAAACGAATTTTATCAACCGCCTTGGTTGGTCTACTGGCTGCCAGCGTGCTGGGAACGGCGCTTGCCGATGATGTCGACGACAAACAGCGTGAACTCGAGAGCGTTCAGCAGCAGATGGAAATGCAGCAAAACAAGGCAGCCCAGGCACAACAGCAGGTGAATAGTGTCTCGGAGCAACTGCGGGTGATTCAGGGCGACCTTGATGCGGTAACCGGTGAATATAACGGTATTTTGTCCCAAATAGCGGCAACCGAAAAGCAAATTGAAGCCAATACAGTTGTACTGGCCAAAGTAGAAAAGAACCTGGCCGAACGTAGTCAAATTTTAAACAAAAGAATGCGTGATATCTATAAAAACGGGCAGATGAATTATTTGGATGTTTTGCTGGGAGCTTCCGATTTTAGCGATTTTGCCACGCGGGCGGATCTTTTAAAGCGGGTTGTGAATCAGGATTTGACCCTTGTAGCGCAGGTAAAGGCCGAGCGGGAACTTGTAGTGCAAAAACGGGCTGAACTTGAACGCGATAAGGCGGCTTTGAACGACCTTAAGGCCCAGGCTGCCGCGAAAAAAGCACAGATGGAGAGCCGTAAAACCGAGCAGAAAAAAGTGCTGGATTCAGCCGTCAATGAGCGCGATACCGCCGAGCAGGCCTATAAGGACCTGATGGAGACGTCCAATCAGATTGAGCGAATGCTTAGGCAGATTCAGTCCAGCGGCAGCGGCGCTACCGGTTCGGCAGGCGGCAGCGGTGCCATGATGTGGCCGGTTTCCGGACCGATTACTTCGCCGTTTGGCTGGCGGACACATCCGATTTCCGGCTCTAGCCGGTTCCATAGCGGGATTGACATCGGCGCCGATTACGGCGATGCGGTTGCCGCCGCCGATAGTGGGGTTGTTGTTTTCAGCGGCTGGATGGGTGGCTATGGCAAGGCCGTTATTATTGATCATGGCAACGGCATTTCAACCTTATACGGGCACAATTCTGAACTTCTGGTAGATGAGGGCGCGCGGGTGCAAAAGGGACAAACGATTGCCCGCGCTGGTTCAACCGGATATTCCACCGGTCCGCATGTGCATTTTGAAGTGCGGGAAAATGGTACGCCGGTCAGTCCGTTAGGATATTTGCCTTAATAAGAATATTTACCGCCAAATTGACATATAGTTAAAAGGATGAGAAGAAAAAGGGATAAGTCCGGTGTTAGACCCGCGACTTTTGCGAGGTGTATTGATTGAGTCGCCGTAAAATAATTTTTGGCGCCGTACTCTTAGTTTTAGTGACCTTTTTGGCAACAGCGGCCGGGTTCTTATATCTGATGAACGCCTGGTCGTCCGATATTGTCAGTACGCTGAGGGTACTCAGGGCTATGCAGGTCGTCAAGTCACGCTATGTGGAAGATGTGCCGGTGGACACCCTAATGGCCGGATCAATTAAAGGAATGGTCAATTCTCTCAATGATCCGCATTCGCTTTATATGGACGCCAAAATGTATAAACAGTTTATGATTGAGACCGAAGGCTCTTTTGGCGGTGTTGGTATTGTCATTGGAACCAAGGATAAACAACTTACCGTTATTGCTCCGATTGAGGGGACACCCGGCGAACAAGCCGGCATTAAAAGCGGTGATCAGATTATTAAAATTGACGGTCAGGATACCAAAGAACTGGCCCTGGATGAAGCTGTCAATAAGATTCGCGGGCCGGAAGGCAGCAAAGTCGTCTTGACCATTATGCGTGATCAGGAAGTGCAGGATTATACTCTGACCAGGTCCAATATTCAAATCAAGACTGTGGCCGGTAAGATGCTTGATAATAACATGGGCTATATTCGCATATCCATGTTCAATGAGAATACAGGCAATGATTTTGTTCAAAAACTGCAGGAATTAGAAAAGCAAGGCCTAAAATCCCTGGTGCTTGATCTGCGCGACAATCCGGGCGGGCTTGTTGACGAGTGCGTTAAAGTGGCCGGTCAGTTTGTGCCTAAAGGGCCGGTGGTTTCGATTGTTACGCGTGACGGTCGGCGGGAAACCCATTCTTCCAACCTGGAAACCACAAAATATCCGGTAGCGATTTTGGTTAACGGCGGCAGCGCCAGTGCCTCCGAGATCGTAGCCGGGGCGGCGCAAGACACCGGTTCGGGCATTTTGATTGGCACCAAGACCTACGGCAAAGGTTCGGTGCAGACGGTTATTCGCTTGGATGACGGATCAGCCATAAAATTAACGATTGCCAAGTATCTGACACCAAATGACAGAGCCATTAACGGTGTCGGCATAGAACCCGATATTAAAGTAGAATTGCCGGAAAACAGGAACCGGGATGTGCAGCTTGATAAGGCCGTTGAGGTCTTAAAGAGTAAAATGCAGTAATGACTAAAGTTGAAGGTTGGTTTATAATTTATAAACCAACCTTTATCTGCATTGAGGTGAGGACAAGTTGTTCCCATGGGCTGAAATCAGCATATTGATTATTCGCGGCGCTTTGGACGTAGTATTCGATGTTAATTTTTGGATTGTTTTGGCACTGGTCGGCTATCAATACTGGCAGATGCAAAAAAGTCAGCACAGAATGTTTGGCGTGTATAACTACACGTTATCGCAGCAAATCCTGTCAGCCGGTGCATTTGGCCTTATTGGCGGCATTACCGGTAGTTTTTTATTGACGCTTGTTGGCGTTACCTTAAACCAGCTTGGCCTAAGCTATATTTGGCCGGTGGCGTTGGCACTCATGCTGATCAATATGCGGTTTCTATGTTTTGCCTATGCCGGCGGGGTGGTTGCCTTGGCCAATGTACTTTTTGGCTGGCCGGAGGTTAATGTGCCGCAGGTGCTGTCTTTGGTAGCTGTGCTGCATGTTACCGAAAGTTTGTTAATCGCCGTCAGTGGCGGCTACAGCGCTATGCCCATGATCATCAAGAGGCAGGACGGACGGTTGGTTGGCGCTTTCAGTCTGCAGAATTTTTGGCCGCTGCCGCTGGTTATTTTGGCGGCCGTGACAGTACCTTCTGGTTCGGCAAGCGGGGGAACAATCAATATGCCGGCTTGGTGGCCGCTGCTGAACGTATCCCTGGAAACGCCGCCCGGTACGAGTTTGATTTATGTTATGCTGCCGGTGGTAGCGGCTCTCGGCTACACCGACATGGCAATAGCCAGTCTGCCGCGGCAGCGGCGGTGGCAGTCAGCCCTGCATCTGGCGGGTTACAGCTTGCTGCTGCTGGCGCTGGCGCTTTTATCTGCCAAGTATGTATGGCTGCAGGCTATAGCCGCCATACTGTCGCCGCTGGGCCATGAGTTTCTCATCCAGTGGGATAATCGCCGCGAAATGGGTGCACCGCCCCGGTTTGTGCCGCCGCCTTACGGGCTGATGGTACTTGACACGGTTGTCGATACGCCGGCGGCTAAGCTTCTTAAGCCAGGCGATATTATGATCAATCTGGCCGGATTGCCGGTAAACAGCCGTTTTGATTTAGCGGCAGCCATTAGTCAGGCGCCGGCAGCGTTTAGCCTTGTTTTCGAACGGGCGGGAAAGGTCGTTCACAAGGATTGTAAATTCAAGCAGGGTGAGCGGCGTCTGGGCGTTATTTTAGTTCCGGACGGCAATGAGTCTTTTTATGTTGAAATGGTGACCAATCGATACGGATTAATCGACTGGCTGAAAGATAAGTTTAAAAGATAAGTTAGGTGATAATAATGGCTACTGTACCCAAACTGAATACGGTTCACCAGGACGGAGGCATTCCTTTTAAAGTGGAAGCGCCGTTTGTGCCTACAGGCGACCAGCCGGCGGCTATTGCCCAACTAGCGGCAGGAATTACACAGGGTGATGCGGCGCAGGTCCTTTTGGGAGCTACCGGCACAGGTAAAACTTTTACTGTGGCGAAAGTCATTGAAGCTGTGCAAAAGCCAACCTTGGTCATTGCTCACAACAAAACACTTGCTGCGCAATTAGCCAGCGAGTTTAAAGAGTTTTTCCCCAATAATGCGGTTGAGTATTTTGTCAGTTATTATGATTATTACCAGCCGGAAGCTTATATTGCGCAAACAGATACCTATATTGAGAAAGACGCTTCGATTAATGATGAAATTGATAAGCTGCGCCACTCGGCTACCAGCTCGCTGTTTGAACGGCGGGATGTCATTATCGTAGCCAGTGTGTCCTGCATTTATGGTTTGGGCTCTCCGGATGAATACCGGGGGTTAGTCTTATCGTTAAGGCAGGGCCAGACCAAAGACCGGGATGATATTCTGCGCAAGCTGGTAGAAATTCAATATGAACGCAACGATTATAACTTTACCCGGGGGACTTTCCGGGTACGGGGCGACATTGTTGAGATATTTCCGGCAGCTTATGGGGAAAAGGCTTTGCGGGTCGAGTTGTTTGGCGACGAAATTGAACGAATTCTGGAGATCGACACCCTGACAGGTGAAATTCTGGCGGAACGTAAGCATATTGCCGTTTATCCGGCCTCTCACTATGTTACTTCCCGGGAAAATATGCTGCGGGCGGTGCAGGATATTGAAACCGAGTTAGAGGAGCAGTTGGCTTATCTGAAAGCCAACAATAAGCTGTTGGAAGCTCAGCGGCTGGAACAGCGCACCCGCTATGATCTGGAAATGCTGCAGGAGATGGGGTATTGTTCCGGAATCGAAAATTATTCCCGGCATCTAACGAAACGGCAGGCGGGTGAGGCGCCCTATACGCTGGTCGATTATTTTCCGGAGGATTTTCTGATTGTTATTGACGAATCTCATGTTACCTTACCGCAGATTAGAGCCATGTATGCCGGTGACCGGTCCCGCAAGGAATCGCTGGTGACAAACGGTTTCCGGCTGCCTTCGGCCTTTGATAACCGGCCGCTGACTTTTGATGAATTTACTGCCAGAATCAATCAGATTGTCTACGTTTCGGCAACACCGGCCGTTTATGAACTGAAGAAGGCGGGCCAGCAGGTTACGCAGCAGATCATTCGCCCTACCGGTCTTGTTGACCCTGAAATCGAGGTACGGCCGATCAAGGGCCAAATGGATGATTTGCTTGACGAAATCAGGCTGCGCACGGCTGCCAATGAACGGGTGCTAGTCACCACGCTTACCAAGAAAATGGCGGAGAATCTGACAGAATATCTGAAAAACATGGGAATTAAGGTGAATTATCTTCATTCCGATATAGCAACCATTGAGCGGGTTGAGATTATTCGCGATTTGCGCTCCGGGGTACATGATGTTTTAGTCGGTATTAACTTGCTGCGGGAAGGTCTGGATATGCCGGAAGTATCGCTTGTGACCATTCTCGACGCCGATAAAGAAGGCTTTCTTCGTTCGGAGACGTCATTGATTCAGACAATTGGCCGGGCAGCCCGTAATGCCCATGGCAAGGTTATCATGTATGCCGACAATATTACCGATTCGATGCGCCGGGCAATTAGCGAGACTGAGCGCCGCCGGGAAATTCAGGTGGCTTATAATAAAGAACATGGCATAACCCCGAAAACTATCGAAAAACGGGTTAAAGAACTGATTGAGACCACTAAGGTGGCGGAGGCCCCGGCTGCTTACAAAGCTGACCGTATTGGCGATATGAAGCGCGAAGATATGCTGGAACTGGCTGATAATCTGGAAAAAGAAATGCGGCTGGCTTCCAAACAGCTGGAGTTTGAGCGGGCCGCCGAACTGCGGGATATGGTCATTGAACTCAGGCAGAAAGCCGGGGCCGGTTCGGTAAAGGCCAAAGCGGGCGGCAGTAAACCGGCCAAACGGTCAAGAGGCAAGAAAAGCCAATAAAAAAATCATCCGGAACGGATAGAACCGGGTGATTTTTGGTGAAATAGTATTTTGGTTAATACGCCATCTGTCTGCAAGACACTTTAGCATGTTGTATAGATTGCAGAAAATTTATAGTGCTTTTTTGAGCAGGCGAACATCAGTTTCTGTCTCCAGGAGGCGGTTATTAAGGATATCCAGCTTGGCTTCCAGGCGGGGTATGGCATCCAACTTTTCACCAAGCAAGTTAACCATAGCGGTAAGTCCTTGAAAACCGGCCTGAGTTTGCAGTTCATGGTTATCAAGCCTAGTTTCCAGGTTATCGAATCTGGCTTCCAGATTATCGAACCTGGTTTCCAGATTATCGAACCTGGTTTCCAGATTATCGAACCTAGTTTCCAGTTTATCGAACCTAGTTTCCAGATTATCGAACCTGGTTTCCAGTTTATCCACGCGCTCACAGAGTTCTTCTGTGACCGCATTATTGTGACCCACCATTTTAATAAGCTGCTCCATCATGGTCTGCATTTGATTCAGCTGGTTTTGGTGTTGGATCAGCATTTTTTCCAGTCTGTCAAAGCGTTCTTCGCTCATACTATCCTCCATGATGCCAATAAATAGTTCTATTCATTATTGTACCTGTTGCCGCCGGGTAAGACAAGTATATTTTGCTGTTACAGACGGCTATCATTATCAGCAGAATACTGCTATAATATATAAGTTAGATAATTAGTATCAATTAATATATAGTAGTCTAAAAGGGGAACCGAAAGATGCCAGATCAAATTATCATTAAAGGTGCCAGACAACATAATTTAAAAAACATAGATATAACCATTCCGCGCGATAAGCTTGTGGTTATTACCGGCCTCAGTGGTTCGGGCAAATCTTCATTGGCGTTTGACACCATTTATGCCGAGGGGCAGCGCCGCTATGTGGAGTCGCTCTCGGCTTATGCCCGCCAGTTTCTGGGGCAAATGGACAAACCGGATGTCGACTATATTGAGGGTTTGTCGCCGGCCATATCTATTGACCAGAAGACCACCAGCCGCAATCCGCGTTCGACAGTGGGGACCGTGACCGAGGTGTACGATTATCTGCGCCTGTTGTTTGCCCGGGCGGGGCGGCCCTATTGCCCCAAATGCGGTAAGCCCATCAGCCAGCAGACGGTTGAGCAGATGGTTGACCAGCTGCTGGCCTTGGGCGAGGGCTCCAGGCTGAGCCTGATGGCACCCGTGGTGCGCGGTAAAAAAGGCGAGCATCAAAAAATTCTGGAGGACATCCGGAAAAATGGCTATGTCCGGGTGCGAGTGGATGGCGAAATTTATGATATTGCCGATGAAATTAAGCTGGAAAAAAATAAGAAGCATACCATTGAAGTAGTTGTTGACCGGATTATTGTGCGTGAGGGCGTAGACAGCCGGTTGGCCGATTCGCTGGAAACCTCCCTGAAATTGGGTGGCGGTATTGTTACCGTGGATGTCGGCGGCAGCAAGGAACTGATTTTTAGTCAGAATTTCGCCTGTGTGGACTGCGGTATCAGCCTGCCGGAGATTGCCCCCCGCATGTTTTCTTTTAACAGCCCTTTTGGCGCTTGTCCGGAATGTACCGGGCTGGGCAACAATCTGGAGATTGACCCGGCGCTGGTTATTCCCGACCCAGGCAAGTCATTTATCGACGGTGTAATTGCGCCGCTCAGCAAAAGCACAAACTCTTATTTTATGTGCCAGCTGGAGGCTGTGCTGGAGCAGTATGGCCATACGCTTTATGATACCTGGGAGAAGATGCCTGACAATCTTAAGGAGCTTATTCTTTATGGAGCCGGTCAGGATAAATTTACTTTCCGGTACGAAAACATGTATGGCGAGACCAAGACCTATCACTCCAACTTTGAGGGAGTTGTGCCGCTACTTACCCGCAGGCACCGTGAGTCGACCTCAGACTGGGCGCGGGAGGAAATCGAAGAATATATGAGCTCCAAGCCCTGCCCGGCGTGCAAGGGGGCCAGGCTTAAACCCGAAGCGCTTGCCGTAAAGGTTGGCGGCAAGAATATTAATGAAGTTACTAAGATGACAGTGGCTGAGTCCAAAGAATTCTTTAGTCATTTGCAACTCACTGAACGGGAAACGGTGATTGCCCGCCAAATTTTAAAGGAAATTAACGCCAGACTGGGATTTTTACTGAATGTCGGTCTGGATTATCTGACACTTGACCGGGCCGCCGGTACCCTTTCCGGCGGCGAGGCCCAGCGGATCAGGCTGGCCACCCAGATCGGATCCGGCCTGGTTGGGGTGCTCTATATTCTGGACGAGCCCAGTATCGGTCTTCACCAACGGGATAATAACAGGCTGCTTGCTACTTTGAAACAAATGAGAAACTTAGGCAACACGCTGCTGGTCGTGGAACATGATGAGGATACGATGTATGCGGCTGATCATATTATCGATATCGGACCGGCGGCCGGGGCTGACGGCGGCATGGTCGTCGCCCAGGGAACTGTAGAGGAAATCAAGGCTTGCGAAGCTTCGATTACCGGTCAATATTTGAGCGGTCGTAAAGCCATACCGGTACCGGCCGTGCGCCGGCAGCCTAATGGCAAGTGGCTGGAAGTCATTGGGGCTAAGGAAAATAATCTTAAAAAGGTTAACGCCCGTTTCCCGCTGGGGGTATTCACGGCTGTTACCGGGGTATCAGGCTCCGGCAAGAGCACGCTGGTTAATGAAATCCTGTACAAAGGGCTGGCCAGTCAACTGTATCGCGGCAGCCATGCCCGTCCGGGGGAACATCAGGCAATTCGCGGCTTGGAATATATTGATAAAATTATCGATATTGACCAGTCGCCGATTGGCCGCACGCCGCGCTCCAATCCTGCTACCTATACAAGCCTTTTTGATAATATTCGCGAAGTTTTCAGCCAGACGCCTGAAGCCAAAATGCGCGGCTATCGCCCGGGACGCTTTAGTTTTAACGTTAAAGGCGGCCGCTGCGAAGCTTGCAAGGGCGACGGAATTATTAAGATTGAAATGCATTTTTTGCCGGATGTGTATGTGCCCTGCGAGGTATGCAAAGGCGCCAGATATAACCGGGAAACGCTGGAGGTCCGTTATAAAGGCAAGAGTATTGCCGATGTCCTTAATATGGTGGTTGACGAGGCGGTGGAATTCTTTCAGAATATCCCCAAGATTCACCGGAAACTGCAGGTCTTGCAGGATGTCGGTCTGGGGTATATTAAATTGGGTCAGCCGGCTACCCAACTGTCGGGCGGTGAGGCCCAGCGGATTAAGCTGGCAACCGAACTGGCACGCCGCAGCACCGGCAAAACCTTATATATCCTGGATGAACCGACTACCGGGCTGCACACGGCCGATATTCACCGCTTACTCATGGTGCTGCAGCGGCTGGTTGACGGCGGAGATACGGTGGTGGTGATTGAACATAATCTGGATGTGATAAAAACGGCGGATTATTTGATCGATCTTGGTCCGGAAGGCGGCAAACGGGGCGGGACGATTGTGGCCCAGGGTACGCCGGAACAAGTGGCGGCCGTGCCGGTGTCTTATACCGGTCAATTTTTGGCGCCTGTGTTGGCCCGTGGTCCGCGGCAATAGCAAAGGAGGTGTACGGTCATTGCTGTTGTAGCTTCCATAGTGGAAGAAAAGCTGGCGCTTTTGCCGGATAAGCCGGGCGTTTACCTGATGAAAGACGACAAAGGCCGGATTATTTATGTCGGCAAAGCCATTAATTTAAAAAACAGGGTACGCTCTTACTTTCAGTCCAGCCGCAACCATTCCCCCAAGGTGTTGGCGATGGTGGCGCGTATCGCCGATCTGGAATACATTATTACCGCATCAGAGATAGAAGCACTGATTCTGGAATGCAATCTGATCAAAAAACATCGCCCTAAGTATAATATCAGCCTGCGGGATGACAAAACCTATCCTTATATCAAAGTAACAGCCGAAGAATATCCCCGGGTATATGCCACCCGTAAAGTGGTTAAAGACGGTGCTAGGTACTTTGGCCCCTATACCAGCGCCGGGGCCGTGCATGAAACCTTGCGGCTGCTCAAAACGTTATTCCCGCTGCGTTCCTGCCGCCGCCTTGACGCCAAGCGGCCTTGCTTGGAACATCATATTAAACGCTGCCTGGCGCCCTGTTCCGGCAAGGTGGATCAGGATGCCTATCGGGAAATGATTAAGGCAGTGGAACTGTTTCTGGAGGGACGCAGTGACACGGTGGTCAAAAACCTCAGACGGCTTATGGCTGAGGCGGCGGAAGCCCTGGAGTTTGAGCAGGCGGCCCGTTTGCGTGATCAGCTAACGGCCGTGGAAAAGATTATCGAAAAGCAAAACATTGTGACCGGCAGTGGTGACCAGGATGCCATCGGCTTGGCCCGTTCGGCCGCCGGCACTTGTGCCCAGGTATTTTTCATCCGCAGCGGCAAAATGGTGGGACGTGACCATTTTATGTTGTCAGGCGGTGAAGATGAAACCGATCAGAACATGCTGACAGCTTTCATTAAGCAGTACTACAGTCAGGCAGCCTTTATTCCCCGTGAAATCCTGCTGCCGCTGGCGCTTGAGGAACAGCAGCTGCTGGCCGAATGGCTGAGCGGCAGCAAGGGCGGGCGGGTGCAGGTGGAAACGCCTAAACGCGGCACCAAGAAAGATTTGGTTAACATGGCGGCAGGCAATGCGGCCATTGTATTACAGGAGCAGGCTGCGCGACTGGCTGCCGATCAAGAGAAGACAGCCGGGGCGGCGGCCGAACTGGGGCAGCATTTGGGGCTGACGGTTCCCCCGGAACGGATTGAATGCTTTGACATTTCGCATATCCAGGGGTCGGAGACAGTGGCGTCAATGGTGGTATTTGAGGGCGGCCAACCCAATAAAAATGAATATCGCCGCTACAAGCTGAAAACGGTGGAAGGCAAACCTGATGATTTTAAGTCCATGCAGGAAGTTGTGGGACGGCGTTATCGTGACGCCTTAGCGAAAGGGCCGGTTCCTGACCTGATCATCATTGACGGGGGCAAAGGCCAGCTTAACGCCGCTCTGCCGGTTATCCGCGCCGCCGGCCTGCAGGCGGTCATGGTAGTGGGCCTAGCTAAAGAATTTGAGCATATATTTAAAGAAGGAATCAGCGAACCGCTGATCCTGCCACGCCACTCCCAGTCTCTCTATCTGGTGCAGCGCATCCGGGATGAGGCGCACCGCTTCGCCATAACCTATCACCGCAAACTGCGCTCCAAGCGCAATCTGGTATCGGTGCTGGATCATATTCCGGGTATTGGCGCCAAACGCCGTCAGGCGCTCTGGCATCATTTTGGCAGTTTGGCGAAAATCAAGGCGGCTGAAGTGGCGGAACTTGCCAAGGTTGAGGGCATGACGCTGCCGGCGGCTGAGGCTGTGTATAATTTTTTTCGTAATAAAAACTTGTAATCCTATAGGACCATGGCGTCAAGCCGGGAACGGCCTTTGCGGATTTGCCGAAGGATTGGCAATGTCCTATTTGCGGTGTTGGTAAAGATCAGTTTGAAAAACTATAAAAGGGAATAAAAAAATCGCGTTTTGTGCGCGATTTTTTAGTTGACCATAGCAAGCAGGGACGGTTCTCAACTTGCCTGTTAAGGGGTTAATAACGCAGCGGAAAGGTTCCTTGTTACCTGGCAGATTTAACATGAGTCAGGGAACAGCCATGACAATAATTGACACAGCAGAGCTGATGAAAATAACGATAATTATGCTATACTCGAAGAAGCAGGATAAGATCGAGGGACGGTTTGGAGATTACTCCGCTTTGAGAACATGATCGGGTTGTCTTTGAGTACAGAGAACTGCTGTTAAACAGCGTACAATAAACTTTTTTCTATCAGACAATCTTCCTGCACTTAAAATAGTAGGAGTGATTTAGATGGAAGCCCTTTTGGAATGTTGCTGTGGAATTGATGTACATCGAGATAGTCTGCAAGTATGTATACTAAAGGGCCTAACAGATAATCCAGAAGTGATTCGTGCTGAATTTAAGACAATGCAACAGGATTTACAAGAATTGGTTCAATGGTTAGTTCGCCACGATTGTAATCATATTGCCATGGAAAGCACGGGTGTGTATTGGCGGCCAGTATATGAAGCAATTGAAGAATTCCACAGTAACTATCAATCCCTACTTGTAGTCAATGCCCATCATATG
>NZ_FNAM01000064.1 GCF_900101845.1 Sporomusa acidovorans | reverse complement strand
GAGTATAACGGTGCAAAGGGTGCTTCATCAATCTGGCTGAAAACGTGTTCGTAAAATATGGGAGCCCAACTGGCCATTAAGCGTTTTTGTTGACTGGGGTGTAAATGCTGGAAGTCATCAAACAAGCGTTCCTGAAGGTGTGAATTATTTTTGCGAAACATTTATATTCGCTCACTTTCAAATATCGTTATGTTTATAATAATAATATTCGACTTCAAGCAGAAAATCCCTGTTCGCAATACCTACAAAACCTTATTTCATAAGGGCTTTAGGTCATTTTCTCTCGGCAACTGATACCCCTGTGCAGGGGGAGTTTTCGCAGTAGAATCATACTTTGCATAAGCTTAACAAATATGGCCAGCATAACGGGGTTCAGGGATTACGAATCATTGCCGGCGATCAGGCACGCGAGCTGGAACCGTATGTAAGCGATAAGGTGCAAGCCGCCTTATACTGCGAGCAGGCGGGAGTAACATCCCCCTATGAATTTGTATCGCCTTAGCAGAGAATGCCGTTGCGAACGGCGTGACGCTTAAATTATCCAGTGAAGTTGCTCACATCCAACCTATAGATACAGGTTTTACACTTACTACTCAAAACGGTGAAAAAATCCTGGCCCGCTACGTGGTTAATGCCGCCGGCATCCACAGCGATCAAGTTGCCGGCATGGTAGGCATTAATGACTATCACCTTACGCCGCGTCGGGGCCAGTATGTAATCTTAGATAAGGAACAGAACTATCTGGCCAAATCCGTCATCTTCCAAGTACCGACGAAACTGGGAAAAGTCATTCTGGTGACAACTACGTACCATGGAAATCTAATGATCGGCCCTAATGCTGAGGAGATTGAAGATAAGGAAGACGTAAGTACGGATGATAAAACTTTACTTCTTCGCCGGCCATTACTCTTAAAGTAATAGAAATCCTGCGACTAGCCGGACTGGTACTTGAGCCTAAATTAAACTTCGCTCCCTACCGTAAACCAATTATCAGAAAAAAAGGCACCGATTTTTCCGGCGATATTCATACGGTTGATCCGGAACGCCGTCTTATTTGCCGCTGTGAACAGGTAACAGAAGCTGAAATTATTGACTGCTTGCAGCGCGGTATCCCTGTAAACTCAATTGCTGCCGTGGCGCGGCGAACACGGACAGGGATGGGCCGCTGCCAGGGGGCCTTTTGCGGTTCCAGAGTTAAGGAGATAATTGCCCGCGAACTTAACATACCACCGGCAGCGGTACCCGAACGGGAAGCACCGTCCTCCACATTGGTGCAAAGAGCGAAACGCCTGGACATACTCAAACTGTGATTCAAAGCTATTTTACTCGTTGAATATATAACGTGCTAAAGAATTTTGCAGACGGGTGGTGTGTTGGCAAAAACGGAAGTCAAACGCCAGTAGTGGAGCGTTGTCAATACATCACCCGCCTGTGCCCGTAAACTTCTTTTATGCGGAATATATAAACCTTATATCAATAGCAGGAGTTATCAATATTATAACTAAAGGGGACTGAACGTTTTGCGCTCAGTCCCCTTTCCATAACTATGGGCCATTATACGTTATATAAATAAATTTACATTGGAATCTTCTGCTTCGTTAAGATAGTAGCCGACACCGCCAAATTTGACACCGTCAAGCATTTCTTCCGCTTGTAGACCCATGACATCCATAGACATTTGACAAGCGACAATTTCTATCCCCGAGTCTAGCGCTGCCTGAATAAGCTCTTCGAGAGAACTTACATTTTTATTTTTCATTACCATGCGCATCATTTTGCTCCCCATACCCAGCATATGCATATGAGAAAGTTTCAATTTTTTACTGCCCTGAGGCATCATAAAACCAAACATTTTATCCATGAACCCTTTGTTTACCGGAACATGCTCAGGTTTTCTCAGGATATTCAATCCCCAAAAGGTAAAAAACATTGTTACCTTTTTCCCCATTGCCGCCGCACCGTTGGCGATAACGAAGGCTGCCATGGCTTTGTCAAGATCGCCGCTAAACACTACGATAGTTTTATTATCCTTCACCGCCACACCAGTCGAATTCTGATTTAGCTGCGGCACATTACTGTTTTTTTTTACATACGCTACAATTTGGCTGCGCTCTTTCTGTACAGCAAGAAGTTCATTGTTGGTCCTCAGACACCATGCTTTAATATCTTCATAAAAACCAGGATCTGAAGCCGTTACTTTGAGAATTTGGCCGTCATCCATTGCATCAAGAGAAGCTTTGACCTGCATTAAAGGGCCGGGACAACTTAATCCGCAGGCATCCAGTAGCTTATCATATTGTTCCGTTGGGAAATTTTCATTTTTTACAAGCTGCGTATCTGGATCTATGTCAGACTTTTTCTCAGCAGCAGCAGGTGAATTACCCGGTTTAAAGCGCAACGCGGAAGCGGATTTGTAGCCGCCGGTCATATTTTTAACGGTAAAACCATGTTGGGTTAGAATTCGCGAAGCAATATATCCCCGCAGTCCTACCTGACAGTACGCTAGAATCGGTTTACGTTTATCCAGCTTATCTAACTCTTTTCTCAGTTGGTCAACAGGAATATTGACCGCTCCTGCCAGATGACCATTTTGAAACTCAAATTCAGTTCGTACATCTAATAGCAGGTTATTTTCTTTATCGAAATTATTCAGTTCCTCATAGGTAAATGTATCTACACGTCCAGCCAAAACATTCTCTGCTACGTATCCGGCCATATTAACAGGATCTTTCGCTGACGAGAATGGCGGTGCATAACAAAGTTCGAGTTCTGTTAAATCTGATACTTTGCCATTAAGCCGAATTACCGTTGCAATCACATCAATTCGTTTGTCCACACCATCAGAGCCAACTCCTTGTGCTCCCAGAATATTGCCTTCATTATTAAAGATAAGTTTTAATGACAACGGTAACGCTCCCGGATAATAAGAAGCATGGGATACAGGGTGCACATAGATAGCCTTATAAGGGATTTTTAATCGTTTAAGTGTCCTTTCGTTACTGCCGGTGCATGCGGCCGTTAAATTAAAAATTTTGAGTATGGAAGTTCCCTGGGTACCTTTATAAGTCGAGGTTAACCCTGCAATATTGTCGGCTGCAATTCTTCCCTGCTTATTCGCAGGGCCTGCCAGGGGAATAGCGACCTTTTGTTTGGTTACAAAGTCGACAACCTCGATAGCATCACCTACGGCATATACACCCTGACAAGAAGTCTCCAGCTTGTCATTCACAAGAATATGCCCCTTAGCCCCTAATTCAATGCCACTATCTTTAAGAAATCCGGTGTCAGGTATTACGCCAATGGCTAAAATAACCGCATCAGCCGTAAATGATTGTCCACTGTTTAGAATGACATCAACAGTGTCACCTTTATCGTTAAAAGAAGCTACGCCATCATTCAGTATAAGCCTTACACCATGATCCACTAATTCTTTCTCCACTATAACTGCCATATCAGTGTCAAAAGGGGCTAAAATATGGGGTGCAGCTTCTACCAGTGTCACGTCCAGGCCTCGGTCTTTCAAGTTTTCAGCCATTTCCACACCGATAAAGCCGCCGCCAATAATTACTGCCTGGTTGACCTCTTGTTTGTCAACAAAATTCTTGATGGTATCCGTGTCAGGAATATTCCTCAATGTAAAAACCTTATCACTGCCAATTCCCGGAATAGGCGGTCTAATCGCTTTAGCTCCTGGAGATAGCACCAAATAATCATAAGATTCTTCATAGATACCTTTTTCCTTACTGTTTACGGTCACCGTCTTCCGCTCAGAGTTGATGCGAATTACTTCACTATGAACCCGCACGTCAATATTAAACCGTTCATTCATACTTTGGGGTGTTTGTACCAAAAGTTTACTTCTGTCTTTGATATTTTGCCCAATATAGTAAGGTAATCCGCAATTGGCAAAAGAAATATGCTCATCCCTTTCAAACATAATGATCTGAGCTGTTTCATCAAGCCTTCTGAGTCTTGCCGCTGCCGATGCTCCGCCGGCAACGCCACCAACTAACAAAATCTTTTTACCCATTAACATTACCTCCTTCAAAATAGAGTGCTTAGGAATCGGCTATTTTAACCTTCTTGTTAAAAAGAAGTCCAACTAGGGCAATCGCTTTGGGATCACGAACCTTATAATGAATCTCCAAGCCGCTGCGAACACCTTCTATAATTCCTGCTGCTTTTAACTTTTGTAAGTGCTGGGATATTGTTGATTGTGGCGCCCTAAGGCAATTCTGCATGTGGGTTACGTTACATTCACCTTTCTCAATCAACCCTTTTACAATACAAAGTCTAACTGGGTGGGCAAGTACTTTTAAGAGATCCGCAGCTTCAATAAATGCGGAAAATTCTCCATCATTCACTATTAGTTATTCTCCTTCCACGTTTACATTCATATATTTATATATTACAATATAGCGATATATAAATCAATCCCTCTTTTTGCCTTAAATGAATGAATTGGTATATTTCTAACTTTTAGAGATATTTTTCACTATTCCGATTTTAAAACATCAACTTGTAAAAAAATAATCGGCCATATCTTACTGTGATAAGTAAGCGGCCGATCAAGAGGTACGTTGGGATAAGATTGTAAGGTTGGTCATTTTCTACTAACATTATCAGAGCCACATTGAGGACAAACCATGTCAACCCCTCGCCTGCCTGTACCAAATGGAATGTTCCACTCGTGATGGCAATCATGGCAAATAAAATAACGTAAGTCATGTAAATGCTTATGTTCCATTTTGAAGGTACCACCTTCAAAGCGGAGAGCTTTTCCCTCCCATAACGCTAAAGCAATCTTACGATGGGCTTTCGTTACTATACGATTAAACGTCGAACGTGATACTTCCATGCTTTGGGAGGCAGCAGTATGATCAAGTTGCTCAACATCCGCCAGCCGGACAGCTTCCATTTCCTCATAGGTAAGTATGATTTCCTGGATATCTCTTAATGGGATTCCTATTGGTTTAAAATGTGATACAGGCGGAAGTTTTTCAATTTTTCGTTCTTTTAGTGGGCGAACCATATAAATCCCCTTTATGAATATATTCGGTTTAAAATATACTACTACCAAATAAATACGAAGTCAAATTGTTAAAAAAAATCGTTCACGTTCAAGACCGTCAACCAAGATTTTGCGGGCGAATGGTGTGTTATCTTTACACCACCCGTCTGCAAACTTCTTTACTGCGAAATATATAGCTTTTTATCTCACCTACAGTATTGTACCATAATATATCAAAAAAGAACATTAGTTCGAAAATTTTTATCGAACATACTTGCGGAGAACATATGTACTGTGATACAATAGCAACAAGCAAACATATGTTCCAGAGAGGTGTTTATCCTATGAGAAAAACCATGCTTGTCATATCTTTAGTTTTTGCTATCTTGGCAGCTACACCCTTGGCTATTTCTCGTGCCTTTGTTAATACCACGACTACATATGAAACGGTTTACGTAAAACCAGGAGATACCGTATGGCAAATTGCTGCAAACTATGCAACACCCAAAGACGACGTGAGGGAAATCATGTTTGAAATTAGGCGAATCAACAAATTAGACAGCAATGCGAGAGTTTATCCTGGACAGATTTTAAAAGTACCGGTTAAAAATTAAAAATATACTTATAAAATTAACAAAAGTCCCATTAGCACATGGCTGATGGGACTTTTTTATTCAAAAACTTTTTTTATTGTGCTTCGGCAACTAACATCTCTGTTACTTTTTGAATAATAAATTCGATATCCGCAAACATACAATACAATGTTTTGCCGCTTGGCATAGTTTTTTCCTGCTGGATAAACCGGCACCCGTCTTCTTGCAAAGTTTTTATATTTCTCTGCACCACCGGCTTTTTATACATTTTGGGGTTCATATGGGGAGCAAATACAGTGATTGCCTCTGTCGACAAGATAGTTGTAGACAACATCTCATCGGCAATGCCATTGGCCGCTTTCCCGATTATGTTTGCGGTTGCAGGCGCAATTAGTAATAAATCTGCCTTATCCGCCAGTTTTTTGTGGCCTGCATTCCAGGAGACCGGATCGGCAAATTGGTCCACAACAACAGGATTGCCGGACGCGTTGCGAAAAGTCAGCGGAGCAATAAACTGGGTAGCGTTGCTTGTCATAATTACATCAACATTAGCATGCAACGCTACTAACTTCCTGACTATATCCACTGCCTTATAGGCCGGACTCCCTCCTGTCACGCCAAGTATAATATTTTTTCCCTTAAGCATCTCATCGATCTCCTTTCAATATTATATTTAGCCAGCTATAGCTAGTTCGTTATTACATTTTTGCATATTAAATTAACAATCCGCCTTGTTTTCCTCAATTATCATCATCAGCAGCATGATTCAAATCACTCAAAAACTTAGTTGTGCCAGTTTCAGCGGCAAGCTGCCGGGCCAGAAATCCGGGCAAAGCAGAACGGTTTTTCTTAGTGACAGTAATAAGCTTCACTTTGGGGTGGTTTCTGATTTGTTCAGTCCAGCCTGTACTCGCCAGTTTAATAACGCCCAAAACCGGTATATTGCCATCCAAGGTATTGATAATCTCTCTTTGAAAAACAAAGGC
The DNA here is from genome assembly GCF_900101845.1 of Sporomusa acidovorans. Classification (GTDB taxonomy): domain Bacteria; phylum Bacillota; class Negativicutes; order Sporomusales; family Sporomusaceae; genus Sporomusa; species Sporomusa acidovorans. Next base: position 18,063 of record NZ_FNAM01000064.1, on the reverse strand, counting down.
ATCCCTCTCAAGGCTGCCACATTCATCCATTAGAATCAGCTGTGACCTGGATCGGGCAGACCTGATTAACATAGCACCATACGTGTTAAATTTCGCAGTCAAAACTTCAGGTGGCTGACCGGCAGAGAAACGCACAACTGCGTTTTCTTCTTTAAAAGCATACGGCTCGGCAGCAGCACACATATAAAGCAATTTGTTGGGCAAGCTCCTGTCAGAACCGAAATAAGTTTTAAGCCCTCCGGAATTTACTCGTAACCGTGAAAGGGTTTTGGTAATGACCGTACTTTTACCGACTTGTATTTCACCTGTGAGAAAAAGGTGCATCTACTTACCCGCCCCTCCTTGTTCCAACACATTCTAAACATTAATCCTAATGCCGTTAAGTATGAAATATTTACTCATACTTAACATATATCCAAATAACTGCAGTACTGACAATACCCGTTCTGATTGGTACACCGCGCTTTAAGCTCACCGTTTATAATCTTTTGATATTGCTTATAAATCGCGATAATTTCTTTTTCAGCAAGCAACTTTACACAGACCCGCCGTCCGTTTTTAAAATGCAGATACCCCTTGTTCGAAACAGTTCGGCGTTGTGTATGTTCCAATAATACTTTATAAACAGAAAGTTGAATAATATCGGAATCCTGAACCTGACCACTCATTCTGCTTTTATAATCGCCGACTATCAATACTCCATTTCTATCAATCCATACAGCATCCGGTGCACCGCAAATTGGTATAGGTTCATTAATTCGCATATAATGATCAGTTAAATAAACAGACAAGTTAGCCGTACGCCGGCTATGAAACCAGTAATAAAAAACAAACGCTAGAACACATCCAAGTAGCAGCAGCATGTTTCACCTGATAAACAAGCGTAATAACCAATTTGTATCTATTTTAGAACTAATGTTTCATTTTGTAAATAGGGAAACTCACTGAGCCACCTCTGCTCAGTATTTACTATGTCTTATAAAAGAGCAAAAAAGGAAGCCTGAAAACCACCTCTATCAGGTTTTCAGGCCAGAATGAAAATTAATTTATAACATTATTGTATTCCGGGACAGACTCAAGAAAACGATTTGCTTTTTGTCAAATCGACCAATTGCTGCCCAATCGTTTTTAAGCCCTCCAGCATTTGAGCAATTTCCTGTGTTGCTTTGGCCTGATCTTTAATAATAAAGTTACTCTGTTCAACATTTGTCAGCACACTTCCTACTGCAGTCTGAAATGTGGAAAGAACATGGTCAATGTTGCTCGCAGAATGATGACTTTCCTCTGCTAACTTCCGCGCTTCATTGGCAACAACTGCAAATCCGCGACCGCTCTCGCCGGCGCCGCTTCAATAGCGGCATTTAGCCCCAGTAAATTGGTTTGCCGGGCAACATGTCTAATGATTTCCAGGATATTGGCAATACTATTTATTTTTTCTTTGGCATCTTTGGCATTATTAGCAACTTCTTCACTGGAAGCTGCCAGTTGCTGGGAGGACGCCGAAAGTTGCTCAATGGCAGCAGCTGCCTGCTCTAAAGCTGTATAGATTCCGGTTACTTGTTGGAGGATTTGCCGCGCCCTTTCCTGTTCGCGCATGAGCGCCTGTTCCTGTGCTTGCAAAATTTTCACTGCTTCACATATTGACTTGGTAATGGAAGCTATTCCCGAATCCAGAAATTCAACGGCAATGCCATACTGTTGAGCAACCTTTGCGCCTACTTTATCGGTAACTATACCTTTTACTCCTGTTTTAGCCAATTCTTGAATCGTATGACGTATTTCATCATCTGATTCACACGGGCGAAGAATAACCTTGAAAAAATTAAGATTGATATCCTGAATGACCTCTTCCAAAACATTGGACCGTACAACAACACCAATATCCGTAAATCCTAACTTATTGAGCTTGCCAACAGGCACAAGAAGGTCACTACATGATGCAGTAATATGAACTATTGTTTTCCCTACCGAATCTTTGAGGTGAGCTGCCGTTCCACCCCGTGCAATGATAACCTGAGCATCGGAATTGTTTTGGACTAATTCCTGCGCCTGCCCTAAACTTGCCACCGAAACCGTTATATCAAATTCATTGCGTAAATAATCTCGGTGGCGATTTCTGCTATCGCATGAGACGGAGCGATAAATATAATTGAAGCCATTTTTTCACCTCATTACTATGGTTCAATCTGTCCAACCATTTATGGACGCAGGACTATTTTAATCGCAGCCTCATCTTTGTCGGCAAGTTCAAACGCCTTTTTAATATCGCGTCAGGCTAAATTCATCGGTAATCAACGGCTTAATATCAACAGCCCCCTGCACTACCGGGCGAAGAGTCCGCGGCGTCCAGACATACCGTTCCCGCCAGGTATGATGAACAAGACAAGTATTGATAAATTCAAATCCGTCATCATGCCAACGGCTAATGTTCAGAGTAACAGGTTGCGTTACTCAGCTGTAAAAGACATACTTCCCATTATGCTTAATAATTTCAGATGCTGTATTAAAGGAATCTTGACTCCCCGCCGCTTCAACGACGACGTCGGCACCAGCGCCGCCGGTCAAGTCAGCTACAACCTTTGTTAGTTCTTGTTTGTTCAAATTTACCGTAATATCGGCACCTAGCTTTTGAGCAATTTTAAGCTTACCATCCAATACGTCGACAACAATAACTCTCCCAGGCTGGCTAAATCCATATCCATTCCTGTAGGTACTGGTTGCAGTTGAAACTCTTTAGCCACAAAGTAATCGGCAAAATTATTACACCAACCAAACGCCATTACTTTATCACCAATTTTATATTCATTTACTTTAGCGCCAACTTCAACAATCGTGCCGCCACTTTCATGCCCCAGCCAGAAAGGAAAACAGGGTTCCTGACGGAATTCTGCCGTTTTGGGAGGCATTTGCCCACGGTAAAAACTCTTGTCTGAGCCGCAAATGCCAATAAGCTGATTTTTTACAATAACCTCATCATCACCACATACCAGCTCTTTTTCAACCAGTTCGATATCATAGGCTTTTTTGAGTAGTGCAGCCCTCGTGGTAACCGGAATTGTTAACTTAACAGGAAGCGTTCTTAAATCTTGACTATTCGCAAAATTTTCCTCATTTTTGTCTATTCAGCGTTGAGCTCCAATTCATCAACCAACGATTTTTCCGGATTAATCCTAGTCCACAGCAGGGATGCAATCACTAATAGCACACTAGCAACAATAAACGGATATACCCAGGAGCCTGTATGCTGTACAATCATCCCAAAAGCAACCGGTAAAAGAGCCGAACCAAGATTGCCAATAGAATTCATCATACCAGACACCGTTCCGGCATATTCATTGCCTACATCCAGACAAACCGCCCAATACACGCCTACAGACATCTCCATGCCAAATAACGATCCTCAATTAAATTTTATAGAGGTTGCCTGAGAAATTACGTACTCCAGCTATATACAACGTGCCAAAGATGTTTGCAGACGGGTGGTGTATTTGGCAAAAACAGACAAACGCCAGTGGTGGAGCGTTGTCAATACACCAGCCGTCTGCGCCTGCAATATTCTTTCATGCGAAATATACGATTTCTTTATGATCTCTGTTAAATTTGAGGCAATATAACCGATTCATAAGCAAAATAATATCTTCCTGCCGCATAATCTCCCGTTCCTGCAAAACTCTCAGTAATCGCCTCTGCAGTTTTGGTGAAATTTCCGATATCTCATCAAGAAAGATTGTTCCGTGGTGAGCTAACTCGAAAAGGCCAATTTTACCGCCGCGGGATGCGCCGGTAAAGGCACCGGCCGTATAACCGAACAGTTCGCTTTCTAATAAATTTTCCGGTAAAGCTGCACAATTTATGGCAACGAACGGACCTTTGCAGCGGCTACTCCCGTTATGAATACTTTGAGCAAAAACTTCCTTGCCGGAACCTGTCTCACCATAAATCAAAACATTCGAATTAACCGTACTAAATTCGCGGGCAATAGCAATGGTATCTTTGATCGCCTTACTGTTGCCAATAATCCCATCAAAGTGCAATTTAGCCACATGGCCCCGTTTATAGATTTTTTCCCGTATTTTACTCTCAAGTTCTTGTATGGAGGCAACAGGCCTGAATGTTGCGATCGCCCCAACCGTATCTCCTGAAACAATGATCGGTACTTTTTTAATGGTTATCTACTGATTATTTATTGTATGTAAATCTCCGATCTCCGACTCACCGGTAGCCAACACCTTGTCCAAAGCAAGTTTCGGTAATGTTACTGACAGTTTACCGCCGATCGCTTCATCACGGAGATTAGTAATTTGAATTGCCGCTCTATTCATTAGATTTATCTTTCCCTGTACGTCCACGGCAATAATACCCTCATCCGAATAATCCAATATGGTACGAAATTGTTCGGCCCGTTCTTTCTCCCGCCGGCGAACGGCAGCTACCCGTTTGGCTTCCTTCAATGCCGAATAAATCGCCTCACGTCCGGTTTTTATAAACAAACTGCGCATGCCAAGCCGGTGGGCTATCCTGCTGGACATTACCCCGCCAATGATCGTGTTAATACTTTTATCTTTCAGCTTAGCTAAAATCGGCTCAGCATCGTCTTCATTATTTACTTCAACAGCCTCCAATTCAACCCCCACAATACAATCATATCATGGGAACCCACAACGCCAATCCTCGTGTCTGCAAACCGTTCCAGGCACTCCTTAATTGCGCGCAAAATATCATAACCACTCACAGGCAGGTCGATGACAGGTATGTCCGGCAGTTTGCGCCGCAATGCTACCGCAGTAACCCCCCGGGCGATAATAGCATCTGACTGAAATTGCCGATGAATAATAGGGTGAACCCCGATGTTCATAATGGTTTCGTATTCCCATTCGCCATCCTGTTGTTCCTGGATAGTATTTTCGATTAATTGAGCAATACTAGGATAGGGTATGATAAAGGTAATTTTGGACATTGTTATCTCCTCAAAAATCATTATGTAGACTATATAGAATAATACCATTATAACGCAATGCGTTGACAGAGCGAATTTATTTTTTCATTTTAACTCTGCCTTACTCTTCCCATTGCTAATCCTGACTAAAAGTTTCATAGACTGAGCACATGCAAAAAGGACTGTCTCTTTTGAGACAGTCCTCCTGCAAAAATGCACTCCGGTGATTTTATTGGCTTGAGCCGACAAAAGCAAAACCGTATTTTTGAAAAATCGCCGCACTTTGAGAACTACACAGGTATGATAAAAAGGCTTCCGCTTCTTTAGGATGTTTAGCATTAGCCATTATCACTGCCGGAAATGTGATCGGCATGTGTGACCCATCCGGCGCAGCAGCAACAACTTTGACTTTATCACTTAAGGCGGCGACAGTTGAAAATGCAATTCCAGCATCAACGTTTTCAGATTCAACGTAAGAGATAATTGTGCGAACATCCTTAGCTTGTACTGCCTTATCCTTAACATTCTCCCATATACCAATATTCTTAAGGAATTCCATGGCATATTGACCGGCGGGTACTGTCCCCGGTTCTCCCATGCCAAATTTTTCAACTCTGGTTAAATCCTGAAAGTCTTCAATCGCTGACGGAGAATTTTTAGAAACAACCAAAACCAGTTTATCGGCAACTAATATTTTTCTTGAAGTAGGTACTACAAGATTTTTGTTTTGCAGTTCATTAACTTGTTTGGGTGAGGCAGAAATAAATATATCCGCTGAAATTCCCTGCTCCAGTTGCTTTTGTAAAACGCCGGCAGGTCCAAAATTAAATACCAGTTTTATATTGGGGTTAGCGGTTTCATATTCTTTTTGAATATCTGTCAGCGCATCTTTCAAGCCAAGTGCCGCAGATAGGTTAACTTCAATTGGCGCAGCCGGTTTTACCGGCGCTTGAGCAACCGGCTTTGTTGCCCAGATCGTCCCGGCAACAGCGATAGCAGCAACTAATAAGAAAATCCAATTAACTACACCCCTGCCCTTCATAGCATACTCCCCTCTTGTACATCAGTTTCATGACTGTTACTTATTCATGACAAAACCATATTTTTCAAAGACAGCTCTGCTTTCAGCACTAAACAAATATTCAACAAAAGCTTCGGCAGCTTTTGCCTGTTTACTGCCGGACGTCACAGCAATCGGATAAACAATAGGTTGGTGACTGCCCTCCGGAGCAGTGGCGACAATTTTTACTTTGTCACTGGAAGCAGCATCCGTTTTGTAAACAATCCCGGCTTCCACATTACCTGTTTCCGTATACGTCAAAACAGTACGCACATCTTTGGCAAATACAACACGATCTTTTAATTTATCCCAAAGCCCCAGTTTTTGCAATACCTGTTGTGCATACTGACCGGCGGGTACTGTAGCTGTTTCGCCAAGTGCAATCTTTTGCACGGCATCCTGGGTTAAGTCTTCATATTTAGTTATAATTAGTTTGCTTTCCTTAGGCACAACAACAACTAATTTATTTTCGACCAAATTTTTACGTGTAGCTTTGTTTATCAGATCTTTAGCTTCCAATTCGTCCATCTGTTTAGGAGCTGCCGAAATGAAAATATCGGTTGGTGCCCCCTGCTCAATTTGTTTTTGCAGTGAACCGGAAGCCCCGAGATTATAAATAAGTTTAATATTAGGATTCTTTGTCTGATAATTTTGTTGAATTTCCGCAAGCGCATCCTTGAGACTTACAGCTGCAGATATATTGATTTCTACCATCTGTGTTTGCTGAGCCGATTTTTCAGCGCCACAGCCGGCTAAACTAAAAATAACCGCAACAATCAAAGACAGAATAACAGATGCTCGCAAGGTAATTTTTTGCATTTTCTTTTCCCCCTTAATCACCCTTTTCATTTATCCCAACTAGTCATGCAGTAACACTCATTCACCTCCATTATTTGCGCTACTCAAAACAAAACAAATATAAACTAATAAAAGCAAATACCATATACTGTTATTATAGTATTAGTTATGTATTATTAGCAAGTTAACAGTCAACAAATTAAGCCATTTTTTCATCTCATGTATTAAAACATTTACAGCGCTTATATCTTTATCTACCAGCTAAACCTATATTATTTCTCTAAACTTCTGATAATTTCTCATTCACGTACTGTTAACGTGTACAAACCGTCGAAATAATTTTTATAAGGAAGCGAAATTTAAAGAAAAGAGCATTTAGCCCTATTGATTTATACAAAAACAAATAATATAATAAATATATAGTTAGTTTTATTTGTTTTTGTTAGTTTGTGTTTAATTGTAATTGAAAATTTATAATTTATTCGCCTGCTCCTTAGCCGCTTTACCTAAGCCATGTGGTATGGTATCCGGCCGATCGGTATAGTTGGAAACGACTATATTTCCCGTTTTGGAAAGGAGCAATACTTCAAGTAGTGCAAAACTTTGCGCTTAATTAAGGATTTTGTTGCGTCGCTTGAATTTATTGCCAAGCCCTTTCCTTTTCGGATAGGCTTGGCATTTTTAGTTATCTTTTTTGTGCTCACGTTAACTTTTATTCTAAACTCAAAATACCATAAAGGAGGACAAATTATGTTTTCACGAGTCCATACTAACAGCGATATTCTCGATAACGGAAAAATTATGCTGCTGGTTGACAGCGAGCCTGGCTGCTATATATTGACTGACTTACAATACTCAGAGCATGCATTTCAAGAACTCCTTGTGGATACCCATAAAGCCATCCAAGAAGCCAGATCGACTAAAAACAATTTTTCGTTGGAGACCTATGTAAATATCCTCACTACTTTAACAAATAACTTAAAAATGATCACGGAATCTTTGCTTGCGGTCAAAGCGGAAAAAAACATAACTAAAGGTGAACATAGTACCATTATTACGGAGTCTTACCAGGAAAAAAGTGTTGAGTATATGGCAAAAAAAATCGTTGTAAAAGATCAACAGTGTTAAATACAAAAAAGATGGTGATATCTTATGAAAAAATCAGACTTCACTTTAAAAATCAATAATCATTCTGTTGATACACTCCCACTTTTTATCCAACTCGCAGCCGATACAACATCAGCTTACAAAGAGATAGATTTCCTTTATGAACTTGACAAAACCCGGTACCAGATCGCAGCTTCTCATTCGATTTATGCTAATCATCCTTTGTTCACTGTTAGTGGAATTGACCGACAAATTTATGCCGCAAAATATCTGGGGATGGTACTCGTAGCTATTGAAGCCGGGATTGACTCCCTTCTATTTCAACAGGTACTAGGCATTATAACCAAGCACTGGAATAATTTATATAACTATATAAGAAATACCGAAACAGTAGATTTGTCCAAAGTATCCCAACCGGAGTATTACGCTGAATCTATAAAAAGCAGTAAATACCGCAATCTTCTTACAGGCGCAGCTACAAAATATCTCAACTATTTTATCACAATGTATCCAGCTATTGATTTACCCCCACAAGCCTCTTTAAAATTTGGCCTGTTTATTACCTGTGTCCTAGGAAAAAAGGCAATTGTTTCCGAACCCGAGACATTACATAACATCCAGATATTTGCCAGCAAACTCAATAACACTAGCGATTTTCAGCAATTAATCGGCAGATTGAATAAACCGGCAATAAAAAAAATGGCTCGTTATTTTAAGAATGCTATATACCAAAAAGTCTTTCACAATTATCTTGAGCCATGGAATGGCGACCGTTTTTGGGAAGGAATGGCTCATTGCGCTGCCTATTTGTCATCATCAGCAGAGCTGTCTTTAATTTCGCCAACAATATTAACCAAAGTCAAAGAACGGGATATTGAACTTCTTTGCCGTCTCTATATTTTAAAAATGACTTCTGATTTATTTCGTTCCAGCCATAAGAAAAGCCAAGAAGATATGGAATTAGAATGTGCCGAATTCGTCATGTTTGGCTTACATTTGCTTGAATTCGTACGCGAGTATAAAAAAACGAAGAAATATTACTTTGAACAAAACACGCCTTATCTATACGCCAAAATGGATAGTCTAAAAAAACAACTGCACATTTATGAAACAGATATCCGAAGATTAAACACTGACTTAGCGGCAAAATCTGACTTATTGGCCCAAAAAGAAGAAGAAATTAATACCTTGGCACTTAAACAAAAATTTGTAATAAACGCATTGACCAAGGAGAATGAAGAGTTAAAAACAAAACTATTGCAAATGGAAAACTGCCGGCATAATAATAAATCCGTACAAACAACCAATTGCGATAATATCATAAAATTAGCAAACGCTAATCAACAAATTAATCTTGATACTGCTTTGCAAACATTAAGCGGTATTCGCGCGTTGGTTATTGGCGGCGCCGAAAACTGGCAAACCAAGTTAAAAAACCAATTCCCCCATTTTGTTTATCTTTCAGGCGATGCAAATAATTTTGACGATGCGCTTATTATCCATGCAGATATTGTTTTTGCCAATGTCCGCTGTAAATTTAGCCATGACTGTTTCTATAAGATGATTAAATTAATTCGCTATTATGATAAGCACCTAGTGTTTTTGTCTAAAACTAACATTTCACTTACCATTCAACAAATGGCCAGTTCTGCAGAAGCATATTATTCAGCCGACGGAAAAGCTCTGGACCCAGGGAATATTGGCCGCGTTGTCGAAATATAACTTTCTAAAACAAGGCCGCCGTCCGCAAAATACGCTTTAGCAAATATCTGGTGCAACAAATAAATAGAGCCGGTAGAGATAGATTTTATGCTATCTCTACCGGCTCTATTTATTTGTTTCCAGCCTATTGCGGTTTATAATACTAACATAGCAACGATCGGCTTTTATACCTAAATATCTTACAATAATTCAGATTTTATCTGATAGTTAAATTGATTTAATAATGAGATAATTTAACATGTAAATAATCTCTTTTAGAAGGGAGGCTTACTTATAACCGCAAGGCATAAAATGCAAACGAAAGGTTGGTGATGAACCCCAAATTCATGGCTTATAAAGCTGCATGAAAATCTATAAAAAAAGTGAGGTAATCATATGTTAGAATTATTTTGGAAAGTATTCGCAACTGGTCAAGATCGCCCTTTGATTTCAGAAAATAAAGACATTATATCAAAAGAATTTAACAAAAGGCGCTGGCAGGTTTTTGCCTCTATAACTTTGGGCTATGCTCTGTTTTATGTATTACGGCTTAATTTTTCTGTTATCAAAAAGCCGATTATGGCCGATGGTGTGTTAAATGCTCAAGATTTGGGCATAATGGGCTCGGTATTTTTTATTACTTATGGACTGGGAAAATTTATTAACAGTTTTTTAGCCGACCGCATGAATAATAAACGTTTCTTTGCTTTCGGACTTTTTATTTCCTCAATTGTAACTGTTTTGATGGGCTTTTGTAACCAATTTCTTCCACTAGTGGTATTGTGGGGAATCAATGGCTGGTTCCAGTCTTTTGGGGCTGGTCCTTGCATCGTTTCGCTAAATCAATGGTTTAGTAATAAAGAACGCGGAACTTATTACGGTATATGGTTTACCAGCCATAATCTCGGTGCCGCGTTTACTTATGTCGCTACGGCCACGATTGTTAGCGCCTACAGCTGGCATATGGGTTTTGTTATGCCTGGTATATTCTGTCTGGTTGGTTCCATCCTTATTTATTTCTTTATGCATGACCGCCCCGAATCTTACGGCTTGCCAAATGCTGAAGAATTTAAAAATGACGGTGACGTGCAAGCGGCAAGAGCCGAAAAAGATAAATCCGTAGCCTCTTTACAATGGTCTGTTGTTAAACGTCCGGCAGTGTGGATTCTTGGATTATCAAGCCTCTGCTGTTATATCGCCCGCTATGCCATTGAAAGCTGGGGTATTATCTACCTAACTGAAGCCAAAGGCTACACGACTATCGGCGCCAGCGGAGTTTTGGGTGTAATGCAGTTTGCCGGTATTTTCGGTGCCCTGACCTGCGGCTTAGTCTCTGATAAATTTTTTAATCATAAACGTAATATGCCTGCTTTAATTTATGGTGTTTTATATGCAGCAGCCATTGCCGCGTTTTTGTGGGCTCCTGCTAATCCTATGACCGATATGATCACGATGTGTGTATACGGCTTTACGATGGGGGCACTTGTATGTTATCTTGGCGGCCTAATGGCTGTTGATATTTGTCCTAAACGGGCTACCGGCGCGGCAATGGGAATGATCGGATTATTGAGTTATTTCGGCGCAGCCATGCAGGAAATGGTCAGCGGCTATCTAATTAATGCTCATATGACAATCGTTAACGGCAAAAAAGTATACGACTTTGCTCTTGCCGGTGATTTCTGGGTAGGTGCCGCCGTTGCTTCTTTCGTGTTGGCCGCTCTGGTTTGGAATGTTAAAGCTAACGATTAGTTAAAAAACTAACTGCCTAGGAGAAGGATTATGCAAAACCCTGCAAGTTTACAAAAGTTAAAGTATTTTGCCTTAGACATGGACGGAACTATTTATTTAGGGCAAAAGCTCTTGCCTGGCGCAAAAGAATTTCTTGATTATTTAGCAGAAAGCGGCCGAAAATATGTCTTTCTGACCAATAATTCTTCCAAAAACAAGCAAAGCTATGTAAATAAACTACAAAAACTTGGTTTAGATGCCACTGTTGATCAAGTCTTAACCTCAGGCGAAGCCACAGCTTTATATATTAAAACCATTAAACCTAATGCCCGCATCTTTTTGCTAGGTACACCGGATTTGGAACAGGAATTTATCGCCCACGGCTTTACATTGACCGGTTCGACACCTGACTTTGTTGTATTAGGCTTTGATCAGACCTTAACTTATGCCAAATTAACAGAAGCTTGTCATTTAATCCGCGAAGGTGTCCCCCTTATTGCCACACATCCAGACATTAACTGCCCCACCGATGAACGCTCAGGCTACATTCCCGATGTTGGGGCAATGCTCGAATTGATCTATGCTTCAACAGGCAAAAAAGCTAAAATCATTGGTAAACCGTACCAGGAAATCATCAATGCACTGCTGGCGAAACTCCACTGTAAACGTGATGAGACGGCAATGGTTGGCGACCGGTTATATACGGATATAAAGCTGGCCGAAAACGCTGCAATTTGCGGCATATTGGTGCTGAGCGGCGAAACTAAGCAAACTGATCTAAATCAATCAAAAGTCCGCCCCAATTATGTTTTTGACAGTGTACGCGAACTTGCCGCTGCTTTGCAACAAAAATAATTTGAACAGCAAAATGGATCATTCTCTTGGGGAATGATCCATTTTAATCTTTTATGTGATTTTTTCGTTATTTTGCACTAATATTCCCCGGTCTAACGCATATTGTACCAACTCATTCTTTTTTGTAATACCGAGTTTATTCATAATCCGGGTCTTATGTGTATCAATCGTTTTTATACTTAAACATAATAATTTACCTATATCCGCCAGGGAATAGCCGTGTACAAGCAATCGCATTACTTCGCGTTCCCTACTGCTCAACAACGTATAGGGGTCACATTCTTTGTTACTATTATTATTCAATAACGTATTTACCATCAGTAATGCATGATCACTATTTAAATAAATTTTGCCCTCTGCGACTGTTTTAACTGCAGTCAACAACTCAGTATCAAACGCACTTTTACTCACATAACCTAAGGCGCCGGCTTTCATAACCGCTTTTATGTACTGCTCTTCCGTATGCATAGTCAACACTAAAATATTGATCAAATATCCCCTATTTTTTATTTCATAAATAACATCTATCCCGTTCATCCCCGGCAGCGATAAGTCCAAAATCAGCACATCGGCTTTAACGTCTTGCAACAGTTTGAGCAATTCCTCGCCACTACTCACTTCGCTAATAACGTCAATTGAATTATCACAGCTCAACATTAGCTTTAACCCTGTACGCAGGATAGCATGGTCATCAGCCAAAATAATTTTTATTTTTTGCATTTTCAAATCACCTTGTAGGTATAGTAATCATGATTTTGGTTCCTGTCCCAACAGTAGATTGAATCGCAAGATTGCCATTCAATATTTCTACCCGTTCCTGGATACCATAAAGACCTAGCCGGTTTTGCCTTCTGGCATTCTCCAATGACTTATCAGAAAAGCCACAACCATTATCGGCAATAATCAGCTTTACATACTCAGATTCAGAAACTAAACTTACTTCTACTTCTGTGGCACCGGCATGTCGTATAATATTCGTTATCGCTTCCTGAAGAATTCGATATAGGGCCAGCACGATTGAATCCGGTAATTTTAGCTGTTGCTCATCTGCGTTTAAGACAATTTTTATATGATACACAGAAAGAGTATGCAAATATTTTTCTATAGCAGCAACTAACCCCAAATCGTCCAGCGCCGGCGGCCTTAAGTCTACTGCCATTTGCCTTAACTCCCCTAAAACACTAACTATTACATCCCGGGCTGAGTTTATCAGTGAATGCTGTCTATCTCCTTTAACTTCTGTTGACAAAATTTTTAAATAGGCCAGCAATGAGGTAATCGATTGTCCGGCCCCATCATGCAATTCCCGCGAAATACGTTTTCGCTCGTCTTCCTGTGCGGTAAACAATTTACTGATCAGGATTGTACGATTATATTCCTTTACCTGTAAGGCTTTAAGCAGTTCATTATTCTCGTCTTCCTTTTGTTTGAGTGATGCTGCCATTTCATTAAATGTCTGGCTTAATCTTCCAATCTCATCTGCACTTTTACAAAGTGTCTGCACGGAATAATTACTATTCTTAATTTCCTCGGCAGCCTGCGATAATTTTTGAATAGGTCTAATGATTACAGACATCTGCCAGCTAGCCAGTATTACGGCAATGGTACATAGAATAATTGCCATAAGCGAAAATTCGGTTAATGTATGATTTAATATTTGCTGCATGCCTCCGCTAGACATTCCCACCCGGACAAAACCAACATTACCGTTTTCGATTGGCACTACGATTTCATAGATAACGCCTTCATTACTATTAAACTTATTGACAATATAGGTTTCCATGTTTTCGACAGCAACCGTTGCCGGCAATCCTTCCGGCAATCCGTCTATAAAGGTATCGGCAATCACCTGGCCCATATAGTTTGCTATTAAAATATACCTTACATCTTTATTTTTATCCTTAGTTTTGTTAATTCGCTCAAGAATGGCATAATGGTTTTCCTGCAAAATATCATTCGTACTTAAAACCGCTATATAATTGCCGACTTCAAAGCCTCTTACATTCAATTGATTCTCAATTAGATTATGTGTAACACCGCGCATCATGATAATGAGTGTTAAAATAGATAACAGTAATGTGCCTACGATTATTAGGGCAATTTTTGCATATAAACTGCGTCTATACCAGTGCATCACGTTATGCCTCTTGTTTCGTCATAAATTTTCTGCAACGGCCGATAATAATCAACAGCCGGTATCACAAAACGGTCAATGAGCAATCCTTTAAGCGATGGCACTATTTGCGGATTCTTGTGCATATCCAGAAACACTTGCCGCAGTTGTTTTTTTTGTTCTTCACTAATTTTTTCCCTGATAACTACCGGCCCGGTTGGGTTAGGCCCAACTGTTTCAATAACCCGGATTTTATCAAGTAAGTTCTTATCGTTCGCCATTCCATATTGATAAATCATACTGTCAATACTAGCTGCATCGGTTGCTTTATTGGCAACTGCCCAAATAGATTTGTCATGGCTGTATGTATATATATAATGGCCAAAATACTTTTCCGGTCGCGTATTTTTTTCCTGGAGAAGCTGAAGAATTGCCATATGGCCGGAATAACTTAGCGGGTCAGTAAATGCAAAACTCTTGCCCTTTAAATCTTCAAGTGAAGTGATATCACTATCTTTATGCACGATAATCTGCATATCGTAAAAAATACTGTTTTTATATTCCACCATAGCTAATAGTTCTATCTCTGTAAGGCCACGATAGGCACTGTATGCGCCGGTTGACATAAACGCAATATCTGCCTCGCCATTAGACATTACCATATTTAACTCTTCGTATGTCTTTCTCTGCACTAAAATTGTAGGCCTGCCAATTTGCTTAGAAATATATTGAGCTATATTGCGATAATACTCAATTGTTTCATTAGGGGAAATGACGGTTGCCACAGCGATACGAATTGGTCGCAGATTTTCATCATCTGTCTGTTCCATTTTTACATTAGGCTGGGAGCGCTCAAAATTAATATAAGGCCTTTTGTCATTAGCGCAACCGGCAAGTACCAGCATGAGTGTAATCACCATACCTGCCAGGAATATCTTTCGCATGCCAAAACTCCGTTTCTATCACATGTTATGTCCAGGAACACCCGAATCTGCTAAACAAAACGATATAGCATATCATAAATAATTAACAATATTCCCAGTAATAAGAGAGCCGCAAAATATTTGCGTGTATCGCGAGCATCAACTTTTTTGGCAATTTTCACGCCGGTATTAACTCCGGCTATTGAGCCTAAAAGCATAAATGCCACCAGTAGAATGTCCACATGGCCCTGTTGCATATGACGAAACATTCCATAACAGCTTGCCAGTAAAACCTGTATGGTACTTGTCCCAACAGCAATACGAGTAGGCATTCCCAACAGATAAATCATTAAAGGCAGACCGACAAATCCTCCACCGATTCCCAGCAAGCCTGTTAAGCAGCCTACAAAAAAGCTAAGCGTAGTGGGTACCCATAAACTGAGCTCAGATATCTTTGATTGCTTGAAACTTAAAAACGGCGGCAGTGGGCAACTTCGTATAAATTCGCCGATCTTTGTGTTGGGTTCTTCACTTTCACCCCGGTCGCCTTGGGAAGCTTCACGATACATAAACGCTGCCGTCAAAACCATCAGCACAAAAAAACAACTATTAATTACAAGATCAGTAAATGGTAACTCATATCCAGCGACTATGACCGTACTGGTCATGCTAATTTTTTTCAGAATACGAACACCGCATTCTGTCCCAATTAGTGCCGCAATAGCCGTTACTACTCCCATTTTTGTGTCTAGACTTTTTTGCTGCCAATACTTATAAGCAGAAAACAACGAAGTCAAGGATATTTGTAACAAACTGCTGCCGATTGCTACCGGATAGGAAACATTAAAACATATCTTTAGGGCAGGTGTTAATAAAAAACCTCCACCTATGCCGAAAAAGCCGGTTATCATTCCAATTAAAAAACCAAGAAAAACTAATCCCGGCCACCAAACCTCGGCATTGCCTACAGGTAAAAATAACTCAAACAAATCACCATCCCCCAATATTGCCTTTACATATAAATAAAGGCAATGGTTTATACCAGCCAAAATGTTATTTATATATACAGTTCGTAAGAATATACTATTTTCCTGTCACATTTTTTAATTTTATATAATAAAAGCTCTCCTACCGTGAAGATAAGAGAGCTTTTGTTATATCCAAATTTGTTTCATTGATCGCTTGTTGCTTGCGGCTAATTTCGTCCTTCCGCAAAACCCGGTGTTTGCCCGTTAACCATATATGACTTAGCTTCATCAGAAGTAATTTTATTTTTGTCAACCAGGGCAACAATAAAGAATGTCAATAAGCACACAACCCATTCCATATAAATCGGGTGAGCAAACAACCGGAACGAGGGTACCACTTGCCAGACGACCAGCGTGGCAATTCCTGTAAAAGTTGTGTAAAAAGCCGTATTTTTTCTGCAAAACTGCGGCGCAAACATAGTAAACAGGAAAACCAAAGTAAATGCGGTCGTGAGGCTAAGGCCAATAAGCATCGTTTTAACAATACCCACGGCATTAAAGGCAAACCACAATGTAACAGCCCCTAAAACAAGAATAGCACAACGATTAACAAGGGTATATTGTTGATCATCAATATCCGGTTTATAAAAGCGCTTATAAATATCTTGAGAAAACAACGTCCCAGCCGCCAATAGGATATGGCAAGCAGTAGCAACATCGGCGGCCCACAGCGCAGCTAGTGTCAATCCGGCCACTACCGGATCAAGGCCCATAATCATCTGCGGAAGAGCCATTGTGGCATTCATCTCGGGATAGGCTACTTTGGCCGCGATTCCCATGACGGCACAGGCAAATCCTATGGGAAACATGAGAACTGCTCCCCACAAAAAACCGCGTTTCGCCGATTTCTTGTCAACGGCAGCACAAGCTATTTGTACAGGCCCCTGCGCAGTAATCGTTTGTGTCATCATAACAACAAACCAACCGATTATGGTAGCCGAACCAAATCCGCCTACAGGCCCAAACCAGTCAACTCCGGGAGGTAACGATGCAGCAATTGTACTCATACCTCCCTGCTTAGCTACAATAGTTAGGGTGCTGGTAAGCACACCAATATAAATTAAAGTCGTACTAAGAATATTGGACAATCCCGATGACCATAACCCACCAAGAATCGTAGTGCCAATAAATACGACTGCACTAGTAATCATGCCGCCTTTTAGGGAAAAGATATCAGGTAATAATGCTGACAGAATGGCTCCGCCGGCAATATATTGCAGTGAAGTTATGACCAGCTGAATAGTAATCATTCCCAGTACAGCAATCGCACGTCCTTTTTTATCATAATAACGTTCAAATAATTCCGGGATTGTTGTACAGTTCAGTCCGCGGTATTTTTCTGCTGCAACCAAGGCCATAGTCACCGCCCCTGCTGCCCAAGCAACGTTATACCAACCAGCCGCAATTCCAAACTGAAAAGCATTTTCAGCCGTGCCGATGGTCGAGGCGGCGCCAATAGCTGTTCCGGCAATATTTGCCGCAATTAAGGTAGACGTTAATTTCCGTCCGGCAAATAAAAAACCGCTACTATTTTCCGTTCTACGCTTAACATAAATACTAATCCCAAACAACACAAAAATATAGGAAATAATAATGACTAATTGAATACTCATCCCATCCTACCTTCCTACCTATCATTTTTTGCTGACGGTAAATTACAATTAACCTAGCGATAATTTACCGGCTAAGCCATACTACTAGTTGTCTCAATAACAACTATTTACAATACTACAATTACTATAATAACGCGCATAAATAAACCTGTCAATTGGCGAGGACACCCGTTACCTCTTTATGGAAATCCTAAATACTTA
>NZ_FNAM01000003.1:76849-207755 GCF_900101845.1 Sporomusa acidovorans | reverse complement strand
CATAGCTGAACCAATGTCCTAACGCGCCTCGCATCGCGTCAGTCAAGCCTATGCCCTCGCCGGCAGACGGCGGTGTATACGGTCGTAAGGAGGGGCTGCCAGGTATGACCTGGGCCAGCCATTCTTCCGCCAGCCGGCAAATTTTCAGTACCTCCCGCCCTCTGGCCACCAGCCGGTCCATCACCGATATTCCCCGTCGATAATCGCCGTTTATCCAGGCCCGGGCCAGCGGCCCGCTCTCAAAAGCGAGGCTTTGATAGCGCGGCGCTTTTACGTTAGTATAGGCGTCAGGCTTGTCTATATCCGGGACGGTCACGCCTTCAGCCGGCTTGCGTTTTACTTGCTCATCCCGATACCAGCTAAACTGAACCGCCTCGGTAATCTGGGCAGCATCCAGTGTTTCAACAACAGTACCCCGGTTGAAAATGACCCCCGCTTTGAAGGCTCGCTGCCCATTGGCTGGGCCGGGAAACATACCATAAGACAGCAGGTTACCATAGCCTGTCCCTATATCATAGTAATCCTTATAGTAATCGGCTATCGTCATGATGTCACTACTATGGATTTGTTCCACAAATTCGGTTATTTCGCGCAAGATGCCGCCGTAAGCCTTTAACCGATCTACCGATGTCCTTTCGGTTACACCGCTCGCCATAATGGTTTGCTGATGAGGCACCTTTGCACCGAAAACGGCCAGCATTTCATGGGCGCGAACTGCCATTTTCAGTCCTTGTTCAGCATGCCGTAAAAGTTCGTCGTTAACCGTTTTAGGTAACCGAAAATCCCCTTTTTGCCGGGGAGTATACGGTGACATCTCCGGACCGATAGCATAATCGTACAGTGCTAGCAAGTAAAAATGACGGAGGTGATTCTGAATGATATCTGCAGCGAAAATCAAATTGGTAAGATGTTGGCCGATGGGGGTCGGTTCGACCCGAAACGCCTGCTGCTGAGCCATTGCGGCGGCCACGGCGTGGGCGCTGGAACAGATGCCGCAAATGCGCTGCAAAAACAGGGCGGCATCCCGCGGGTCCCGTCCCGCCATGATGATCTCGAAGCCTCGGAATAACATTCCACCAATCCAGGCGTCGACAACCTGTCCGCCTTCTATTTCCACATCTACGCGAAATGCACCATGACTGCGGGTTACGGGAAAAATGATTTTCTTGGTCATCAATTCACTTCCCTTGTTTGGCCTTAGTACGCCAGAAAGCAACTAACTGTCGCAGCCAGCTTTTCCTCTTCCGCAGTACCTTCGGTGCTTGCAGTTTTTTGCCTACAGTTAACAAGGCGTTCTGCTTCCGGATAATATCGTCCAGCTCTTGCTTCAGCTGCTGCGGGGTTGCCGTCGGTGATGGGTCAATGGGTTTTGTCCCGCCCAGGTTGTGTTTAAGAGTCCGTCGAGCAAAAACACGGGTAATCAGGTGAGTCCCGACCGCCCCCATCCCCAGCGTGGCAAAAACTGCACCAATTTTTTTTACGTTCATCGCTGCGGCAGTGTTTTGAATATTGGGCAATTGATTATAAAACGGCATCATGCCATCAGGGAATTGGGGGCTGGCACAACCGATGCAAGGCGTGCCGGCTTTTATTGGCCAGTTAACGTAATGGTTCCACTGCCGCAGGGGACAGTCGGCGTAAGTGATTGGCCCTTTGCACCCCACCTTATAAAGGCAGCCTTGATCACCGGGAAAACTGGCAAAAATGCCATCCTCAAATTGCTGGCGACGTATACACAACTGGTGGACCGTTCTATTAAAGAACATTTTTGGCCGGTTGTAATCATCAAGCTGCGGCATACCGTATAGCAGCAGGTGGCTGAACGTACCCGTCATCCAGTCAGGATGCGCCGGGCAGCCTGGGATATTGATCACCGGCTTGCCCTTAACTATCTCCCACACTCCTTTGGCCCCGGCGGGATTGGGATGCGCGGCAGCCGGGCCACCATAGCAGGCACAATCCCCTACCGCAATAATGTATTTAGCTTTAGGCGCAATTTCTTGCAGCGCGGCCAAGCCGGTTACCAGTTTCCCATTCCGTAAAAAAACATGTTGATATCCGCCATTGGCAGCGGTCATAACTGCACCTTCGACTACCAGCCAAAATCTTCCCTTGTCCTTTTCAAGCGTATCTGTCAGGACATTAACTGCCTGTTCCCCTTGCACAACAAGATCGTGAGTATGGTATCGCAGTTCAACCATTTCTTTTAAGAATTGATCGAACCCCGGATTTACTGCATTCTCAAGCGAG
Organism: Sporomusa acidovorans; assembly: GCF_900101845.1. GTDB lineage: Bacteria > Bacillota > Negativicutes > Sporomusales > Sporomusaceae > Sporomusa > Sporomusa acidovorans. The sequence continues at coordinate 205,505 of NZ_FNAM01000003.1, read as the reverse complement.
ATGCTGTTACCGTTGCAAAAGCCAAGTTCAAGCCATATGACTGGCGGTTTTATCGTTTGTCCTTGGGCATAGGCGCCCTGCAGCACAGGAATGAGCATATCGGTTAGACTGATGGTTAATGCAGAGGACATGCATAACTTCAAAAAATCACGGCGCGTAAGCATGGTCCGTTCTCCGTTCGGATTCACAAGCGTTATATACGACTGTAACAATCCCGTCCTTAAAATAGAATAGGCTGTTGAGTTAGTATGCCCGGTTTCAGGAAATGGATTCCACCAAGTACAATTATTTCCAAGTGCAACCATGGTTGTTTCGATTGGAAGCGGCTCACATCTTGCTGCAGAGCAGACAGTAGCAAAAATTCCAAGTTGCCGCCCAGCAGCTAAAACAAGCAAACACCCTCGAATTTACCTCATCTGTCATCAATCCGCTACACTTATTTTGTTTTTCCTGATAGCTAGTATAAATGAATAAAGCCCTCCGACCTCGATCGAATGGTCAAAGGGCTTATCTGGATCCTAACTTGTAATAAATTAAAAGAACTTACTGTGCTGCATGGTGTGCGTTATGGTCTATATTCGTAGACTCTGTAGCCTGCAACTGTGCTGCTTGCTCGCCGGATGAATTGCTATCCTTAACCATATCTTCTATCATTTGTTTAAACGCCGGGTCGCTTGCCATCATTTGCTTCATCATAGTCTGCATCTGGGGCTGTTGCATCATCCCCTTCATTGCTTGTTGCATATCGGTGCTTTTCATCATGTCTTCACACTGTTTTTGCATTTCCGGCGAATTCATCATCTCAGGACCCATTTTTTCCATTTGGCCGCTTGGCATCATCATACCTGCCGGTGCGGCGGCCTGCTCAGTGTTAGCTGCCGCACTGACAAGCGAATTAGCACCAAAGGCCAGTCCTAATGCTGATGCCGTAATGAGTCCCCCAATAATCCACCCTGCTAATTTATTTTTCATAGTTTTTCACTCCTCGTTAATTTATCTGATTAGTACCTAGGCTAAGCTACCGCCCAGCTATCTCCAAACACTAAACCTTGCCGTTCGAGAATGCGCCGGACTTCGCCGGTGGTAATCCAGGTGCGCGGGTCATGCAGCGAATAATACTTTTTCAATAAACGCTCCACATGGAGTGTAATAGCAAAAAAATCCTTGCTTTCGGCTTTGCGATAGGCTTCCATGATTAACTCTTCCATCTCACTAGTCAGCTCCTTACTCAACCTTATTTATTTTATAGTGTTATTTTCATCTGAGGGTTCATTATGTTTGTGTCCCATCCCCCGCATCATGAACAGATGCATCAGCGGGCATAACAGCAGCACTAAATAGCTGGCCGCCCCATCATAACCGCTTTGCTTGAGAAGTAGGACTACACCAAGCGGCGCTAAACAGCAAGCAAGCATCATCAACATATGTTTAAGGCCGCCACCACAGCCATGCTGTTGCCCTTGACTTACGTCATTTTGCTTATTGGGCTCCGATTGTTTGCAACACTTCATAACTTTATTCCTCCTCGATTAGCTGTGTCGGTACACCACCTGGCTGCCTAGAACCTTCCATCATAGACTTATCCTCTTTCCGAAATTCCACCGGTCTATCGGCTTGCGCGGTCAGTCCGCCTAGGTGCGGATTCTTTACTGCCTTTATCATACCAAACCTTTGTGAAGAAGCTATGAAGGACTAGTGAAGAACTTGTGATTTTTTGCTAAACCTTACGGTAAACAAAAAAAGACCGGCTTTTACTTACCGGACATCTCTGTCTCGACTCCCGCCTTCCCCTGCCTGCACTCTTTGGGTGTGGCCTTTAGGGTATATACAGAGGCCCATAAACAGGAAAAAACATCCATGCCTGGTGGGGTATACTATGCTGCGTGTATCTATTCTGTATATTTCCCTTATCATCGGCACCCGCATTATGCGAGAGCGCCAAGTAGGCATCCTCTCTGGTCACAATTATCTTGTGGCGGCAGGTATAGTCAGCTTGGCGGCCGTACGTATGGTCAACCCCAAAAGTTCGCTGTATGAGGTTGTTGCCATCATTTTTAGTTATGCACTAGTCAATGCTTTTCTCTCCTACCTAGACATAAAGTTTCCCCGTCAGGTTGACCGCATAGCTATCCCACTAATGGTAAACGGTAAGTTAATTCGTAAAAACTTAGACGCTACCCACATTACCATCGATAACCTGTTAGCTCAACTTCGTCTGAAATCCATTACTAATTTATCAGAAATCCAAGAAATCTACCTGGAACCAACAGGCAAAGTGAATGCTCTCACCAAACCTGCTGCCGCTCCTCCAACCAAAAGTCAATTGAATATCCCGGTTACCCCGCCCCGTTTTCCCGAGGTTGTAATTTATGATGGAGACGTCCAAGAACAAAGCCTAGCCCGCAGCGGCCTTACCTTGCAATGGGTTGAAAATGAGTTTGCTGCGGCACATCCCGGAAAATCTACAGATAGCATCTTTCAAGCCATTGTTGAAACAAATGGAACATTGTATATCAGTACCGGTCAGGAGGCACAGCCATGATCGAGTACCTCACTGCAATCGAAAAAATACCGGTAGAAGGCTTTGTGCTCCGCACCCTAGTTGTTGGTATTGAAATATTCATCCTGGGCAGGTACCTGCCGCGCCGGGCTGGCGGTCCCTTTTCCGCCTACGACTTTGCTTTCTTCTGGATGGTGGGTGGACTAGCCGCCTCTCCGCTCTATGAAGCGAAAATCAGCTTTATCCCTACCTTTATTGCCGCTGCCACCATATATGCCCTCCACTATTCACTCTCGAGTTGGGCTACTCGCAGCAGGACATATGGCATTGCGCATCTTGCGTTTGAAGTTGATAGTGTTGCAGAAACCCTTCAAAAAGTACTTGAAAAAGGCGGTGGCGTAATCGGAGAGTTGGTACATGCGGCGTATGAGGATGGCCGAAAAGCTACATTGTTTATACCACAGACATTGAGGGCAACATCCTGGAATTGCAGAGTTGGAATTAGAAAATCTGTAAATGTATTGTATCTTGTAATTTCCATCCTCCGCGGGAGTCCCAGCGTCAATCCGGTTTCTTGTTATGTCATATAGCGAAAAACTTGCCAGTACATTTAAAAATACCAGACTTCGGACTCCCGATCACATCTATCATTTATCAGGGATGTGCGCAACCTGTTCAAATCAATGCGACGGAATGTGCGAAATCGGCTTGTCGGCAATTCGTGGGAGCGAAGCTACTTATCCTTATAATACTACCAATCAGCAGTTCGCGTCGGAGAAAAACTATCCGTTCGATTATTCGCATTTTAATATTGCCGGAAGAGTATTTAGAGCGGCAGGAGATCCGGAAGATTCAGAGCATACGAATGTATACGGCAGATTTAAACTGTGAAATAGGCTACGAAAAAATGATCAAGCTGAAAGCGCCAATCATACTTCCAGCAATGGCCAAATTGGACTGGGAAGATTACTATTCCGGAGCGGCTATGGCAGGAACAATTGCCGTGATTGGCGAATCAGCAATCAAAAGCGATACAGAGCTTATGCACGACGGCAATGGAAAAGTTTCAAATGCCCCGCTGCTGAGTAGAATGGTGCAGTGCTTTCGGAAATTTGATATTGGATATGGCGACATCGTTCTGCAGGCCAATGCAGATGATATCGCCTTGGGAACACCGGAATACGCCTTGAAGCATTGCAATGTAAAAACGCTGGAAATCAAATTTAGACAAGCGGCGAAAGGGATTCAGCATGTGGCATCCGTCGGTTCTTATGAAGAAGCCGTTTGGCTGAGACAGAATGGGTATCTGGTCGAGCCTGATCCATTGGACGAGCGCGTGAAAAAGCAATATTTTGAGGATGCAGGCTTCTATTTTACGCAGTATGGCCGTCTTCCAATGTGGAATGAAGAAATACTTTCAGAGAAGATTCATGGATATCGCAGCATGGGAGCCGAAAACATATTCTTCAAAATGGCCGGTTATCGCGTTGAAGACATACGGCGCGTGTTGTCGATAGCCTCCGAAAATCATGTGGCGCTTGTAACGTTCGACGGGGCGGGAGGCGGAACCGGCCACAATCCCTGTAAGATGATGAATGAATGGAGTTATCCAACGATCGAGCTGGAAAAAATAGTATTTGAGGCTATGCGTGAACTGAACAAGAAAGGAAAATGGCCTCCCGCCATTGCAATGGCGGGAGGCATTGCCACGGAGGACGTCATTTGTAAAGTGCTTACATTGGGGGCGCCCTATGTTAAGCTGACAGCGATAGGAAGAGGCGCTGTGGCGGCGGCAATGTCCTCAAAAGAGTCGGCGAAATGATAGAACAGAGGAATATCCCCGCGGCCTATCGAAAATTTGGCGAGAGTATTGATGATATTTTTAGAGAATCCAAGCATTTAAGATACAGATATCAAGAGAAAAAAACAGAAATCACTCCGGGTGCGATCGGGGTTTATTCCTATATTCACCGGCTAAAATCAGGCATGCGCCTATTTATGACATTGAATCGAAAGTTTGATTTAAAATACATTGATCAAAGCGATGTTATTCCTTTGACACAGCAAGCCGAAAAATTTTTAAATGACTTAAATTGAGCAAAGCGACCTCCTTCTCCTTCCTGACAAATAAGTTCTGCCAGTGAATCCCAGGCACACAGTCAATAGCATCCATTTCTTCCCGAACCTTGGTCTTAAAAGATACTGTCAGCGAAAATGAACACACCGCCTTACCGTTCGCCGTAACCCACATGTCCATCTCCGGAAACAATCTTCCCACTAGAAATACCTTATCTCCAGCTTCACCTTATCTTGCCAAAATATGCGGTTCTTTCGTTCTTTCACACGTCTGTATGGTTTCCTGAATAGCTTTTGCTTTTTCAATAACACTTTTTCCTTTAAATTCCGGCAAATCCAGCACTGCCAGTTTTTTCTCCAGTATCGGGCCCGTAATCCCCTTCGCCGCCAGGCTATCCGCCGCGTGCGAAAGGGACGTGTATTCCTGTTCTTTCGGTTTTATCAAGCTTGCCGGATCTTTCTTATACACGCGATACTGCGCCTGCGATATTTCCTGAACCTTATTGTCTAAGACCAAGGCATACCTGCTCTGCGTTTTCGTGCCATCGACACGGGCCTGACCATACGCAACGACAGTTCCCTCTTTTGCATCATGCAAAACAATTTGGCCGCCCTCCTTCGCCGAACCTTTGAATTCGGCGATATTTTTATCCTGGACAAAACTCATGCGGTCCTTCTCATTTTGCATCATAATATAGGGGAGTTTAAATTCTTTTGCGTCATATGCCGCGACGGAGGCAATGACGAGCGATTTGCCTTTTCCCCTTGCACCGGCCAGGCTCCTATCGATCTCTTTTTCCTCCTTTTTCATTTCCGCCTGGATCTCTTTAAGGCGTTCTTTAATCTGTGTCTTTTCTTCCGGGGAAACCTGGCCGTTTTTCAACTTTTCCACGATTTCTTCCAGTTCTTTTTCCGGCTGCTTCACAGTGGCTTCCACTCGCGGCTGCGCGGCTGCAAGCTCTTTTGCCGTTTCGCGATCAACTTCAATGAAATTGCCTTTTTGATACTGATAATAGGAGACCTGGGTTCTAAGCGTCTGATAGTTCTCCTGTACAACTGCGAATACCATATCTTCCTTCGGTTCATAAACAAACAGAGAGCCCGCTTCGCCTAAGCCGTTGCGTCCAGTGTAGCCTCCTACCCGCTGCGGGTGTCCGTAGGCATTCGTACCATTCATGAAGGAAAAACTGCCATCCTGACGCACAAGAGCCACGGACGGATTGGCCAGCCGCTCTTCATCAAATCCCGGCATCTCCTTTAATACGACTTTATCTCTGGCAAACTGCAAAATAGGCTGTTCATGCATTTGGCCGTTTGCGTACTTCATGCGCGCTGCCATTTCCGTCTGGTTTTCCGCTATATCCTTCTTCCATACCACATAAATTCCGTTTTCTTCCGGCTGGTTAATATAAAACTGCCCTGGCTTCCCCTCACGGCCGCCGGAATAACTGCCATAAAAATGGCCCTCCTGTTCACCGCTTTTGCAGGTACGCTTACCATTTTCCACAATCTCTTTTGCAACCCACATTTGATACCGTTCAGGATCATAGCCCTTTGGCATATCCAAAACGACTTTTCCTTTATCCTCCACTTCAAAGGGGCGGAATTTACGCTCATAGCCAACGCTATTTTCAGCCTCCTGCCGGGTCATTTCAACCGCCCGGCCGTTTTCCACGCGGTAAAAATGCAAATGATGTTTATTCATCTGCAAATCCTTTTGCCCCACAACAAATACCTGTTCAGGGCTGGGATTCACAACAAAAGCCTGCTGAAACTCCCCTGGCTGACCGACTACACGCCCGACAACCTTAGCTTCCGGGTTACCCACCGCATTCAATTCAATGCCATCCTTCGTAAATTCACAAACCCATGGTTTTCCCAACTTTTCCGTTGAATAGGCGCCAAATTCCTTTACCACAACAATTTCATTATATTTTTTATACCGTTCCAGCTGCTGCTCTACATTATCCTGCGTCTTGCTTGCCCTTTCTGTGGGCAAAGCCGCATAATAGCGGTCTTTCATTTCCACAATCACGTCTTTCTCAACCGCGTCAAAATTTTGCCCGTTATAACTTATATATTCAATATTGCTTTCCCGCGTCTGGTAATTTTTCTGCCCGGTTGCGTAGATTCTGCCCGGCTCCGCTTCTTTAATATACAGCACACCCGCATCGCCATTTTCCGTATTTCCGCTATAAGTAAAAGGAATATTAAAATCCAGTTTTCCACTGTCGAGCACTTTGGCTGCCCAAGGTTTTCCCTTTTCCTTCGTATCATACGCTTCAAACGCACGAATTTCCATATCTGCCATCTTACCCGCTCCTTTCGGTGATTATCATCCGTTTAGTTTTACGCTACCATGAATCACTCCGCCTGGCGCACCCTTTTCCTGCAAAAGGTAACCCTAAGTCGTTATTCTGAAAAATCCGGCATACCCGGCGCTTTCGGTTTCGTAAATACCGCTTTATCACTTGCACTTTGCCCATACGGCGAGGCAAACTGTATGTGAAGATTACGGCGGTTTTGGGCCTGAACCCGTACCATTTCATCAATTTTGGACTGTTCCCGGACAGCAAGTAATGCATTTTGCAAACCAATCAAACGGTTTCGCTGCAAATTTTCAGCCGCCTGGCTCCCTTCCAAGCCTACCTGCGCCTGTAATGCGGCCAATTGACCTTCGGCGGAGGCAGAAACAGCTAAACTCTTTGCCAGAAGACCAGTACGCGCCGTATAGCTTTGGCTGCTCTCTTGGTTGTAGGCAAAGATGCTGCGATACATCGTGTCAAGATAACGCAGTTTGTCTTCTTCCGTTTTCTTTAAATCACTGCCGTTACTATCGGTAATGGAAAGCAAGGCATTCTCATTTTCCGTTCGGGTAAAAACGGCTTGATCTTTTTGGGATACCTGCGGCTCGGCCAGGGACTGCCAAAAACCGCCCCACGCTGCGGGCGTCAGGTTTTTTATTTCATTCCAAAGCTCGTCAAGCCGCCTCAATTGCTCAATCGTCGTTTTAAGTCCCTTATTGGTATCGTTTTTCTCTTCCGTATAGTCATGCACCCTGCCCCCCTGCCGTGCCAGGTCCAGCATGGTAAAGATGGACGGTTTGGAATCCCGCCAGGAAATAGCGGTTGGGCTATAATAGGCCGGTGGATCATACGGACGGGTTACACCCGGTATACTCCAGGCAAAAGCGTTCGTCGGTAACAAGGCTAAACTGCCAGCCAGTATGCCCAGTACCCCAATTTGCTTAATCCGTATCCGCACATTTACGTTCATTCTAGTCCTCCTTTTTTTTACGTACTACGCCAGCTAAATCCCTCGCCGGAGAAGGTACGCAGGATAACTCCACTCACCCGGCTGCCAATGATGGCTGTCAGCAATACGAAGAAGAAACGCTCAACCGCCAGCACAATATCAAACGTCGCACTGCTCCCGCCGCCCTTTTCCTCCAGTTTTTCCAGGTAATTGACCGTCTCTTCGGGCAGTACCGAACTTCCAACCCAGGCTGCGCCCGCGTTCCAGGCAATTGCTACTTCCCGCCAGTCGCCATAGCTCTCATAATACTCAAGCATCTTATAGCGGGCAACGCGGTCCTGATTGGCTGGTGTCCACTCAGAACCCGCTGGCAGTCCGGCCTCTTCACACCACGCATCCCAGTTCGACTCTAAAATTTGATATTTTCCTCTCGCGCCGTATGCATTCGCTGGCTCTGCGTAATCGCCGCCAGATTCAATATCACCAATGACTTCCATAAACTGGTCAAGCGTCATATCCTGTGTCCCGGTGTGATTGGTTATTAGCCCATCCTGTGGAATAATCTGCACCATGAGCGACAGGAACATTGCAAAGAAGGTCATCCACATGAGCTTGATGGCTGATGCAAACAGTCCGTTAATACCGAAATTGGCAAGTGGCAGGTCTGAAGTATAGCGAAAACCGGCGAGCGTGACACTGACCACGCTGCATACGCCCATAAGATAAAATTCCATATAGGCCAGCATAATTTGGATGCCCATAAACAGAAAGATCGCCACGGTCAGAATACCTAACAGAAACACGATCGCAATGAGGCCCTTGTTGAAAAAAATCGCAATCGGACTGTGAAAGCTTTCAATGTAATTAAAGTAAGGCGCCGTCAATTGCATCCCCTGTTGAATCACCGCCGAGGGATCGGAAACGGCCTCCAGCGCCGTTTCCATATCTTTTTGGAACATCAGCGCTGCAGAGCTGACAAAATATTGCTTTACCAGATCAATAAGGGTGCCCCAGTTTTGCAAAAAGAAGAGTAACATCCCATAGAATACTGATTTATGCAGCAAGAACTCGAACATGCCCTGCGCGCTTTCCTGCCGGAACATGCTCCAGAGAAAGGCCAACGCCAAATCCATCGTAATAAGGCAAATAAAGAGTGTCAGCATTTCTTGCTGTAACAGTTTCAGTCCCTGTATGCAAGCAGCCGCCATTTTTTCGACCATATCCCTTAGCGGCAGCGCGAAATCATAAAAGATGGAGAAGTCAACCGGAACGAACAGTTCTTCCGCATCGCCCTCGGAGCCGCTGGACGCTGGCAAGCCTCCCAAATAATCCTCCGGGTTGACAACTTCGCCGGTTAGTCCGCCGTAGCCGGTACTATTTCCTACCCGCACCTCAAAATGCAGGCAATCCCCCGATACCGTTCCCGTAGAGCCGGAATAGGCAATTAATTCACCCGGTTCCACTTGTTTTCCGGCAAAGCTCCCGGCAAGGTTACTCAAATGGGCATAACCGGTGCGGATGGTTCTACCGCTGTCGTCCTGGCCGTGATTAATCAGAATATAATAGCCATAGCCGGAGATCCAGCCGCTATATTCGACGGTGCCGGCGGCAGCCGTATGAACTGCCGAGCCTTCCGCCGTTCCCAAATCGACCCCGGCATGCAGGCGCGGCGTCCCGTAAACCGGATGCAGCCGCCAGCCAAAGTCACTTGTTTTTGGTGCCGCCACCGGGTACTGCATCGCTAGATTGGCATAGGCAAGGCATGGGACTGTAAAAAGGAATGCCAGCAAAAAAAAGCTGCGTAAAAGCTTCCTGGCAAAGGCAGCTTTAATCATGGGTGTCCACAGCCAGCGGCGGACGTTCATAATCATAAGGCTGTGCATAGCGTCCGCTGCCCCAGGTCAGGCCGGAGCGATGCATCCGATCCGCTTTGTCGTTTTTCACGGCCCGGTACTGACGCCTTACGGCGGCAAACGGTCCCGTCGTCTGCCAGGCATTCTGCGCTCTCTGCCTGAACACCTGACCCCAGGACGCGCCGCTGCCGCCTGCCATTTGTCGGGCAATTTCCATTTTCGCCACCTGCGACATGCCCATCGTTTTTGCGGCTACGGCTGCTGCGACCGCCGTTTTCACCGGTTCGAAGATATCCCCGGAACCCAGTGACGGATGTCCATTCATCAGTCCGGCAATAACCTTGGGCAGCTGCATTACCATACAGGCCAGCACAATACCGCCGAACATGACTTCCGCTGCCGCCGCCAAATCACCCAAGCCCCCGGTCGTATTGCCATCTTTTAACGGTTCGGCCAGCGACAGCAAGGTTGGTTGAATGACCGTCGCCACAAAGGAAATAACGGCCATTTTAATCCCTAAATTAAAGACCGCGCCGGTTGCTTTCTCAAAAAGAAATTTGGACTTATCCCAGACACCAAACGGGATTAACACTGTAGCAAGCGTTACAATCGTCCAAAATTCCACCCGGCACATAAACAAGGCAATGGCAGTAAAAATGACCGCAGCCAGCGTAACGATCAAAATAACAAGGCTGGCGAGAACACCGCCGATATTCGACCAGCTCAATGTTTTGATGCCCTGCCAGGAAGCGTCCAGGATTTCCAGGCCGTTACTCCAGATCGAATCCGGCTGGAGCGGCAGGGAACTGCCTGACGCCAGCTGTCCTACCCGCTCAAAGGAGGTAAATATTTTTGCCGCCAGAGCCATGCCCTCGGTCCAATTGCTCAATATCCACATGAAGATGCCATATTTTATCGCTTTGGACAGCAGGTATTTCGGTCCGACCTCATTTAAGCGGAACATGGCCGTCCAGGAAAAATCGAGCACAGCCAGGAAAATCAACAGCTTAAACGCCGCCGGAAACAATGCTGCCGCTCCGCTGTGGCAAACAGAAATGTAATAGCGCATCATCGAGCTTAAAAAATCGGTTCCCTCTCCTGGCGTGCGGTGTGTCTCAATAACCGGAGGGCTGACCCCGCCGGCGACAACCGCCGGATCGGTGACTTGGAAAAAGGTACTGTTTAGCCAGCTGCCAACCAACAGGACCATACTCGTTCCCAGTATCGTATTTAAGGTGGTCCGCGCCATGCCGCCGACTTCCCCGAACATCAGCAACAGCCCGGTTGTGGCAATGGCCACAGTACAAATGATGCGGGCCACACTGCCGGTCAATTCGGCGTTGCTGGTGTCAATAGAAAAGGTTCCTCCAGACACGCTGACTTCGCCGATTAAATGTGTCAATACCGTATCCCAGGGAAGCGAGGACGCTGCCGCCGAAACAGTAGTCATGCTGGGAAACAGCAACAAGAGCAAGGCGGCGAAAATAACAAAGGGCTTTGCTAAAAAAATCGCCTTCGTTCTCATTCGTACTCCTGTGCCAGCCAGTCCGGATAAATTTTATTGAAAACCTCCTGTGGATTTTTTGGTTGTTTGACAATGGCATTTTGTACCGTCCGGTGCGTATTCGCAGCCGACAATTCCAGGATGGCTTTAGCTGCCGCTTTTTCCTGGTTTTCCTTTAGATAGTTTTCGGCTATCATCCCGGTCTGTTGGGCAATCAGCTGCGTTTCCTGCATCTGCGAGGCGGCGGTAACGGCTGCCACCTCCGTTCCCGCCTGCTGCGCCTGTTTTTGCCCTTCGGCTTCGGCTGAATTTTTCAGGGCTTTCTGCAGTACTGTCGCATCGCTATTAACTTTTTGCGCGGTCTTCGCAAGCTGGAGGGTATCGCGGAACGTATTTTCAAGCGCCTTATACGAGGAGCCGGATACGTTCAAATAGGTGGCAACATCGAAGGATTGTCCTAAAATATCCTCGATGCGCCCGCCTTTTTCATCCCAAATCCCCCCTGACTCCTGCCCCATAATCCCTTGAAATACCTTCATTTTTTCTTCCAAGCTCTTTTGTTTGCTGGCAATTTCATCGCTGTATTTACCTAAAGCGCTGCTGTCAAGCCCTTTGATATTCAGCAAATCAAGCGCCAGTTGCTTAATTAGGTTCAACGATGTCAATTCTGTATTCGCCGCCGTTTGGGTATTGATGGCAATATTTTTTAAGTCGACGACCGCAACTGCGGCATTTGCCGGAAGGCTTGCCACCAGTGCAGCCGCACCGGTTCCCACCAGAACCGCACCAATAACCAGTACGTGCTGTATGGACCTTTTCATTGAACATCCCTCCCTCTCATTGATAAAAATGGTGGTCAATTTGACCACCACTCCGGCGTTTCAGCGGCATTTTCCGGTATAAAGGAAAACGAATCCCCATTTTTTTCTACACAATAGGCCGGTTCGGTAGCCGTCCTTGCCTTCACCAATACCGCTGCCAGGAATTCTTCTTGATTTAAACTCAGGTGCGGCGGATAAATAAAATAAATTCCCTGCACCTTAGCTACCCGCGATGCTCCTTTTTCCATTACGCAACCCGCTCCCTTTCCTTTGCATATCTACCGACGGCTGCAAAATAGGCTTCCGAAGGTTTTGTGTACTGCTTTGCCAGCATGGTGAAAACACGTTCTTCCTCTTGCAGTTCCTGCTGCATAAGATCAATATAGATATCCCGGTGCAGCGGCAGTGCTGGGTTAACTGCCGCGGTCTTGTCTTCTTCCTGTTCTTCCTGGCTTAACTTGCCATGCAAGGTTTCGAATACTTTTAAATAGTAAGCATCGCTTTTTATAGCCGCCTGCTCTGTCGCACTGTTTAATACCCCCTCCCGGTAAACCAGATACCCTTTACCGTAAGAAGCTTCTGCTGCCTGTGTGCCAATAGCAAAATCCCGTTCCGCCTCTTGTTGCATAACCAGTGCAGCCAGAGGCATTTTCTTTTTTTGCGCATCCAATAATTGCTGTCGTTCCGCAACTGTGAAATCCTTTGTTTTGCCAAAAGCAGTCCATAGCTCCGTAAAACTCTCTAGCGAACAACCAACTGTACCGGCTTGTTCTTCCAGGCGTTCGGCTTCAGCCAATTCAAACAGGCCGCGCAGATATTCTTCCGGCACTAAGATTCCATATTCTTTGGCGGCAAAGGCAAGTTCAATATCGTTGCAAGCATTGGCATACAGCTCATAGACATACCTCGCCCGCTCTTCTCTTCTCCAGGCCGCTGCCTTTTCTTTCATCCTCCTGATTTTTGCCTCACCTTCATAAGCGCGTAACTCCTCAAAATCATTGAGTGCCCTTATTTCATCAGAATTAAGGATGTATGGCTCCATTTCCGAATCAAAATCAATATGGAAACAAGCCGCATACATCTGAAAAAAAATATCCCTTGCGATTTGGTTCAACTCCACTACATGCATGATCATCCCTCCTGTCGATTGATTTACAAATTAACTGTAACAAAGATATTGCAGAGGAATCATACCCGTTTCCGGCAACCTGCCGTGTGCTTTTTCGCTACTCATATTGCCCACCGGCACTGCGCCTGACAAGGGTGAAGTGCACGCTGCCGCGCCCTTGTCAGTCACAGCACCGGTGGGCCTTTTATTCGCGCAAAAAGCACACGACAGTGTTTTGGAAAAAATTATAATGTGAAGGAGAAATGAAAAATGAATCAAGTAAGTTTAGTGGGAAGACTCGCACAGGAGCCGGAAATATTCTACAGCAAAGAAGGAAAGGCAGTTGCCAAGTATCGTCTTGCCGTTCCTAAAATGAACAAAAAGCAAGCAGATTTCATTCAATGCGTATCGTTCGGCAAAACTGCCGAAACCATCGGAAACTATGTAACGAAAGGCCAGCAAATCGGCGTTACCGGCCGCATTGACACCGGCAAGTACACAACACGGGAAGGTCAAACGCGCTATTATACGCAGGTTATCGTACCAACCTTTACCTTTGGCGCGAAACCACAGAATTCCAGTCACTCTTCTCCCATTTCAGAAGAAATTCCATTTTGAAAAGGCTTCGCCTAGCATCGCTTGACGCCAAAACTGACGTCAAGCGATGCTTTTTATTAAAAAACGTAAAAATACCGGCTATCTTGCCGGTAGTAATTCTATTGCAAAAATATCGATTCTGGCATAAATAAAGGAGGTTGTTTACGATGGCAATTGCATTCAAGGTTATTAGCGAGGTGCAAAAAGTGGTTGACAATAAAGGAAGGGCGCGAGGCTTCGGTGTGTTGTTGGAACTATATTTCCCTGACGGCCAAACACGGCAATACCGGTATACGGGCCGCAGAAAAAAAGATGTCATGGCGGACATGCATAACGGCAGGATGGCAAGGTGGGTCAATTGCGCCCGACTGGATGACCGGGGCCATCTGGTATTTGAAATTCAGCTTTGCTAAGTAAAATCCCTGACCAGTGCAAATCAGCCAGAACCGGCCGATATTCAATATCCCATTCACTCCGAAAGGATGGTTGTAGCTTGGATTTTTTCAAGATAAAGAAAGCAGGTGATAAATAATGACACTCATAGAAGCGTTAGAAATTTTAAAGGACAAAGGGATTACTAAATTGTCCGGTATGATGGGAGAAAGCGACATTGATAAATACATTGACCGTGCTGTACAAAGCCATGAAATCAGTGCAAGCCTGGCTCACATCCCCTGTCACCAATACCACCTAGACCATGAGAATGACCATTATATCGTTGAAACCAATGGGCATTTCATCATTGCCACCCATTATGGCACTTTTGACATGGCCACTTATGGCAATTATGACATGGAAGAAGAAATGTATGCCGACTTTGACGAGTATAGAATCATTAAACAAGCGGAAGCCATTGCGGACCAAAAAGTTAAAGATGGAAGCAATTGTCCGCGTGCCGTATGGCTAGCTGTAGCTATTAACGAACTTCGACAGGCTCACGCCGCAGCCCATGCCGCATTTGAACGTGAATATGGATGCCGGACCGCTAATAAAGGGGAATTGAAATGATTGGTTACGAAATCAGCCAAGAAGAAACGAATATAACTACCACGGTATCCACCAGCAGTATGGTGTTTGATTTGATATATGAAATCATGAATGATGAAGCCATCGCAATCGAAGTGTCTAGCTGGTCAGAAGTGGCAAGCGTTGGCAACAGTTACGAAACAGACAATTTTACCGTGAAAGTGATTTGGTTAATGTAAAAGGGAATCAGGCATCCACCCGGAACAGTCCGCTAGCTGCGAAAAAAATCCCAGTTTGAGCGCTATATGCACAACAGCACTTGACGCAACAATGACGTCAAGTGCTGTTTTTTCTTGAGAAACGTAAAACTACCGGCTTATCCTGCCGGTAGCTATTCTATTGCAAAAATATGGGGAGGTAAGGATATGGACATCATGGAACAGGCCATTTACAAACTGGACACGGAGCTGGAAAAGGCAACCGCGGATCGCGGCTACCTTTGCGCGATCAACCAAATTGTCCGCATGTTGCTCATCGAAGATGAAAACTATGCGGACAAGGTATTGGAAGAGAAAAACACGCTGGAACGCGCCTATAAAACCATGCGGCATATCGCACAAAAAAATCGGGGAACCGCTACCTGCGTATGCATCGCGCCTGATGAAGCCCAGGATATTATCGGCAGATTTTACGGCTTTTGGGGAGATCCCTTTGATTTTGATCCGGATGAAAAAATCAAACAAACAATTCCTGCGGCAGCCAAACAACGGTTAATTCCCGCTGCTAAGAAAGACAAGCTAATGCCTCCGCCAGCGGCAAGCAAGCCTGCTGACCAAATCAGCCTGTTTGGGGAGGTATAAGCCATGCTGCCACAGACTACCGACCAAATACTAGCTCATTTTTGCAAAGACCCCGTTACGAAAAACTTACAGGAATTCGTAAGAAAAAATGCATTTGAGCACCAATATCTATTTATCCGCGAGAAAGGCGCTGCAACGGGGTATTGTTCGTTCTGCCAAAAAGACATCCCCCTCAAGGACCGTTCGTCAATGCCCCACAATACGGAAACGACCTGCCCGCATTGCCAGCAAGAAGTCACAGTAAAACATGTCTGGCGCGGCATAAAAGGTATTGCTGACGTTGCCTATGTGTACCATTTCGCACGGTCTGTTAAAAATAAACAGATGATTACCTGCCAGACATTCTATGTCTACCGTTTCTTGGACGGCAAACCGGAAATGATGGAATACTCCCCTTCCTGCTATTATGTTTTCTCCGTTGAAGGCAGCAAAATGATGTATGTTTACCCCTACACCGGAAGTCATAACTTAACCAAAAGCATATATATTAAAAATCCTGCCGGTGATTTTTACCAGCACTGGCGTGGCAAAATTTCCGCCAACTTAGACAGTCTCGCACGCGCAATACGCCAGACGCCGTTTCAGTACAGCGCCTGGGAAAAATACACCGATATGGAAGAAAAAATTCTACTTTATATGGCACAGTTTGCTAAATACCCGCAGCTGGAATATCTCAGTAAATGCGGCCTCAGCGCATTTATACAGTCCTATCTGGAAAGATATCCAGTCACCAGAGGACTATTGAATTGGCGGGGAAACTCCTTGCGAAAAGTGCTAGGCTTTCAGCCAACGAAACAAGAGCTTCAGTATATCGAAAAGAAGAGTTTATCCGGAGTGACACTCGCCTGCTGGATTGCACTTAGACAGAGCGGCTGCCCGGTGCTCTTGCCGGACCTCCATACCTATGGCTGGCTCACGGAAACTCAGGTTCTTAAAAATTTAAACGAAACAGTTCCGTTTGATAAACTTCTTGCTTACCAAAAACGTCTGGAAAAGCGCGGTGAATTAACCGCGTATTTTTTTCGCGATTATCTCGACTATTTACGGGAATGCAGGCAGCTTGGCTATGATCTATCCCATAAAGACGTCTTATGTCCAAACAAGCTGGCAGAAAAGCATTTGCAAAACCAACTACGAATCAAACAAAAATCGAACCGGCAGCTTGATAAAAAACTCACCGAACGGTATCCCAAACTGGTGGAGAAATATCAATATGCCTCTGCTGACTTTTGTATCGTTATTCCCAGAACATCCGGTGATCTTATTGCCGAAGGTTATCATCTGCACCACTGCGTCGGTGGTTATATCGACCGTTATGCCAACGGGTTAACAGATATTGTCTTTTTGCGGAGAACGGCAGAGCCGGCGGTTTCTTACTACACGATGGAAATCCAAAACGGCAGAATCCTACAATGCCGGGGATTTAAAAATTGTGTTCCCACAGATGAAATCTATGCTTTTTTAGATGAGTTTAAGCATTCCTGCTTCACGAAAAAGCGGCAAAAACGCGCCGGCTAAAGGAGGGTTTTACCTTGACAAAAGAAACACCGGAAATCGACTTTGCTTTTCATACGCTCTTATACCGCGCTTCTATTTATGCCCGAAATCGGTATTTAACGCAAAAACACCGTCAATTGATTCGCTACTATGGCTCACTGCTTGAATATTCCCGGGAAGAAATCGACCAACACATCTTGGAAAACCATAAATACGCGCTGGCTGTCCGTAGACGCAAGGAAAAAGCGGCTATGAAATATTCCAGTAAACCGGCATAGCAAGCCAAATTTCAAAAGAAGCAGATCCTTCCGAATTCACTCGGAGGGATCTGCTTCTTCTATGTCTTCAGGGCCACCCATAATAAGCGTCCAATTTCTCTTGTTGTGTAAAATACGATGTATCTCGATCACTGACCCATTCCAGACCCATAGAGCTGAATAGTTGGTGTGTACGGAAAATCGGAAGTATCCTTGTTCAGCTAAAAAAGGATACGCTCTAGGCGGTAAACATATATTGGGACTGTTCACTAAAACATCATTTATTCTAGCCCTTACGTCTGCGACAAATTTTCTGGCATTAGCAGGACTATTTTGAGCTACATACATAGCTGCATCCCGAAGGTCTTTCTTAGCCGTAGGTACGATTTTAACCTGATACTTTTCGTTCTGTTTGCCTGTCGTCATTTTCCCTCTCCCTTAATTCAGCGTCTAATTCGTCCAGGACATCATTAACATCCTGACTTTCACCTCTACGGCTCTCACTTGCCGCTTGAATAAGAGATTTATACAATTGATTTTCTTCTTTAAACTTTTCGATTTCGGACACTAGGTTTTCATAGTGTTCGTGACCAAGGACAACCAGCCTGCCAGTACCTTTTTTCGTGATATATACAGGTAGGCTTTCTGTAATACAAAAATGTTCAATTTCGTCCATTTTTTTTGCCAAATCTGTCATTGGACGAATTATAGCTTTCATATTTTTTTGCACCTCTTTACATGAGATTTCTCTCTATATTATACCCAGATAATCAATATAAAATCAATATAAAATCGTTTTATAATCAAATATATCTTGATTATAAAGCGATTTGTCAGCGCTAGTATCAAAATATCGTGTAATGAGCGTTGCTTTAAAAGGCCTAGACAGAATTGTCATACCTCATTCGCGGTGGTGGTTTAGCGCTCACTTTACCATCCGTCATAGCCCAAAGCAAGGGTACGCTTACGCCTCACGCCCTTGCTTTGGGCTATGACGAATGGTTTTTCTCACGCATAAATCACCACACGAATGCAGAAAGGATGGATAAGAGAATGGCTCAATTGGAGAAAACACAGCAAGAATTGGAAACTTTGGTATTAAAACAAATCATATCAAATATGGCAGCTTGGAAAGCCTTTTTGGCGACAGTCGGAAGAATGTATAAATACCACTATACCGATCAACTCATGATCCATGCACAGCGCCCACAAGCCCAGGCTTGCGCCGAAATGGAACTCTGGAACCGCTGCTTTCAGCGGCGAATTAAACGCGGTGCAAAAGGGATCGCTTTATTCTGCCAAAACGGGCGCTGGCAGAAAATCAAGTATGTTTTTGAACTTAATGATACCTACAAGAAAGACGCCGCAGCTCCGTCGGTTCTGTTATGGACCCTGGAAGAAACCGGGGAACATTTGGTTTGTCAGACGCTGAAAAATATATACAAAAGTGAAGAAACGAGTTTTTTGCCGCTGATTTCAGATATCACCACACGACTGATTGACAATGCAGCTGACAAAAAAAATATATTCGCCAGCCTGCCGGCCAGCTCTTTTACACAAGGCGATAAAAACAAACTGGAAAGCAGTCTGCGGAGATTTATCGTTGATAGTACCTGCTATGCCATACTCTCCCGCTGCCATAAAGAACTGACCGTATCACTGGACGAATATGAAACATTGTTGCCTGCTTTTTCAACTATGGAAAGCATCTTTTGTATCGCAGAATATGTTAGCCACTATACGGCTAATCTGTTGCGCTCCATCGAAAATGCTATTAAAGCACCGCAACCGTTGCAGCCGATTTTGTCACAACCTGCAAAACTTCATGTTGTGACAGAAAAGGAAACGCAGCCTGCCGAAGCGGAAACAACTTCACAAACGCCAAACGATCAAATTGTTCCCCCGCAGCCATTGCCGCTGGAAGAAAAGACATTGGTAACACCACCTCTCCCGCCATCCACTGCCAGAAGAAATTATCGTTTGACAGTAAAAAGTTATCCCGCGGGCGCCAAAGCCCGATATCAGCGCACATTCAATGCCTTAACGCTTCTAAAACAGTTGGAAGCAGCGAATGGTCAGGCAACCGAGGCGGATCAAGAAATTTTAGCCGGGTATGCCGGCTGGGGCGGACTTTCTCAGGTTTTCGCGCCAAACAATCTGACCTGGCAAAAAGAATCTCAGGAAGTGCATGAGCTATTGACTGAAAACGAATACCGTTCAGCACGCGCCTCAACCCTAACCGCGTTTTACACGCCATTGCCGATTATCCAGGCGATGTACGAAGGGGTTGGCCGTTTGGGCTTTCAAGGCGGTAACATTCTGGAGCCGTCGTGCGGAATTGGCAACTTTATCGGTGCGCTGCCGGAAGACTTAGCAAAAAGTTGTTCCTTTTACGGCGTAGAAATTGATGATCTCACAGCACGCATTGCCAAACAATTATATCCCCAAGCAACACTGCAAAGCATTGGCTTTGAAAGAACCAAATTCCCGAATGACACTTTCGATTTGGTGATCGGAAATGTCCCCTTCGGGAATTTTACTGTTTATGACCCGAATTACAAGGAAAAGCTGTCCATTCATGAATACTTTTTTGCAAAATCTTTGGGTGTATTAAAAGAGGGTGCGCTACTGGCGCTCATCACCAGCAAATTTTTACTGGATAAGCAAGACTCTGCATTCCGTGAATATTTAGCACAGCGCGCACATTTGCTAGCTGCTCTCCGACTGCCGGATACAGCTTTTTTGCAAGCTGGCACAAGTGTGTCAATGGATATTTTATTTTTTAGAAAAACAGCGGTTCCCCCTGTGTCAGATTGGCTGGAGCTTGGTGAAACTGCGGATGGAATTGTGATAAACCGCTATTTTCTTGAACATCCTGACCATATTCTAGGCACACTCACCAAGAGCAGCAACCGTTTTTCCGGCGGCAGCACCTGTATGCCAAATAAGGAAAAACTGACTTCGCTTTTGTCCGGTATCATGGAAAGCTGGTCAACCGATTCTCCCCAAAGTGAAGGCAGCAAAAATACAGATCAACCTTCCGCCCTACTGCATGACGAACCATCCGGCGTTACTCTTGAGCCTCAGATCCCTTCCTTATTTGAATTTAACTTTGCAGTAACCCCCAGTGAACCGGAAACGCCGGACGAAACGGCTGCAGCTGCATCAGATATAAAGAGGCCTTCCCCCAAAAAAGAAATGGCTGTATCTCCAGCGCTGCACAAGGCAACCACTCCTGCCGACTTATTTAATGATGAAGACGAAACTGTCCTTAAAACGCTGAAAGCACCTGATGAAATTCGGAATTTCTCCTATGTTCTAAAGGATAACCACCTGTATTACTGTGAAAATCAGGAACTTATTATACAGGAAGTCTCTGACGGAACCTATCGCCGGATCGCTGCGCTCATTACCCTGCGGGATATTGTGCACGATCTTTTATTTGCGCAAATGCATTCACTGGATACGGCTTTGATTCAAGCCAAACAAGCGATATTAACCCAGCGCTATGATGCTTTTGTCCGCACCTACGGCTTAATCAACGGCCGCGCCAATAAACATGCCTTTGCAGAGGATTCTTCGTATTATCTGCTTTGCTCCCTTGAAATCCTGGACGAAGACGGTAACTTGGAACGCAAGGCGGATATTTTCACCAAACGGACAATCGCTCCGCATCAACCTGTGACACAAGTTGAAACCGCCAGTGAAGCCCTCACCGTATCCATGAATGAAAAAGGCCGAGCTGATCTTCCTTTTATGGCAACCCTGCTCGCCAAAGAGCCAACTGAAGAGAGTTATAAAGCAATTACCAATACCTTAAAGGGAACACTTTTTTTCGACCCTGAGCGGGAAACCTGGCAGACGGCAGATGAGTATCTGTCAGGGAATGTTCGTACAAAGCTTTTCTTTGCCGAACAACTGGCAAAAAAGGACCCGTCTTATGAAATCCACGTGGAAGCCTTAAAACAAGTACAGCCGAAACTGCTCACGGCCGCGGAAATTGATGTCCGCCTGGGCGCAGTATGGATTGATACAAAGTATATTCAAGCATTTATGTTTGAAGTTTTTCAAACCCCAAACAATCTCCGCCAACACATGCAAGTGGAATATTCCGCCTATACTTCTGCATGGAATATTTCCGCCAAGCTGCAAGTATCTAGCGATGATGTCGCCGCCTATACCACTTATGGCACGAAACGCATAAATGCCTATCAGCTCTTGGAAGAGTCCTTAAACTTAAGAGACATACGAATCTACGACACCGTTATCGAGCATGGTCAGGAACAACGGGTTTTTAATCAACAGGAAACCACACTGGCGACACAAAAACAGGAAGCCATCAAACGCGCTTTCCGGAACTGGATTTTTGCAGATGTCGAACGGCGCCAGACACTGGTTTCCTTGTATAATGAACGGTTTAACTCAACACGACCGCGCGTTTACGACGGCAGCCACCTGAATTTTCCGGGAATAAATCCATCCATTTCGCTCCGCCAGCATCAAAAAGATGCAATAGCCCATATCTTATACGGCAATAATGTCCTGCTGGCACACAAAGTCGGTGCCGGCAAAACCTTTACGATGGCGGCAGCGGCAATGGAATCCAAACGGTTAGGGCTTTGCACAAAATCGATTATCGTTGTCCCTAACCATTTGGTAGAACAATGGGCAATTGAATTTTTACGGCTGTATCCAGCAGCTAATTTACTGGTGACGCGCAAAAAAGACTTTGAAAAATCCCACCGGAAACGGTTCTGCTCCAAAATTGCTACCGGCACCTATGATGCGATCATCATCGGGCATTCGCAATTTGAAAAAATTCCAATTTCCCAGGAACGCCGGGAAGCGATGATTAAAAAACAAATTGACGATATTACCGAGAGTTTGGAAGATTTAAAAAGAGAACACGGTGAATCCTTTACCATTAAACAGATGGAAAAGACCAGAAAGCAACTGGAATTTCGTTTGGAAACATTGCTTAAAACCGAACGCAAGGATGATGTCGTAACCTTTGAACAGTTGGGCGTAGACCGGTTATTTGTCGATGAGGCGCATTCGTACAAGAACCTTTTCATTTATACCAAAATGCGCAATGTAGCCGGCCTATCCACGACCGACGCGCAGAAATCTTCGGACATGTTAGCCAAATGCCAGTATATTGATGAAATCACTAATAACAAAGGCATTGTATTTGCCACAGGCACACCGGTGTCCAATTCCATGACTGAGCTATATACCATGAAGCGCTATCTCTTATATAAACGTTTGGAAGAAATGGGTTTAAGCCATTTCGATTCCTGGGCGGCAACATTTGGCGAAACGGTTACGGCCATTGAATTGGCTCCGGAAGGAAAAGGCTACCGCGCCCGGACCCGGTTTGCCCGCTTCTTTAATTTACCGGAATTAATGAACGTATTCCGGGAAGCAGCCGATATCCAGACCGCCGATATGCTTAAATTGCCTGTACCGGAAAGCGTTTACGAAACCATTGTCGCCAAACCGACAGACTATCAAAAAGATATGGTAGAAGCTTTGTCCAAACGTGCCGAACGGGTTCATAAAAAAATGGTCAAACCTAATGAAGACAATATGCTTAAAATCACTGGTGACGGCAGAAAGCTGGGGCTTGACCAGAGACTTATTAATCCTGTTCGGCCAGATGATGCCGATAGCAAAGTCAATCAATGCGTGCAGAACATCCTGAAATTCTGGAATGACGGCAAACCGCAAAGATTAACGCAGTTGGTGTTCTGCGATCTATCCACTCCGAAGACAGACGGCAGTTTCAATATTTACGACGATATGCGTGAAAAACTCATTCGCCTGGGTGTTCCGTGCGAAGAAATTGCCTTTATTCATGAAGCGGAAACGGACCAAAAGAAAAAAGACCTTTTCGCAAAAGTCCGGGCAGGCAAAGTACGCATTCTGTTTGGCAGCACACAGAAAATGGGCGCCGGCACGAATGTGCAGGACCGGTTAATTGCCATTCACGATCTGGATTGCCCGTGGCGGCCCGGGGATTTGGAGCAGCGCGCCGGCCGTATTGTGCGGCAAGGGAATAACAATAAGACGGTCTATATCTTCCGCTATGTAACAGAAGCCACCTTTGACAGTTATTTATATCAGACGATTGAAAACAAGCAAAAATTCATTTCACAAATTATGACCAGCAAAGCGCCTGTCCGGTCTTGTGAGGATGTGGATGATGAAGTACTTTCCTATGCGGAAATCAAGGCGCTATGCGCCGGCAATCCGTTGATTAAAGAAAAGATGAATCTGGATATTGAATTAGCCCGCCTACGGCTTTTAGCGGCAGATGATCGGTCTAAACGCTATCGGCTGGAAGATAAACTTATAAAAAGCTATCCGGCACAACTAAAAAACACGGAGGATACTATCGTTGCCTTACAAGAAGATCTACAGACGGAAAAGCAGCACCCGCTTGTAAAAGATACGTTTATCGGCATAGAAATATTGGACAAATTCTATACGGACAAAAATATAGCCGGTGAAAAGCTGATTGATATTTGCCGGGAAAAAACCGATTGCGAACCAACCCTTATTGGAAAATATAGGGGTTTTCTTTTTTCCGTGCGTTATGACACGTTTGACAGTGCTTTTATCATTCAATTAAAAGGAAACCGTACGCACGAATGCACGATGGGTACCAGCGTAACCGGTAATTTTACCCGCATGGATAATTTATTAATGGACATCTCTAAAAAACTATCTGAAAGTCAGGATAAGTTACAAAGCATCCATACGCAAATTGCCGCCGCCCAAAAAGAACTCGAAAAACCGTTTGCGGAAGAACAGGAGCTAAAAGAAAAAGAGGCCCGGCTGATAGAACTCAATGCATTATTAAGTACAGAATCGCAGGACAATACATCCTCTGAAACAGCAAACCAACGCGAAGAGTACATTGCATAGCTAATTAAAATTTCTGTTCCATGCATGACAGCCGCAACAAGAAGGACTGGTTAAGGATTGTTTTTTCTTTCCAGTCCCTTTTCATTTTCTTAAGTATCAAAACTTATAATTCCCAACCCATCTATTGACAATTCTCCCTATCAGGGATACATACTAAAGGAGGCCATTTGTTATGCTCATAACTTTTCAAAAACTAGCTATTGTGAAAGAAGAAAGAAAACAGTATTCCCTGGCACCCTTCATTCAATCGCCAAGCGATGCGGCCCAGGCCTTCCAAACCATATTTGAACTTGAAAAAGCTGCAGAAGAAATTTTCTGCGCTTTATTCTTAAATACCAAAAACAAAATCATCGGTGCCGCCGAAGTATCGCATGGCACTCTCAATGCCTCGTTGGTCCATCCCCGTGAACTCTTTAAAAAAGCGTTGTTTCACAATGCGGCGGCTGTCATTATAGGTCACAATCACCCAAGCGGCAATCCGCAGCCAAGCCATGAAGATATTCATATCTTAAAAAAGTTGAAAGCGGCCGGTGAAATACTGGATATCCAGATTCTTGACCAAATTATTATCGGTGAAAACGGAGATTTTTACAGTTTTTCACAGCACAGTCCAATATAACTTACCGTCTCTTTTTCAAAACAATAGATTTTTTCTAATGCTGTTGTGGCAGTCTAGATAAGGTGTCTTTGATCCACCTGCAAAAAGAGCAAAAAAGCATCTGCCATGAACAGATGCCTGAAAGCCTATACCAGCTTATATTAATTTGGAATAATCCTGCGCACTATAGAAAACGCGCATAATACTAACGGTTCGGGAATTTTCATTGACTTTGTACACAAGCACGTAATTTCTAATTACCGCTTTGCGGTAGCCCTCTTTTCCTAATCGCCTATCTTGGCACCGTTCATACATCATCGGATTATTTTTCAAAAAGCTATAGCATGTAGTCACTTCATCCAGAAAGTCTCCGGCTGCCTTTGAATTAGATAACTGTATGTCAATATAGGAAACAATATTATCTAAATCCTGGTGCGCCAGCTCCGTAACAAACAGTTTATACATTATACTTTTCTCTTAAACTTTTTAAAGAAGCGTCACCGTCAAGCACCTTTCCCTCCGTCAATTGCTCTTCGGCAGCGATCAGTTTGCTGTAAACGTCGAGCATGAACATTTTCTCTTCATACATCTTCATACTCATAATGACCATATCACCATATCCATTTTTTGTAACAAAAATAGGCTCATTAGATGCATGACACCTTTGAGAAATCTCGCTAGTGTTTTTTAAATCCCGAATTGGAATGATCTGGGGCATAATACCAACTCCCTTCGTGGCTTTATTATACCACAATTATGCCCCGCTCTCAATATTTTTAGCATGAAGATAGTATTACTTCATGCTAATTCTTTATATTCCCGCCACTTTTGGACAAACTTAGCTTTGCCATATTCAGTTAGAATTCGTTTGCAAGCAATTAAATCCTGTTTATTAACCGCGCAATACGCCAAAGCTTCTTGTCCCAAATCCAGTTCGTAAAGCCGGCAGCCAAGCTCCGATACATAATAGTATTCTTTTTTCGGTGTTGCCTGCGTAAGAATTTGCAGTTGCCGGTCGTTTAACCCAAAAGCCCGGTACATTTTTTTTGAACGTTCCTCAAACGCATTTTTATTCGGCAGGAAGATCCGCGACGGACAGGATTCAAGAATGGTAGAAAAGATTGGCGAATCCGCAATATCCGCTAAGGACTGCGTTGCAAAAATAACGGCTGCGTTGCTTTTGCGAAGAACCTTAAGCCATTCCCGGATTTTAGCCGCGAAAGTTGGGTTGTCAAAGAATATCCAACATTCATCCAAATCAATCAAGGTTGGTTTTCCATCCAGGGTCTGCTCAATACGATGGAAAATATACATCAGCGCTGGCGATAAAATTGCCGGTGTATTCATTAGGGTTTCCATTTCAAAGCTCTGCCAACTGGAGAAGGAAAGCCGCTCTTCCGCCGAATCGAACATTTTTCCGTAGGCACCCTCAATCGTTAATGGCACCAAGGCGTCTTTCAACCTTTTATCCTGCACTGTCGTTTTTAACGTAGAAATGGTGCGGTAGCATTCCGGGAGTACGGCCATAGACGATAAGGCTGTCCAGATATACTTTTTAATTTCCGGCGTAATTGTCACGTTTTCTTGCCGCAAAAAATCATAAATCCATTCCGCTGCCCACATTCGTTCTTTCTCATCATCAATCCACCGCAAGGGCTGGAACGACAGCTCTGTTTCATTGCCGAGATCAAAATAATTGCCGCCGACGGCCTCTGTTAAAATACGGCTGGAACCGCCTTTATCAAAAATAAACACCCTGGCGTCTTTATATTTTCGAAACTGAGCGACAATAAGATTCAGGTGCACGGATTTCCCTGCGCCAGTCGGCCCAATAAGCATGGTGTGGCCGACATCGCCAACGTGAAGATTTAAGCGAAAGGACGTATTCTCACCGGTTTTTGTGTACAACAGCACTGGCGCTTTTAAATGGTCATTGCGTTTTTTCCCTGCCCAAATGTCCGTAATCGGCAACAGATGAATTAAATTTCCTGTTGATAGCATGGGACGGCGGATACCATAATACACGTTACCGGGAATACTGCCGAAATAGGCTTCCAAGGTATGCATTCCCTCTACTTTTGCGTTGATAGAGCCTTGCTCCATATTTGTAAACAGCTGCACAATTTCTTCTGCATGCTTTTGCAAACGGGTTTTATCCTGATCCATAAGCAGCAAAGTGGAAGAATAATAGCCACACCCTACGGTATCGGATTCAACAAGCTGTTCCATATCCCGGATTTCCTCGACTTTTTCCACCGCATTTTCATTGACCTCGTTGCCGGCAAATCCCGTAAGCAGCTCTTTGAGCGTCGCCGTAAACGGCTTTACCTTCGACCGCCAGCCACGCGCAAAGGTTTTTATTTCAGAAAGGGCATCCTGCTTATCCAAGAAATAATAGCGCGTGATAAACCGGTAGGAAAACGGCAGCGTATTTAAAACATTCATCATGCCAAACATACTGCGGTCCGGATACTTTACAGGCGATACGACTGCTAAATAGTTATCACCAAGACAGGGTTCCATCCCGCCGTAAAGCGGGGTGTCATAAAGTAATCCATCCAGAAGTATAGGGTTTTTCGGCAACTTCAACGAAACCTGCGTTAAAGAGATCGTCGAATAGAGATAGGAAAGAAGGTCATCCGGCCCCAGCCACTCGGTTTCCGGCATACCGATAGTGGAACACGATGCAAACAACAGCGCTAATTGTTTGGTATAATCTTCAATATATTCTGAAGCGTCGGTGGGCGTTTCCGTTTGTGCCGCACCCTCGACGAAGAAGTTTTTGAGCTGGCTAATAGTATCAGCTGGCGGCATCCAGTACAGCGAAAGATAATAACTGTTTTCAAAGTGCTGTCCGCTCTGAAAGTTTTTTCGCCGTTCCTCGTCTATGGCCCGTGTCACTACATCTGGAAAACAAACATCCGCATCATAGCTAACCGAAGGAGCGCGCTGTGCCTCAGCGTACAGCACCCAGCCTGTACCCAGCGTTAACAAGAGGCTGTTCATCTGTCCGGTCATCCAGGCAAGTGTTTCCTCAATGGCGCTGTCTAAATCCGGACCGCGATAACGTAGCGTCGAAAGAAAAGCGCCATCTTTTAAGACGCAAAGCCCTGCGCCGTTGTCTAAATACAGAATGCGCCCAAAGGGCATGACATTTTGTAAAAGCACACGCTTTTCCCGGTATTTCTTCAGATGAATCATGCCGAAGCCCCTTCTTCTCCCAGAAACAGCATGCCTATATCGTCAAGTTGAAACATGGGCGCAAGCAGGTAAGCGCGAAAATTACCCGGAACAGCGGCAAACCATAGTTCCGGCTGCGCATGTTCGGCATTAGCAAGCTGCCCTGTGGAGGAGATAAGGAACTCTTTTATCTGCCTACTTTGCCGGGCAAGGGCTTCCGCGTCCCTATTCCAGTGCACTAAAAGATGGGCGTAAAAGCCGCAAAGCTTCTGGGGATTTTCTTCATAGTCAAGAAGGGGAGCAATGGTCCGGCGATTTTTGCACCATCCCGCCATATAGCGATTTGCCTCCTCTGCCGCTTCGTCTTCAGTAAGGAATAAAAAGCGCCGCACCGAACGGAACGGAATGGAATTGCTTCTCAAAAAGGCATATAGCCGACCGGCTTCCGCTTCCATAAAGCCATTTAAAACCAGTACCGCTATTTGAAATCCGTCGATATAAATTTCTTGCGGATTTAGCTTATATGTCTGCTCAAGAGAAAGCATCGCATCTAAATACATCGGTATAGCAGGAAATGCAATTTGTTTTTGAATGGCAATGCTCTCAAAAAGATACTGTAACAGTTCTCCTGTATATAAACGCTGCAAGGGCAGGGTTTCTGCTAACGCATTCAACGTTTGGTCAAATTGGCCGGCAGGGTCTTCATGAATAGCTTTCGGCAGCCAGGAAAATGCCACGTAGCATCTGCCTTGCCGGTTCTCGCACCATATCGCCCACCCGGAACCCCATTCCCTGATTTGTTGAGCCAGACAATCACTGTCAAACTTCACTTCGCAGGAATAAAAAAATGCCCCAAGAAAAGAATGGTCCTTATTTTCCACGACTCCCGCCATAGGCATGGAAGCCCAGGGCAGCCATTCGGCTACTTTCGTTAGATCCCTCTGGTATTCCTGAAATATATTCATTCGTTCCTCCTCATACACCGTAATATGTTTTTTTGTGCAAATAACGCCTTAAGATGTCAAAAAACTGTTCATCCTTTTTGGTCAAATACACCGCCGATAAATGAATCAGCAGATTGACCGGCACAATCCAGGGAATATGCAGCGCCATAAGAAAGATGGACGCAAGACACATATTGAGGACAATCATACCGCGCGGCGCACCGGCAACGAGCAATTGCCCGGTAAGAGCGCGAAACAGCGGCTGAACAGCAAGCGTTTCCCCTTCCGTTTTCTGCACCATCAAAATAACACTCCCGCCGATACATCAGGCGCAAATACCTGGATTACCTGCGGAGCTAACAGGGCAATACCCGTACCGATACAAATTCGCATAGCCGTGCGCGTCATTTGCCCTTCCCCCAGCATGTACATGGCCCCGCCGACTGCGATGGCAATTGTCCCGCCAATCAAGGGAACCGTGCCCGTAAGCTCCGTATACATCGTTGCCAGGGCCGTCTTATACGGCAACTTCATACTGCTAGCATCGGTTGCCATGCCAGTACCGTGCAAAAGAAAAATACTGGCCAGCACTACTGCAAATAATAGATACCGGCTGTTTTTCCCTGTTCTTGTTTTTCGCTTTTTCATTTGATTCACTAAACTCGCCTCCTCAAAATCCATTCATGGCTCCGATTTGAGGATAATAAAAAAAGAGCGGCTGTGTGCCACCCTTTTTCCGCATTTCGTTTATACCCAAAAACGAAGCTTATGAATCAGATTCGAGTATGTTCATCCAAAGCTTCTAAACGTTTTGCTTCCCCATAAGCGCGATCCAGTTGGCTTTGGTTCACCAACACGATTGACCATGGGCCAAGCTTCATACAATTTTGCGGGCAGTAAAAACTAACCACATCCATAGCATTGACTTCCACCATTTTCTGACCGCAGACATGACATTTTGCGTGCCATATTATCGCATCGTCCTGGGCGCTACCTGGCTCATCGCCGCTTAATAAAATACGATGCACAACTTTTTGAAAAATTTCCGATGTGTGAGGCTTTACGATAAAGGCGTCAATGCCTATACAAACACTTTCCTGAACGGCATCTTCTGCATTTCGGCTGCTGCACATGATAATTTTGGCCGCAGGCTGCGTTCGCTTCACTTCTTTCAGCACCGTGACACCGTCCACATCGTCCATAATGATATCTATGATGAAAAGATCAAAGGTCTTTTCTTTTATTTTTTCCAGCGCTGCTCTCCCGCTGCCGGCCTGCTGTACTTGTTCTTCGTTAAATCCTATAGTAAGCAATTCTCGTGTAATCAAGGTCCGTGAAAATATAGAATCGTCAATAACCAAGATTTGCGCTTGATCATATGATTCTTTAATTCTATCACTGATTTTTTGTTCCATAGGAAAGCCTCCATTCTAAATTTTAGTGAAAGGTGGTCAATTTGACCACCTCCCTTTAAGCACACAAATCTCTGACCAAATATTCTTCCTTGGCAGCATCCCAGCCGTCAACTGCAAGAATCTGCTCTACTCTCCGTTGCAGCCCGCTGTAGCGCAGATACACGATAATGTCAATGGCTTCCCCGATCATGTACTGGTGTGCCCGTGCCTCGGCCCGCGCTGCCAATTCTTCCAGGCGGCGCAGTGTCTGCCGCGCGCTGTTGGCATGGACGGTTGACGCCCCGCCTTTATGGCCGGTGCTCCATGCATCCAGCAAAATAAGCGCTTCCGCGCCACGCACCTCCCCGACGATAATCCGCTCCGGCGTGAGGCGCAGCGTATCGCGCAGCAGGTCTTCCAGCGTTTTGTTTTCCGTCGTCAGGAGCCTGTCCATATCCTTTGCCGCGCATTGCAGTTCTTTGGTATCTTCCAAAAGAACAACGCGGTCCCCTGTTTTGGCAATCTCCGCCAAAACGGCATTCAGGAACGTGGTTTTTCCTGACTTGGTGCCACCAGCAGCCAGGATGTTTTTATGGGAATAAATAGCTTCCAGCAAAACCTCCCTCTGCCGTTTTGTCATAATCCCGCTTTTCACATAATCGTCTAAAGTCAGCAATCCGGCACAATGTTTTCGCATATTAAAGGCAGGTTTTTCAACAACACGCGGCAAAAGCCCCTGAAAACGAATACCCTGGAATTCGGCGGCCAGCGTTTCGTTGGTATCATTACAGACTTTTCCGGTCAGATCGGCAATCGTGTAAATGACGTTTGCCGCCGTCTGCGCATCCATCATTTTTCCTGTCGCCACTCGGCCCTTGTCTTTGGTATCAATCCAGATTACATCCGAGTTGGAATTGAGATAAATTTCTGTGATGTTATCGTCAATTAAGTAGGCGCGAATATCTTCGCCCAGCAAATAATACAGCGTTTCTTCCGTACGGCTTGGTTTCCCCAATAGGCTTTCCTCCCCCCTTATTTATTCAATAAACCGAAATGTTTCTTGTCCAACTATCGGCTCCGCTTTTTCTATGGTAACGCTTGATATCTCGTCCAGTTCATCCGTCATTTTCATGGCTTCGCAGGAGAAATCAATCCATTCGGCAAGCTGATGCTGCTTGCCCTCAAGTTCGGCTATCTCCTCTTGCCTTGCCAGGGCATAATCGGCAGTTGGCACACACATTCCCGGCGGCAACAGGTCTTCATAAGAACGAACCACGCTTGCCGTGTCCGAATGCAGGTTCAGCGCCTGTGCCTGCCCGCAGCTTTCAATTTTTTTCATAAAGAACTTCTCTTTGAAGTAAAAGAGTTTATCGGCTAAAATCGGCCGGGTTTGCGCGACAAAGACCAGTTCCTGTTCTTTGGGCAGGCGCTTCACTTCATCAGGGGTCATCAAATCGCGTCCGGTCTCTGAGGTTGTATACGATGCCGTGCCAATTCCCTGTCCGCTATTTTTACTATCCACGCGGATTGTCTTTTTCCCCAGGGACTTACTGAGCATTTCCGCCGTTCCGTCTTCGTTTGGAGTATAAAAGACCCTCACATGGCAATTCGCAATAATCGAATTGTCCTTCGTATAGGTTTTATCCAACTGATGAATGTCCTGGGCTATCAGTAGTGCTTTCAAGCCGTAGCCGGCCATGACTGCAAGCCCCAATTCCACCGAATCCATGCGCCCGAACTGAGGAAATTCGTCAAACAGGAGCAGGCAACGTTGTTTCTGCTTGCTGCCAAAATCCATTTTTTCTACATTGCGTTTAATGACAAAGTTCATAAATAAGCGAAACAGCGGTTTGATCGTATCCAGATCGCCCGGAGCCGTAACAAGAAAAACCGATACCGGGTAATCCGGCCGGAGCAAATCGGCAATTTTAAAGTCACTGGCCCCGGTATTTTTGGCGATAACGGGATTCCGGTACAGCAGAAAGGCTTTAACCGCCGAGGATAACACGCTGGACTCTTCCTTTTCTTCACGGTTCCCCATTTCCCGTGCACCTTCCAGTACCTTCGGATGCACCAATAACTCTGCATAAGGCAGCTGCGTGAAAATCTCCGGATTTTCGCTATAACGTTCTTTCATATAGGCGCGTACGTCTTGCAGTGTTTTCAGCGCTTCGACGACGCGTTTTTCCTCAGGTTCCTTTAAGCAGTCCGCCACATCTCTCTTCCAGTTGCCAATGTCAACATATGGTGTATCCGGCAGGCTGTAAATTTGATCAAGGATATTCGTTTCGCTAAAAAATTCTTCCGGCGTAATATGCGGGTAGACTTTCATTTCCGCAATGATGGCTTTGTGCGGCAAGGAAAGAAAAGTAGCAACTTCCATCATCGTTGGCGGCAGTTTCCCTTCCTGGTGCTTCTTGTACATAAGGTGCATAATGACGGTGCGCATGAGGGAAGAGGCCGTAATGACCCAGTGCGCTCCATCGCCGCTGATATCCTTGCCGTCGGGATTAGCCAGCATATCGGCGATGATTTGCACATCACCGAATTCCCGCACCGTCCGGTAGCGGATCTCCACAAGCGGGTTCCATCTGGCGCCCGTACCGTCGATGCAGCCAGGCTCAAATTTAATCACTCGGTTCTTTAGCACTTGCCGGCGATAGGGCGCAGAAAAATTCCAGTTTTCTGCCTTAACATCCGTCACCAACATTGAGTGCTTCCAAACAAGGCACGTCGGGATAATAACCCCGACGCCCTTGCCGCTGCGTGTCGGCGCGAGCAGCAGAATATGCTCCGGTCCATCGTGAAACAAGAATTTTTTTGTAAATGGATTGCGGCCTAACACAACGCCTTCTTTTACACATAAACCGCTTTTTTTGATAGCGCTGCGGCCCGCCCAGTCCGCGCTCCCGTGAGAATCAAGCGGCCTGAGCTTTGTTTCGATATAAAAACTAAGGGCGACTCCGCCCAACAGGCCAAGCAGCAGATATTTACCGGCCAGTGCCGATAAATGCGGCACCACGGCTGAAAATTTCCAGCGCCAGATAAAAATATCCCAAGGAAGATAAAGCTTTGTCCCATCGGTAAGCAGAAATCCCCAGCCTAACAGCGGATCATAGTCGCAACGTCTGGCAAACCACTGTGTGGTCAGCCAGCAAACAATCAACATAACGAATCCAACCGTACCCAACAGAACCAGGATACGCCGATTCTTTTGATCTTCCATCCTTAGCCTTCGTACGGACGAAGCGGCAAGATATCGGCGACACGCAAGAAAAAGGTGGTTCCGGGTTCAACGGTAATCGTTGGCATACGGCTCATTTTTTGATCCATCAGCTTACCTGCCGTATTGAGCAAATTGGTGGCAGCTCCTTGCGCGGCCATATTCGAAGTGCTGTAACTATCCCCGCTCGATGTATTACCGGCGGCAATCGAACCGAGAGCACCAAGCGCTGTTGTGACCAATCCGGCTGAAACAACCTGATCTCCATGCGTATCCACTTTTCCTAAAATTCCCGGAAAGCCGTCCATCCCGGCCGTTACGAGGGTTTCACCCATTTGATACGAATCGCCGTTCGGAAACAGGATACGGCTCCACTTGATATTCACGCGGGACTCGCCGAGCTTCGCTCCCCCTTCATAGGTGCCGACAAGCCGCGCTCCCATAGGAATGAGCAGCGTATCGCCATAAAGGGAATCATAGACATCAGCGGTAAGCTGCGCCGTGACTTGTCCGCCATTATCGGAATTAATGCCGCTGATCAGCATAGCCGGCAGCATAGTTCCCGGTGAAAGTGTATTCTCCCGGGCAGCTTGATAGGAATTCGTACTCTGTGCGGCTGCACTGCTATCCTGGCCATCTTTCTTGATAGTAAAGGCAATCGCCGAACTCCATATTTTTTCCTGTAAAGCCTGTGCTCTTTCCGCTGCATTCCGATTTTCCGTTTCACGTGGAGAATGCATCTCCTCCGGTAAAGTCGGCTTAATTCCCGGATTGTAAGTCTGATATACCGTCCGCGCCTGCGCTTCCCTTTCTATGCCCGGTGACGGCTGCTGCCGGTTGGCAACAACAGTCTCTTTGCCGGTGATTGTTTTTGGTTTTGTATCTTTTTGCGCCAATCGCGAAAGATCACCGTAATCATCGGACAATTGCGGTGCGGCAAGCTTTGTGTCCGCGGTTTCAATCGTCCTCTTCTTGGGTTTTGCAGCATCTTTGGAGAAAATAAAGAAAGAGCCAATAAACGAAACCAGCAGCAAAATGCAGAGAAGGTACACTTTCTTTTTATTAACGGTACGGCTTTGAGTGGTTTCCGCTTTTGTGGTTACCTCCACCTCTTTTGTAGCTGCTGCCCCGGTCGATGTCTCCCGTTTCAACCGCGCTCGCAATTGTTTTATTCCTTCCTGTAGTTGGTCCAGCATATCAGGATGCACCGCCTTCCTGGTTTTTCTGCCGTACAATCTCCACTTTTTCGCCTTGGGCGCTTTGAAGGCGCGCATGATCTAAAACGCCGCTTACAACAAAGTAGTCACTTTCGTGCTTATATTGCACCGGAGCAGTCCGGCCTTTCTCTTTGACTGCAAACAGAATCGGAAGACCTTTGCGGGTATCACCAAGACGAATGTACGTGTTTTTGCCATCATCCCATACTTCACGCGGCAGCCATGCAGGCGTCGCTTTATCTTCTGCCCGCACCGTATAATGCGACGTAAAATTTCGAATGACCGGTTGTCTCTTTTGCGCACGGTTATCGGCTTCATAACGGGCAATTTCTTCCTCTGTGCTATACTCCCAGGTGATGATGGGGTTATACCAGTCGGTCGCTACCAGCAGCAGATGATACCGGTGCCGGTCCGTATTGACAATCAAATTGGTCCTGGCCTCCGCTGCGAGCGGCTTGACATAGATATGCGGCGTGTCTTGCGCCGTATTGGAATCCACCATCCACTGCGCTGTATCGCCTGCAGCAATGTATATCAACTTGTCACCGGTGTGAATATCAATATCCGTCAGGTAACCGGGACGGCAATAGACGGTGTAGACGCTTTCCGGATTATAGGAAAATATCTTTTTGGTTTTGTCCTTTGTATCGGCGGCATCATAAAACTCCCCATACGAAAACAGGGGAGGCGCCGGGGGAATTTCTATTGTTGCCGCGTGGGCACGCGACATCACATTTTGTAAGGACAATACCAAGCTAAAAACCAAAATAAGCCGGCTGATTTTATGCTTCATTCCTTATTCTCCCTTCACGCTTTCTTTGGTCCAATTAAAGTCAGCAATAAAAATGCCCAGAGGATTAATTTCCAGTTCTTTTTGCTGTTTCGGCGGTTGCAAACGGATCGTAAAAATACCGCTCATCGGAATACTTGTCTTTTTCCCTGAAGCAATATCATAATGGTCTTCCGTCCAACGGATCTGATAGGACGAGCTGCCATCGCTCATTTCCAGCATACTTCCGATTTTAATTTGCACGGTTTCTTTCCCGAAATGCTCTAGCGGATTTTCGTTTTGCAACTGCACGTTCATTTTGTTTGCCGCCTGCTTAGTCAAAAAACCGTATGCCGATTCAATGTTTTTCTTATAGACGACTGGATCAAGCGGGAGAGAGCGGACATTTCGAATAAACTGTGAAAGAAAGTACTTCATTTCTGCTGCCTGCGGCGTATATTCTTTCGCTTCGGCCAGTCCGGCATTCTTCACTACGCCTGTTGTACTGTCCACCTCAACGACATACGGAACTACGCTGGATTTTAACGACTGAATAACCAAACCGGCTGAAATGACCAAGAGCACAAGCCACGACATCAGCAACAGGCGGCGCAAGTTATAATTTTGAATAACAATGTGTCCTTCCCGCCTGTCCCATTCCTCTTTGGCCTGATCAAACGGGGTTTTGGGCGTTGAGCTGTTGGAATACTGTTTCGGTTCGGAAAAAAACTCCTTAATTTTCATGAACTGCGCCCTCCCTGCCCCCGGCATGCTCTTTTACTCTTCATCAATAAAACACCTCCATAAGTTTCATTGTGAAAAGAGGATACACATGCTTATGGATTGCGGTGAGCGGCAGTTCTCCGAAATAGCGGCCGTCAAAAGAACTGGGCCGGTATGTTGCCAGCGGCAGAAAATAGCCTGGCTTTACTTGGAAAGTCCCACGCAGTTGCGGTAAAGGCTTTTCCTGCCGATCTACAGCGACAACCGTGCCGGCATACCGGCCGTCAATGTAAATTCCGGTATCGGTAATGGTGTACGTATCGCCTTCAACTGCGGCCACTTCCTTTAGCCAGTACCGTTCCCCCTTTGTCCAGCCGCGATCGTTGGCCAGCTGCCAAAGCTCCTGTGGCGGCGTAAAAGCAACGATATCTCCTGTCTTTACGGGCCGGTCCGGTAAGATGACGTAGAAGCCCAGTGGCATCGATTCCGTATCATTGCGAATAAACAGCCCCGGCATCTGCTGACGAAATAAAAACGGTAATGCCATCACCAGCCAGAAGAGAAGCGTCAGAACGCATTTTCTACGGGACACTCTTTTCATGCGCACCCTCCTTTCCGCTTCAGCTTAATAAAAAGCAGCGGAGGATAACGCACCCATTTCCTGCATCTTTCGTAAGCGTCAAACAAGAAAGTGGATAAAAAAGAACAAAACCTGATGTATACTAGGAATCATCAAGTTTTGTTCTTTTTGCATCTTGTTTGAATCTGCGAATTCCAAGGAAGATAATCTTCTAGAATTTCAGGATATTGCCTAAACGGAAGTCCGGGTAAATCCTGGAGAAGGAATTCTAAATAGCTATACGGGTTTAGCCCGTTGGCTTTTGCAGTTTCGATTAGACTGTATACGGCAGCGCTTGCAGCAGCTCCTTTAGGACTACCGCTAAACAGCCAGTTTTTGCGGCCAATGGTAAAGGGACGTATGCTGTTTTCCGCTAGATTGTTGGAAATGGAGCAGTGCCCATCTTTTAAATAATTCATCAGGCCATCTTTTTGATTCTGTACATAATTTAGTGCTTCACCGATTGCTGACTTTGGCGGCACTTGCCGCCGAAGAGAATCTGCCCATGCCCAAAAGGCCTCTAAAATAGGAATTTCCTGCTTCAGACGCTTTTCTTTACGCTCATCAATCGAAACATTGTGAAGAGACTTTTCGATTGCAAATAATTGATTGCAAAAAGCAATACCTTGGCTTGCCATAGCAGCTTCTGGAGCCTTTGTATCCTTAGGAAGAATATCAACAAATTTCCTGCGAACATGCGCCCAGCATAAACAACGGGTAATCTTCGGCACTTTGTTGTATCCAGCGTAGGCATCGGTGTGTAAATATCCTTCAAATCCTTTGAGGAATTTCTTGGGATAACTGCCGCCTCTGCCAGGCTGATACTCAAATATCCGAATGGAATGCTTGGCATATTGACCAGTGCTGTATACCCACATGTACGAGTCTGTGGTATTTTTGCGGCCTTCTTCCTGCATGACTGAAACCGTAGTTTCGTCGACATGCAAGTAATTCTCCTGCAGTATCTGTTGATGAAGTAAATCCACTAGAGGAATAAGCCAATCTCGTGCAGCAGCTAAAATCCAGTTTGACATTGTTGCTCGGCTTAAGCTCACTCCAAGCATCTGCCATTCTTTTTCCTGACGGTACAAAGGAATGGCATTGACGAACTTTTGATGCATGACCCAGGCGATAGTAGAGGGCGATGCCATAGAATGCAAAATGACTGGATCGGGAATTGGCGATTTTTCCATATACGGATTATCATTTTTTCGGCAAGTACGACATTCCATGGTTTCGCGATAATAGTCAATCACTCTGACTTGAGCCGGAATGAATTCTAACTCGGAGCGGACAAATTCTTCCCCTACCGATACCAGTCCATCCCCGCAGGTGTCACAAGTTCGGTCTTCTTCGGCAAGTCGGTAAACCTTTTTAACATGTTCAAGATCTTTTAAAAGTTCTTTCCGCTGACCTTTAAACCGTTTTTTTCGGTAGTTATCCGCTTCTTTGCTTAGATCTGGTTCTCCTACTTCAGGGTTGGCCTTGCTTTCTGCTTCATCAAAAAAAGATTCTTCCTCTTCAAAAAGAGATACCTGTCCTAAGGAAAGAACAGCTGTTTTTTCAGAACTTTTACCAAAGAGCTTACGAGTCAGATACTCAATTGTATTATGAAGCCGCTTATTCTCTTGCTCTAATTCCGTTATGCGTTTTTCGAAAGTAGCCATTCGTTCAGATACTGTCATAACAAATTCCTTAAATGTTATTTTATGTATCTATTATACCATAAAAACACCGCAAAAGCCACGTTTTATAAGGCTTCACGGTGTTTTTCATCATTTTATCCAAGAACTTGTATCCATCTTTTGTACCGCTTTAGGCTGGTCAACGCAAAGTCCTTCCAAAAGCCAGCGAAGCTGCTGATCGGTAATGGTACGGACAGATTCAGCACTTTTAGGCCATTGAAATGTTCCGCTTTCAAGACGTTTATACAATAAAACAAAGCCATCTTCTTCCCAAAAGAGTGCCTTCATTCGGTCGCGTCGCCGTCCACAGAACAAAAACAAGCTACTTTGAAACGGGTTTAACTGGAAAGTATGCTTTACAATCATCATGAGTCCGTCAATAGATTTGCGCATGTCGGTATAGCCGCAAGCAATATAGATCTGCTCGGCTTTTGAGATATCACCGAACAAGGCTAAGTGCCTTCAAAGTATTTTCAATTAAGGCTGTGGATGCTCCGTTATGAAGTGCAAGCGTAACGGAGCCCATCTGCAGGGTGATGTGGGAAGATGATTCTTGCACTGTAGGACTACCTGCGGTAATAGATGATGATATTTTCACTGGTACAATTGACTGAGTATTCTCACCGACAACCGGAAGAGACTCACAGGCAGCCGTACGCACAATTTTTAACCAATAATAATAACTTTGGAGCTTTATATTATGAGCAGCACACCATGAGGAGATTGTTTGCCCACTACTGCGGCATTCCTGAATAATTTCTATCCATTGATTTAAACGATATTGACGAGTGACTTCTCTAGTATTCAACTCTAAACCTCCTTAGAAGTTTTTCAAGTGTAAGCGTCCAATAAGAGAGTGGATAGAAACTTAAAACAAGCCGTGGGATAATAACTCTAAAAAACTATATGGAGTTTTTAAAGTAAAGTCGAAAAACTCCCAAAGGAGGTTTAGAGTTGGATATCCAAAAAGTAAAGCGGCAATACCGGCTGAAACAGTGGATCGAGATTGTCAGCCAGTGCCGTAGCAGTGGCCAGACGGTGGCTACCTGGTGTGCTGAAAATAACATAAATCCCAAGCAATACTACTATTGGCTGCGCTGTGTGCGTATGGCAGCCTGTGAATTTTTGCCGAAGAGTGGAAGTAGTGAGTCAAGCATTGTTCCGGTTACGCTGCCCGGTTCTTTACTTGAAGCAAATCAGGCTGCTCCGACTACTGCCGGATCGCCTGCCCCTCTCATTCTTCGCCTAGGCTCGGCTATCATAGAACTTCATAATGATGCATCGCCAGAACTAATTGCCCATACGGTTAAGGCCCTTGCTTATGCTCGGTGACATTACCCAAGCTAATCAAATCTATATTGCCTGTGGCTATACGGATATGCGAAAATCCATTGATGGGCTGGTTATGCTCATTAAACAGCACTGGGCTCTAAATCCTTTTCAAAATAGCCTGTTCTTATTCTGCGGCCGCCGGCGCGATCGCATGAAAGCTCTCCTGTGGGAGGGTGACGGTTTTGTCCTGCTGTATAAACGCCTGGAAAAGGGCCGCTTTCAGTGGCCACATAGCGCTGAGGCAGTTCGGGCCATTACTCCACAGCAGCTTCGTTGGCTGTTAGAAGGTCTGTGCATCGATCCGCCAAAGGCAGTACAAAAGCTGGATACTTCGGCCTGGGTATGATAGAAAAAAACATCCACAACCCTTACAATTCCTGGGTTTTTAACGGTTTTTGTGGTATAATGGATATAGCAAAAAGATCGTACAAAGGAATTGCCAGATGACGTTTCTAGATCGGATGGAAGCTTTTGAAAAACGAATTACAGAGCTGGAAGCAGAAAACAAACGGCTGCATGATACAGTGGCCTATTTGACGAAACAGCTCTTTGGTAAGCGATCTGAGAAGACATCTTCCCTTTCTGAGGGACAGGTGTCTCTTTTTGATGAGTTACCACCGGTGTTCAACGAAGCAGAGACTGAGGCTGATCTCAAATTAGTTGAGCCTGACCTTAAGCAGGAGGCGGACAAGTTCGCCAAGAAACGCTACAAAGGCCAACGTAAAGATCAAATCAAACATCTGGAACATGTGAAAAAGGTCTATCACCTAGTTGACGAGGAACGCTCCTGTGAAACCTGCGGCACCGAACTGGTGGCTGTCGGTGAAG
Organism: Sporomusa acidovorans; assembly: GCF_900101845.1. Taxonomy (GTDB): domain Bacteria; phylum Bacillota; class Negativicutes; order Sporomusales; family Sporomusaceae; genus Sporomusa; species Sporomusa acidovorans. The sequence goes on along the minus strand of NZ_FNAM01000003.1, from coordinate 164,769 downwards.
AGTTCGTCCGGTCTGAACTGGAATTTATTCCGGCTCAGGTCCGGGTTATCGACTATTACCGTGAGACGCTGGAATGCCGGACTTGTCGGAAAAGCGACAGACCATATATGGAAAAAGCCGAGGTTCCTGATCCGGTCATTCTGCATTCTTTAGCTTCACCATCCACGCTAGCTTGGATTATGCATCAAAAGTTTGTCAACGCCATTCCCTTATACCGACAGGAAGCCGAGTGGAAGATGCTGGGTGTAAATTTAAGTCGGGCTACCATGTCTAACTGGATGATGGTGGCCGCACGAGATTGGCTGCTACCAGTTGTTGAACGACTGCACCAGGAACTGTTAAAAGAAAAATATCTGCATGTCGACGAGACGCCCATCCAGGTCTTACAGGAAGAAGGAAGGAAAAATACGACAGAGTCGTACATGTGGGTCTACAGCACTGGTCAGTATGGAGAGTATCCTATTCGACTTTTCGAGTATCAGCCCGGCCGTGGCGGCAATTACCCGAAAAAGTTTCTTAAAGGATTTCAAGGATATTTGCATACCGATGCGTATGCCGGGTATGACAAAGTCGAGAAGATGACCCGGTGCTATTGCTGGGCCCATGTACGAAGAAAGTTCGTGGATGCTCTGCCCAAAGATGTACAGTCGCCAGAAGCGACATTGGCTGCAAATGGAATTCAATTTTGCAACCAGTTATTTGAAATGGAAAAAATACTGCGCGACTTACCGGCAGATGAGCGCTACAAAGAGCGTCTAACGAAGCAAATGCCCTTCTTAGAGGCCTTTTGGTCGTGGGCAGAATCCTCGAAACAAACCATACCTCCCAAAAGCAAAACCAGTGAAGCCTTGCTATATGCCTTAAAGTACAAAGAAGGTTTAATGAACTATTTGAAAGACGGAAACTGCTCTATTTCTAATAACCTGGCGGAAAACAGCATTCGGCCATTTACGATTGGGAGGAAAAACTGGTTATTTAGCGGCAGTCCCAAGGGAGCAGCCGCTAGTGCTGCCATTTACAGTCTGGTAGAGACAGCTAAGGCCAATGGATTATCTCCTCATCATTATTTAGAGTATATTTTAGGAGATTTGCCTGGTGTTCCTTTTCGGCAATATCCCGAGAGTTTAGACGACTATCTCCCATGGCAACTGAACATTCAGAAAAGATGCTCTCTTAGTAAAACCGGCAAATGAGATTGCCGGTTTTGTTTTTTTCTAGCCACCTTCTTGTCTGACGCTTACTTTCAAGTTACTCGAAAAACTCTATTTTTTGATTTAGAGCAATTATCTCACGAATGATTCTTCGATTCTATCCACTGTCTTGTTTGACGGTTACCATCTTTCTGACGAAAAGTAAAAAAGACTTGCATCGCTCAAATGATGCAAGTCTTTTCCGTGGTACCGCAAAATGGCTAACCCATTTTATTATTCTCATTAATTAACTCTGCTTTATCTGAAATTCTAACCGACTATACCCTCCGGCGAAATAGACTAATTAGCCTGATCTTTTAAATTAATGCTTTTTCTCTCTAATCCGTGCTTCTTATACTTATATGAGATATAACTCGCAAAGGATTTTTCATGTGTAGAAATCAATAATTGAGAATCTTCAAATTCGCTTCTTAAAAGTTCAACAAATGAAACTATATTTAGATCATCCATACATTGCACCGGATCATCTATAAAAATAGTATTCAAACCATCTTGGGCAAAAATTTTATTTAAAGCAAGAGAAAAGCTCAATAAAACACCAGAAAGTTGGCCAGAGCTCATTGTATATAAGACATCATGCTGCTGTCCAGGAGTCGTAAATCTAATAGAATCCACTTCACCTTTTGATGCATGCGCTTGACGGATAAAAATTCCCTGACCGCCTTGGTATGATTGCAATATACGTGCACTATAGATATAAAAAGGAATCTCAATTTTCGATATAATTTGTGCTTGATATTTTGATAGTAAGCGTCAAAAGGCACAAAAAAAACCGCTACCGAAATTAATCAGTAGCAGCTTTGGGGACTTTGCAGAAATCTGGAGCCGCAGAAGGTAATAGCCTTGATAGGACATCTGGGTTACTGTGAATATCAAGATTCGGTGCTTGTTTAAAGATGTGGGTTAAATAGGCATATGGATTTAAGTCATTTTCCTTTGCCGTTTCAATCAAACTGAAAATAATTGCACTTGCTTTAGCTCCACGCGGCGTATTGGCAAACAAGAAGTTCTTCCTGTCGATTACGAACGGTTTTACACTTCGTTCCGCACGGTTGTTGCTAATTTCAAGTCGACCATCCAAAAGATAGCGTTCGAGATATTTCCATTGGTTCAGTGTATATTGAACTGCACGGCCAAATCCGCTCTTGGTAGATATTTTGGCGGCATGAAGGTATGACAAAAATCCGTCAAGCACTGGTTTTGCCAGTTCCTGCCGTTTTTGTTGGCGTTCTTTTGCCGTATAATCTAGGAGTTTTTTTTCAATAGCAAACAATTCATCACAATACCGTTTGCCCTTTAATGCACCTGACCCTTCCCGGTCTTTTTCCGGCAGACTCTTTAAGGCTTCATCAAACTTACGCCTCGCATGAGCCCAACAGCCAACGGTGATGATTTTTTCCGGTAGACTTTGATATCCTGCATATCCATCGGTATGCAAATATCCTTGGAAATCTGTCAGAAATTCCATAGGCCGTTTTGCCTTTCGGTCAGGCTGGTACTCGAATAAAACAATTGGCATTTTGGCATCACCGCTTGTTCGATATACCCACATATAGCTTTTGCTTTGCGCCGATTTTCCAGGTTCATGCAATACTTGCAGAACCGTTTCGTCAGCGTGAAGAATTTCTTCTTGGCAAAGTGCTTTATGCATTATCTGATATATCGGTTCTAGCCAATCTTCGCTACATCGCAGCAGCCAATTGGACATCGTCTGCCGCGAAAGGTAGATCCCCATCCGGTGCCATTCTTGTTCTTGCCGATATAATGGAAGACCGCATGCAAATTTCTGTGTCATAATATGAGCTACCGCTTCAGCGGAAGCAAAGCTCCCCGCAATAACCGGTTTTTCCATTGGAGTTTTGACAATGGGAACTTCGCAGGCATTAATCTCGCAGTTTCGGCAGGCATAGGTATGGTAAACATGTTCTACGATTGTAGCTTGTGCCGGAATAAGTTTGAGTTCCCGGCGAATTTCTTTGCCCATGATATGAAGTTTTCCCTGGCATGCAGGACAGGAATCCTCTTCTAAGAAATGTTCCACCACTTCTACTGGCAAATCTGCTGGCAGACGATCTTTGCGTTGTTTTGCCGCTTTGCGATAATGGCTTTGTACTTCAGCAAGTTTTGGTTCTGGCTCTTTTTCATCTGCCAGAACTTCCGCTTCATTGAATAAATCCATGCAGTCGTACTTACTTTTTTCACTGGATGCGCCAAATTGCTTTTGCCGTGTGAGACGCATTTGTTCCATAAGCCAATTGACCTTTTTCGCCAATTCCTTATTTTCGCTCTGCAGAGATTCATATTCAGCACGAGAAACCATAATGATTTCGTCTTTTGTTGTTTCAGGTAATTCCGCTCTTTTTTCCATAAAGCTAGTATACTATACTTTTTCCAATTTCCCAACAAAAATGCTTATGTCATCTGCAGAGGATCGACTTTTTTATGCGCTTTGGGCTGCTCAGTTGTAAGCCCTTCCATCAGCCAGCGAAACTGTTGCGCGCTAAGCTCTTTTACTTGACTTTGCGTTTTCGGCCATTGGAAGCTGGCGTTTTCCAGACGCTTATATAAGAGAACAAAGCCGTTATTTTCCCAGAAAAGTGCTTTCATCCGATCACGTCGCCTGCCACAGAAAAGAAACAGACTGTTGGAAAAAGGATCAAGGTGAAAACTTTGCTCAACAATGCCTACCAATCCATCAATCGACTTTCGCATATCAGTATAACCGCAGGCGATGTAAATATGTTCGGCTCGAGAAATATTACCTAGCATAAATGCCGCAGAGCCGAAAGAGCAGACGCAATCGTCTGACTGGCAGCGCCCTCATAAATGTGAATAAAGAGCCCGTTTTTTTCGATGGTGAGTGCAATGACTTCTTTGGGACGTAAAGGTTGTGTTACTTCCGCAAAAACAGGAATTTGCGGAGCCCCAATTACCTCCGGTGCTTTTTCTGGCTGAGTGCAAAATGTTTGGCAAGTCGCTTCATAGACTAGTTTTTGCCAATGGTAATAGGTTTTTATATTAATTTCATGTTTTTCGCACCAATCTTTAATGGACTGCCCGCTGCTGCGGCAGTCGGTGACAATTTGCTTCCAATGCTGGAGCCGAACTTCGTGCGTAAGCTTTTGAACCAAGTACCTAGACCTCCTTCGATCTTCCGGGATTCTTTAAGAATCTATATGTGTCCATTTGATTCTCTCAGAATCTATTTTCGCATCGGAAGTCTTGATTGTACATGTGCGGCTCGGCTTGACGCTTACTTTTGATATGCATTTTTTCCAGAACTTTAAATAATTATCTAAATCCTTATGTACCTCACTTGCTAAACGATTTTTAAAATCAGTGAGTTTTTTTATTTTTGTCATCAAATCGTTTTGTGAAATGATAAATTTATAATGTATGTATGATATTTTTTTATCAATATTCAATGGTAAAGTTTCTTCAATATTCTTTATTGAATCAAAAAACAACTCAACAAATTGCGAATATTTATGCGTCTCCTTCTCATTAATATATTCTGTTGGTAATAAAACAATCTTATTACCTATGCCTTTTTCTATGCGTTCATAAACTTCTTTAGCGTTATCGGCGTTAAATTTATAAGAAGTAGTATCCAGTCCAATTTTTTCTAATAAATTTTTCACGTTTTCATATTTTTGTAAATTACTTGTATTATGAATTTGATTAAATTCAACTAACAATATATTTGAGTTGAATGTATCCAGTTCTTTTTGCAACGCATTAGAAAGCTGCTTTTCAAATAAATCTTTCAATTCTGCCAAGATATCCAGGCATCTCTTTTCTGAACCGTTGACCAGTTTCGACAATCTTTCTGATGTTATTTCAACATTTTTAGCAAAAACTTCTGCATCTTTCCAATCAAAGCCACAATATGGGCATTCACCATTAGATGAAAAAGCTTCTTCAGTTTTAAATTTATCTATTAACTGTTGCCGAATCCTAATAATATCAGAAAGAGTTTGCTGTGCACTTACAGATGAATTCTTATTCTCTTTATAATCCTTAATTAATTGTGTTATATGCAGAATAATATTATCTGAATCATCAATCTGTAACATCTCAAACAATTTTACAAAATCTACATCGTTGAATTTTCCTTCATTAGCTAGCTGCTTTTGTTCTTGAAGCAGTTTCATATTTTTCTGTTTTGTTATATATATTGGCATATTACCAGCTATCTCATTGTATAAACAGAAAGCTCGTAAATCTGCATGCCTTACATTTTCATTCAAGTCTAGAAACTTCTGGCACGCAATGTTTTTAATATCTTCTTTATAAAATTTAATATTAGTTACAATTGACTTTATTGCTCTTAGTTGCTGCAAAATACTTTCCAAATCTTTCTGATTATTTATTTCTATAGTTTCTAAATCCCAGGGGACATCTTTAACTAGCAACTTTATGTAATCACATTGATGTCCAGCAGTATTGCCCAAATCCTTAGATAAATTTTCTGATAGTCTCTTTATCTCATTGTCAAGATTATCTATAACATTTTTTAAATTCTTTTTTCCATCATTTATATTTTTCAATTTTTCTTGTTCCTGTTTTATCTGGAAAAGAGAATCTATTGATTTTACTCTATCTTTTTCAGTATTCTTAAAAAAATCTAACCGATCTTCCTGTTTGACATAGTACAACATAAAAAATAAATTTTGAGAAGTATCTCCAAATATTTCTTTTTGGAAATTCTCTAAATCAGACTTAGATATAATTTGACTAGAATTAAACTCTTCAATATCAAAATCCGTAAGTAAATATGTATTCGTAATGTCTGTTAACTTTTTGGGATTATAATTTGTAGTACCAGATTCATGTCCAACAGCTAATACTTTCTTTGCAATTATTACCTTTTTTTCCGAATTGGATTCATCTTTTTCCAAATTGGTTTTATCACTAATAGTAAATTCCGCTTTTATAATTACATCTTTTGAAGAATCATTTGCCAGAAAAAGCTCATCATATTTCAGCGCTCCATTTATTGATGAATTTTCAGTAATACGTTTTATAGTACCTGTAATAATAAATTCAATGGCGTCAAAAATACTTGTTTTACCATAGCCGTTTGGTCCATCAAAGATATTTAACCCATCGCTAAATTCTAACGTTGTAGCTTGAAATAGTTTATAGTTTTTTAAATATAAACGAGTTAGTCTAATATTTTTCAAAATTCACTCCCCCTCTACATTACTCAGCTTCATCCCATAATTGCATAAGTTGTTCAGCTAATTGCTCATTCGAGATTTTACTGTCGGCATTTACAATATCAATGACTCGGTCCAACTTTTCCTTACGATTTTGGATTTCTTCTTCTTGAAAGAAATCTTGAACAGATAATATTTTTTCAGTTTTGCTAAACGCAATCGAAATTACTGGAAGCTTAACTAACAAATCTGAAACCATTTTATAAGTTTCAGCATTTGCCGGATTATCTTTGAATGCCGTAAAATTCGTTGAGTTTATAACATATTTTTGAATAAATTCTGTATTATTTTCGCAGTTATATTCTTTTTTTAATTGTTCAAAACTTTTAGCATCGCTATTATGATAAGCGAATAGATACTTTTTAAAATAATATGGATTATCTTCTATTGCTATTGCTTCTCTTACTAATTTTATAGAATCAACATCTCTGTTAACGCAAATAACCAAAGAGGTGTTCTTTTCCATTTCAGGCTCATACTGTGTAGTTTCCTTAAATGAAGCTGCGATATTTGGAAGAGTATCTAATAAATTAATCTCCAGTAATTTAGATTCCAATATCGGAAATAACAAAAATACTTGACTTGGATTTTGCCTCGATATTAAGCTTTGAATTTCAAAGCTTTGCTCATAAGCCTCAATCGTAAATGCTTGTCCAAAGATAAAATCGTTTTCACACAATATTGTTTTAATTATTCCAATCATCAAACTTCCCCTTATATAATGTATTTAGGTTAATAAAGGAAACCTATAATCCTTTATTGACAGATTAATTATCCAGAACGCTGTATAATTAATCCATTAGGTAGAGTGATGTCGTATTCTCCTTGAGATGTAATCTCGTACTTGAAAGACTGACACCTCTAACTGATTAACTGTTTACGAATAAGTTGGATGTTGGCTTTATTTAAGCACTTCGTATCTGCAATAAGGCGGTAACGTTTTTCAGCGTAGAGGAACCTATCTAAAATTCTTTGTCCAGGTGATCGTATGCTTTATCTTGGTATTGATATTGGAAAAAACAATCATGTGGCTTCTCTTCTAGATGAAAAAGGCAAAGTCGTTTTTAAAGCTTTTTCTTTCTCTAACTCCACGGATGGGGCCAACTCCTTACTTGAAAAGATTTCCGCCTATTCTTCGGCACTCGAAATTGGCATGGAGGCCACCGGCCATTATTGGCTGGCTCTTTATTCGTTCCTGGTTGAACAGGGATTCGTGATTCATGTCATCAATCCCATTCAAACTGACGGCTGGCGCAACGCTACTGAAATCAGAAAGCATAAAACAGATGTGATTGATTCGGTTCTTATTGCTGACTTTATTCGGTATGGTGAATTCCTCGAAACATCTCTTGTCAATGAGAATGTCTTATCTCTACGCAATTTGTCTCGGTTTCGAAATTACCTTGTCAGTTCGATTGGTGATCACAAAAGAAAAACGATTTGTATCCTTGATCAAATATTTCCGGAATACCAAGCTGTTTTTTCCAATGTCTTTGGTAAAACATCAAAGGAAATTCTCCTGCATCTCAGTACACCTTCGGAGTTTGAATTCATTACGGCTGCGCAATTAGAATCCGTGCTGAAAGAAATAACTTTTAAAAAATTTGCTGCGAAAAAGATTCACAAAATCTCTTCTGTCGCTAAAACTTCTTTCGGTATCACTTTCGGCCTGCAAAGCATGACACTGCAGCTTCGCCTTTTAATTGAGCAAATGAATTTCATTGAGGAACAAGTTAATGAAATAGAACGGCAAACCAAAACGTTGCTTGAAAAACTCAACTCGCCAATCACCACAATTCCGGGTATTAGTACTGTTATTGGTGCAACCATTCTCGGCGAGATTGGCGATATTTCAAGATTCAGCAATCCTTCTAAGCTTGTTGCTTACGCCGGTATTGATGCTTCTATACACCAATCGGGCAATTACCAAAGTGCGAATAACAAAATGAGTAAGCGCGGTTCACCTTATCTTAGAACGGCGTTGTTTCGTGCCGCACTCATTGCGTCTACTCATGATCCGGTATTCAAAGCCTATTATCAAAAGAAGCGTTTGTAGAATAAAAATAAAGTTGGCAAATTTCATCCCTGTTAAATCCTGATACTTCGGCGCATAAGAAAATAAAGTTGGCAAATGATTTATTGCTTATAAGAATTCTTTAAAAATAAAGTTGGCAAACTGTTACTTTAACCATAAGTTTGCCAAGAATCCTTATGTTCTACAGGGTCAATACAATTCAAACACGACAGCCCGCCAAGTCAGTGGGCTTGAACTGTAACTATTGGTATTGATGGAAAGATCCGTAACTTACAGATCCACTCATCTAAGTTATAATCATGTTCCTCACTACCCGGGCGACAGTATGCTCTCCTAGACGTATTGTTTTGATAGGAAGTGAATACTAATACGCGGAATCGAAGTTTCGCGAAAGTTTCACCCCCTCTTAAAGTGAGGGGGCGCAATCTAAAATGCTTTTTTTACAAATGGCATACACTCAGCGTGACCAAATATATTTTAAAATGTTATTAACTGTACAACAAAAATAAAGTTGTAAACTTTCAATGTGTTTAAACCCTTGGTTTTAAGGATAAATATAAATAAAGTCGTAAACTTAATTTTATTATCCATCTTGTAAAATAAAGTTATAAATTAACAAACCACTACTTCATTAAGTAGTGGTTTGTTAATAGCCCTATAAAGAAAATTACTTACTATGCCCAAAGGGGTAAATACTGACCGCTTGAGGTAGCGCCCCCTTGAGTATTATATTTCCAGATACCCTCTGTAGAATAAAAATAAAGTTGGCAAACCCTTCATTCTTAAAGTTACTATTAAATTATTCTCTTTTGCGCTTGTTTATATATTTAATAAGAGTCATTCTACTTACTTTCATCTTTAATTCAATTTCTTTCATGGTAAATTTTCCCGAATTCACAAGATTATTTAACGCATCTTCCCAAACTGAGCCATAAGAAATTACATTGCCAACCCTATATCGATCATCGTTAGTTTTATCAGGTCCCACCCTAGAATATATATAACCACATTCGCATGTAAAAATTCCGTGTGTTTTTTTAAAGCTTCCTTGATATATGTAACAATCATTTATAACTAGCATTCGATAATGAGAGGCTACAGGATTTAAGCATGGCCATGGACCTTTCCCAAAAGGAAGATATTCGGTATCAGAAATATTGAAGCTTTCCAATGATCCAAATAAATACTTTATAAGCAATAAATGTCTAAGTGGATGATATAAACGTTTATATCCATCTCGCCATATCATAATACGCAGCCAACTTGTTATATTGGTATCAACATGCGATTCTAACAGATTAAGAAATTCATTTCCAAAATACTCTATAAAAGAAGCAGTAAAATTGCCCGGGTTGATTAGGTGCCCCTTTAATCCCACAAATCCTAACTCACGTAACTTTATAATATATCGCTGGCTAATTGCTTGTGGTTCATAACAACAGTCAGTAAGCAACAATTTATATACTTCATGAGCATAACTAATTAAATGCTCTAAAGTTTTTTTCGCTATATTATTCACTTTGGGTTCAGATAAGGATAAGTCATGTCCATTAACACAGCAGGCATCTAGGCAAGCATACTGCATTCCTTGTGATAAAATTGGAATGCCACACATAGGACATGTATTTCTTAATACTATTTCATGCCAAGGGCAAATTAAAACCCCTGGAGCTTGGTGAATTCTATGCCAGTATGGCTCTCCATAACTTTCAATATCCGCCTTCATGCATTCAGGACAAAATTGAAGACTCTTTTTTCTACCTATATTACTTAGGTGGCTTCCTATAAAACCGGTAGTATTCTTTGCAACATCCACTATCATATTATGAAACATCGTATTTTGAACGTCTCTTCCAGAAAAGGCTGAAAAAAATGGCCAAAGAGTGTGTTGAAAAGCTAATTGTTTCGCACTATAACACTGTCCCAATAATGTATTATCCAACAGCTTTTGCAAGCGATTAACTTGATACCCTCTAAAAGGATATTTAGTTTTTCCCCATAAAGATCGAATGAGTTCACTTTGCGAGTTACCAAAATGCCTCTGAAATCTTGCAATAACACTATATAAAAGTTCATCTGGATAAGGTCTGGGGAAATACTTTATCATAATATGCACCTTTTTTAGAAGAGTTTATTTTGAAACGATAGCAGAGTATTGTAATAAATTCTTCGTATCTTCTTCTCGTAAAACATGAAGCATCGGTTGCACTAATTTATATTTTTCTCTATTTACCAGCGTAATAATTTCCGGAGTCACCCGGGCAATATCTCTATTAATACAATATTGTTGCGCTGCTATATACAACTTAATAGCAATATCTGTTATACCTAAAGAAACCTCAAATAGTTCTCGCGATATATCTGAAAAATTTTCCACTTCATGCAACGTCCATTGATATTTAAGTAATTCATGCACCAGACTATTCCATTCCTCATTAAAACTAAATTTACTCCATCTTACAATGGTAGATAGAAATACGTCCGGAAGAACTGATAATGCCGACGGAGTTCCTATTAGTAATGTTGGTATTCCTACTACAATATTGATCTTTTCTAAAAAATCAAGTATTAACCGCTTCTCCATCCCATTTGCTTTTGTAATACCTTGAAATTCATCAACAATAAACAATCCGACTCCATGAAGCCATAGTATTTTAGCAACCTGTTCTATACGTTCTTCCTCTTTTTGCTTTTGGTAGCTAAATAGCGAAAAATAATCGGTCCCGAGTATTTGGTCTATCTTATCTAAAATACAAAGACAAAAACTGCGCATTGTTGGTTGACATGGGAAATCTATTTTTAGCCATACTAACTGATCCATTAGCAAATAACTTTTTTCGAATTTAGCATGTTCTATAACTTGGGTACAATATGTTGTTAATATTCTTTCAACAGCTACGGATTTACCTGTTCCACTAATCCCGATTAATACGGCTATTAGTGGGTTAGCATTAGCTATTAACTTGCTTTCCAAAAGATTATTATTTCTCGTTTTTATTATATATTCCGGAGCCAAAGGATTGCGGTTGCTATATCCGTTAATGATAAACTGCTTAATTAAAACCGTTAAATAATAATATTGAGACCCAGCATATATGAATTCGCGTAATTTCTCAACGCAATGCACTTGCATGTGACTAGGAAGGAGTCTTTCTACTTTAGTTGCATTAGGTGGTAAAAAAGAAAGGTTACCTAATTCTATTTTACTATTAAGCTTAGGTAAGAATTTCAAAAAGAATTTTTCTTTCTTTGACTTATCAAATTCGCAATAAATGGAGTCATGCCCTTCAACAATTTTAATATCTTTTCCCCCAATGCAACCAAATTATCCTTAATCTTACAATATTTTCTCCTTGGGGGTGTTATTTCCTGCTAAACTTTCAGCTCCTGAGTATAGCTTGTTTTTTTAAATTTTCCCACGTATTATACAGATAGTCTCTGAGTTATTATCTGTTCCATCCGTTGTCACTCATTATCAAACCATAATTATTTCGTAGAATTATTTTTTGTTGATCCCTCATTATGGTTATGTCCCATCCCTCGCATCATAAATAAATGCATTAATGGACATAACAATAGCACTAAATAGTTCGCCTCACCATCATAACCACTTTGTCGCAAAAGCAGAACCAGACCAAGCGGTGCAAGACAACATAGTAACATCATTACCATATGTTTAAAGCCACCGCCACAATTATGTTGCTGACCTTGATTTTCGTTATTTTCCAAACTATTCTGGGATTGTTTGCAGCATTTCATATTCATCTTCCTCCAATCGTCTATTCAAAACTTAATTGAATCCTAGATATTTCATTGTGGCTGCACGCCTAAAGCCTTCCATTTGCCCTTATTTTAACAAAGCTTTGTGAAAATGTTATGAAGTAATTATGAATAAGGTATGATATTTTAGCAGTTAAAATATATACCGTAAATACTGCACTTTAAAATCAACGAACCCTAGCCGAAGCTAGGGTTCTATAATGTGGGGGAGGGAGAAATCTATATAAACCAAATAGTTTTGAAAACCATCTGGGCTACTGTTTCTACTCTTTTTGAGCCTTTAGTTTTGCAATTATATGGATAATATAAATTATCACAAACAAATTCATAAAAAACAAAATCCACATCATCTAGCATCACTCCACATCAGTTTTCCTCTGTCCTATAAATATATAATACAAGATAAATTTGAAGATATTATGAAGAAATTATGGCATTTTTATGAACTTTACAGGCAAGAAGACGTAAAAAGAACTCCCTTTGCCAATTTCGCTTTCAACTTGTGTCTTCCCACCGTGAATCTCGACGAGTTGTTTAACAATTGCTAGACCAAGTCCTGTACCCCCGCTTTTTCTATCCCGCGATTTATCTCCTCGATAAAAATGATCAAAAACGAAGGGGAGATCATCCGCACTAATACCCGGGCCGTTATCAACAACAGTAACCTTTACCCACTCTTTTTCTTCATACAGAGCTAGTTCTGTAGAAACAGTTACATGACCGCCGTCTGGAGTATAACGAATAGCGTTAGTAATAAGGTTATAAAATATCTGATTAATTCTATCGGCATCAGCTGAAACCGTTGGCAAATCAGGTGCCAATCTTTTCGTAACAGTAATTTTTTTCTCGTTTGCAAGCGGGTTCAACATATACAAAGCCTGCTCAACGGTATGGTTAATATTAACATCGCTGATCTCTAACGATAGTTGCCGTACCTCGGCTAATGACAAGTCCTTTAAATCCTTGATAAGACGTGATAAACGAACAGCCTCTTCATGGAGGGATGTTAGTTTTTTAGGGTTAGCTTCAATAACGCCATCAATCATCCCTTCCAAGTGACCTTGGATAATAGCCAAGGGGGTACGTAGTTCATGAGCTATATTAGCAAGGAATTGTTGTCGAAGTTTATTGTTACTATCAAGCGTTTCCGCCATCCGGTTAAATATTAAAGCTAAATTCCCAACTTCATCTTTTGAATTGACAGAAACCTTCTGGGCAAAGTTTCCCCGCTCTATCTCTATGGCAGCCGCACTAAGTTTTCTAAGCGGCGTAGTAATACTTCGAGCCAAAACATAGCTGGCACCCAATCCTACAGCCAATATGACTACGCCAACCCAAATGAGCGATTGATGTACCGATGATAAAAAATTTTGTTCGGATATCCCCATCATGCCAACTTGTCCTTGGTTGTTCGGACTCATGTGTGTAATCATACTGTGACGCACTTCCATTTGCTGAACGGTAACATACTCTTGGAAAAGATCAGTCATTTGCGAATTAGCCAAATAGACCAGTAAAAAGACGGTTATAGCAACTGCTAAAAACATCAATCCGGTAATCCGATAGATGATACTATTCATTCTGACTCCCTACCATCCGATAACCTACACCATAAACAGTTTGTATGAATACTGGCTCTTTAGGATTATCTTCAATCTTTCGTCGCAAGTTTTTTACATGCGCATCAATTGTACGTTCATAGCCTTCAAATGAATAACCTTGCGTTTGTTCTACAATTTGTAACCGGCTGAAAACTCGCCCCGGATTTGCAGCTAGTAGTTCTAATATCTTAAACTCAGTCGGCGTGATTTCAACAGGCTGGCCACCCTTTGTTACTTGATACTGTTCAGTGTTAATAACGACATCTCCCATTTGTAATGGTTCTGTTTTCACTTTCATTCCTTTGGTTCTGCGGAGTATCGCTTTAACACGAGCCACCACTTCTTTAGGGCTAAAGGGCTTTGTCACATAATCGTCGGCACCAATCTCGAGCCCAACTAATCTGTCGCTCTCTTCATCCCGGGCAGTTAACATTAAGATAGGCACCTCGCTATCCCGTCGAAGCGTTCTACAAATATCCCGGCCATCCATTCCAGGAAGCATTAAGTCAAGTACCAAAATATCAGGTTGTTTGTCCTGTGCTATTTGCAAAGCAGTCAGACCATCATTGGCAGTGTATACTAAAAATCCATCTCTTTGAAAATATATCTGAAGTAACTCAACCAACTTTTCGTCATCATCAACAACTAACACTGAGCTTTGTGACATAAATATCCCTCCCACTTTATAAAGGCTGGCACCGCAAAAGGACGCCAGCTAACTATATTTTAAATTTTTGTACAGCCGCTTCTAGTTGTTGGGCCATGTGAGCTAAATGCTGGCTGGATGCAGCCATTTCTTCCATTGAGGCTGATTGCTCTTCGGTGGCCGCCGAAATAGTTTGCGACTCTGCAGCTGTATTCTTACTAATCTGCTCGATATTTTGGATGGAACAAACTATCTGACTGCTGCCGCTTGCTACTTCATTAATTGAGGCTGAGATATCAGAAACTTGGCCTGATACCTGCTCAACAAGTTCTCTAATTTGTTCAAAAGCTTGTCCGGCAGTATTCACTACTTCATTACCTGCCTTAACTTCCTTAGTGCCTGATTCCATAGCAACAACCGCTCTTGTGGTATCTCCCTGAATTTCATTAATTAGCTCTGCTATTTGCTTAGCTGCCTCTTGTGACTGTTCGGCTAACTTGCGTACTTCTTCGGCAACTACAGAGAACCCTCGCCCGTTTTCTCCTGCTCTGGCAGCCTCAATAGCTGCGTTTAGTGCTAGAAGATTGGTTTGATTGGCAATTCCGGCAATGGTATCAACGATCTGGCCGATTTCATTTGATCTTAAACCAAGTTTAGATATTAACGCCGCCAAGTTTGCTACTGTTCTTTCAATACTTCCCATCTGTTGAACAGCGGCTAAAACAGCCTTATTACCATCCTGAGCAGTCTCTGCTCCTTGACTAGCAAACTTAACCACCATTTCCGCGTTTTTAGCTACGTGATGAATATTATCTGAAATCTTATCTACTATACCCGATGTCTCATTAACGGCCCCAGACTGCTCTTGAGCTCCTTGGGCAACTTGCATTACTGACGCAGCAACTTGGGTTGATGCTTGAGCTGATTGATCAGCACCTTCAGTTAGAACCGCTGACGCAGTTGCAACCTGCTCAACGGAATTCCTCACTTGCGACACCAGTGTACGTAGATTATCTGACATTATTATAAAGGCCTTGCCAAGTTGCCCGATCTCATCCTGATAAAGGGGAATATCGGTCTTACCAGTGAAATCGCCCTGGGCCATTTCTTCTGCTATATCAACCATTCTTTTCAATTGCTTGATAATCATTTGGTGGGCAATATACCGTCCAAGGGCAAGTGATACCAGCATAGCAATACCAGTTAGGATGATAATCCAAGTTATTGACTCTGAAGCCTCTTTGGAGCTATGCTCTGCCCTAGCAGCAGCTTGTTTCGCTTCGTTATCAGCCATTTCCTCGAGCATACTGTTAGCATGCTCGACATGGCCAGCGGCATTTTTCTCAAAATAGGCATAGGCTTCCTCCTTCTTCCCCGCTAACGCTAATTCTATCGCCTTATGCCGTTCTTGATGATAGCTGCTGAACATCTTTTCAACTTGCATTAGTTTTTCTTTTTCTTCACCTTGAACTACCGTCTCATATTGTTTCAATAGCTGTTCAACATCCTCCATGCGAGTCTTGGCTTCTGTAAGCAGCTTATTTTCTTTACCTTTATCCGAATGAGCCAGAAGAATTTCTTTCGTAGTCCCGAGTGCAGCTTGTGACTGGCTGCGAGCAGCATTTACCCATTTAATTGGCAATAAATTTCGGGCATACATTTCGTCTTGCGACTTTTTAATATGATCGGTCGATTTATAGCCCACGAAGCCTATACTACCGGTGAACACCACCATTATAAGTACTAAACCAAGTATCTTCCGTGCTATGGGTAAATTTCGAAACCATTGCATCTTTTAGAATCCCCTCCCCTATTCTGCTCTTTCAAACTGTCATAATACCTTATGTTTCGATCAATTTTTCTTAGTATCCTCTTACTTTTAAAGGCAAGGGAAAACTAAAGTATTATTTAGACAATATAGAAGCAACCACGGGTCTCATCCTCTCATCATTACGTGCCATATGGTCAAAATGTTTTACATACCACACTGCCAGCGTAAAAAAGACAACACCGCCTACAATAGAAGCTATCAAGCTATTCATTCCAATATAAGAGGATGCATACGTTCCAGCTAGTGCCCCAGCAAACGCTGCAAGAAGTGGAGCCATGTAGACAATAAACGCTGCCTTTAGCATATTCACCTCACGAATCTCAATAGCAACTCGCTGACCGGGTTTAGCATCAACCGAATTTAGCGCTTCAACAACAATGGCCGTATTGCCCGGACATGAGCCACAGTTTTCGCAGTCGCTATGTCGGCTAGCTTTAACTTTAGCCATCTTCCCGTTAACAGCCAAAACAATTCCTTCTTGCTGTTTATTCATATTGTTCACTTCCGTTCTGTTGTTTTTACTTAGATTTATTATACAAACCAAATGTGAATTATTTATGAATACAGTGTGAAGATATTATGAGATTTCAGAATTCTATTAACTAAACACAAAAATTGTTTCGATTACCCATATGATATTTTCCCACGCTATTCTTATTGCCGTTTATCACAGAGACTGACTGTAATTTTCTTTCGTAATTTTTTATTTTTTCAACCTAATACTGTTAAAACAGGACAAACGTGTAACACGTTTGTCCTGTTTGCGTTCCGAGCAATTCACTCTTCCATTTGCCCTTTTAATTGACTGAATTTGTTCCCTTTTTTACAATAACGCCGTCAACTGCCGTGTATACTACACCGTCTTTGATCCATCCTTCAATCACATGGGCACCTACTACCTGTTTGCTATAGCGAGTAGGATTATGGTCAATTACGGCATACTGGGTACCATTTTTACTGCCGCCTTGCCTTACTATGACCGTTTCGAGATCCTTATTGATGCGATATGCTTTCGTCTTAGCTCCGTCAACTGCCGTGTACACTACACCGTCTTTGATCCAGCCCTCAATGGTGCGGCCGTCAACTACCTGTTTATTATATCGAGTTGGATTATGGTCAGTCACAACAAACTGTGGACCATTTTTAGAGTTTTGATTAACCATGACTGTTTCAATATCCTTATTGATGCGATAAGACTTGGTAGTGACTCCGTCAATTACTGTATTAACCACACCATCTTTGACCCACCCCTCGATGGTATGGCCGCCTACTACCTGTTTGTTATATCCAGTAGGATTATGGTCAATCACAACAAACTGTGGACCATTTTTAGAACTTTGATTAACCATGACTGTTTCAATCTCTGATTTTATTTTGTTTGTTTCCGGGAGAAACTCATTAGCTGATGCCACGCCTGCTACCATCATGCTCATCAATAAAGATGCGGTTATAATTGTCTTTTTCATTTTCATTACTACCTCCTTGATATCTTTACCACTATCATATCTAACGAATATGAATATCTGATGAATAAATCATGAAAAACTTGTGTTATTTTACCAGTTCTACTTTGCGAAGAATTTTATACATATGTTGCAAATCAATCAGGAACTTAAGACTGAAGTTACGATAATACCCTATATTAAGTCTCTTAAAACCTTGAAAAATAAAACAGCCAGCTAAGCTGACTATTTCTAATGTAAACAAACCATACACCAATGCAACGATAAATCAATGTTAGAATGTCCATCAAAATACCATTCTATGGAGTTTAAGTTGTTTTATAAATTGACGCCTACAATGTTGTCAACGAAAAATTAACGGGATATTCGGCTTATTTAAAACTGAATATCCCGTCAAATTCAATTAATTATTTTGCGACTACCGTGGTCATCATACCACCATCCTCGTGATCAAGAATGTGGCAATGGAGCATCCAAGTACCAGGGTTAGTCATAGTAAAGGCAATATCTACATACTCACCCGCTGGCACGTTGATGGTATCTTTCCATGTTTCTCTTGCTGGTGCTTTTCCGTTTTGAGAAACAATCTGGAACTCAGTACCATGGATATGGATAGGATGATCCATCTTCTCCGCAGTGCTTATATCGTTATTAACAATCCGCACCTTAACAATTTGTCCAAGCTTAACTTCCAATGGCGGAACATTAGGGTACGATTGCCCATTAATAGTCCAGCGCATACTGCCTTGCATCTGCATCTCACTAGTTACAGCCTGAGCCGGTGCACCATGACCGCCATGACTGTTAATAGGAGCAGCAGGAGGAGTCGAATTACCATGGCTAGCATGCCCAACCGCCGGAGAAGCCGGAGCCATATTATTATGAGAAGGCATTTCCATAACGGAGTTTAGATCAAGCGTAAAGTCAGGAGTGCGACTCTCAATCCCCGCAAACCCTTTTGCCTGAGGAGGAACGAAAGGAGAAGCAACAAGATTAACCTGTCCATCTTGATACTTTATGGGAATTATGAGACCGAGTTCAGGGCGGTCGCTCTCTATAGCATAAACTTGACCAACATCACCAATTGCTGCGACTTCTGCATCGATACGTTCACCTGGTGATAAGGTTAGTACGTCTGATTCGTATGGTGAAGGCAAAGCATGACCGTCGGTATGAGTCACGCGGAAACGATGGCCTGATATCTTTATTGTATGGACAGCAGCAGTTGAGGCGTTAATGAAACGCAGTTTATGAAGTTGGCCTTTCTTGACTGCTAGTGGTTCAATAGCCGAACCAGACTTGCCGTTGACTGTCTCAATATTCCCGAATCGTTCCATTTCGCCTCTGGCCGTTCCACTCAGGCGGTTTCCGTTGGAATCAAGATACCAATCATCAATAATATAAATATGATCCCCGCTATATTTTTCATCTTCCGGTGCCTTAACGATAATTGGGGCGTATAGACCATTATCAACCTGATCTAAAACAGGGCGATAATGTGAATGATACCAATAGGTTCCACTTTCGTTCACCTTAAAGGAATATGAGTACTTCTCACCTGGTTTTATAGTCTTTCCCGGCCCATCTTGATCATTAGGAATTACAAGGCCATGCCAGTGTATAGTAGTTGCCGAAGGCAGATTATTGACTCCAGTAACATTTACTGTTTCACCTTTCTTAATAATAATAGGTGTCCCTGGCACTGTCCCGCCATAACTCCATACCTTAGTAGTTAAACCCGGTTTTATTTCCCAGTTAACTTCCTTCATGTCCAGTTTGATACTTGATGCCTGTCCTGAAAAAGAGTTAAAAGACAAAGCAATGGCCGCAGTTACTGCGATAACACCTATTGCAATCGTTTTCTTGGGTACCATAGATGCATTCCCCTTTCTGAATGTCGATATCACCGCTTCTAGACAAGCTTATGTAAAGTTTATCATAAAAATATGAAAAAGTTATGAATTTTAAATGACTAAAAAAAAGAATTCTTAGCATTACTATGAAACATAAAAATCATAAAGAAGCCACCCTGCGGTTAACCTCTTTACGATCTAAGTGCACAGTAATCGGGCAGCTTGACTAATTTATGTTTTAGTCACCATAACAATCCTTAGCAAAGCCGTACCATCTATAACATTCACCGTTAAACAAAAATGATTATATTTATAAAACGAGAAGTAGTTCTTTAGCAATGTCCCTGATATTATAATTAAATTAGTAAGCCGCCGCTATTATGTTGGCTACTACTTATACTTGACAACAGTAAACATACCTCCCATTTCTTTGGTCATGTTATTAGCCGAATGATGGGGAATATGGCAGTGAAGTGGCCAACACCCTGGATTGTTAGCGTAAAACTCAAAATCCCACGTTTCTCCTGATGCAACAGGTATAGTATTTTTCCGCATGCGTGCGCACGGACTTATCTCATTCCCATCAGTTGCTACAACAACAAACTGATGACCATGTAAATGAATGGGGTGTTCCTTCATGGCCGGATTAGCCAGCCTAATTCTAGTAACATCGCCGTAGTTAACAGGCAAAGGAGATGTGAACGGAAAACACCGCCCGTTTATAGTGAAAAACTGAAGATCATCGTTCAGGGGATCGACCTCATAACTCCCAGACTTGAGTACGCCCATCTGCAAGCCTTTAACCGCAAATTCTTGCAGCATAATAAAATAGTCACGATCAACATAATCATTTGGATCTAAAATTATCAGGCCACCGGCTAGCCCCATCATCTCCTGCTTGGCAACATTAAAATGAGTATGGTACATATGGGTGCCCGGCGGGTTAATTATCTCAAAGTGATAATCAAAATAACACCCTGATTTAATCTTGGGTGTTGGCTCTACATCCGGCGCCCCATCCATGTTATTTGGCACATCCAAGCCATGCCAATGAACACTTGTGGCTTCAGGCAATGAATTGTACACCCTTATATTAACGTAATCCCCTTGATACACCTTGATAGTAGGCCCCGGAATACTGCCATTATATCCCCAACCACGAATAAAAAGGCCGGGTAACAGTTCCCTCTCAACTGGCTCAGCCACTAGCTCAAAATACTTTACTCCTTGTCTTAATTCATACGGTAAATCAAAGAGGTCAGGACTCGTGACCATGTTGTCACTCTCCTTATACCATTTACCATATTTTATGCACATAATTTCGCATACGCGACTACTATGATCTAACAGTGATTAGGAAAAAACAAAACAGAGGCTACCCTCTGCTTTACATTAACATATTGTCAACCGGATTGAATGTTACTATTATCTTTACACGAACAGTATAGCGTGCCGGTAGAGTCAATCATTGCTACATAAACTGCATTAGCATTATCTATTCCTTTTTGTTGCAGTTGGTTATGAAGCCACTTTTCATCATGGCCAGTCTTATATAAATTAGTAGTAACAACCTTTCCATCATTGATTAAAAGCACCGGAAAACCTCCACCACTTGTGGCAATGTTTAAATCTTGCACGGTAACCGGGCTATGGTCGGCCTTTTTTAATACACTAATATGACCGTTAGTCTCAAAAGCAGCTGCCTCAATTTCGTTTAAATTAGGCGCATCAACCGTCCGTAATTCAGACAGTAGTAGTTCTAACGGCAATAGATTTTTCTTTAAATTGTGACGCAGCACCTTTCCTGCAGAAATTAATGGTACGGCCTCGCCGACAAGCAGTTTAGCAAAGGCTCTATTTTTCACAATCGCATAGGAAATTAGATAATGCAAGAGATACAAAACCACAATAATAGCGACTGTATTAACCACACTAATTTTGGGTTCAAACAAAGGTCCTGCGGTTATCCCCCCCATCATCCAGAAAAAAGTAAAATCATATCCTGCGAACTGCCCCCCTGATCGGTGAGGTAAAAATCGACCCTCTAGGTACAATAGAATACCTACAACTAAAGTCCTCAAGAAAAATGTAGTGGTGCTAATGTGTTCTGCTGCCCCCAAAACCTCGGAAAGTATATTCACGCTATCCCTTCTTTATTACTAATATATAGGGTTCCATTTGCCTCAATCATTGCAAGGAATACCTTGTGATGGTCGTTGATCCTGTTTTCAAGCAGCTTCGTGGACAACCACTGTCGGTCAAACCCTAATTTCCTAATATTTTCTTCTTGAATGACTCCATCGTAAATCAGGATTGTCGATAGGCCTGCTGGCATAGAAGTTATCTGCATATCCTTTTTAGTCACCGGCATCGAAGATGGTTTCTTGCTGATACTTATTTTTCCATATGGCTCCAAAATAACAGAATCCAGTTCAGAAAGACTATGAATCCCTTTTAGGCGAAGCTGCCCCAACAAATTATCAATTGTAATGTGACAGTCCATTAGACTTGACTTAATAAGCTGTCCACCTTCCATCAGGACACTGGCTGTCTGGTCAATTTTTCGTGGCCATTTAATATCAAGATAAGAAAGAAATACATTCACACCAGCAAAAGCAAAGATAATCATTAGTCCTGTTGTTAATGATGACTGGGGATTAACCATGCGCACGGCAGCCAAACTCACAATACCAGCTGCGACAAGATAGTTGTGTCCAGATAAAATGCCCACCTGCCGGTAACCCATTAGACGAGTGGCGATTATTAAAGCAATATACAAAACAACCGCACGGCTCATTAACATTAAAATGGAAAGATCTTTACCACCTTCCCAGAATAACTGCCAATCCATCAGATTCCCTCCAATAAATGGTACTAGTAGTTTAGTATGCCCATATCTTTCATAATAATATTTGTCGATTAACTGTTCCCCACTCATGCACTCTAATGTAAAATAGTAAAACTGCTCTAATAATATGGATAAAAAACAGCCAGCTCAAGTTGAGCTGACTGTGCTTTACCCTATATTTAATTATCTAGCACTTCCACTTGCTTAGCTAATACAACAGTTTGTGGAGACTGTGTTGTATTCTGTTTTGCTTTAAACGTTTCCCACAGTGCTCTCGCCAAAAACACTGTCCCTGCAACTAATACTGCTAACAATAATAGCGTGATTCCTGTACTAAGTATACTGCCTAGAAAACCTTCTAAACCTGATCCAGGCATCATTCCCGGCATGCTTGCCATATTTGTCATATTACCTTGAGGCATCATCCCCATGTTCGTGCCTTGATTCATTCCCATGTGCATTCCTTGATTCATCATCATTTTTAGAGTCCTCCTTATCTTGGGTTAATCAGTTGGTTCTGATTTGTCTTAAGTATAGCAAATCCAAATGAATATCTTATGAATCTCAAATGAAAATCCTGTGAAGTTTTCTTACAATGAAAAACCTTTGCGTACATCGCAAAGGTTTTTTAACATCAATGAGCCATAATCTTATTAGGAACTTCTGCCATAAGTTTTCTGACATTTTCCACCTGCTTGTCAACAGTGGCCTTATCTGGAGTTGGTTTGTTCACTTCAGTATTTAAGGCAGTAATTGTTTGGCTTAGCTGATCTCTAAAAGCAGTATCGGAAATATGAGGTGACAGACGATTATTAAGTGTAACTAAGTTACCCGTCGACGTCCTGGCCTCCGTCAATTTATTAGTTTGCGACTTACTGGCCACCTCATCCACTGCTTGATTCATTTGCGCAATAATCGGCTTAGGATCTTCCATATTTGCCATATTATGCTGAGCCTGTTGGCCACCGCCTTGCTGAGCGGGCGGCGTTGCTGGCGGCTGGCTTTTTTGTCCGCAACCGGCAATTAGCATTATACTAATTATACAAACTGTAATAAGCAGTTTACTCATGTTACATCATACCCATACCGCCGCCTGAAGAACCGCCTGACGATCCACCTGACATACCACCGGACGAGCCGCCAGACATATTCATGCCCATGCCGCCACCTTGCTGCATGTTACCCATCGGCATCATCATACCCATACCGCCGCCACTTTGCATATTCCCCATCGGCATCATCATGCCCATGCCGCCGCCACTTTGCATATTCCCCATCGGCATACCCATCATACCCATATTACCACCTTGCATTCCCATAGGCATTTGACCTTGCATGCCCATATTACCGCCTTGCATTCCCATAGGCATTTGACCCTGCATACCCATATTACCGCCTTGCATTCCCATAGGCATTTGACCCTGCATACCCATATTACCGCCTTGCATTCCCATAGGCATATTAACTGGAACCATTATTACGGGCACCATCATTCCACCATTGAAGGATGCGTTGCCCATAGGCATTTGCATGCCGCCGCCAGCAAAGCCAGCATTCATACCTGGCATCATCTGACCACGACCGTACATAGAAGGTTGATTCGGCGTTAATAGACCGACCACCGCCATTAATAATAAGATCCCCAAAAAAGAATACAACGCATATCTGAGCCACGGATTATTTTCCATTAATTTATATCCTCCCTTAGATGTTGTAGTGTTATTTTGCTTGGAAGTTACTGTATCTTGCTTGCCAAAAGCGTTCACAGCACTATGTGCCAAATAGTTGGCACCCGCGCCGAGCGCCACCACCAGCAAAGCTATGAGAAAAAACATGTACATGGGTCCAAGGAATCCGAGACTACTCAAATACATTCACCTCAACTCAAATGCCAAACAATCAACAGTAATAGTGTGCCAGCTAAGATAAACGGTGTTAAAAAAAAGATGATGCTGGTCGTAAAATCATGCAGCCACCTTAAATATCCGCCCTGATCATGCATGTTCATATTCATCGTTTGGGCCATTTCCTGCTTCCAAGTCAAGAGATCTGATAACGTGATATTAGAGGCGTGCATCATGCGCATCATGTCACCCATACTTTGCCCCATCATCTGAGTCATCATGTCACTACTCTCGGCTTGATTATTTGACCATACCTGGAAAAGCGCCAAGACAGCAACCACTAAAAAGATAAAGGATAGTTGCCAAAAATGAAGTTTAGCTTGGTTCATTAGGTTTCGCATTCCTCCATACCAAGTAAGCTGCCAGAATTAGCGCAAACAAGAGTAAGTCTGTAAATAAGGGGACAGACAGCGCCACCGCTTGGTTCTCAGTGCCGGAATCCATCGCCGCTATACCCATTAATGAATTCATCATAGCCTTCATCATTCCTGACATAAAGGCCTCAACCTGCTGTTTGCTCGGATCAGGCCCTCCAATAGAAATCATTATGACCGCTACGGCAAAGAAAAAACTAGAGGCAACAAACCATATAGCTACTTTAAACCATCGCTGAGTCATGAGATTACCCGCTACCTGCTGTTGCGTCCATAAAAAAGCATAGGCCTTCTGGTACATATGCCATACTAGGCTTGCCATTACAATGTAAGTCAGCTTTTCGTGCACAAACATCGAAAATGAAAGAGCAGCCATATTGCTGTGGTGGCTTTTCCACAGGATAATGCCAGTTACAATAAACATTAACATGGTAAGCATGGTAAATAGCCCATACCCTTGCCTACCAAATATTCCCCAGCCTAAATCCCCTTGACTTTCGCCTGTTAGTACCCTGGCAAGCTCCTGACCAATGACTATGAAGGCTATTATTACATAAGGAACAGCAAGAACCCTATGCACCAAATCAGCTGTAGCAATATCATAGCCAAGTACCCAGCCAAACCTAGCTCCGACCATGGCTAACCCACTGATGGCAAGTACAGAAAAAATAATGGTTAACAGCCAGTGGAGTACAAAATCCAGTCTAAGTTTCACAGCAACAACTATTTCCCTTCGCGTTTATCTCCTGGCTTATAACCGTTAGAATTAATAACTGGCGGAGAAGACAGCTGTGCAGGTTCAACCTGAAGTGTACTAGCACCATTTGATTGCTGGCCCTGTTCGCCATCAAACTGAGCTTTCAAATACTGAACTAAGGCAACCGTTAGTGTGATAACAAGCGCTAACATCAATAACTTTACGAGAAACCCGATAAGCATAAACAGCATAAACTGCGGCGATGCGCCATATCCACCAAACTGTATGCTGTTAAACAGCGCCGAAATAAAGTATAAGCCAAAAACTGCGGCGAGAACTATCGCCATGGTTCTAAGCACAGGATCTTGATTGACATATTCCAAAGCCTTAGACGATTGAATGAAACCATTCGGTTGGTTGATGAACTTTCGAATGCCCATAATCAGACCGGCAATCAGCGCAAAGACCAACACCAGGACTAAAAGATGCATAAGGAACCCGATGAGCCCAGGAATTAACCCACCGAAGAACATTCCTCCACTGTAGCCGCCAGAAGCAGCCATACCATGATGACCGCCACCGCCGGCCATGTTACCGGTTCCACCGAAATTCCCTCCAAACAAGAAACCGAATACCAATAGTCCCACAAAGACAATGAGGACTACTCTTAAAATCGGATCCCCTTTTGTCGTATCACCCATACTGTCCCTTCCTTTCTGTTTTAATTATGGTAAATAGTTACTGAGAGGCCCTCACTTCATTTATAAGTCGTTTAATGAGTATCAAGACCCCTAGCACTATACCAAACGCAATAATAATTATCGCTAAATTAAATATCCACATACTATCGCCCGACATGGATCCATGCTGCATATTTGCCATATTCATACCTGCCGTGGAACTCATCCCTGCCATATTGTTCATCCCGATCATAGAGCCTGACATTTGTACTCTAGCCATCCGAGCCTCATTTGAAATCTGAATCATTTGCTGGTTTAAGTCTTCACTGAGACGGCTCAGCATTAGCGCACTGCGCCCTAGTTCATAAATCCCTTGATGCAGTTGCTGCATCTTTTGGGTATTGTAAACATATCCATCAGTAGGGGCATATGGGTTAACATTTGCCATTGCAATTGATTCTTGTAGAAATCGTCCGGCCTGAACCAGCTTAGCTCTATTTTGCTGAGTCAAGTTATATCTGATCACGTAAGTATCTCCCGTAGGAGGATTAGCTTCAGGCATAACACTCTGGTCTGTTAAGTCGTTATTAAGTTCATTGAGTAGCATTAATGCTTGAGAGTACTTAAATATTCCCGTGTGTAATTGCTCTAATTTTGTCTGGTCGTACACTATATTGCCTGTATTAGGTGGAAAATCCCGGCGTTGACCTGGATTAATATTAATCGTTACACCGTCGCGCGGCGGTATTGTTATAGCACCTGCATTATTGTTACTAACAGCTCCAGTACTTGGGGGGCTGGACTGCGTGATCTGAGAATAGGGGTCGTTCGTTATCAGCTCCATTGCTTGATTGAGTATAGTAGTAGCCTGCACCAACCTATCTTTGTTTTGAGTGGCTAACTGGTTAAATGGACTAGAAGGCATTTGATTGCCACCTTGCATGCCCGGCATCTGATGACCAGCATGCCCGCCACCCGGTGACATATTAGCAAAGAATTGAGATACATACGGTATCTGGATGCCCATCATTTGTGCTCCATAGGCTACCGCACCTACAATTAAAACAATAACAAGTACAGCTAACAGGAACCTCATCACATCAACTCCAACTCATGGTTTCAAGGTTAATATGAGAACATTTCTTTTATGTTATGCACTTTTTTTAGTATGTCATAATAAGTAACTCCACGAAAACAGAAAAAGACGGGATAAACTTCGACTTTAAAAGTTTTTCTATCTCTCTATCGATACCTTCAGCCGCTTTTCGGATAATATCGCTTTGACTCTTTAAGTGAAAAGGTAAAAACAAACAGCGCCGTTATTTACGACGCTGTTTGTGCCTTTGTCTATTCTTGTTTACAGTGCGCTCAAATCTTCTTTCAAAGAAAGGTATTCTTCACGGCTAATTTCGCCTCTCGCATAACGCTGCTTAATGATTTCAAATGAATCTACTGCAGGCTTTTGTTGTCCAAACTTTTGTCCTGCTAAATCCCAAGACCACCTAATCAGATAGGCGAAACCTACTATCACAAGTGCCCAGAAAAGAAATGATGCCAAAGTGGATGCCAAGCTTCCTAAATAGCTGCCTCCCGAAACATAGTTATAACCATAATACATAAACTTTTCCTCCACTTATAAATATTATTCTAGATGCCTGTCATACTGCTAATCACGAACATCAACATTTGGTTAATGCCATGCTACTCAGTTGGCATCGTTGAGGTGAATGATTTTTTAAATTCCCCTCCTTCGAAATTATTTACCACTTAGTTGCATTATAGCAACTCAATATGAATTCTTAATGAAAATTATGTGAATATCTGATGAATAATAAGTACCTGGATATTTTCCAGGTACAATCACGGAAATATTAATCTAGCTAAAATCGTAAAGTCAGATCAAGCCGGATGTCATTCATTGGGCGATGCAATAATAAGCTTAATTATCTTTCCTGAATACTCTTCCATCTCCAGAGGTTTTATCCCTGCAGTATGTATATTCATAACTGTATCCCGGTTAATATTGGAACCAATTATATGTAGCGCTAATGGATTTAAGATATCCATTAATAGCCCTAATATCGGATTCTCACTGCGCACATGCTCAAGCAAAATTATCCTTCCATTGGGCTTACATACTCGTTTGGCTTCTTTCAAACCTTGAACAGGATCAGGAACTGAGCAGAAGACGCAGGTCGAAATTACTGTGTCGAAGGTGTTATCAGGAAAGCTCATATTTTGTGCATCCATCTCTAAGAGTGTAACAGGTACCTTTGCCTTAAATTGCTTCTGCATAGCTTTCTCCAACATACCTGGACTAAAATCAATGCCTGTCACCTGACAGCCTGGCAAGTAATATTCTAAGTTTGCACCAGTACCTACACCAATTTCAAGCACCTTACCCTCCGCCTGTTGAATAGCTTTTTGGCGTAGTTTAACAGAGATCATTTTATCCATCCAGTCGTAAAACAAGGCCGTTCGATTATAACGCCTTCGGATTGTTTCAGTCTGACTATCAGATATTGTCATCTACATTACCTCCAGAGTGCATATAAGTAGTATCTCCAAATGCTTTGTAAATAAATAAGTAAGCAGAACTAGCTTAGTTTTATATTTCCTTTGATAGTATAAAAGGGCTAACTCAAACCTTATGAACTGCCCCCTGTCAAGTAGACAACTAAAAAAGAAAAATTGTTAAGAAGATGGATGCCGATAGGTATCCATTTTTTTTAGATCACGCGGTGGCCAGTAGCATTGTACGATGCTCCAACGGTGCCAAACCTTTCAGGCGTTCTTGAAATCTCGCGTTGTTGTAGAAGTCTATATAGTCATCGATGGCAGCTTTCAGGCTGTCATAGTCGAAGAATCTGTAAAGATAGTACATTTCCGCTTTCAGGGTTCCCCAAAAGGCTAGCCATTTGTAATAAGAGGAACGGTTAAGTCTCACTATGGCGCACTGGGTGCTGACCGAGTATTGCTTTTCTTCGTTGAGTTCTTTAATGGCTATGTATTTGGATTCAAGCCGTACCTTGCTTAGTCTATACCTTGCCTCCTTTCTACCTCCTCCAATTTTTTTAGCAGGTCGTTCTCCATTTGAAGCCTCCGATTCTCCGCTTCTTTGAGTTTCAACTGAGCTCGTAGTTTCTCAATCTCGCTCATCGAAGCTTGGTCTTTTCCTTTACCGCGGCGGTCGGAAAGACCTTCGGCACCGTCTTTCTCATATTTCCGGACCCATCCGTAGATTTGTTGATAAGACACACCATACCGTTCAATTGCCTTACCGTAGTCTTTGCTGTTGGCAATGCAGTAGCTGACGATGTCGACTCGTTCTTTTAGAGTAGTCTTGGCGGCCTTTTACCATATAAATTTTACCTCCGCTGTTCGGTTGCATAAAATCTCTATGGCTATTATACCGTTTTATCCATTTCTGTAACATCTGCCTATTGCTGATGTCATATTTTAAGCAGATATCGCGCTGTGAACCACCGCCTGACAGGTATTCCACAACTGCCTTACGTTTAGTTTCGGATGTGTAATGGCGGTTTTCTGCCGTGGGTGCTAATCCATCTGCTCCGCGCGTCTTGTACAGTCTAACCCACTCGTACAATGTTTGTTTGCGTACCCCATACTTTTGCCTGAATTCGTTCGGACCCCTCGCTCCCGAAAGGTACTCCCTAACAATCCTTACTTTGTCTTCTACCGACAAGCGCCCTTTTTGCGGCACGAAAATGCCCCCTTCAAAGTGTTCAGATGTTTTGTTATTTCATCTGTCTACTTTAAAGGGAGCATATCATTATTCGAGTCAGCCCTTTTACCTACTTTTATACGTCATTCAACAACTTATACTTATTTAGTTACTACAACTTGTGCCGCCTCGACTGGATTTTTCGGCTTGAATAATTCCCAAAGTCCTCTGGCCAAGAACACGGTGCCACCAATCAAGAGTACCCAAAACAACAAGGTAATTGCAATGCTGGCGAAATTACTGAGAATTGACTCAAAACCCGAACCTGGCATCATACCAGGCATACTTGCCATATTGGCAATTCCAGCATGCCCATTCATAGTCATATTACCCATTTGGTTATATGCATCTACACCTTGCATACCGTTCATACCCATATTCATACCTTGATTCATACCATTCATACCCATATTCATGCCTTGGTTCATACCGTTCATACCCATGTTCATGCCTTGGTTCATACCATTCATACTCATATTCATGCCTTGATGCATACCGCCCATTCCATTCATCATCATTAGTAGGCCCTCCTTGATTGTCTTTTGGTTTGGTTCTGTTATTAAGTATAACAAACAAAAATGAATATCTTATGAATAGTAAGTGAAGTTTTTATGGAGTTTTTCGGTGCCTTATGCTGAAATGTCGATAGTGTTGCCTAGCTTTGGATCTACACTAGTCGTCTTGCTGGCACTATTAGTATCCTGCTGTGCTGCAGCCTTACCAGTATTACCATGTTGATGTGAGCCACTGCAACCAGACATACCCGCCATACTACCTGCTGAACTACCTGCTGAACTACCTGCTGAAATTCCAGACATATTCATTGTTGAATTCCTCCTATTTTTTTGGTTCAAAATTACTGCCTAGGTATATTGTAGCAAATCAATATGAATATCTTATGAAGAATTCATCACAGCAACAAAAAAGCGAATCTTCAAGATTCGCTTTTTTTACTATCCGTGGTGACCGCTATGTTGATTTGCTTGACCGTTATCGGCTGGTGGCTGCACTTGTTGCTCGCTTTGTTGGGTATTATTTTCCTCTGCCATTGCAATCGGTGATACTAAACCTGCCGCTGCAATGAAGGCCCACAACATCAATCCTGCAACTATTTTAGATAATTTCTTGTTCATATTATCTATCTCCTCTTTACTATGTAGTATCTAGGGCTTTGTTTAACTCCCTTTATTTACTTTAATTTAACCATACAAATATGAAGAACTTATGAATATTTCATGAAGATTTTGTGCGAATTTCAAATGTAAGACCTCTACGCAAGTAGAGGTCTACATTATATCTGTAGGATTTTTTTAATGGCTATGACTGCTTAGATCGGTTTTAACTTTAGGCAATAAATCTTGCAGTTCTTTTATCTTAGCATCAAGACCAGTCTGATCAACTTTTGCCGCATGAACAGCCTCTTTAATAGCAGAAGCACTTTGGCGAGTCTTATTTCTAAGTCCCTCATCCATAATATGCTGTGCTAATTTATCGGCGGTTTGAACAAGCTGTGCGGAAACTTTCTGCGCATCAGCTACCTGATTAGCTTTTTGTTTAGCTGCAACATCAGCAACCTGTTTTTCCATTTCAGCTAAAATCGGCATCGGATCACCAGCTGGCATCGAGTGGGTTTGCATATTATGTCCCGAATGTTGTTGTCCGACGGGCTGTTGATCCGCTTGTTTTGCCGGTTGGGCAGTTGGTTGGCTGGTGCCACAACCTGCAGCTAGTGACATGGATAATAATAGTGCGATACCACCTAATACTACTTTTGCTTTCTTCACGAATAGCCTCCTCGAATACATATAAGCTTCATGCCTTTCGTTCCTATTATATCAAGTCATTATGAAGAACTTATGAAGAGGAAATGGTTTTATAAAAAAGACCTGTTGCACGAGTCTACTTTGAAACGTATGGTAAATAAACCAAAAATGTTGTTCCCATATTTAGGCTACTATCGATCAGCACTTTACCGCCGTGAAATTCCACCAATTGTTTTACAATCGCAAGGCCCAATCCTGTCCCTCCGCTTTTTCGGTCACGAGATTTTTCTCCCCGGTAAAAATGATCAAAAACATGCGGTATATCGTCTGGTGCAATACCCGGCCCGTTATCACTGACTACAATTTGAAGATATCGCTGACCATCCTTTTTTTCAAGCTTTGTTGTTACTAAAATCTTACCTTTATCTGGTGTATATCGTAGAGCATTGAGAAAGATGTTGCTAAACACCTGATTTATACGATCTGGATCAACCTCAATCTCAGGCAGTTTATCATTTAGGTTTAATTCTACGGCCATTTTCTTTTCTTCAATTGTCGTTTTCATGAGTCCAATCGTTCGACGAATTAATTGATTAATATTTGTTGGTTGCTTCTCAAGGGAAAGCTGGCCAACCTCCGCCAATGATAGGTCTTTTAGATCTGTTATGAGACGGTTAAGCCTAATTGTTTCCTCATGTATTGACGCAACTTCTTCTTTATTCATATCTATAACATCATCTAACATGCCTTCCAGATGTCCTTTGATAATAGCAATTGGCGTCCTAAGCTCATGAGCAATATTAGCCAATAATTGCTTTCTCAATTTCGCGTTGCTTTCGAGTGTGTTTGCCATTCGATTAAATATTACGGCTAAACGCCCCACCTCATCCTTAGACATGACCGGTACTCTCTGATCAAAATTTCCTTGTTCAATGGCCTCAGCTGCATTGCTCATCTTACGTAATGGCACAACAATACTTCGCCCAAGTGAGTAGCTTGCTAATAATCCAAGCAAAATGAGAATCGCTCCAACCCATATTAGCGACTTATGAACAGAGGCTAAGAATGTCAATTCAGGTTGCCCCATATGATGCATCATTCCGCCACGATTCATGATTAGCAAATATTCTCGAAAGAGCTGATTCATCTGGTAGTCCGCAAGATAGATAAGAAGTAATACAGTAAAAGCTACAAATCCGAACATAAGGCCAGTAATGCGATAAACAATACTATTCATCCTTGTTCACCCCGGCTATTTTATAGCCCATTCCATATACGGTAAGAATGTACTCTGGCTCTTTCGGATTGACCTCCAGTTTGCGGCGTATGTTTTTTATATGAGCATCAATTGTCCGCTCGTACCCTTCAAAGGTATAACCGTGAATTTGCTCAGCTATTTGCAGACGACTGTATACCTTCCCGGGGCTTGTTGCAAGTAATTCCACAATTTTAAATTCAGTGGGAGTAACTTCCATAATCTCTCCGTCTCTGCGTATCTGATACGAATCAAGATCAATTGTAAGACGCCCTACTTTAATCGCCTCTTTTTGTAAAACAGCCCTATTAGTTCGCCTGAGTATAGCTTTAGCACGGGCTACGACCTCTTTAGGACTAAAGGGTTTAGTAACATAGTCATCGGCACCTATTTCTAATCCCACCAGCCGGTCACTCTCTTCATCCCGAGCTGTAAGCATAATAATTGGAATGTCATTATCTTTTCTAAGCCGCCTACACACTTCCCAACCATCGATGCCTGGCATCATTAAATCGAGCACCATTATATCTGGCTTGTGTTCGCGCACAGCCATTAATGCTTCAATCCCATCTGACGCAGTATAAACAATAAACCCATCTTTTTCAAAATATATTTTTAGTAATTTTAGCAGTTTATCATCATCATCTACTAGTAACACCGAATTTTGCACCATTATATACCTCCTCATTTGCGGAATTATCCTTGGGGTTCATATACGGTAACGCATAATATAGTTTAGTATTTTCCCAAGTTTAGCCTGGTTAACACCAGTATACATATCTAATATGAAGAACTTTTGAAAAACCTGTGAAAAACTTATGTGAATTGCATTTGTATAAACATGATATTCGATAATAAGAGCGCAAAGGTTCATAAAGATTGCATAGTATCCTTAAAATAGTAATCGCACAGTAGTAAAGTTATAGGCCCGGCAATTGCCGGGCCTATCTTTTTCCACGAGTGAAGTCTAAAACTTCACCTGCGGCACTTGTTTTGAAGCCTCATCGGCTTTGAAATACTCTTTAGAGGTAAATCCCATCGGACCGGCAATGATGCTCGCTGGCAGCGAGCGAATGGCCGTGTTATAGGCTTGAACGCTTTCGTTATAATCTTTACGGGCAACTGCTAGGCGGTTTTCCGTGCCCGAAAGTTCATCCATTAGGGCTCGAAAGTTTTTATCTGCTTTTAAGTTAGGGTAGTTTTCCGATATTACTAACAGTCGGCTTAAGGCCGAACTTAATTCGTTATTAGCCTCTGCCTTGGCTACCGGCCCTTGGGCGCCGCCCAGTTTAGCGCGTGCATCGGCTACTGCTTGTATGGCTTGCTGCTCATGGCTTGCGTAACCCTTTACCGTATTGACCAGGTTAGGGATCAAGTCAGCTCGGCGCTGAAGCTGATTTTCGATCTGACTCCACTTACCATTTACATTCTCGTTCATACTAACTAAGTTGTTGTATCCAGAAAAAATACTTACTGCTATTACTGCTACGAACGCCAAAACAATCCACAGTGTCTTATTCATAGTAATTCCTCCATGATGTATTCTTACTAACCGCCTCTGTATTTCTGACTAAAGGGGGTTGTTTGAACTTAATTTATGGTTTCAGTATACACCATAATTATGAAGAAGTTTTGAAGAAAGAGTGAAGAAATTGTAGTATTTTGTTGGCATTAAAACATTCTCACTTTTTAATTAGCTTTGGGTAAATACCCTAATGCTAAGCAAAATATCATTTAAGAAGTTTCATCCCGGAACTGCTAAATGGAATAAAGCCAGGAGTGACCGCTGCATAACTAGCATATTCCTCGCCAAATTGCTCCAATGCTTCTTTTTCTTCTTTACGCGCCAACCATACGTACATGCGAACCAGTACCGGATACATCAGCACGGTAAGTAGTGTTGGCCACTGAATTAAGAAACCCGTCATAACAGCGATAAAGGCTATATACTGTGGATGGCGGACGTAGGCATATGGTCCGCTGGT
Source organism: Sporomusa acidovorans (assembly GCF_900101845.1). GTDB lineage: Bacteria > Bacillota > Negativicutes > Sporomusales > Sporomusaceae > Sporomusa > Sporomusa acidovorans. The sequence continues at coordinate 129,876 of NZ_FNAM01000003.1, read as the reverse complement.
TGCAACTACGCCCTTTCGCTGAGCTCGATATAAAAACATCCAGGTAAATCCTAAAAACATAAGCCCACCTGTAATCAGGAATTCACTAACTCCGTGGATTGGATTATTATGCGGATCACCGGTAAATCCAAGCAGCGTATACCAAAGATGTCCGTTATCGTGAGAAAAGATATCTAGCGCCGGGTAATGACTGCCAAGCCAACCAGATAATAAATATATTGTCAACGGAAAGCCATACATCTCCGTGAATAGCGCAACCACGAAAGCCGAGAAAGTTCCGAAGGTACGCCAATCTTTCAAGGAACGCGGACGCGAAAAACTAAACGCGAATATGATAATAATTAGTGAGTTGATAATCACTAACGGCCACAAACCGTAATGTGCCATCGTTACCTACATCCTTTCATCTATCTATTGCTATATTGCTGATAGCTTATTTTTTAATTTCAGCCACCTTATTCTGTCTTGCCCACCAACCCCAGAGTAAACTGGCTACGAAAGCAGTAAGTAAAGCGGTTAGCTGCGCGGCTTTGAATCCACCAACCAGGAGACTGTCTGTGCGCAAAAACTCTAATCCAAACCGCGCCAGCGAATAAAGTACAAAATAAGCGAGCGCCACCTGACCGTCAAATTTCTTGCGGGGATATAAATATAATAATATCCCGAGAATCAGCATATCCAAACCAGCCTCCATTAATTCGGCTGGCACTAATGGCACACTACCCCAGGCACTAAACGCCGGAGTCCCTGATTGATAGACTACCCCATACCAGGCATCTGTAGGTTTACCATACGCATCTCCGTTTAACAGGCATCCAATACGTCCAATAGCTTGGCCTAAAATCAGCGAAGGAGCGCCGATATCAACAAAACGCCTGAACGACAATCCTTTATGGGGAAAATACCACAAAGCTAGCAAGACATTGGCCAAAACGGCACCTTGAATGGACAAGCCTCCTTCCCAAAACATCAAGGCGTGCCAAGGATTGAGCACGTATTGTTGCCAGGAAAATGCGACCTCCCATAGCCGTGCTCCTATGATTCCGACGAAAAAGCCACACAACACATACTCTTGCAAAATATCCTCGGTAAATTCATTGTTTTTTGCCAGTCGTGTCGCTAGCCATAAACCTGCCAGCACTCCAAAAGCCACCATAAGACCCCATGCACGAATCTCAAAACCGTAAATACTAAATAAAATAGGGTACAAGTTTTCCCTCCTTTCGTCGTTAGGAACGCATGGCGTAAACCATCGCCATTACTGTCGTTGTCCATGCCCCCAACTTAAACAATTGGAGAACCGCTTTTTGCCATGGTGAATATGCTTCTGTAATTTCTGATTCAGGCAGTTCTTGTTTATTTGGTTCCACTATGTTTCCTCCTCACCAAGTACTATGTATTATCCTAATCTTATCATGCAATTTTGAAGAACCTGTGAACACACTATGAAGAAATTATGTTTTTTCAAAAAACAAACAGCCCTCCTTGAGTCGGAAGGCTGCTTGCGCAACGCTATTTATTGTCGTAGCTCAACATTAACCATGATGACCGCTGTGGCCGTCAGATGGATTACCCGAAGGTTGTTCAGCTTGAGTAGAGTTGCTATGATCGCTGGTCATATCCACAGAATTAACTAGATCAGACATCATTTGATGAAAGCTCATATCCTGTTGGAGCATTTGTTTCATAACACTTTGCATTTCGGGTGTTTTCATGACATCTTTCATGGCCTTTTGCATCTCCGGGTTTTTCATCATTTCGATGCACTGTTTTTGCATCTCCGGAGTTTTCATCATTTCAGCCATAGCCTTAGGATCCATGGTTCCCATCATAGCCCCTGTTTGATTTGCCTGCATAGTACAAGGCTGAGGTACTTTCTCAGCCGCACTAGCTATGCTAGGACTAACACCAAATCCCAATACAGAAGCACTTACAAGCCCGCCAACTACTAACATTGCTAATTTCTTCTTCATACTAAAACCTCCATAAAATATATTTTTTATCATACCATTTTGCAAATCACAATACTCGCTTTGCCCCGTAATACCGTTTAACAAAATAAGCATCATTCATATCTGCAATAGCCACAATACCCTGCGAAAAGGATGTATGGATAAACTTATTATTGCCGATATAAATGCCTACATGAGATGCGCCCGGTTCATAGGTGGTAAAGTATACCAGGTCGCCCGGTTGCAGAGCTACCGGCGATACTGTTCGCCCGACAAGAAACTGCAAGTCAGCCGTACGCGGCAAAATAATGCCGTTTTGCCTATATACATACTGCACCAAGCCGGAGCAGTCAAAACCCTGGGCTAAAGAAGCTCCTCCCCACACAACAGGCTGTCCCAACAAATTTCGGGCACTTGTCACGATTTGCGCAGCCTGTCCATTCAGGCTAAAGGAACGAACGGATGGCAGCGGTTCATCAGCAACCGGCATCACGGCACCAGTGAGGACTGCGTCCAGCGACTGCATAAATTGGTTATACCCGGAAGCCGGAGCGGCCTCAGCTGCTGACACTCCGCTTAGCAGCGTGCCAGTCAGTACGGCGATCAGTATCCATCTAACCATGACCGCTCCTCCTTTCCGAGTCATTAATGACTCATGCTCTGCAGATGCGTGGTAGTTTGCTTCATAATTTCCTGCATAGCTTTAACTTTACCTTCTAAAGCACTTGGATCAGTTTTGCCGGAGTTTACACTATCTTTAATGTCCACAGCTGCTTTACGCAATGTATTCTTTAAGCCATCATCCATCATGTGCGGCATAATCTTATCAGTAGTACTTACCAGTTGTGCAGCGCTTTTCTGCGCATCCATTGTCTGTCCGGCCTTCACTTGTTTAACCATGTCCTGCAACGCTTTGTCCATATCTTTCATCATTGGCATGGGATCTTCCTTAGGCATTTTCATGTTACTCATATCATGGCCTGAATGTTGCTGGGCTGCTGGCTGTTGCGCAGCAGGCGTCTGTTGAGTGGCTGCCGGCTTATCATTAGAGCCGCATCCCGCAACCAACGTCATCGCTAAGGCAATGGTTAAGCTACCAATTAATGCTTTATATTTTTTCATAAACAGCCTCCGTTTGTTAATTTTAACTCATTTTTTATATAGGGGGAATAATCCCCCTATAGTTTCACTGTCCGTTTATCATTGTCTACTCAGCCGCCTGCGAATTACCTTGTACCCGTGGTTTTTTGCGATCACGCCACTGGTTCCACACCAGATAGATGCACGGCAACACAATCAATGTCAAAATCGTCGATGTCACCAGACCGCCTACGACAACGGTAGCCATAGGCCTTTGTACCTCAGCACCAGTGCCAGTTGCAAAGAGGAGCGGGAACAAGCCTAAGCTGGCGACCAATGCTGTAATCATAACCGGTCGCAGACGGGTATAGGCACCTTCGATAATGGCTTCTTCTAGTGATCGGTGGTCTCGCAGGTGTTTAATATAAGTCACCATGATGACCCCGTTCTGCACGGCTATACCAAAGAGGGCAATGAAGCCGACGGCTGCCGCAACCGTTAGGTAGGTACCGGTCATGTACATAGCGACAATACCACCTACCAGAGAAAATGGAATGTTCATCAGAATCAGAAAAGCATCGCTCATTGAATTAAAGCTCATGTAGAGTAAAAAGAAGGTGAGTACAATAACTGCCGGTACGACGACTGCCAACCTGTCTTTCGCCCGTTGTTGATTTTCATACTGACCCGTCCACCGTAAGGAGTATCCAGGAGGCAAGTCCACCTTTTCTTTGATAACTTTATTAGCTTCATCCACAAAGCTGACAACGTCCCGACCTCGCGTATTCATCTGGACAATCATCCGATACGTTCCGTTTTCGCTGCTGATCATCGATGGTCCGTCAACTACTTTAAACTGTGCAACTTCACCTAGCGGTACATAGGCTCCGGTCGCTGGTTTTGCCGAAGTGGCTGCACCACCACCCATGCCACCCATACCGCCACCGGCACTTGACGCTGCCGCTGCACCGCCGCCGGTTACCGGAATAAGAATATTTTGCATGGCATCAATGGTTTCGCGATTTTCCCGGTTATAGCGCACCAGAACGTCAAAGCGTTTGCGCCCCTCAATCGTGGTAGTCGCCGTTTTACCGCCAACCGCGAGTTCAATCGCATCTTCCACATCAGCAATGTTCAACCCATACCGGGCCGCTTTGTCCCGGTTAACCTGAATTTCCAGATACGGAGCGCCAAAAACTCGTTCAGCCAAGAGATCGCTTACACCTGGCACAGTTGCCAATGCCTTCTCAATATCAAAAGCTTTTTGTTGTAATACACTGAGATCTTCCCCGTAGAGTTTGATACCTAATTCAGTGCGAACACCGGTAGTCAGCATGGACAAGCGACCGGCAATGGGCTGAGTAAATGCTAAGTTAAGTCCAGGAATATTGGCTAATTTAACCATCATTTCCTGTTCGATACTCTCTTTTGTCACACCCGGTCGCCACTGGTCTTTGGGCTTTAACGTGACAATGGTTTCAATCATGTTGATCGGTGCCGGGTCCATCGCCGAATTGGCTCGACCAACTTTGCCCACCGACATATCGATTTCCGGAATTTCCAGAATGACTTTATCCATAGTTTTAGCCGCTTCCACCGCTTCTGTCAGCGACACACTAGGCAGCATGGTCGGCATCACCAGGAATGTCCCTTCATCCAAAGCCGGCATAAAGGTAGTGCCAAGAAGCGGTACTAGCGAAAAGCCGGCAATCATTACAACAATGGCAATAACAATTGTTGTTTTATGGAACTTCATCACTGTTTTAAGAAGCGGTACATATGCTTTATGCATCTTAGCAACAATCCAGGTATCTTTCTCCTGAATTTTCCCTCGTAAAAGCAGGGTGCATAGTACTGGCACCAGTGTAAACGCCAAGAGCAGCGACCCGCTCATTGCAAAGGATTTAGCCCAGGCCATCGGGGTATACAGCTTCCCTTCGGTACCTGTCATGGTGAATACCGGCAGGAAAGTAACAATGATAATCGTGATGGAAAAGAAGATAGGCGCAGCAACTTCTTTAGCTGCTTCCAGCGTAACCTCGATAATATTTCGCCGTCCCTTATCTTCGGCTAAATGCCGGAAAACATTTTCAACCATAACAATAGCTGCGTCGGTCATAACACCAATGCCGATGGCAATACCACCCAGTGACATCAGGTTAGCTGACAGGTGAATCTGTTTCATGGCAATCAGGGCAATCAAAATGCCAATCGGGATGGCGCTGGTAACAATCAAACTGGTCCTGACATTTCCTAAGAAGGCAATGACAATGATCGATACCAGAATGAATTCTTCAACGAGTGCTCTGGTTAGCGTGTTGACCGCCTTTTTCACCAAATCAGTTTGGTCATAAAACGGTACAATTTTCATGCCTTCCGGTAAGGTTGGCTGAATCTCGTTGATTTTAGTTTTAACCTGATCGATGACATTCAGCGTGTTTTCCCCCATACGCTGAATGACGATACCACCAGCCGCCTCATAACCGGATTTCGTCAGCACACCCCGACGGAAATCCGGACCTGCGGTGACGCTGGCTACATCTTTAATATATATCGGCACATTGTTGTTCTGGGCAACCACGATGTTCTTAATATCTTCCACCGACTGGATTAAACCCAGACCACGGATAATATACTCCTGACCGTTCTGTTCGACGACCTTGGCACCGACATTGGCATTATTGCTGCCAAGAGCACCAAATACCTGATTGAAGGTAACCCGGTAGCTTTGCAAGAGATGCGGGTCAAGATTAATCTGATACTGCATCACATAGCCGCCGATGCTGGCAACCTCAGCCACACCGGGAACGGCACTCAGTTGCGGCTTAATGGTGAAGTCTTCTACCGTACGCAAGTCGGCCAGGTTGTGGCGGTCACTTTCTAACGTGTACATAAAGACTTGCCCCATCGGGGTACTGACTGGTCCTAAGGCCGGTTGCACACCACGCGGTAGACGAGGTATGGCCTGCTGCACTTTTTCATTGACCACCTGGCGGGCAAAGTAAGGATCGACTCCATCTTCAAAGATTACAGTAATCAGTGACATTCCAAAAGACGATGACGAACGCACTTCTTTGACCTTGGGCAATCCCCTAAGAGCCGTCTCTAGCGGATAAGTAACCTGATCCTGGATTTCCTGCGGTCCCCGACCCATCCAATCGGCCGAAACTAGCACCTGATTTTCACTTAAATCAGGGAAGGCGTCAATCGGTGTATCCCGTACGGTAAAGACGCCCCAGACAATGACCAGTGCAGATAATACCAGGATAATCACCCGGTTTTTCAAAGAAAACTCAATTAATTTGTTTAACATGCCGCGCCCCCTTAATGACCGCTATGGCCGCTGTGTTCGCCACCAGCAGCTGGTGCAGATGGGGTTTGAACAGGCGCTGTTATACCACTATTGGAACCGCTCGGCGCAGGTGCAGGTGTTGCGCTTCCTTTGGCAGCTCCTCCGCCGCCATGTCCGGCATGGCTGCCAAAACTACCTAGCTTGGTTTGTGAATCAATAAGGAAGGTCGCCGCAGTAACTACCGTTTCACCAGACTGCAGACCGGATAGAATCTGAACATAGCCATCGGCTTGCTGCCCAGTAACCACTTCCCGCTTAACAAAGGTATCTTCACTTTGGGCCACAAAAACAATTTTACGACTACCGGTGTCAAGGAGACTGGATTCCGGAATGACCAGACTATCGCCTAGCGGAATTTGAACATTGGCATTAACAAACATATTGGGTTTCAGTTTACCTGTAGGATTGGCCATTTCGACCCGCACTTTAACTGTCCGGGTGGCGTCGTCCATTACTGGGTTAATAAAGACCACATTGCCGGTAAAGGTTTCCCCTGGATAAGCACCGCTAGTTACCACCACTGGCTGACCTGGAGTAATGCCGGCGATGTCTTTTTCATAAATATCGGCATAAAGCCAAACAGTAGATAAGTCTGAGAGGCTATATAGTTTATCACCCGGCATAATAAACGCTCCCGGCAACACTTGCTTTTCCAAAACGGTTCCGCCAAACTGCGCATAAATAGTCATATGATCGTTAGGCTGCTGTGTATGTTCCAAATGGGCAATGTCACCATCTGCAACATTTAGCAACTGCAGTTTGCGTCTGGCAGCGTCTCGAAGGCGATTATTGATTTGAACGATATCTTTACTGGCATTACGTAATTTCTGCACGTTTTCGATTGCTAATAAATATTCTTCCTGAGCCGCTATATAAGTTGGACTATACACAGACGCAATTGCCTGACCGGGGGCAATATATTCGCCATCGGCGGTTATATAGAGTTCATCGACCCGGCCTTCAACCCGAGAAGTTATATATGTCCGGCCACTTTCGTTCATGGCAATTTTGCCGGTAGTTTTAATTTCCTTTGAGAGCGGCTTAATTACTGCTTGCGCCGTTTGCACCCCAGCTAACTGCCTGGCTTTGGCATCCAGGGTAACGGTATCACCCATGGCCATAACCGGGGTATTTGTGTTGTGCCCGCTATGATCCACCGCCGGTTTATTGTGCTGCGTATAGTAGTAGCCGGCTCCACCGACTACCAGAACACCGGCAGTCACACCAATAATAAGTTTCTTTTTGGCCTGTATTTTATCGATCATGCTGTCCTCTCCTTTTCGTGCTTACTTATTACGGTTGTGTACCACTGGTGAACAAGGGCTTGCCTACTGCTTTTTCCAGATTGACCGCCGCTTTTTCATAATCCACTTTTGCTTTATATAGCCCCAACTTGGCATTACGCAGGGTATTTACCCCTTCCAGAACTGTCATGAAGTCCACTTTACCGTTGGTATAGCTGATAACGGCAGCCTGGTAGGTTTGCTCAGCCTGAGGAATGAGGGTATTTTTATATAATTCAATTTGACGCCAGGAGGCTTGGGCTTCAGTAAGCGCCATTTGGACGTCAAGTTCGGTCATGTTTTTCATATTCTGCAGAGCAGCCTGAGATGCTTCCAGGCCGGCTTCTGCCGACTTTATTTCTGCTTTGTTTTTTCCTTGCCAGATAGGAAACATTGCCATAACTTCAATTTTCCAAGTAGGCTTCCGGTCTCCCAGCATTATAGTGGTTTTCATGGGATCCATAGGGTCAACTTCAGATTCGACCATCGGTTCTTTATTCTTTTTGTAACCCAGACTGACTTCAAAATCCGGCAGTTTTTGCTTTTTCGCTAACTCGACTCCATTTTGGGCCATTTCCACCCCATACCGCATACCAACAACTGATGGCTTGCCTTCGGCAGCCGTTTTTATGAGACTGTCCAAATCAAAATTTGGCGGCGGAGCCATAAATTCTTCTTTCACTTCAAAACTGGTATTCGTACTGCGCCCCATGAGATTATTAAGCTTTGCCTTTGCCACAGCCTCCATTGATGCCATGTTTAAAAGATCACTTGTCATCTGTGAAAACTCAGTCTGCGCTTTCAAGGTATCCTGCAGCGGCACCATGCCGGTAGAGTAATTGATCTGAGCCAGTTTCGCCAGTTGTCCCATAAGCTGCTGACTTTCTTTTCCGATCACCAAGGCCTGCTTGGAATACAGGTAGTCGTAATAGGCTTGTTTAGCCTGTGCATAGATTTCAACTTGTTTCTCGTTCCAACTGGCTTTAGTCATGTTGGCTTCACTTGCTGCCATCTTGCCCATGGCTCTAAGTTTGGACGAATTCATAAATTCCTGACTAATACTAAATTCCGTCATCATACCTTTGCCGGGATTGAGGCTCGAAGTTGGGATATCATCTTTCATAAATCCCACTTTAAGATTAGGCTGCGCCGTGACAGCAGGAATGCGACTGGATTTTTCTTCCCACTTTTTTTGAATTTCTGTGACCGCCGGATTGTTATTGATAGCGGTATTGACGATCTCTTGCAGGGTCATGGGCTGATCTTCTGCAAGCACAGGCTGCAAATTAGCGGTAAACATAATACTTCCTACAATAAGTGCTCTTGCAATTCCAGCCTTGGGAAAACTATTCATTATTCAACCTCCTCCAACTCCAGTTTAACTTCTTAAAATCAAAAATCGTACAATGTGTGAGAAAAGTACCGTTGTAACTATTCAACATATCTACATTTTATCATATAAATCGATATTTTTGCCTCAATTTTCTAAATTAACTACATTATTTTGTATATTTCGCCAGAAGTTACCTCTTTCTCGTAGAGTGTACCAATTGTCTGTTTTATAAAGAATTAACGTTGGGGCTTTGCTGATTAGAATGACAATTTGCTTGTTGCTCAACCATACTGTTATGTAACTCGCCCATTTGTCGGTCATCTGCGCATGGTATATCCTGTTGTGCAAACGCGAACGCGGCTCCTAACGTGATAACCAGCGCGGCAAACTGCCCCAATAAGAAAACGTTTTTTCATTTTGTAATCCTCCTCCTTATTTTTGATCTGTGTAAATTATAGCAGTCAATTATGAATAACCTGTGAAGATGTCTTGAAGAACTTATGCGATTTTATGTCATAACCTATTTTTTTTATAAAAAAAATACGCAAAAGCCCATTCTCAGGCTTCTGCGTATTAACAAAATCGTCTTAGACCACGTCAAATCCAGCATCTTCTACTGCCTTGGCCATCGCTGCACGATCACCCGTACCTTCAACAATCGCTTCTTTCTTTTCCAGGCTAACACTAGCGCTTGTCACTCCAGGAACTGCCTGAAGGGCTTTTTCTACAGCCGCTTTGCAATGACCACATGACATACCTTCAATCTTTAAAATTGTCTGACTCACTCTTGTCACCTCCCCTCAAATCTTATTTATATTACTCTCTATATGGGTTAAAACGCTTGAGTCTCAGCGAATTGGTTACAACAGATACTGAACTAAAGGCCATGGCAGCGCCTGCCAGGACTGGAGACAAGTACCCAAATGCTGCAATTGGAATACCAAGCGAATTATACACAAGCGCCCAAAAAAGATTTTGTTTGATGTTCTTCATGGTTGCCTTACTTAAACGAATAGCTGCAACAATCCCGGTGAGATCGCCACGCATAAGGGTAATATCGGCAGCTTCAATCGCAACATCGGTACCTGTACCAATGGCAAAACCGACGTCAGCGGTAGCCAGTGCAGGAGCATCATTTATGCCATCACCGACCATTGCCACAACTTTACCTTCCTTTTTAAGAGCGGCAACCTTTTCTGCTTTGTTTTCAGGCAGTACCTCAGCCAATACATTGTCAATGCCAACTGTATTAGCAATGGCCTTAGCAGTGCGGGTATTATCCCCTGTTATCATCCAGACCTCTATGCCGAGCTTCTTTAGTTCTTCTACGGCTTGAGCAGAGTTTTCTTTTACCGTATCAGCAACGGCTAGTAGACCGCTAAGTCTATTTTCTAAGGAAAAAAGCATTACTGTTTTTCCCTGCTCTTCTAAAGCTTCAACTTGGGCAATGGATGACTCTATCTCTATATTGTTTTCCTTCATAAGTTTGCGAGTACCCACCAAAATTCGTTTACCATCAATAGTAACCTCAACCCCGTGCCCCGGAATAGCTGCAAATGAATCGGGGTCTGTAATTGGTAGTCCCCTCTTTTGACCATACTTTACAATAGCTTGGGCTAAGGGATGCTCGGAGTTTTTCTCAGCGCGAATAGCCAATGGCAGAATATCCTCCTCACTATACCCCGCAAGCGGGACGATGTCGGTGACTTCTGGCTCACCTTTGGTGATTGTACCTGTTTTATCTAACACAATAGTGGTCAATCTATGAGCGTTTTCTAAATGTTCAGCGCCTTTTATCAATATTCCATTTTCTGCACCTTTGCCTGTTCCCACCATGATGGATGTTGGTGTGGCCAGACCAAGTGCACATGGGCAAGCGATAACTAGCACTGCTGTGAAGTTAACCAGTGCTCTTGAGAAATTGCCAGGGTCAAAAATAAAGTACCATGCCAAGAATGTTAATACTGAAAGCCCTACGACAGCTGGCACAAAGTAGCCTGAAACCACGTCGGCAAAACGTTGAATGGGTGCCTTTGATCCTTGCGCTTCCTCTACAATACGTACAATTTGTGCGAGAGCTGTATCTTTACCAACCTTTGTAGCCTTAAACTTGAAGGTTCCCAGTTTATTGATAGTTGCCCCAACTACCTCATCGCCGACCTTTTTATCAACAGGTAAGCTCTCACCCGTGAGCATAGATTCATCAACTGTGGATGTCCCCTCCACAATCACGCCATCAACTGGTATCTTTTCTCCGGGTCTAACTACCACAATATCCTCAACCAAAACAGACTCAACAGGGACGTCCACTTCCTGTCCGTTGCGTACGACTCTTGCGGTCTTCGCCTGAAGTCCCATGAGTGCTTTAATAGCTTCCGAAGTTCGTCCTTTAGCAGTGGCCTCAAGTAGCTTGCCCAGTATGATAAGGGTTATTAAAATAGCCGATGTTTCAAAATATAAATCAGGCTCATTACGAAAAACATTTGCAATACTGTAGAAATAAGCGGCTGAAGTTCCAAGTGCAACGAGAACATCCATGTTTGCGCTACCATTTTTGAGAGCCATAAAAGCTCCCCGATAAAACTGCCAGCCGGCAATAAACTGTACTGGCGTAGCTAACACCAACTGAAGATAAGGATTCATTAGTAGTTCCGTTATGGTTCCCATTACTCCAAGCATATGTAGAACCATAGCCAAAAGTAGAGGTAACGAGAATAAGGTTGCAATTGCTAGCCGAAGGCGCTGTCCTTTTACTTCCGCTTCGCGGGCTTTCTTTTCTTTATCCACTTCTCCAGCGTCAGCGATATCATGTGCCCCATATCCTAGGCTTTCGATTTTTGATTTAATTTCACTAACGTTAACTATGCCTGGATAGTACTCAATAGTAGCCTTCTCAACTGCTAAATTAACAACAGCGGTAGCTACTCCGAGCATTTTATTCAACACCCTTTCCACTCGCCCCGAACAAGCGGCACAGGTCATACCTGTTATCTTTAAATCTATCTTATCCTTAATAACCTTATAACCCAAATCTTCAACTTTCTTGGTGATATCAGCAAGACTAACTTGTTGCGGATCATAGCTTATCGAAGCTTTCTCAGTAGCAAGGTTAACAGTCGCCTTCTCCACACCTTGTAGCTTAGAGAGTGCACGTTCTACCCTACTTGAGCAAGCTGCACAGGTCATTCCTCCTATTTTAAAAGATATAGTTTGCTGGTCTTTTGTCTCGCCCATCTTATTTCCCTCCTTTAACACATATGGTTGTATACTTTACCTTGTAAATTTTGATAAGACGCTTATCAATTCATCGATAGTTTCATCGGTGCGGTTTTCCTTAATTGCAGTAACAACACAGCTTTTGGTGTGGCTTTCAAGCATAATGAGTGCAACCTGATTAAGTGCAGCTCTTGCTGCCATTATTTGCTGCAAAACATCTACACAATAACGGCGCTCATCAACCATTTTTTCGATGCCATTTATTTGTCCGCCGATTCTTTTCAGCCTTTTCTTAATATCTGCTTGTTCCGTTTCGTTCAACATATAACTCCCCCTATACTATACCCCCGTATAGTATATATTGTAAGTCTAAATTTATTAACTGTCAATACTCTTATTTTGGGCAATTTTTTATTTACAATCCGAATAATGAAGATATCATTGGAAAAGATAACACTGAAAAAAATATAAGGAGGAATTCTAGAAGTATGCCTACAGTATTAGACGCACCAGCCAAAATGCAAACTTGTATTGATGCCTGCAACGGCTGCATGCAAGCCTGCGAAGAATGTTTATCGCTTTGCCTAAAAGAGGCCGATGTCACAGCAAGAACCCATTGCATCAATATGCTCCGCGATTGTGCTGATATATGCTCTATGGCTGCTCAGTATATGGCTCGTGGCAGTCATCACTCTAGGCAGCTATGTTCCCTTTGTGCAACTATTTGCGAGGCATGCGCTACTGACTGCGCTCAGTTCAAAGATCCTCATTGTCAAAAATGTGCTGATGCATGCAAAATGTGTGCAGCCGAATGCAGGAAAATGGCTCAATAATAACCAAACGCCCCGTCACTTAAGCAAATATTCTTAAGTAACGGGGCGTTTTAGTTTTCACTAACGTAGAATTGTATCAATATCAACAGGAGCGGAAGAGATAACCTTGATGACAATGCGGTAAGGAAGACATACAATTTGCTGTGGGGCATGATCGATCCAGCCCATTTTAATACAATCTTTATCAGGGCAGTCTGCTTCGCGTACCCGGATTTTAGTACCTTGAACCTCAATGATATCGTAGTGAGAGTCGCCACCAATCCGTATTTCTTGCTTAAACCCCTCTTTAAGGGGAACAGTTTTATATAAGGCACCCTCTACCCAAATTTCAGCAGTTTGTTCTCCGGACGCTGACGCTATGAAAAGATTAAGTCCAATACCGACAACAGATACAAGAAGCAGCAAAACACCTAATACTTTATCGGCCCTTGTTATACCTACCATTTACGGTCAGCGCCTCCGCCTCCGCCCGAACCGCCACCATATCCGCCTCCACCGCTTCGGAAGCGTAAGAGCGAGAACAATAGTAATGTGATACTACCGCCAAAGAATATCCAGTCACCTGCAATAAGTGCTGCCAGTCCAAAAAAAGCTATCCATTGTATCCATACGGGCAAACCATTCCACCAGGCATTAATCCCTTGGTTAGAACCAGTTGTTCTATTTTTTTCGTTACGAGCATCTTTGTATTCCCCAGACACTGTACTAACTAACGCCTTATACCCTGTCCACACTCCCCGATTATATTCGCCCTGCTGAAAATACGGAAGTACCGACTCATCCAAAATTCTCCCCGCTTTGGCGTCATTGAGTACGCCCTCTAGCCCATAACCCACCTCTATTCGAGACTGCCTATCATTAACCGCAATTAGCATAAGAACACCATTATTCTGCTTCTTGTCACCAATCCCCCAGTTACGCAGAATGCCAAGTGAGTACTCTTCAATAGGCACACCCTCTAACGAATTTACCGTAACTACAACCACTTGCGCCGAGGTGCTTTCCCTTATCTTGCTACCTAGTTTATTAATCTTAGATTTAGTTTCGTCAGATAATACGCCAGCATAATCTTGAACATACCGACTGCTGACTGGTGCAGGCGGTATGTTCGCCTGTGCTGACGCTATTCCAGTCGTTATCAACGATATCATAAGAATAAGCCAAATCAGTAACTTCTTCATATAGTCGTCACCTACTTTAAAGATTCGTTAAACTCATTCTACTCTTTCCATATGAAGAAATTATGAATATTTTATGAAGAACTTATATTAACTTTACTTGCCATAAATAATTCTTATGTGTAATATAGAAATATTATATCTTGTAGTTTAAATATGACTTCTTGAGGAGAATACTAATGTCCGAAAAAACTTTGTGCGAAACAAAAGTTAATAATACCTCTGTACACAACAAAAATCTTATAATATTTCCGCTTATCTTTTTATTAGTTGCTGTCATAGGTCTATTTTACGTAAAATGGGATCCATATTATGATCGTGCGTTTATTGCTGCAACAACTCATTCTATAGGAACTTCGATTATTACCGGCAAAATTGCAGCCGCACCTGCTCCCTCCTGGGATGCTGCATTAGGCTATGCAACCGCTTATTTTAAAGCCGTTTGGAAGGCAGTTGTTTTAGGACTCCTCTTGGGCTCGTTGGTACAAGTTTTGATTCCAAAACATTGGGTGATTAATGTTTTGGGCAGTCAGCGATTCCGCAGTACCGCTTGGGCTGGAGTAGCTTCTCTCCCCGGAATGATGTGCTCCTGCTGCGCCGCTCCAGTCACAGTGGGTCTTAGAGAGCGCTCTGCTTCCGTTGGTGCCTCTTTGGCTTTCTTCTTGGGTAATCCAGTGCTAAATCCAGCTACAATAATATTTATGGGATTTGTTTTATCTTGGGAATTTGCGATATTTAGAATTGTCGCCGGTCTTATTTTGGTATTTGGTATTTCAACATTAGCTAATCGTCTGTCAGGTGAAACTATTGCCCCTTCAACTATGCTGAAGGAAGAAATCTCTTCATTGGAAGGTAATGCTTTATTTAGTAGATGGCTGCAAGCATTAGGTCGCTTAATTATCGATACTATTCCCGCTTACCTGATAATAGTATTTATCTTAGGAGCTCTTAGGGCGTGGTTATTTCCCGTTCTAGGACCGGAAGCTGGCAATAGTGCCTTAGCTATTATCGGTTTGGCTGTTGCCGGGACACTATTCGTTATACCTACTGCCGCAGAAATCCCAATCATTCAAACATTAATGGCATTCGGCCTTGGTGTTGGACCTGCTGCCGCATTACTTATAACGTTACCTGCGGTAAGCCTGCCTTCACTCTTAATCATAAATCGTGCTTTTCCCAAAACGATATTATTATTTGTGGTAGTATCCGTTGTCATCATCGGTATAATCAGTGGCTTTGTAGCTACAGCAATTTTGTAATGAAGTATTAGAAGAGGCTACTTCGAAGTAAACATATTAGATTATCAAGTTAGTTTAATACATGCAACGAATAATTCATATTAAAACAGTCGGTTAGAGAGTTTGAAGCCTCTCTTCCGGCTATTTTTCTAATATCTATTCTAGTCAATTTCACGCTCAACATTTGTGCCATCAACAAACTTACAATCACACTTATTGTGGTTAACAAAAATCTCGCACACCACTGGCTGAAGCCAATAAAATAAAAAACTCCTACTAGTATGGTGCTTACTAGTAGGGAGCATCACTGTCATAATGGATTTAACACAATCTAAGATCTATTCCTTTCAAAACGCGATTTCTTGTCTTTCATAATTTATTTTCTGCCATGGTGTATCTACATACAACATAATACATATTAATCTTGTCCTTTCATCGTGCCTTCCATATCGCTCATAATCCTGATAAGAGTTTGTGCTACACTTTGAACCATTTCGGATAAGTCTCGCCAAAGCTTCCAACCATAGGGTAAATGATATTTCCCGTATTTTGAACCATCTCACCAATCCATCGCTCGACTGTTTTTCTATTCGGCACTGGCCTTTCTGGAAAAGCGGCCTTATATTTTGAAATAAATTTAGCAAGTTGCCATTCCTTATCCTCCATTAGCCCTTTTGGGTGCATTTCTATAGCTTTTCGAATATTGTCATACACTTCGCTTTTCGTTCGACCGGTAGCCACACAACCGAAAGTTGGATTATGGATTTAAGAGTTATAGTTTCTTATTCATTTCTTGTATTTAATTGCATATTATGCTTAATTTACATATATTTGTATTCTAAATACAAGGTATGATATCTTATCCATTCTTCTAAATAAAATTACGTGCTTTACTGCTATTATTTACTATAGGGTTCCGATAAAGCTCTTGTAAAATCATCAATGAGTCTATCGGAATTTTTTTATTTTTAAGCGTTGCAAGGGTTTCTGCCGCTTCATTATTTTTTTCCGAAATAAGTAAATTTTTTAGCTTAAGTAAATCTTCGGCAGTATCATTAATTTGGCAATTTGTCATTTTACTTTTAGCTCTTAATAAATATTTATCGATATACTTTTCTTTTTCTTCGCTACTTCCGTCAAAGGTATAGAAGATAGTATGTTTTAACATATTACCTTTCGCTTCAATTTCAATTTTATATACACCAGCAATAGCAGAAGGTGCTGTTAAATCAGCAACGACATATGAAATATTGTTAGCTGAATAGCTAGTAACAGGAATTTCTGTTTTATTATTTGTGTTAATCATTTTAGCCTTAGATAAAATGTGTTGTCCCCGAATTTCTATAATTACACTCTTATCATTAGTTCCATATCTCTCTTTTTCTATAATTAAACGTGGGGTTGTTACATAATTATTCCCAAACAATAGAATAACAGTAAAACAAATCAGAATAAAAATTTGCACTTTTACTAGATTATGCGTATATATTTTTTTTCTTTCAATCCAATAAAGAAAAACACAAAAAATAATGACTAATACAGCGATAGCTATTCCCAATTCTAAATAGGATTCAAATTTAAATAACATATAAAGTCCTGGAAATAAAAATATTAGCATTAAAGATGCCGCTACAAAATTTTTCACAGCTAACCAAAATAAACTATTATTAAATTGTTCAGAGAAACTATTTTCTCTGAATATATTGATTACATTACAACTGCAAAATAAGAATAGAGGAATGCTTATCCATGTTAATAGAGCAATTAAACTTATTAGATAATAAGAAAGTATTGCAGTCATAGCATTGTCCTCAACCCTATAACTACCATCCTTAAGAATATTTAAGAGAAACCAAATCAAATTCAGTATCACACTAAACAAAATACTAGAAACTATAGATGATCTCTTAGTAACTTTATTATCAGATTCTTTTTCTTCGGAATTCTTTCTCTCTATGTTATTCAATTTTGTCCCTTTCATTCACAGTTTTAGAACGTAATAACTATTTATTATGCTGGCAGCCATTACTTTGTGGGCTTATCCAAGTACTTTGCATACAGGATGTTTCAAAAATCCCGCAGCATCTGGCCTTTACTGAGCAATAAGTACATTGATCTAGATAGTTTTTTTTCCATCTTGAGATACTGTCTCGTGCAAATCCCCATAAAGGCTTTTCTAGTAAGCAAAGCGGTATATTATAAATAGATACATTCATATTTCGAAGATGTAAAAGCCAAACTGCTTCATACAATTGCTGACTAAACTCTCTAGGATCAATCCATAAATCTTCAAGATGTTGTTCGGCCTTTCCGGTATACTCCATCCCCATAAAGGCAATATGAGCGACAAATGGTAAATTGCGATAAATGAATTCCGACAATGCTACTATTCGAGTAAAGTTTTGCCGCACAACAACAATACGGATTTCAATTCTCCGTCTTAGGCGATAGAGATTATAAATTCCCTGAATAGTATCCTGGAATGCACCTTTTATACCTACAATACCATCATGCTGAACATCGTTATCGGCATAAATAGGAATACAAAATAGCAGCTTCTTGTTTTCTGCGGCAACAACTTGCCTTGCTACATCAAAATCCTGAAATCTGCGGCCATTGGTTAATAAAGAAATAAAGGTGTCGGGAAAATGGTTATTTAAGTAACTCAAGGTCTGAGTTAGCTGGTCTAAGACAACCGTCGGTTCACCACCGGTAATACCGATATACTTTAAACTTTCTTTTTTAATTAACGATAAGACTTTTTCGTTGATATCGTATAAATCAGGTGGATCATCACTTGGTGGCTGAGGGCACATGATACAACGACTATTACAGCGGTTGGTAATAAATACAGTATGATCGTCGTGACCACTTTGGAACATAATGTTAATTCTGCCTTCGGGCGTAATGAGTACAATATCACCGTCATTTAATAGTTCTAAATTAGATACCGAATGTACTAATGCACCATTGCTTCTAGAAGTAATAGTCTGACTGGTAATACAGCAAGCATAGCCAAAGACAACCGTGTCAATATTGGTAGAAACCAATATTCTTTTGTGCCGTATGAGCAAATTTACTGGCGTAGTGGTAACAATCCCCACTATAGGGTATTTAATATTAATTACGTTCCCATTTAAAGCTATCATGCCGTACTTCCTCCAAGGGGCGTCGAGTTATCCAAGACCAAAAGACATCCATAACATCCGGATCGTTTTCATCAATTAACTGAAATAAATGTTCTAAAATCAAAGTATTCTTTTTGCAAAAATCACTACTAGGCCGATGCCCGACTATATCTTTTGTTTCCACGTAGTTTCGGACAGGATCAACACCACAGTAGGCTTGGAATACGCAGGAAGCGCAACCTGGTAATACTTCAATACAAGATTTTTTGACCAGTTCTTTCACCAAATCTCCGGCAAAGATCTCTTCATAACTGTTTTTCAAAACATGTCCCATCCGAAAGTGTTTTTCACCGGTACGCGCCAACATTCGTGCTTCATCAGTCGGATATACTTCACCATTAAAATCATAAATCACTCCACTGATTGCCGCCCCGGAAGGCGACTGTAAATCCACAAATCCAGTAGAAAAGGGTGTGAAAATTCGCTGCAATAACAGAGTTGTATAGTATTCGGTGAAGGGTGTTCCCTGCAAATTTAAATCAATCAGATAACGTAAAATATGTTTATAGGCAACGACAAACTCTTCCATGGAATACCCCAGTTTTGCCATGTTCTGCTGGGCAAAACCATAAGGGTTTAGCGCCCGTAGAAATACACCATCAAAGCCCAATTCCAAGTAGTGATCAATAACCTCCGGTAATTTGCTGAGACTAGTCCTGGTAATAGTCAGCAAGGCTGAACTAGCTTCAGACCCAATAGCTTCGCGTAGTCGCTGTAGGTTTTTCCGAAAAGCGTCGTAGCCACTAAATCCTTCGCGGGTTTTGCGGTGACAGTCTTGGATATGTTTGGGTCCATCCAGTGAAGTAGAAATAATAAGCTCATGTTTTTTAATAAAAGCAATCATTTCATCAGTAAGAAGCGTCAAATTAGTACAGATGACAAACTCAAGTTGCCGTTTAGCGAATCGATTCAGAAATTTACTATATTGGACAATTGCTTTAATGATTGGCCAATTTAATAGTGGTTCTCCCCCCTGAAACTCAATTTTGAGCACTGGAGATGGAGAAGAAAAGATTAGATCCACTGTTTTTTTTGCAACCTGCCAAGTCATATCAACGCGTTGTTGTTCAAGCGATGCACTAGAAGCATGACAGTAATCACAAATAAAGTTACATCGCGCCGTTACAACGATCATATGCAAAGAGGTGAAATGACGCAGAAAGCTTTTACGGCTACGCAACTGAGTAGCTACCATTTCTTGAGAGATATCAAGATCAGTGTCCGCAAGAAAATGTTTGCTTTTAAATTCAAAATATACAGGCTTCAGGGGTGTCAAATTATGATTTAGCAAATCATTAAAATCATCACTGCTTACAAAACTAAATTCCCCACTCGGGTTAACTAGAAGCAACCGACGTTGCGGTAGCCGCCTAAAATTGAAAGGTAGTATACTATATTCTATGCTTCTAATATTACTCATCTATGTCATCCATACGATCTTTAATAGGGCCAAAGGCAAATTGATATATATTATCCCTGATCGTCCCATACCGCTTTTCAAGGTCGAGTCTTACTTGCTGGTCCAGTACCTCATTGCAATATTCACATAACAGCAGCTCCGGATCAATATTGAATTGAGGTTTTGCTTTAAACCATATTCCCACATAGCCATCCTCGACAGCATCAATCTTGATAAAACAAGACTTAGTAAATTTATAGGAGGCTTGCATTACCGCTTCCTGCTCATAATATACTTTTTTTAGTTTTACAAAGAACACGCCGGGCTCCGTCTCAGTAATAAAAGGCTGCTTGTTCTGTGTATTCGTCATTAGCATCACCTAAAACTCGAATTGGAATTGTTTTTATTTGTCACTTGGGGCTTAGTCGATTCTGGAACTAACAGTTTGGGAACCTCTTTCTTTTCAATAGCTTCTTTGGTCACGCGATTGATCGTCCCATAGCTGTCGAGCCCTTCCGCTACTTGAAAATCTTTAATAGCTTGTATTGTTTTATCATCACGGGTTCCAGATGTATTACAATCATAGCCAAGTTGTTTGAGCTTCTTTTGAATATTGCTTAGGTCAACGGCTTCCAGCTTTACCTTGGTTTCGTTTCCTACAACGCCATCAATTGTAAGACCATAATCTGTTTGAAAGTTCCTAATCGCTTCTCTGGTTTTATCTCCTTTAATGCCATCGACAACACCGCAATCGTAGCCAAGATCATTAAGTTTCTTTTGGATCGTACGAACATCCATCACATCCTCAGGTGCAGCGGGTACACTACTGTAATATCTGCCACCGCCACCGCTACTGCCACCATTGCCACCTGTGCCGGAATAATGAGAATAATGTGAGCTATGAGAAGAATGCGACCTATGCGAACTGTGTGATCGATGGGAATAATGAGCCATCTGATCCAAATTATCAGTAGCGAAGATTTCTTCCAAAGAATTTTGTATTGTACTGGTTTTCTCTAAATAAATAGGATCCATGCTTACGTTTTTAAGCTTCGAATCGTTTGGCTGAGCATTTTTCGCTTCAACATAATGAGTATCAACTAACCCCAATTGCGATGCAAACCATAAAGTTGTAGCCGCTCCATATGCCCACATTTTTTTCCACTCTAGCATTTTCTCCTCCTATACAGATATTAATTTCTATTATTACTCGGTTTTAGAAATCTCATATCCACTAATATTCTGACTTTTTTCATAAGCATTATCTATGTATTTTTGTGGGTTAGATAAAAAATCCTCTTCCTCTATTAATGAAATATATGACCCTGTTAATGCGTCAATAGTTTTACATTCTTCACAATAATACTTTTGGGGCTTTTGATTCCAACGGTTGTTTACAATAATAGGATATAATTTACTATCATCTATTAAAACGGAAGCGTGTCCATCTGGTTTTTTTGTCTTGGTTTTCAACCAACTGTATCCACCATTATATTTCATAGCAACACCAACAACACCATTGGAACGTGAAACTTTATCACTTCTTGTTATTTCTTTTAAGGAATACTCAATTTCCCAATCAATCCATTTGCTTTTAGTCATATTCGGGGATATGATTACTATTGTTACAGAGGTTCCCCAAATCATATCTTTTAAATTTTTTTTAATGTTTTCAGTAGTAGTGTCTGTTAAATCCGGCGAATCACTAGTTTCGCCCTTATAATACTGTGCATCGTCGCCAAGAGCCTTTATTATGCTGTCGCGTAAATCTTGTGCCTCACTATACTTGTACGAAATAAAGGTTTTATGCGCCATACTTCTCTCCTCCAACTTTTATCTTGAATTACTTAAAAAAGAACATATAGATCAAAACCAGAATCGATACTGAGCCATAAAACAAAAAAACAGTTTCTGATTTTGTCATTTCAATTAAATTGGGTACATTGTTTTTAAAACGTTCAGGCGAAAAATCAAATAAATGTTCTTCGGTTTCTAAACGATTGTTGGCAATCCAGCGGTTCATTTCCCGAAAAGTTCTTTCCTGCTGCAAATAATAAGCATCAAGAAACCAAAATAAGATAATTGGAATAAACACTATAGGAACCTGATTTGCCATTTTTGCATCAACCTTAAACAAGAGAGTAGCTACAACTAATGTTAATGTCCAGCCTTTTATCATAAATGAATTTCCATTCATTCTTTTTATTATATCTTGAATTATTTTAATTTCTTCGACTAAAGCCTTATCCCTATCCATGTTCTACATTATTCCTCCTAAAATCCAACGGATTGTATGACTATATTAGCGAGTGTTGCATAATCAGTGCTTAGTAGCAGTTGTTTATTCTGTTGAATAGGCAACTTATTTAAACTTTTTTTCCAACCCTGTTTATCTAATGACATCGCAATTTCACTGGACCTTCCGCCGACTGAACCTAGAACGAATACAGGTAAACCTGCTTTTTGGGCAAGCTCAATTTCTTCGTCAATGCCAGGATTATGT
The DNA here is from genome assembly GCF_900101845.1 of Sporomusa acidovorans. GTDB lineage: Bacteria > Bacillota > Negativicutes > Sporomusales > Sporomusaceae > Sporomusa > Sporomusa acidovorans. The sequence continues at coordinate 107,321 of NZ_FNAM01000003.1, read as the reverse complement.
CCGCCACTATCTGTTTTACCTCCAATTACGATCATACCCATAGCACAATTGTCAGAAATCATGGCTTCCCGCATAACTGTTAAGCTCTTTGTTCTATCGTCATCAATATTTTTTGTAACAATTGTAGTAGCTTTTTTTCGAAAATCTTCTGCTGCACCTAATCCAACAAAAAGCTCTGACACATATACATGGATAGCGCCAATAAAGTCATTTGGCCGGCGTCGCTGTGCCATATCAAAAATCAAATGCTGAAATGTAGGATGACCGCCAAAAATGACTACGCCACCCTGATCAAGAATTACTTGAGCAAACGCATGTACAGCAGTGGTTATATTTTGTTGGTACTGTGGCTCACAATCTGGAAAAGCTCCAGATATAATAAATCCTTTATGCTTATTTTCTTTATTATTTGATGTAAAATAGCTTTCAAGCATTGCTACGTATTCACTAGAGGAATCGATGTAAAAATGCTCTTTGTATGCGGGTGACTGTGCAGGAGTAATGCCTAGCAAGATCGCGGCATCATACTGTTCAGGCTGGCACCCTAAACAACGGCTTTTTTCTAAAAGCATTTCATAATCCTTGTCTTGAGGACGCCGACCATAAAATTGCACTAAATGGGATATTGGTTTTTGCTGATATCTGAAACTTGGTCGAGGGATTTTAACCTCATACACCATGTGTTTTTTATCCTTTTCAATAAGCACAAGATGTTTTTCACGTAATGCTTTAATTCTCCGCAAGTCATCAAAAACAACACAGGCATGTTCCCTTGCTATATCAAATGTTTTTTGAATTACCTCATCTACAAAAGTACTGTCAACTTCCTCTGACTTTAGCATCGATATAGGAAGGGAGAAATGAGGCTTGTCCGCTGGTTTTACGGATAACTTAACTCGATCACTATCACCTATTTGAATCCATAAAATTGGAATATTTAAAGATAGTGCTATAGCTAATTCACGGGCTATCCAACTTGATTCACCTGATTTAGGAGTATCAAGAAAAATAACAGCATCGCTATTGCTTAAGTTTTCTTCAATAATATTTTGGGCATTTTCACCAGTACGGATATTAATAAGATCTCTAAATCCTTGTTCAAAACGCAATTGTAGTTTTTGATGAAAAGAACGGGCAAATGCCTCTCCATCGAAACGCCTATAACTAAGAAATAATTGCATTCCATCTCTTGATAATGTTGGCTGAATTTTTGCTGTAATACTGCGCGCAAGTCCCACAGCGGCAGTCTCTAAATAATCCTGTGAAAGACAGCGGTTTGCAAGATACTCATAAACATCAAAACTCTGGCAATCCTGAATAATTGTAGGTGGTATTCTCGTTTTTTCATTAATTGCCACCGGAATTATCTCACATCTTATTTCTTTAGCTTCTGATAACAATTCTATTAAAAGTTTAGAATAATTTTGGTCATCTCGATTAAAAAAGATAATTGCGTCTCCAGAAGTTGGCGACGAAGATTTTAGAAGTTCTATACTACCAACTGAAATAACTCGAACATGTTTTTCTAACTCTTTACGCAACGCTTCATAAAATTGACTCGTTTCTAATGAGAATAACGAGAGACTAGGGTGAATTAATAGCACGTTCAAGAAATGCACCACCTAATATTATGATAAAAGTTTCTTAAGGTTCTCCCAATTCCATTTATATAATCTGCCTGCATTCGGAACAGCGTCATAATCTCCATCTTTATAACCAATAATCTGAACAATTGGCTTCTTTAATTCCCGCGCTATCTTAATTTCTTTCAAAACACCCGATGCCTTATATGTTTTAGGCCCAACCATCACAATTACAATATCAGCATGTGCAATTTTTCCTTTTGCTTTTGATTCCCAGTCTTTTTCTGGTGCTGCTTCCTTTAAAGAACCATCAATTACATCAAACGGAGAGTCCGGTAATTTTGCTTGTCCTATCAAAAAGTCTTTTAATTTTTTATCATTATCAAAGTCGAAACTTACAAATACTTTCTTCTTAGCCATTTCTCCGACCACCTTTTAAATTATTAGTACTATTAGAAGTAGCATAATTTCAAAATTCAAAGAAGCTACATCCTGATTTTTTTTATACTCATCTAGACGTTATGCCCGCTGCAACTTGTTATACATTTCTTCTAACACTGCAATTCCATATTCAAAACGCAAATGGCTTTTATCCATTAATTGGCTATTTGTATTTTCTAATGAGGGCAAACCAGTATCTAAATTCCAATCCTGATCGAGATAAGAACAATTATGTCCATGCAAAAAATCAATTGCTTGCATATTACCATCACTTTGTATAAAGGATTCAACTGCATTCCCCATCATTCGAACGCCATGTGCCGCCATATTAAACATATCAATATAGTTATAAGTAAAGGGGCTAATCACATCACTAGGAGGCCATGAACTTCGCTGTAAGTGTTTTTGCCTTTCATCAGCTAAAAATTCTTCTTCTAGCTGTTCGGGCAATGCTCCCTCCGCATACTTTTCAACCCGAAACAAAATATTATGGATGCCATATAATGTCTTCGGCATCTTACAGTATTTTTGATAGGCTTGCTGTAATGGATGCTTTTCTTCTTCAGTAGCATACGGAGCCAAATCTTCCCCTATTGATCGAGGATAAGCCGTAGTTAATGCTTGGTGAAATAAATAGGCAATATCTTGATCTAGCAAACCGTCATCACCTAAACAAAGCAACGGATTAGGAATACCAATCTGATCTCCTATAATTTCTTCCTGTATAATTTGATCTATACTTGCCTCCACTTTTTTATGCAACAACTCAAAAGCAACATCGTGCTCAGCCCAGTGATCCAATGATTTACGGTAAACATAGGGATGAAACACACAATCGGCTATAACATGGGCATAAAAGCCCATGGCAAAAGTTAATTGTTTTTCGCCACTTTTTACATTGTAAGAATAGGTGTTTTTAGCAACATTTAACATAGAACAAAATGCTTCGAATGATCCAGAAGCATGAATAGTGTCTGCATGTTGCGTTTTTCCTGATAATAGGTAGAATAAGTCCGGTCCGAAACTACCAAAAGCTAGTAAAGCGCCATTCTCTTGCACAAACGGTAGCTGTTCTAGTCCTTTTTTTGCTACCAGAAAATGAGTAATAGGTTGACACATATAGCTCCCTCCGTTTCAAAAAATATTATTTTATTCCAACAATTACAATTATAGCATAAAGCTACAATTTAGAGGCTATTTTGCCTAAATTTTACAAAAGAAGATTACGTAATAACCTGATAAAATAAAAAGCATCTCCAATAGGAAATGCCTTTAATTTTAAAGAATAATATAAGTTTGATTTTGTAGTAGTTCACCTTGAAATTTTAAACTTCGGCAATCACTGTCTCATTGTAAGGCCTGAAGATATCACATTTTTGCGAATTGGGTAAGATGTAAGTACAATTAAAATGGAACGATAATTTATGGTCTAAGCCAATCACTTTCAGGTTTTACTATGAGACGGGCATTATTGTAAGCCATATCGAGAGTAAGGCAGGTTCTCCCAGCATAATGCTGTTCTTCCCTATAAATAGCTAATGCCAAGTCAGCTTGTCCAGTAGGATTTAAAGTTAATGGTATTAGTAGCTGTACTCGCCCATTATAATATTGAGGAATTGCTAACTTATAATTTGCTGCTAATTTTTTCCGCACGGTAATTAAAGCCCCATCAAATAATGTCCTTACGTAACTTCTGTCAGTTTCCCGCAAGTCACTCGGTAATCTTTGGATATTTTCCGGAGTCTCAAGAATATGGTCAATATTTATTCTCATAGGTAAGCGAGCGTCAAACAGCAAATCAGCGATATCGCTAAAATAACTAGCCCGATCAGGTAATTGGGAAAACTGCCGAAGGTTAGAATCGCTTTCTTTAAAGAAGCCTATTAAATAACGGTCTTGTTTCCCCGGAATGCCATTAGGTCCAAATAATCCATAGATAGGCTCATAGTTTGCTGTATAAAGACCAGTGTTAAAACATGTTTTATCAGAAGCAGAGCAGATTTTAGTTGATTGTGCATCTTGTCCGAAAGAATCATGTTCTTCTTTAACTCGTTTAAATGTGTGCTGAATATAGTTAAAAAGAATAGGATAAGGTGAAGGGTTATGAGCCCGTATATAATCCCATTTTTCAGGAGAGGCTAAACCAGCTAGTCTTTCCAAGTGTTGTGCAAATCCCTGACAAAATGCATACTCATACAACGGTGATTTCGGTTTATCGATGAATGTAGACATGAAAATACCCTCCGCATTATTTTTTAAGCACATCAGCTCGTAAACTGGCATATTTTATAGTATATCAAAAATCCTACGTATAACCTATAAACAATTTGGGAATAATATATAGTATCATAATTTTAAGCCCTTAAATCCCAGCATTCTGTGCCGGGATAAAACATTTGACAAAAAATTAATTAGCTATTATACTTCTAATATAGTTTAAAAGTGATATATGTTTACTTTGATTTATTTTGGGTTACTATTTAGCTTTTTGAATTTTATTAAAAAAAGCAACGTGGTTAGTATAATGATTTAACAAAGGTTTCTTTTATACGCAACTGAATTATCAAAGAAAATAATTAAACCAAAAATGATTTATGAAAAGGGAGCTTACCATAAGCTCCCTTTTCTCTATTTATTGTGCAGTAATACAGTGTTACTGACAGTTGGTGCAGTAGTTTGCAACATAGGCTGCAAGAAAGGGCGTTTCGAGTAATATTTCAATGGAAGGTGTCTTTATATGTTCTGCCTTTCCCTTAGACTATAAAGATGAACTGTCAAACTTATGCGTTGAACTTCACACGCCCGAAATAATCGCTATTTCAATCGTATTCTAATTCGTTCCGCCAGCAGCCAAGACAACAAGTCAATTTTTTCCGATTTTGAGTGTTTAATGAATTCTCGCTGCCACCCACGTTCCAGTCCATCACTTTTTCTCGCCTTGTTATTCTTATTAATAGCCCACTCTAACATAATTAATTGTAATTCGTTAGAAGCACGAATTCCATTAGGTAACTTTAATAAATAAATACCAAACTCTGATTTATGTCCTTCCCATTCAATAACATAGTACCAGTCCCCTTGTTTTTCAATTTCAACCCATAGTGCTTGACGGCCTCTTCTTCCATTCTCCATTCTCATCCTGTTAAATTGACCGCTTAGTCTTAACCGAAAGCAATTACTATCCATTAATACCAGGCAATAAGAAGGCGCTCTTCTTTAATATTTTTCCAACTAGCACCATCATTTATAAATTACTTCATCAATTATTAAACCGTCAATTATCTTTTCAATAAAGTTATTTATTTCCATCGAAACCTTACCAAGCCCCGCTTTTCTTTTTACACGCCAGGCAACTATCGATTTATTTTCGTTGTATAATACTTTCACTGCCCAAATTATCCTTCTCTTCTGATAATCTTCTATATTTTCAACTGCTAATCTAAGATACTCCTTAGTTTGAGGTAACTTGTTTATTTTTTTCTCCAAGAAAGACAATATGCCCAATCTTTTTCCAAGAAAGCTCACAGAAATACGCATAGGCTTCCCATCAGCAGAAAGTATTTTGGTTACTTCTTGCCTAATTTTTTTACATATTTGAGCATCACGCTCTTCCCAATTAACCCGTTGGTTGTGACTTTTCCGCTTTCGATTTATTTGTGAAGAGTTATTAAATATCCATTCTCTTTCATGACGATACAACCAGGTATATAACGATGGCTTTAGTTTTCTTAAAAAAGTTACTGATTCATCGGAATACTGTTCGCAAAGCTTGATCCATTCGTCTTTTTTACGACTTGAAATATCTTGTTCCAATTCTAGATTAGAACAAGAATTTAAATGCGTTTCGGAATTAGAGTATTTTTGTACAGTCTTCGTGTCTACTTTGAGCATGCGGGCAATATTTCGAGCAGAAAGTTCCTGTTGCGCCAGTATTTTTAATTTTTCTTTCCATACTGATCCAAAGCTTTTTATTCTCCCAATTTTATAGCGATTATCGGGAGAAGAATCCGGGCCACGCCGCGAATATACAAAACCACAACTGCATGAAAATGTTCCAACAGGTAATTTTGTATCATGACAATATGTAATTTCAATATTTTTAATTACATTATGATGATAATGGTCTGCAGCTGCATTTAGGCACGGCCAAGGGCCATCACCAAACGGTTTTATTGTATGATTTTGGGCCAAAAAGCATGGTACTGAACCTGATAAAAACCTTATTAGTAAAATATGTCGTAATGGATGAAAACTCTTGCGTGGTTTTCGAACTAATTCACTCAGCCAACCTTCCTTATTTTCGTCCACAGTCGACTGTAATTTTTTTAGTAAATCATCACCATAATACTGTCTAAATGCCTTTATAAAATTAGCTTGATAAACGCGCCCCATCGCAGTTGCTAACTTCTTAGTAATTAATGAATAAATATACTGCTCCTGTAGCCATACTAAATTTTTTATCATTATTTTGTTATTAAGTATCCATTCAATATCTCTTGCTATACCTACAAGTTCGTTAAACATCTTTTGCGAATACTCAAATTCGACCGGTTTCGGTACACAATTCATATCACTAGCAGAAATAAATTCATGTTTATTAAATTTACATACTTTAACATAACTATCATGTAATATACTTTGATGCGTTAGACACACTTCCACTCCTGGTATCTGATGCAGTCGATGCCAATAACCTTCTCCAAACTTATCTTGTTCTTCCCTTAGGCATAAAGGGCAAAACCGTAGATAATCTGGGTGTTTAACGGCACTTGCTAATAATCCAAAAAGGTTATGAATATTCCCCCCATAAGAACCGAGCATCGCATTGTATACTTTTCGAGCTATATCTTGATTGGCAAACGGTTCATATATTGGGAATAGAGTATGCTTATCAATTAAATATTCAGGCGTTACTTTTGAACCTATCGGGAAATTTAAGCATAAGCCTACTAGGTTGCATGGCAAATCAACAATAGCAGCCGCTGTTCTTGAATTAAAGATTTCCTCCATCACCATTTTGGGACTTACTATGGCAGCACGTACGCGAAATCTAGCTATTATGCTATAGAGTAACTCATCAGGATAAGGAGTTGGGAAAAAACCTAACAAATTATTCACTCCATATTTATTTGCAAATCTCGCAACGGATCTTTTATATAATTACTAGCATACAGGTACTCATACGCAGGACGTTTCTCTATTTTGGCCTGGGTACCAATATAACGTATATCATTCGCATCATCGATGCCTTTTGGTCTTGACTTTTTTTCATTCTGAGTAAAATTATTTTCCACTTCTATCGCCAATTTATACGCTTTTTTAAAAGCCTTGTTGAAATCATATTTATCAGCTAACTGCCCAATTGCCCTTTTAGCTACTTTTTCTGCAATTTTAAGGTCAATTTCAAACTCGATTAGTTTTGAAACTAATTCACGATAACTTTTTTCTAAAGAATAATTCCCGTTTATTTCTACATTAGACTGTTCTTGAGCCATACTTGCTTGTAATTCTGAGTAATATTTATCAAAATAATCTTGAATATCAATCGACGTAATATCTGAAAATTGCGCAATACGTTCTTGATTTCCTGATCGCAATGCTTCTAGCGCTGGTCTAACTAAACGCAAACTGTCTTTTGCAACTTTTCTTATTATGTCTTCAGTTAATATTTCTTCTTTTCCCAATGCAATCGTTCTAAACTGAGCAATTGCATACAATTTGATTGCTATATCTAATATTCCCTGACTTTCATCATAAAGAAGATTAAGGAATTCATCCGAAATTTCGACTTTCGTCTTTGTCCATTGGTATTTCCATGCACCTTTCATTAACAAATTCCATATACCATCATTTCTCATCGGTTCCCAGACCATATCTCCTATGCCGCTACCGCGTCGAGCCTGTCGAAACTCTCCTTGCAATATCGGGAGTGCTTTTGTAGTGCCTATAAGAATTACTGGTACACCAATTGAATTTACCAATCCTACAAAGAAATTCAACATTTCGGAAGCACCGCCACTTTTGGCTTGACTAAGACATTGAATTTCATCAACAATAAGCATACCTAAGTAGTGATTCTGAGCAACTTGTCTCATTCCCGGCATCATTCGGTTTACCGCCCAACCACCTGCTCCATTTTCCTTGTAATAGGAAGTACCAAGTAGCCTATCGATTGCCTGAAAAAAATTACAACACAGTCCCTTGATTGACCCATCATGTGGACATTCCATTTTTAGCCATGTTATTTGGTAAAAATTCAGGGGAATACTCTTATACTCGGTATGCACGATAATTTGTGAATACATGGATAAAACTCGATCAATAGCTTTCGTTTTACCAATCCCTGAAAAGCCCATGATAGTAAAGCCAAAAGCTTTATTATCTAATTGATCGGCATGATTATAAAACATTTTCCCACTTTTCAACTCATGGTAGTTTTTTTGAAGATGTCCAACATATAAGGGATTATTAGGGTTCCTGTGCTTATACCCTTGACGAATTGCAATCGAAAATCTTTGTTCAAGGTCAAAGTGCCGGCCCCACGGTTGAAAATAGTCAAACACTCTCATAACTGCATGCATTCGTATATGAGGATCTAATTTTCTCTCGTCATTACTATACGCCGGATATGATAACAAATAGTCAGTCACTTCTTCTTGAGACATTATAGGTGGAAGAGCTTCAATTACCGGATTATCTTTATATTCCGGTAACATCTGCGGCAGATATTTTGCCCACTTTCCAATTCCTCCCCCTGGTAAAACTATATAATCCTCATTATTTATTGTTGTCATCCAGTTTCTCCTTTTGACGACGAGCTAAAAAATCAATATCTGAGGGAAAATCTAATGAATCGTTGGAAGAAATTTGGTGTATGGGAATAACCTTACCAAGGTTAGTTGCGGATCCTCTTTTATTCCGTTGTCCGTCAAGCACAAATTTGTTTTCTTCTCGAACAATTGCAGCCTCTTGTTTACGATTATTTTTTATACTTTTAATTCTATTGCGATTACTTTGCTTATTTAGCAGAGCATGGTCGGTCATTTCTGTTGCCTTACCCACATCATGCTGTATCTCTGCAATTAGGTCATCATTCACTTGCTTCTCTTTTTCTTGCCGTAATCTTCGCTTCAACTCTTGATTTTCAATATAGTTTTCAAATTCAAAGACATTTCTATTGAAAAAGGCCTTCTGATACGGTAGCAAGGAGCACACTTCATATGAATTATTTTCCATTTCCCAAATATAAATTTGATCTAAGTTACTTGGATCATAGGAAACAGCTATTTTTTTGGGAGCTTTAGAATTACTCCGAACATACCACCCCTCACGAACGGCTTTCTCGCAACTATACAGTAGTTTTCGTTTAAAACGAATTCCATGTTCTGATACATCTGCATTTGCTCGCGGCATGAGGCTCAACTTCACATAGTCATCATCCCGAGTTGAAAGCCTGCCGAATTCTTCAAGCCCCATTTCCATAATTCACAAGGAATCGGATCTATATCTTCTGCAATCATCTCTTTACTGACAGGGTAATACTTCATAAAATGATAATTATTGTATTTTAACACACATTTTATTATGAGTCGCGTAAACTGATAAATATCCAATTTTGCATCTAAACGATAATCATGTCCACCACGCACAGCAAAATCAGGTTTAATACTACCAGGCATAAACGGTTCCACTTTTTCATGTATCGTCTTAAAGTACCTTTCAACTATTCCCTTCCAGTCCGCTCGATAAGGTGGTGCATTTTCAATACGAAAATTTAGTGCATTTGCTGCTGGCTCAATCATAGTCCCGGCTAGCTCACCTCTATCACCAAATAAGACACTCATAATACCATAAGCAGGCCATTCTTCATCACTTATGTCTATACCATACTTCGCGCAATAGCTTTTTTTATTGAGTATCGCGTTAGCAATAGCAATACTTGCTTCATCCCAGGATGGTCCTCGTAAGCTAATGTGTAACCCAACAATCATACGGCTAAATACGTCAATAATTACATAAATTACAGGTCTTCCCACAATCCAAGATCGGTTAAATCTGCTAACTAGATAAATATCACCAACGGTCGCATCCATCTGATATTTAAATCCTGGTCCGAAAGCTTCAGCAGTCGAACTACCTAAAATAGGTCGTTTATTTAGTTCAAAATATCTATCACCCTTACTTGACCTAATTCTGCTTTCGCAATCATATTTTTTGAAATACCAATATCTAAATTGCTCAAAAGTAGGTATTTCGTCACTACCTTTTAGGATTGTTTTCTTTACTCCATTTTCGTCATATCGAATATCACAATAGTAGTGCTCTTTTAGCATCATATCATATGTATCAGGCAACTCTAACCCTTGACGTTTGAAATGATAATTATCTAAAGCCCGTTCAAATTTAACCAGATCTTCAGGAGTAATATTTTTTCCTTCGCCAAGTATAGACGAAAAGTTTCTTGGACGTCCTCTCTTTTTCTCTCCAGATTTCTTGTTCTTTCCCTCTCCTCCACAATTCTCATAGTCAGGTAGGAGAGCATTCCTATTTTTACCTCTTTGCCAGTAACGCCGCAAATACTTATATACATACTTTGCATCAGATCTATGCTTCTTTGCTTCAGTTGCAACCAACGGACCACGTTTTTGCGCATAATAAATATCAGGCTCATTACAATTGGAAATCCCGTATTAGCAGCAATGTTATATAGAAATGCAATGTTATTGCCTTCATCTACCCAAATTACTCTCTCCTTTATAACCGTTCCATCGTTAAGTGTGCGCCTAAATACTTTATTAACCTCAATTATTATCGATTGCATATTGTACATTTCTCCTCATCGAGAAATTTAACACTTTTTACTACATTCACTAAGCTAGTCCCACTCAAAGGCAAAGTCATATCAACCGTAATTTGCTTATGTGCAATTAGACGTCGTAACAAGGTCAAGGAAGTTCCCATTTTTAAGTTCATGTCTATATCTAAACGCTTGCATACTTGTTTAATCTGACAATTCTTTGTTTCAACCAAATAATGTTTTAAGACTTCACTAATTTCATAAACGTCTTGATTTGAGCAATCGTTAAATGTCGCATGATACGCTGAATCCAGCCATTCAATGTTGTCAACAAAAATCCTCGGTATTTGTTTTTCAGTTATTATCCCCCAATCGACACCTCGATTCCGCCAATACCTTTTTTCTATCTCAAACAGTTCTTGAATGCGTGAATCATCTAGTTCATGGGCTTCTTTAAAAGTTCGCGCTAACAACACAAGCTTATTATCCATTTTAACAGTAAGAAGAAAATCAGTAGTTAATACCCTCGGAAATCTACTCCTACTATCTCTGGGATGTTTAATTCCAGCTTCTTCTGCAATTTTTACTGTTTCTTCATATTCTAATAATGGGTATTGCTCCCGAATATCTACAACAATATCAGACCATCCGAAAAGGATGATACTTCTTTTTTCATTATCAGAAAATAATTGATGAATTCTATTTGTCTTCCAGCCTGGCCCCGGAGATCTTGAGACGCGACCATGGGATGGAAAATCTTGCATGTGCAGCCATGGATTATAATTTTCTCCTTCGCCTTTCCCTCGGCCTTCTTTTAAAAAGCGCTCATACTTTTGTTCATCCCAACCATACTTAAATTTACTCATAAAAACACCACCAAATATTGATCATACTTTAAGTATATCAATATTTGGTGGTAATTTATACAAAATAATTTGCCAACTTTATTTTCGTTTACTAACTTTATTTTTATTATTTGCCAACTTTATTTTTATTTTACAGCGTTCTGAGGGAAAACATCATTTGACATGCCTTGGAGCTGTGGCTCGTAAGCTTTGTTATACGATTCATGCAGTATTAAAAAACAACTGTGCCTATAAAGTTCAACTTCCTTAAAAGTTGATCTCCATTAAATAGACCGACCTTTTTTCGACCTGCTACACACAGGTCTATTTTTTGTGCATAAATATTAAGACCGGAACTCAACATTTTTAGATTTTCTCTGTTGACTTTTTATAGTTGGTCTTTCATTAAAAATTCAAGTCTTGTTTACAGTTTTCCAATTTTTTCATAGATACATTTTTGAAATGATATATGTTGTGTTCTTCTCTTTTAAAATTACTCAAATAATCTCCTGCATCACTTAAAATAGATGAAGATTCTAAGTCCTTGCTGATAATCACTTCATAATCCATAAATACGTGTGACAACGCGGTATTCTCAATAATATTTTTACATACTTCTTTAATCGGCTTTCTGGATACACCATTATCACAAATTGTTGTTAATAGATACAGTTTTTTATCTCTATCGATATATGACACTGGAATTTTTTCTTTCCCATATTTTTGAATAATTTCTTTAATCCCATTGTAAAAAGGATTGAAATATCGATTTTTTCCACAGTAATCTATAAAGCCTCTTTCATCAAAATTTGATGCAATATCGGGATTTGTTACAATTACCAATTCCCAAATCTCATCAAAATTCATCGCTAAGACTTTGTGTTTAAAATCGTTTAATTGGCACAATGTACAGGGTGAATTGTCGTCCTCACTGCAATCCTCATAACATATTTTCTCGTATTCATCGCAATACTCCAGCAGTTTTTCCTTAATAGTATAAAGATAATACTCTTTACATCTTTTAATAGGTGCATCACTCTTTAAAATTTCTTCAAATTCACAAAAATTTAATTTCTCAATATCTTTAGAACCGTAATTTCTATGTCGTTTCATAATATGAGAATCTATTATTCCTGTAAGACATCGTAAAATTATTTCCTGAAAACCTGTATCTTCAATTTTCCATTCGTCGCCTGTACCGGTATTCCAAAAATTGATAATCTCTGCTTTTATTAAATTATCAATTTCATCAAGTGGGCAATACTTTTGGCCATTATCGTATGAATACAAAATTACTTTTTTCAAACTTTCATCCGAAAAACCTTGTTGTATTTTATTCAAAGTTACTTCCAAATCTGATTTAAAGTTCCCCAATATTTCATCTATATTTTCAAGAGTAATCTTATTCGAGTATTTTTTAAATTGCTTTGAAAAGTCACTGCGTTTTTTGGGAAAGGTATGGACAAACTCACTCTTTTTAACGCTATCTCCCAATAAACTATTAATATCGTGAATCCATTCCTTTACTTCTTTATCATCCACGGAAACTATTTTCAATTCATCTAGCCAATTATTTTGATAATCTACATTTTCCATAGTATGGAGAAACGCGTTTTGTATATTGCCGTCTGCTTCTACTTTTTGAAGTAATTTTATTAGTGCTGATGAATATGCAGGTAATTTTCGCTCCTGTCGGGCTTTAACTTGATGGATTGACTCATACACCAACACACCTGAGTCATTCCTGTATAGAATAGAAAAGTCTTCCATCCATTCCAATTCCAAATAATAGTTTTCTATACTACAGTCAGGTTTTATAGAACGTAAATAATTGATTTTTTTCAAAGTAATATATATCGCAACTTTTCCTTGATATGTATAGCCACTCCAACTCGCTGTTGCATCATATTCCATACTGGGATTACACATATTTTCACATCCCCCCTCCATTTTCTTAATACTATTAGCAACTCAATACAATATTTATTGTATAACTTTTCCAACTGCCTCACAACATCTCAAAATTACTTTTTTTTGATATTTATTTTCAGAATATTAGAATCTTCCAAGGATAATTATTAACTCTTCCAATAGTGAAGAAACCTTTAATTTGCAACGACATAAAATCAAATCATAGGTCGGTCTATAAAATAATGTTGTAATATATGCTATACTTAAAAAAATACTTACTATGCCAAAATATGTTAACGTACACATCGACAATGTTTGGCATAAATTCAAAAGGGTGATGATATGAATTTAAAAACACTCCAATATTGGCATAAACTAGAGCATTTTTATCCGTATATTTTGAATGATCAAGACAGTCCTTTCATAAAGACTTTTTCCGTCAATAGCGAATCTATATTCCCGAATTTAGAAAATCCAACTGTACCTATTTCTAAAAAGCTCCGACGCTATGCAGTTTATCTTGGAATTTTTCGGCTGGACAGTGCCCTGTGCGACTTGGAAAAAAGTATGCAAACATCGATGAATTTTCGAGACACGGGAGACGATGAAAGCTGTTTTTGCATGTTTACTTTATCGCCTAGTGGAGTTTTGGAACCTGAAAGTTTTCGCATATCCTCTTTTCCTTGGGCTATTCACAGAGTAAAAGATGGCGGAATTGCCATTGACCAGTGGGAAAATGATTTTAAAGAGTTTGAGTTTAAGCTGTTCCAGTATCTCAATGATAATAAAGAGCCCTATACTTACAATTTTTTAGAAGCCAGTCGTAATTACTTTGCATCGCAGATAAACTGGGATATAGCTTTCTCGGATTGCTGGCTACGAATTGATATGATTTTGGAAGATGTCACAAAAACAAAAGAAAACGGGACTACCTCTGGTGATTCAGAAAATAATACTATGGATGATTTCTCAGAGGAGGCCAAAGCGGAAAATGAAGCCACGGATGAACAGGTCAAACAAAACGATCTTCTCAATAGTTTCTATATCAGGGATCTTGAGCGAATCATTGAAAGCCTGCAAAAAGATAGCGCAGATTATGGACAAGCCTTTGAACAATACATGTCACAGCAAGCTGGACAAAGAGTAAATGTTGAATCTGATACTAAGGCTCCACTCGACTTAATGTCTCCAGCCCATCTACCATTTGGCCGTTGGCCAAGTGATTACGGAATGCGTTTTATGCAACAGATGGATGTCAACGCCTTCATGTGTAAAGATGCCAAATACCAGCAAGCTCTTTTTTCAGTCAATGGCCCTCCTGGAACAGGTAAAACAACACTACTCAAAGATATCATTGCAGCAATTATCGCAGAGCGGGCCATAGAAATGGCTAAACTTGATATGCCCGATAGTGCTTTTGGTGAAGAAGTATGTACAATTTCTTATAAGAATTTCCCTAATCATATAAGGGACATTATGCCTGCCATTAAGAATCATGGAATATTAGTAGCGTCTAATAATAACAGTGCTGTTGAGAATGTTACTAACGAGCTGCCGTCCATTGAAGAAATGCCTAAAAACTATAGAAATATTGACTTTCATTATTTCTCTGAAGTATCTGACATGATTTTCGGTGAAGGAACAACATGGGCACTCAATGCAGCTTCACTTGGCAATAAACGAAAACGAACTGCTTTTATAGAGAAATTTTGGCCAATTTCTAAAGAAGAAGTAAATGACTTAAACTATGACTTCAATAAAGAATTGCGGGAGAAACTCAAAAATGTTTCACCCGAAGAATGGACTAAAGCAAAGAAGTCTTTTAACCAGGTGCTTGAGGAAGTAAAAAACGAATATGAACGTATCCAAATAATATACAATCAGACATGTCTATTATTCGAAAGCAATAATAAACTAACTGAATTGACCGCAGCTCTGCAGAATATAGAATTTGAGATACAAAAAACTGAAGGACAACAAGCCACCAATAAAAATAATATCTATGACTATTCACAACGAAAAGAACTTCTGCTCCTTCAAAAAGCAGATTTAAGTAGCATTGACCGGCTATTATGGTTAAAGCGGCTACTATGGCCTAAACATCGAATGGTTCAAAAATATAAGGACATTGTATCTGCCTTAGAACAAAATACTATTGACCTTATAAATGCGAGGGAAAGACTTGCCTCTACTGAAAAACAAATAAAAGATCTGAATAAGCAAATGGAGCATTTACAGGAAGAAAAAAAAGCAATCTGCGAGAAAATTTCACAACTCGAAACTAAGTTGGAGGAGTTTCGCACCGAAGTGAAATCCCCTTTTCGTATAGACCAATATTTTACCAAGCAAACTGAAGATATTAGCAAATCATCTCCATGGGGATATTCCGTATTAAATGTATTAAGAGAACGCCTCTTCTTAGAGGCACTTCAGCTCCATAAGACTTTTGTATGTAATTCAAAGTATTTACGAGACAACCTTGATGCTTTCGGAAAAATGATGCGAGGGCAAATACCGAAGGGGCAGTTGCCAATTGCAGCGCCGATTTTACTCCAAAGCTTATTTTTAATTGTTCCTGTCGTGTCAACTACTTTTGCGTCAGTTAGCAATTTTCTAAAAGATATTCCAAAAGACGAAATCGCTTATCTTTTTATAGATGAGGCCGGACAAGCCATGCCTCAATCGGCCGCCGGAGCCATATGGCGGGCAAAGAAAGTAATTGCGGTGGGTGATCCGTTACAGATCGAGCCTGTTGTTACTTTACATGATGATGTAATTAAGATATTAGCTGATTATTACCATCAAAGTCCGTTGATTAAAGATAAATATACTAGTGTTCAAAGTCTTGCAGATCTAACAAACATTTTGGGTGGATATCGGACATTAGAGAAAAAAAATGACTTGTGGATCGGTGCGCCACTAGTGGTACATAACCGTTGTCAACAAAAGGTTTTTCATATTTCTAATAAAATCGCTTATGACGGCAAAATGGTGTATGCCACAAAAAACCATCAAGATGCTGTTTGCCAATGGATTCACGTGGCTGGAAACAGTCAAACTGGGCATTTTGTGCCGAATCAGGCGGAAGCAATAACCGAAATTGTGCTTGATATTTTCAAATCACTTAAACAGACCGAAAACGGGGATATAAAAATACCATCACTATTTTTGATTACTCCATTCAGGAGTGTCAGAGCAGGCCTAATTAATCACTTTCGAAAAGTACTGCTGGAATTATTAGTTCAAACCAGACCAGACATTCCTAAAAAAGTACTTCGTAAATGGATTAGCACTTCTATCGGCACAATCCATACATTTCAAGGCAAACAGGCAAATACTGTTATACTCTGCTTGGGAGTAGGTTCCGACGGTAAGGACATGGGGGCTGTAAGCTGGGCTAGTGCTAGACCAAACATCCTTAATGTCGCTGTTACAAGATCCAAAATACAGCTATATATTGTCGGCGACAAGGCTATTTGGCATAATAAGCCTTACTTTGATACAGCTTATTTATTTTGCAATCAACCTGTCCAGCTTTAAGACAAACACAAGGCAGTTTTTCTTGTATAAAGAAAGCCACTTATTACATTTTTGATACACTGCCGTAACTGCTCCAATAGTTCTTACATGCAGCCTAGAAATATTTTCCCTGCCTACCTATACTGACTCAGCATTCACTATTTTTCTGTGGTTAATTTACACAACCCTTCCCAAAAAATAAACATTGCACCCTTAAAACGCATCACATATCTTCCCGCTGTCGATTCCGACACATAAAACCGTCCGGCAAGTTCCACATAGGTGAGACATGGATCATTGCACCAGCAAAGTAAGAGCTGGCGTTCTTGCGCATTCACTTTTTCCAAATACTGCTCCATATATAGTCGCAACTGAAAAAGAGAAGCCCTTCTGGTTTCCAGTTGCCTGATATAGGCGGGATCTGCATATTTCATTCCCTCCGTCAAAAAAAAATCTAAAATCGTATTGAGATAGCTTTCAACCGCGCAGAGTGCTTGCGGGGACAAGATAAAATCCCCTACTATCCCTTCCCGCAGAGCATAAAGACGTTCCAGAATTTCCGCATTCCATACGCCGGCGACTTTAGGCGAAATATAGAGTTTAGGCGCAACAAAAACTAACGGCATCTTTTTTAGATAGCGCAAGCGGACGAATTCTTGTTTTTCTTTAGGCATCAGCCTAATCATGGCGGCAACTAAGGCGGCATCGGCCTTTCTTTGCACAATTTCCTGACGCAGCTTAAAAACAAGGCGCGGTTGATTGAGCTTTCTTTCCACATACGTCAAAGTTCTTTCTAAGTTACGTATTTTTTCCAATGCATAGTAATCAGCGATCATGCGTAATAATCTTCCCCTGACAAGAAATAGGTTCATCCGTCTTCCTCCTTTTTTTCTCTCTCTTTATCTGCCATTAGCTTATGTATTCTATCCAGCATTGCCTGAAATTCCGGCGAAAGAGATTCATTACTCTGCTCGGGCAGCGGCGGTAGTGGAGGCGGTTGAACGACAATAGGCTTCGGCTTTGGAAGTGGAGTATCATAATCCTGTTTCAAGGCCTGAAACAGCCAGGCAACAGGGTTATGCACTTTACCCTTTTGCGATTCTAAATAGAGAAGCTGAACGTGGATCTTATCTCGCGGATAGCGTTTGAGAAGTTTTCCTATGCTTTCTTCCGGAATACGGCACCGAATCGCCACTTCAATAAGTTGCTCTAGCGAAATATCTGCGTTCGCATCCGCTTCTCCTTGTCCATTTTCCTCACAAGAAAACACACCGGCATCGCTTTGTTGTGTGTGTATTTTCTTTTTTTCTTGTTTAGTAGAATACGTATTTTGTAGTGGCTGATTTTCCGCCGGCGGTTTTTCCGTTGACGGGTTTACCGTTGACGGGTTTACCGTTGACGGAAAATCGGTAAATGGTTGATTTTCCTCCAAACTGGCCATTGACCGATTTTCGGTAAATGGTTGTTCCGCCTGTATTTGCGGCTCTTCGTAAAGAACATATTCCGTACCGGTAAATTTGCCATTTTTATCGTGCAAACGCCTGCGTATGAGATAGCCGCAAGCTTCTAATTCGTGCAGTGCCGACTGAATAGAGCTTTTCCCTTCACTGCCAATCACTTTTACTAACCCGCTGACGCTGTACGTCCAGTTGTCCGGCAGGCTCAAGCAGTAGGTAATGAGGCCGCGCGCCTTTAAGGACAGGCGGGCATCCTGCAAAGGAACATTGCTTACACAGGTGTATTTTCGCTGTTTTTCGACCCGGATGATGCTCATGGCCCGTCCTCTTTTCGCTCAAGTTTTTCTACACGTGTTTCAAGACTTTTAACCAGCAGCCGTAAATCAATTAGCTCATCATCTTCTAAAAGCTTCCGCACGTTGATCCCATAAAATTGCGCAAGCAACGTAAGGCTGGCTAATGTTGGCGTCGTTATTCCTTCCTCCCACCGGTAAATGCTTGTCCGGTCGACGCCTACATGCCGGGAAAGTTTGGAAATGCTGTAGCCGTTTTTTTCCCGTAAACTGCGAATTTTCTCTGCTAATGTCATGCTAAGCACCTCCTACTTGAGCAACTCATCAAGTTGGCGTGCACCGCTGTGGAGGTTATGAATGATCTTCTTCAGTATATTTCGTTCCTCCAGCCCCACAGGAAAGTTCTCAAATTCTACGGCGATTTGTTTAAGGCGAGTTTGTAAAACCGAGAGAAGATCTGTCGCCAGCATGTCCAGCGACTGAACACCGGAAAAGGACAGAATATATCGCAGGGCCTCAACCTCTTGCTCCAGCTTCTCGGCATGGGCTTTCATATCTCTATAATCTTTCGGCTCAACAATTTGTTCGATAGTCAATACGCCGCGCTCGTTTAACTCTGTTTCCAACACCAAAATTTTCTCTTGCAGCGCAACAATTACAATTTCTAATTCTTCCCGGCTTGTTTTCTCCAACAGAATTCCCTCCTTTAGTAGCATAAAAAAAGCGGCAGAAGCTCTGCCGCCAATAACTAGCACCTTATCCCACTATATTCTTTTCCAAACTATCCAGATGTGAAAGTAACTCCTTCCATACAGCGATTCTGCCCACGGTCTGTTTCGAGGTATCTTTTTCTTCTACCAAACGCTCGGCTGTCTGCTGCATATGATTACGGCAAAAATCCGCTACCCAAAGGATGCTCTTTTTTTGAATCTGTACGGACAGACTGTGAAAATCCGCTGTTTCGATTTGTTCCTTTGCCATACCATCTACTTCATCTTCTTCGGAAACGGCCGCCGCAAATTGTTCAGGAAGATCGTTCGGCAGGGGTTGATTCGCATGGATGGGGGATACGCCACCAGGTTCCTCTTGGGAAGAATTCTCTGCTTTTGGTGAAGGTTTTTTTCTGCTTTTCTTGCTGTCAGGAGTCCCTGCCGTTTCCCCTTCTACAGTAAGCTCCTCCTCACCAGCAGCTTCTTCCCGGGCCACCGCCAAAGGTTTCTGCGCCCGGATTTCCTCTTTCACCTCAATCGCCGCTTGCACACTTCCTTCTTCCGGCAGGGCATATTCCGCCTCTTCCTGCTCTTCCGGCGATAAGCCGGTTAATTCATACGCTGCCGATAACGGCAGCTTTCCTTGTTTTAGACGGTTTAAGAGTGCCGGTGAAAGCTTCAATAGCTCCAACTTCCTTTTCAGCGTTGACTCGGACACTCCCAACTGGCGGGCAAAATATGCGCGGAACTTTCCGCCTGGCTTCTCTTCCTCAAACCGTCTACGGATAATCGGCTGCAAATATTTCAGCTCATTGAGTTCATCCTCTATGGTTTTGTCGCGTTGGCAGTTGGCCGAAATGATTGCTTCTATTTCGTCTGCCTCTGATTCATAACGGCGTATGATGCAAGGGACTTTCTCCGGAATGGCTTCTCCCTGAGCTTTTAGATACTTTAAAGCGGCAAGCCGTCGATGCCCTGAAATCAGGCGATAAGTTACCCCATCCTGCTGCATCACAACTTCAAGCGGCTGACGAATCCCATTGCGCAGAATGTCCGCCGCTAAAACCTCTATATCTGCGATACTGTAAAAGTTCTGTTTGTTCTCAACAAGTGCGGACATATCAAGCAGGTGTGTCCGTTCTGGCAGTATCTCCGGGCTTTGTGAGGCCCGATTGAAATATGCATTCATATCAAGTTTTTTGGCCATCAGAGTTTCCCACTTTCTTGCGTGTAGAACAACTCTTCCATAAAATGCTTAAAATCCCGCGAAAACCCGCAACTTGGTGAAAGCGCTTGCACGGAAATTCCACGCTCAGCTGCTTCCTGCAAGCGTTTCGCCCCTGTTTTGGTTAAACGAATGGTGGTTGAAAAAGTGGGCATTTTCTTTTGGATACTTTCTAAAATTGGGGCAGAATCCGGCGTATATTTGTTTAGCACACAACCCCGGAAACGAAGGCGGCAATCCGGTAAAAATTCATTATACCCTGCGTCCATCGCTATGCGGTCACTCTTTGCCGCTTGCAACTGCTCATACATTAAATCCATGCCATCGCGTGCATAGCAATCCGGTGTCGTTACAAAGATAACTTCATTGGCAACCATCAAGGCATTATAGACGCTGGTATTGATGTCCGGCGGATTGTCTATAATGCAAAACTGATATTGGGTACGAACCGGTTCTAATGCTTCTTTGAGTAAAAACTTTTGATTACGATTTTTATATTTATCGGAAAGCATAATGTCAAAATTCACTGCGGCTAGTCCCATATCCGCTGAAATAATATCAATGTTTTCATATGCCGTTTTTTGAATTGCCTGTGCTGCCGAAATGCTGTCATCTAAAACTTCGGATAAAGTATTTTCTGTCTGCACTTGAAAAAAGCGGCTGGCGTTTCCCTGTTTGTCATTGTCAATGAAGAGTATTCTGATCCCCAGCTTTGCCAAGGCGCAAGCAACGTGCGTAGAAAGTGTCGTTTTTCCCACGCCGCCCTTGAGGTTCATGAAGCAGATTATAATCATGCCCGTGCTTTGTTCCACAATTATTTCCCCCTTTTCTGGAAAAAAATAGACGTCCTTTTTACTAGCAGACGTCTACTTGCATTTGTGAAATTGACACCACTGTCCTGTTGTATTTTACTGGACAAACTTTCCATATCATTATATAGATCATCAAGAACCTAAATAAACTTGCATAAGCAGCGTAATGGTAACTCGATCAATGACTCCGCATCACTAGGATCCAAAAACACGGCTTCCACCAGTCCAAGCTTCGGTGGAACCGTGTTTTTTTATTCCATCACTGCTGGCAACTCCCGGAAATGTCAAGTTTAGCTGATCGCTTATAATTCGGGTACAGGAAACACAGCTTTCCTTTTTTAGCGATTTCCATTGACACGATCTGCTTAATCTAGATAAAATAGAGTATTCGCATGTGTTTCCTGGATAGTAAATGTGGGGCTGTAGCTGTCCGTACAAATAAGGAGCATTGGTTATGGAAATCAGACATTTGGAGTGTTTTATGACGGTGGCCCGCTGCGGAAATTTCACAAAAGCAGCCGAACAAATTCACATATCGCAACCGTCAATTAGCAAAATGATCAAAGAAATAGAAGCGCAGATGGGCATTGAATTGTTTTACCGTGATACTAAACACGTGGAACTGACTGATGCCGGCATTGCCTTTTGGGAACAAGCACAGCAAATTGTTGCGTTGTTTGATAACCTTAATACTACCAGCCTGGACGGAATATTGGCGGAAAAGTCGGGTAAAATCCGCATAGGGTTTCCACCGATTACCAGTGTAACTATGTTTTCAAAAGTGCTGGGAGTTTTTAAGAAAGAACACCCCAATATTGAATTTCAGTTGTTTGAGTTTGGTTCAAAAACGATTGAAAAGGGTGTTCAGGAGGGGGAACTGGATATTGGTATTGTATCGACGCCAGTTACCAATGAAGAATTATATGAGATGTTCTGGCTTACACGGGATTCGTTAGCAGTGGTCATGCATCCCGAACACTCTTTGGCAGCCTATTCAGCAGTTGCTATAGCCGATTTAGCGGAAGAGTCCTTCGTGCTGTATAGCAAGGATTTCCGGCTGCATGACCAAATTATTGAGCGCTGCCGCCGTGAAGGCTTTGATCCTAAAATCATCTTTGAAACTTCACAGTTAGAATTTATGATTCAGATCGTCGCCGCCAATGTGGGAATTGTCCTTTTGCCAACCCGCATTTGCCGTCAATTGGATAGCAGTCAGGTAGTCAGCCGGCCATTGGCTGGAAAACCGATTTACTTGCAATTAGGAGTTATATGGAAAAGAGGACGCTACCTTCCGCACGCCGCCCGTCAGTGGATTCAGTTTGCCCGTACTTTTTCTGGTTTTAAGGATATGGATATTGATATTATTGCGGCGGAAAACGACTAGGACTTGGCACAAGCCAGGTCTTTTCTTATATTTTTTCATAATTTTTACACTGAAATATATTAGACCTATTCACAATAAGAATAGGCCTATGCGCAACATATATTGTACTTGCGCGCTTCGCGCCAGTACAATAAAACACAAACATACAAAATATAAACCTTTGTGTGTACTTAAAGGAGGTTAGTATCTTGAACACGCCCCCAACTGTAATAGACCCCGTAAATACGCAAAAGCAATCTGAACCAAAGAAACCTGACACTGCTAACACTGTTGCAACGAAAAAAAACCTTGTTCGTGATATTACCAGAGAAAAATGGTTCTGGGAAATTGCTGTTCCGTCTTAAGCAAACTATTTTTCCTCTTCTGCTTCTGCAGAAAAATGCTATGCGGAAGCTAGATACAGTGTCACCGGTATTTCTGACAAAGGCAAAAACGCTTTTGAAAATTGTTGTCCAGGTAAGTTTTTTAGGGGTAATTGCCTGGCTGAGCAATCTCCTCGCCCGGCACATGGCCTGGGGGATACCGGGAAGTATCCTGGGTATTGCCTTTCTGTTTATTGCTCTGCAATTACGAATTTTGCCGCTTAGCTGGGTTGAGGCCGGAGCCAGCCTGTTAATTGCCGAATTGGTTCTTTTTTTTATTCCGTCAGCGGTTGCCGTTATGCAATTTGAGCCACTACTAAAGCAAAACGGATTATCGTTCTTTGTAGTTATTACCATCGGCACGCTAGGAGTTATGCTGGTGGTAGGAATTATAACAGAAACACTCATGCGCTACCAGGAAAGGAGATAATCCATGTTTGCACTGTTAAGTGTGTCTATAACCATTATTCTCTATAAGCTGTTGCAGCATTTTTACCACCAATTTTCATCTGTGTTCCTGCTGCCAATACTTAGCTGCCCAATTCTTTTAATTGCCGGCTTGAAGCTATTTCATATTTCCTACGATTTGTATGATCCCGGAGCCGCTTTATTAAGTTCTATGCTACAGCCGGCGACAGTGGCGCTGGCTGTGCCATTATATAAATACAGAAGAATTCTACGGTTCTATTTGCCGGAACTTGCCGTTAGCATTGTTTGCGGTGCCGTTTTTGCCATGGTAACCTCCCTGATGATGTCAAAGCTATTACATTTAGATCCGCAGATGATGCAAAGTCTTGCACCTCGCTCTATTACCACGCCGCTTGCTATCGATGTGTCCAGACAACTTGGCGGAATACCGGCGCTGACAGCTGTCTTTGTAATTTTTACAGGTATTACCGGCAGTATGTTGAGCCCCGTCGTTTTCCGCTCGCTAAAACATGTCAGCCCCATAACCAAAGGCTTAATACTGGGTGTGGCTGCTCACGGAACGGGTACTGCCAAAGCACAGGAATATGGAAAAATGGAAACAGCCATTGCCAGCCTGGCAATGATATTCGCAGGCATTATTACAACCCTTCTAGCCCCTGGCTTTGTACCGTTGCTATTACAGCTGATGGGTACAACCTAACCGTTTAGACTTTATTTCGTGATACTCTCATCCCGCAGCAGAAGCCAAGAGAACATAAAACTAAGAGTATTTCAAGACTTGAACGGCAGGGCTATATGTAGCTAAATTCACCCCAGGAATCACACAAGGCTGATAAATCGACGCAACAGGCACTGTCCGTAAGAATGATCTTGTATCCTGTTTTTTAATTTATCGACATCAAATCCCTCCTTGCTAAGTGCCTGACTTTCTTCTTCAACATAAGCCAACATTACTTTCGCGTTAAATTCGGGATGAAACTGAACAGCCCAAATATTATCATGAATTACTTTTTTTACTATGCTTACTACTATACAGAGCCTTATCAGCAAGCTCAATTAAATTATCGATAGAATTAGTACACAGTCCAGTCATGTATACTTATTTTAAATACAAAATAATATTTTATTATAGCAAAGTAATACGTACTTCAATTTCATCCATATTTAGCAAAATAAACAGGCCGTTAACTCTGATTAAAAGAACTGCCCTAACCATGCATTTTCAAGGCTAGGACGGTTCTTATTCTACATAAGTTACCAATTCAACACTTAGATAATAGCCATCATTTAACGTTTGAATTTGCAGAAACTGTTTTGCTTCTTCTTTTTTGATTTCTCTTGGAAGTATCTTAGATCACTTTTTTAAAAATTTATGCCAAAAACGTGTTTGCATCTTCTCGGGAGGTTGCTTTTTTTCAAATAAACGCGCCGATAAGCTTCCTAAAAGTTTGGTTAATTCATTTTCGAAATTACGGCTTTCATCTGGAGAGCCGCTTGTTGCGTGTGATAATTCATGCAGTAAGGTTGCCGTATAATTTTTTATACTCGTAAGCTGTGAGCGGTTAATTATGATTGTTCCGGTTGAAGAATCCCAAAAGCCATCCGCTTCTTGATTGCTTTTTAACTCTTTTAGCATTTTTTCGGCTATTTCTATGTGTTTTACATGAACCGGTTTACCGCCAATCATGTTAAAAATCGTAGTTGTTGTATTAAAAATTTCACGTTCGTCAGGCTGAAGGTCTTCGGTGGCAACGAATCTAAATTTAAATCCTTTTTTGTAATCATGATAAAATTGATCAATATTTCGTATTGGCGTACCAGTAATGTCGAGAGAGCCGTGAATACGTTGTTTTAAGTTGCTAGGAATTTTGATAATTTCATATCTTTCTCCCTGGGCCCTGTCCACTAAATTAGCGTAATTTTGTAAATCCTCGGGAGTTAGGAAAATTGCTTTTGAAAAGGAGTTTAATATCTTGATAGCATTCTCCTGTACTTCGAGCCAACTTAGTTCATCATGATTAGTTCCCTGCGAATAATTAGCCATATCATTAATCAATAGTTTGGCTAACTTTTGCGTTCTACAGGAAACTAAAATTTCCTTTACCTTATCGGCATAAGCACTGCGGCCAACATGTGGCCGTTCACGGTATATAGTTTTAAGCATCTTACTATCTAATGATGTTATATTGTAGCTAAATAAAAAATTTTGTTCACTGGCAGCCTTTACTCCATTGATATAAATAGCGGCATAATTGCCATTTTTTTTAAGAACTTGACCCACAGCGGCATTTTCTAAAACAAATGACTCTGAAAACCTTAAAAATAAATTTTTGGCTTGCTCAATGTCTTTATCACTTATTCCTCTAAAAATAAATTCGGTTCCGAGAAAAGTAGTATTTTTCGGCGGGTATATAGAAATCAGTGTAACTATATTGTTAGAACCATCCTGGGGTGATTTACCGAAAGTAAATAAGCCATGGCAAGATTTGATAATAACGCTTATATTATTATGGTCCAAAGTTGCCAAAGCCTCTTTTAACCCCACCCCAAATTTTCCGATCAAATTAGGATTGGATAATTTTTCCGTGCTCTCGTCTTGCGTAAAGCATTCAGCTTTAATCCCGCGGCCAAAGTCCCTGATATGCCAATTGTTCTTTTCATCCTTAAATATAGTGATGTCTTTGGAATTAGTTATGTATTGCTCATCAAAAGCATTTGCTATAATTTCGCGCAGTGCGTGATATATTTCCCAATTTTCTATAGATCTTTCTATTCTTAAATTTATTTTTCTAATTTCAGGTTTCATAAAGCAAAAATTCCTTTCATAACGTAATGGAGTATATATCAATGAAATTATAACATCCCATAATAGTATAATTCTTCACTTTTATTTAAAATACTTCTATTTTTTCATTACTATTCCTTGGCATGGCATAATCTCGTATAAACTCCCTCAAATTCAAAAATTACAGGGGATTGAACCACAGCCTTACTAAAATTTTCTGCCCCCCATAGTAGCAAAAACCCAAAGCCATAAGGGTGGCTTTGGATTTTTCTGTTACCTTCACATATTACCAAAAGATCGCCGCTTCGACAATAGCCTTCCAAACAAATGCACGTCTATCTAGTTCCCCATTAGTTCCCGCTACGTTTCAGTAATAGTGCCTCCATTTACATGAATTACTTGCCCTGATACATATCTGGAGTCATCACTTGCCAGATATACATATGCCGGGGCTACTTCAAACGGTTGTCCGGCACGCTTCATGGGAGTATAAGCACCAAAATGCTTGATATGCTCAGCAGGATAGCTCGATGGATTTAATGGAGTCCAAATTGGCCCAGGCGCTACTGCGTTTACACGAATGTGCTCCGGCTCCAAGGATAGCGATAGTGACCGGGTAAGACTAACGATTGCCCCCTTTGTCGCCGTTTTCTTTTAAAATGCCGTAGACCATTAGCTTGCTTAAATCTTAAACTTTCGGATAGCCTGTTGCAATTCCTCTGCCATTTTTGCTAAATGCTGGCTGGCAGAAGCAATTTCTTCCACAGACGCAGACTGTTCTTCTGTTGCCGCTGAGATAGTCTGCGTTTGTTCCGCCGTTTTCCGGCTTTCTTTCTCATTATCCTGAACTGCATTTACAACCCTTTGAATACCATTCGTAATTTCCTGTACAGCTGCAGATGTTTCGTGAATTTGATTCGTCATATTTCTTATCATTGTCAATATTTCTTCGAAACTTTGACCTGCCATAGATACAACGTTTGTTCCTGTATCTACTTCTTTTTTACCATCATTCATATAGGTTACAGCACTATCAGTTTTTGCTTGTACTTCACTTATCAACTCGGTTATTTGTTTCGCAGCATCTTGTGATTGCTCGGCAAGTTTCCTGACTTCTTCAGCAACCACGGCAAAGCCTCTGCCTGCTTCGCCGGCTCTTGCCGCCTCAATTGCCGCATTTCAAAATCCAGCAAGACAATCAAACGATTTTCCATCTTTACAACCCCAATAACCCGCTCTGAATCCACTATGTTTGGCGCCGGCTCCATTTGGTCCCAGGAGATGCGATGGATTCTTGAGACTTCGTCAACCTTAAAACCTATATAAACACTATTCATCTCAGCGACTATTATTTTGGCTGCAGCAGCTTGTGCTTTATCATTGTGTAAACAAGTTGCCAAATTAACAAGCGGCATTATTTTACCGCGCAAAGTAAAGATTCCATCAATATACGCATGCGAGTTGGGCATGGCAGTAACAGAAACTAAATTTATTATTTCTCTGACCTTGGCTACGTTGATGCCATAAGCGATATTCCCCACCGAAAATTCAATAATCTCAAATTCGTTTGTGCCTGACTCCAGCAAGATACCTTTATTCTTTTCCATAATAATTACTCCAATCGCTTGTTTTAGACATCCACCAAAAATCCTATGCTGACAAAAAAGCTTTTGAATAGCTTTTCGCATTGATTGGCAAACCTACAGATCAATAGATTGTATTCTCCCCCTTTACCAATTAGTCAATGAATCCAGTAATTATATATTGCAAAAATCGTGCCAAAAAGTAACATGTTCTCATTTTTCCCGTTTTTACTGTAAATACCGACATATTTTTACAATACACAGTAATTTCAACTTAAAAAACCCTTACAAAAACTTCTCAGATGAGAAATTTTTGTAAGGGTTTTGGACTCATTTGTCCACTCTAGCGTCAATGGTGAGAGTCGCTAGGAAACTGCAAAGGCTATTGTCAGATCGATTCTTTTGCTAAATCGTGGATTTGTTTTTCCTGATCAACATTTGCTAATATGTACAAATAATCACCAACTTGAATTCGTGTGTCTCCCTTGGGCACTAGCTCGCTATCACCGCGCTTAATGCTTATCAATAAACATTGCGGCGGCCAGTCAATATTTTTTATTTCTCTCCCCTCCAGTTTTGACCCAATACAAATAGCCAACTCAACAATCACTCGTTTCTTTGAAGTCATATTTACCTGAACCTTTCCCTGCTTGCTGAGGGACCGCTCTAAAAGTTCTTCATAAATAGGTTTTATTTTGAAAATATCTGCAACAAAATACGAGGTCATGGATACGACAATTAATGAAAGAATATGATTAAAAGAACCCGTCATTTCCATGATCAGGATACTACCTGTAATAGGGGCTTTAACGACCGCAGAAAAATATGCAGCCATCGATAAAACTATGATATTAGTACTATAACAAGAATCTAGATTTCCAATCTGGATAACAATATGGCTAAAAACACTGCCAGCCAAGGCCCCAATAACCAGCATTGGCAAAAAAATTCCCCCCGGGACACCCGAACCATAACTAAGCATTGTGAAGAAAAATTTAGCTGCTAAGAGTATGCACAATATTGTGATGCTAAATGACTTTGCCGATAATTCATTTACTAAATTATTACCGCCACCTAAGACATCAGGCAAAATAAATCCGATAATTCCAGCGGTAACCAATGGTAACGCTGCTTTACCCATACCGGATAGCAACTTTTGTTTTTCATAAGTATTCAATGTTTTTATTAACACCCGATTGAAAGCGACACCCAATAGTCCAATTACAATACCCAGTAAAATAATATACCCGTAGTAAGAAATCGGGAAAATAGGTAGTCCATTAAAATTAAATACCGGATTAACTCCAAAAAAATGCTGTGTTACTACTGCTGCAGTTAGCGCCGCAGCTACAGCGGACATTAAAACTGTAGGTGAAAAGTTTTTGTGCAGTTCCTCCAAAGAAAATACGACTCCGGCCAACGGAGCATTAAAAGCCGCGGCTAATCCCGCACTGGCTCCACTTGTTACCAGATAGCGTTCTTCCAGTTTGGTCCTGTTAAATAATTGACTCAATCCCTGTCCTATCGTTGCACCCAATTGAATTGATGGTCCTTCACGGCCTAGAGATAAGCCTGCACCAATGGCTAGTACTCCTCCAATAAATTTACTTATCAGAACCCTTAACCAATTCATTTCCATTAAGCCCAAGATTTTGCCCTTAACCTGTGGAATGCCGCTACCGGCAGACATAGGTTCGAAGGTAACGATCCAGTTCAGCGCATAGGCAATACACAGTAAGCCTAGAAACAACAGTACTATAATAGGCGAGTTTCCCGCCTGCAGATAGTGATAAACAGCATTACGCAATCCCTCTGCCTGTTCAAGCAGGTAACGAAATAATACAATAATGACGCCAACAAAAAAGCCAATTATTATGCCTTCAGCAAATAATTTGAGCTTAAAATCACGCCAATGAGTTAAAGAGAAATATACCTTACTAATCTGTTGTGGGCGCATAAAACTTCCTCCATCAATGTCTAACTATATCCTATTGCAAATTATAGATTATCTATAAAATGATTCTACTGCGAAAACTCCCCCTGCACAGGGGTATCAGTTGCCGAGAGAAAATGACCTAAAGCCCTTATGAAATAAGGTTTTGTAGGTATTGCGAACAGGGATTTTCTGCTTGAAGTCGAATATTATTATTATAAACATAACGATATTTGAAAGTGAGCGAATATAAATGTTTCGCAAAAATAATTCACACCTTCAGGAACGCTTGTTTGATGACTTCCAGCATTTACACCCCAGTCAACAAAAACGCTTAATGGCCAGTTGGGCTCCCATATTTTACGAACACGTTTTCAGCCAGATTGATGAAGCACCCTTTGCA
>NZ_FNAM01000003.1:0-76839 GCF_900101845.1 Sporomusa acidovorans | reverse complement strand
TCCTCGCGGTCAACCTTGACCGCCACAAAATAATTATTAAGCAGCGCGGCAACATCCTGATCCTCAAAAGATTCCCGCTCCATAACATGGCACCAGTGACAAGTTCATCAATGCAAGTCGTCAGCTATACCCAATAGAAAGGAATATCGGCTTATCTTCGGCCTTTGCTTTTGCAAAGGCGTCTGAGCCCCACGGGTACCAATCCACAGGATTATAAGCGTGTTGCAACAGATAAGGCGATTTCTCGTTTGCCAATCTATTGGGTATTTTCTTTTCTGATAACATGCGCGACCACCTCCCTTACTTGAAATTAATTTTTACGTCGATAGTATTTCCCTCACGCAGGTAAACAATGCTTTCAAGGACTGTCCTATACAAGTCGTTACGCTGTACATTATCGGTCATTGTCCTGATATTAGCAAGAAAATTTATAAGGTTTTGCTTACGTTCCTCATCGCTTATGTTTTGATTGGATTGGTAAATTTTCTTCATTTCGTATAGTTCGTCTTCGATTTGACTTACGAGCTTTTGCCATTTTCTTTTTCTTGTTTGCCATTCCTCCCGGTTATAATCTCCGAGTTCATAAGCATCATTTACTGTTTCCAACGCTTTTTTATATTTTTGAAGCAGGTTTTCAAGTTCACTGATTTCTGCTTTAATTTTATCGGAATGTTGGTTGTCTACTGGTTCATTGCTATTTATAATTTCGCTCTGATACTTTGATATTTCTTTCAAAATAGTCTCTTCCAAAGTATCCGACAAAATGCCTTTATTACGACATTTATTGCCTAGAGGGTCTATATACCAACATGGTCTAACAAATGCTTTACCGTTAACTAAATGGATCGTATGAGTATGTCCACATTTGGCGCACTTGACAAGTCCTGTCAATGCATGTGATTGCTTCCGGCTTTTTGTGGGTATCTTTTTCCTGCTGCTTAGAATGGCAACAATACGATCGTGTTCTTCTTTAGTCTTCACTGCTTCGTGGCAATTCTCCACAACAGTCCATTCACTTTTAGGTAACACTTCATAGTTTTTAGCATTCGGGCGTTTATTTTTATGGCCGCTCCCTTTCGTCTTATTGCTAATAATCTGCCCTAAATGTGTTTCATCAAGCAAAAGTCTCTGTACAGAAACAGCACTCCAATAATTACCCTTTGGAGTAAAAATCCCTCTTTGATTCAGGTTTTCAGCTATTTTCTGAGATGAAATTCCCGATAATGCTTTTTCAACCATTTCGCGATATATTGGCAATCTTTCATCATTAACAACAATACCTTTTTCATTATACTTATCACGATAACGCTGATATACATAAGGGAATGGAGGTATACCATTTGTCCATTGTCCACGCCTAGCACCTATGATCTTCCCTTGCCGTAAACGCTTAGTAATCATCTTGTATTCTTGCCTAGCAAAAAAGCCTTTTAGGTCGGCATATGTATCATCTATATCGTTATTAAGATCATAAATCTTATCCGGCGTAATAATAAGCGTTTCTGACTTTTGAAATGCCTTTTTAAGCCTGTCTTGTTCTCCAAGGTCGCCACGTCCCAGCCTATCGTATTCAACAACACAAACAGCGTCATATACCCCGTCTTCAATCTCTTTTAAAAGCTTGGTAATCTCTGGGCGCATATCAATACTATCGGATGTCCCAACTTCCCTATATTCAACGAACTTAAAGCTGTTTTTGATACACAATTCGGTGAGTACCATCCGATGTTTTTCCAGGTCTTCCATGCTTTCAGCACGAGACTTTCTAAGATAGTTTGCAACATATCGAATATCATATTTTCTGTTTTCTAAGTTCATCGGATTTTCACCATCTTTAATCATTAATTATCGGTGTATCACTTCAACAGTGTATCTATTATTACTATAGATCATCAGTGATACACCTGTCAAGAGTGATTCTTTACATCAGTGTATCAACCTTGCTATAATATGGATAAGTTGAGGTGATATAAATGGCAACAACAAAACCACGATTCATGGTTTCCGTAGACGAAGATATGTTTAAGGAAATAGAAGATTTTTGTTTTGAAGGACGCTATCCAACACGCTCGGAAGCAACTACCGAACTAATTCGTTTAGGCCTGGAAGTCGTCAAAAAACAAAAAATGCAAACTGATACCAAAATGAGTAAAGATTAACGCTCATGTTTTCTTAATGCCAGGACAAGAAAGCATATTTTTCTTACTCTGTATTTCAAATAATTTTATTCGAAAACTCCGTAGTGCTTTTTCAGACGGAGTATTTGTTATGACTTTTATTTTTAATGTCTTAGTATCCATAAAAACCGCCCCTTCCTCACTGCATTTTCTCTTCCTACTAAAACAAAAAATAGTTGGCAAAGCTCAACGAAAAAAAATAAAAAACTGCCTTAAATCTTCTTGGCACTCAGAAGACTAAGGTAGTCATTTATTTTTAAGTAGCTTCATCCGATACAATAAAAACTTATATAGTAACCGGCTATTCGCAAATTGCAGTTTAAATATTTTTGTTTTGCGGAATTAACTCCAGAGGCACTCACCAAAAGAATCGCTATCACAGCCATGCCCTTTTGTATCTGCTAACTGTCCTAACATAGGACGATAATTAAAAGTGAGGCGGAAGTGTTAATGAAGAAAGATTTACTCAAGTATAGTATGCAAATCGCAATGTCAAAACAATTATTATCCCGCAAATTGATTACAGAAGCAGAATATGAAAGGATCAAACGTAAACTAATGAAAGATTATGGAATTCTATCTGACCTTATGGCTTGAACTGTATTTAGAAAAAAGACACTCAATGTGTCTTTTTTCTTATACCCAACCAATAACAATAACCTAACTTACAATCCACACAATAACCAGAGTGTACCTTGTACCTAATATAGAAAAAACTTTACGGACGGCATCTATAATACCCACGGGAATTTCACCCCTGCACTTCTGTGCAGCCGTACCTTTGCCTGCGACAGTTTCTCTCTGCTCGGACTATAGCTATACGGGAGTTTCATTATCTGTATCCGCAAAGTCTATACTGCGCTTTTGCACTTTCTTTTTCAAAGATCAAGATCATCTTCCTTTACACGGCACGGAATTTTAAAATCCCAGCAATCAGCTTATTTTGCAGTTCGGTTTTCAACTCGTAATCCACGCAAATATATAAATTTCCGTACCGGTCATATAATTCTTTGGATGCCAGCCGCGTTATATAGCGTTCATAGTACGTTAACACCTGCCCTATTGCAGGTTCTTCTCCCCGTACAGCTGCTGAAATAACAGCAAGCGGAAGTAGTGAGCGTTTCCGTTTCGATTTCTTTAATTTAGCGTTCTCTTTTTTCCTCATCTGCCAAATCCTCCAAATACTTTTTTAGTTGCTTTAGTGTGGTGTCTCTGCGATATGATACGGTTCGCCGGATAAGATGCAGGCATGCACCAATCTCGCTGTCCGTCATATCCAAAAAGTACGACAGTAAAACAATTGCCCTTCGGTCCTCGGATAATGCTTGTAAAGCTGCACCGAGAAATACATCTTCCACGCTCACATCCATACCCAATACACGAAATACATAAGTATCTTGACAAGGAGCAACAGAAAAGAAACGCTGAAATCTTGTGTCTTCGCAAATATCTTCCGAGAAACATTCTCTTTGTCTGCGACGACGTACCACTTGATCGTAGTTGCGAGCATGGTTCCGTAAGACGCTTTTACAAAAACTATCAAAACGCTCCTGGCATTCCAACATATCACCCCCTTTCAAGCAAAGAGAGATCTATGCGAATGCACAGTTTGTCCTATTTATTTGTGTCCGCAAAGACACTCTCTGCATTTTCCCTTCATATAACTAAAACAGTTGAAAAAAGTATTTGGGCAAATTTACCAGAAAAATTCGTCAAATTAAAAAAATCTGCCTTAGTCCTCATGCTTTCCAGAAGACTAAGGCAGATTTTTCCTTTTAAATAGATTTACCCGATATCAGGTTTTCCCCGTTTATCAGAATATCTAGTCTGACAATCAGGATAACGCGAGCATCCCCAAAAGAATGTTCCTTGTTTCTTGCCGCTGCGTCGCTTCAAAATCCCCTTTTTGCAAACCGGGCATAGGATTTGTCCCTCAATTACTGAAATGGTTTTTCCCTTAGCTTCTCCAAGGAGTGTTTTGACAAAATCCGTGGTTGAGTGAAGAAAAGCTTCGGCGGAAAAGTTGTTTTTAGCGATGCGCGCAAGTTTGTCCTCCCAAATTGCCGTTATATCGGGATAAGCCAGTGATTCTGGCAATGCGTCAAACAGCTTTTCTGCAATATCCGTTGCATACAGCATGTTTTTTTCGATACGCAGGAATTTTCCCTGTACGAGTTCATCTAAAATTCCTGCCCGCGTTGCCTCTGTGCCGATACCGGAGCATTCTTTCATCTGCGCCTTTAAGGTCTCTTCCTGAACAAAATGGTGAATATTTTTCATAGCTTCAATAATGCTAGATAAATTGAACCGTTTCGGCGGCTTTGTTATTTTCTCTTGTACATTCATTTCCCGTAAGCTTACTTTATCCCCATTTTGCAAATCCGGTAAAACGGCTTCCTCCTCTGGCTTTTCATTATCTGGTTCTGCCTTATACAATGTCCTCCAGCCTTCTTCCAGTACCACTTTCCCGGTCCCTTGAAAAGTATGGTTACCGATACGAACACGAAGCGTAGTCTTAGAAAAGCGATGCGGCGGATAGAATTGTGCAAGATACGAGCGGGCAATTAAGGCGTAAATATCTTGCTGCTCTTTAGTAAGTCTTGCCTTATCGCACAGGAGCGTCGTCGGGATAATCGCATGATGCGCCGAAACTTTTTCATCGGCCCAGGCCCGGCTTTTTCTGTTCACATCCGCGCCTGCCACTTCTGCCTGCCAGCCGGACCGTGCCAAATTTTCCAAAATGACTTTGGCATCCTTGAACTGAGTTGCTGGCAAATAATCGCAGTCGGAACGCGGATAGGTCGTCAACTTTAACTCATATAGTTTTTGCGCTAGATCCAAAACCTGCTTCGGCGTATAGCCGAGCTTGCCGGCTTGAATCTGCAATGCGGATAAACTCAATGGCAGAAGCGGCGCCTCTGCGGATTCCTTTTTTGTCACATCTTCAACCCGAAAAGCTTCGCCATTTTTTACGGACTGTAGAATTTCCTGAATCACGTTCTCTACACGGTCTCGTTGTAAGATCCGCCCTTCGCTGTCGCAGCCGGGAAACGCTTCCGGTATCAGCCACACTGCCGAAAAGCATTTTCCCGTTTGTTCAAGATTCGCTTTAAGCCCGTAATGCTTGGTCGGCCGAAATGCTCGGATTTCCCGTTCGCGCCTGACGACCAGCGCCATGGTCGGCGTCTTGACCCGGCCAATCCGCATGACCTCATCATATCCCGCTTGCCTAGCCATGGCCGTATAGGCGCGTGTTAAATTCATGCCAATCAGCCAATCCGCGCGGCCGCGTGCCAGCGCCGATTCCTTAAGAGGTTGAAAATCGGCATTATTTTTCAAATCCGCCAAAGCCCGGTTAATAGAGATTTCATCCAAAGCATTCAGTAACAGCCGTTTCACCGGCTTTTTATTTTTCAAATACTCCAGCAGCTCGTCCACCAGCAATTGGCCTTCCCTGTCCGGATCGCCGGCGTGAACGATTTCGTCCGCCTGTTTTAGTAGTTCCTTAATCGTTTGATACTGCTCTTTAGCCTCCGGCTTAACGAACAGTTCCCATTTTTGAGGCACAATCGGCAACAAGGCAGGCGACCACGAAGCATACAGCGGATCATACATCTGCGGCGACTTCTGCTGCAAAATATGTCCAAACAGCCAAGTCACCAAATCGCCTGTCCCGGCAATTTCAATATAGCCACTCTTTTGTATCCCCTTTCCCAAATATTTTGCCAGTTCGCGGCCAACACTCGGTTTTTCGGCAATCCAAACTCTCATTCAGATTCCCTCCCGTCTGCGCTTGACTGCGCCTCCTGGTTAAGCGGATTTTCCAGCACCGGGGATTCTGCCGGCCTCTCATATTCCCCGCGATTGGCCGCAACCATCTGAGCGACCTTTTCCATATCCACCTGCGCCAGGGAAAGATTGGCCTTTGCCAAACGTAAACCAAATTCTTTGCACTCGCGGGTAAACTTTTCCTCTTCTAGATCCCTGATTTTCCTTTGCAAGATTTTCATTTCCGCAGTTGATTTTTTAAGCCGCTGCTCTGCTTTCTGCCTGCGCTGGTAAAGAATGTAAAGCCTTTCTTCCATCTCGACAATCGTTTTCGGTTTTGCCGTGGTCATCAATCTTCCCCCTCTTTCTTTGCTACTTTGCCTGCGGCAAAGTGCAGATAAAGGCGGCGATCGGTTTCAGAAATGGCACGGCATTTCAAGGCACACAGAAATCCAACTAATAAGGAAAACTCCTCTCCGCTCCATTCCTCTTTACGCTGCCAGCCGGCCTGTTGCAACGCATCACAGAAAATATGGGCGTGATATTTATGCACCAACGACCGGCTGACCTTATCCAACCGCTTTAAAGCAAGCTTCCTCTGTTCGATTTTTTTCTCGACTGCCGCTAACCTATCCATGTCTTTCCACCGCCTTTTTTTCATTATACGAAGCTCGTAAACCCTAGAATAGACGGTGTGCACAACTCCTACAACAGCGTGCAACATGATTTTTTCGCAGCCATGCTACAATGAAAATGAAACAGTGGACCGAAACAGAGACAGGCGCACTTATGACTTGACGATTTCGTCAAGTCGCGCCAAACCCATCTGCCGCTTGCCTTCGGCGGCACTGAACCTGCGGTTGGCCAATTTTCTTTCAAGGAGGTACACGGAGTATGGCGCTTTATCACTTTACAATCAAAGACAACAAAACACCGGGCGGACGCATCATCCTGGCCAGCGATCACGCCGAATACAATCACCGCGAGGGAAAGTATGCAAACCTTGATCAAAAGCGCGCCGGACATATCGCGGCTGCAGATCATCTTGACTATATTGCGCGGCAGGAAAACTACAGCCAAAAGGAAGGTTTTATTTGTGGCGGACACCATCTGCCGGCCTGGGCGAACAATTCACCAAAAACTTTCTTTCAGGCAGCAGACGCTTATGAAACTTCTGCCCATACCTATAAGGAAATTGAATTTGCCCTGCAAAGCGAACTGACGCTGGAACAAAATCTTGCCCTCGCTCAGGAATTTATCAACAAACATTTGGGGACAGACTACTATTACTCCTATGCCATTCACAACAAACTGGCAGCCATGGGCGATGGCGAGGAAAACCTGCACTGCCATCTCATGTTTTCACCGCGGAAACTGGATGCCTTGGAAATAGAAAGCGAACGCCAGCCACGCTGTTTTTTTCAAAAGGCGCGCCGCCTCTATACCCGTAAAGACGGCAGTATCGTAGACCGGCGCCGCGATGGCGGCTGTGCCATTGCTCCTATCTGGAATAAACAAGTGGAAGGCCGAAACCACCTGCTATATCTGCGCGAGGATTTTGCCAAAATGACGAATGCCGCGTTAGAAAAATATGGGCATGCGGATCGTGTCGACCACCGCTCCTATCGTGCCCGCAGACAGGAGGCCGCTCAGAAAGGGGACGCCTTGACGGAGAGGCTCTTTTCCCTGGAACCGGAAAAACACATTGGACCAACGGTTGCGAATACTCCTGATCACCCGTTGGTGATTGCCATAAAAGAACGCCGTGCTCTCCGCAAAGAACTTTCGCAATTAATTGAATCCGCTGACCGTCTGCAGAAATTACAAAATTATAAAAATGAGCGAAAATCCAAAAGACGAACCGAGCAGGTGGAGAGTCAACTACACAACACATCGGATGAATCCCCCCTCTCTCCTTCTCTTGATCTAACCGCTGCGCAAAAAGCAACGGACCTTGCCTACCAAAGCATCCGGCATTTTGGCGAATGCCTGGTTGCCGAACGTTTTTCGGAAATGGGCCAACAGGAAAGAGCGATTTTTTCCACGTTAAAAGATATACATCGCAATAAGCAGTCTTTATCTAATACCCTTGAAGCAGTCCGCGAAAAATGCAGTGAAGAACAAGACCATCTTGCCAGCTTACAGAGGCAGGAGAATAAAACCCTGTCTCAACAGATCGCATACTGCGAATCAGCACTGACCATCTTGCAGTGTAACGAAGACGAGGCGCTGCTCTGCCAAGCCCTCGAAGACTGTACGGAACAAACACGCCAAACGGCTAAAGCGCTTCGTTCCATTTCCCCACTCATAAATAAAAAAGATCGACTGGGCAGAGCCTGTCTTACCTATTTGCAACAGGCATCACAGCTTGAAGCATTTGAGCAGGCCGCTCTTACAGAAATTTCTTTGCAAAAAGAAGAACTCAAAAAGCAGGCCACAGTTTTAGCAGATAAGGAAACGGGTCATCTTACCTATCCACAGGCAATTCGCAAAGCACAGGAAGACTACATCAGAGCGCTCAATCATCCGGATTTTTTGTCCGCCTGGCAGAAAGACACTCAGGTCTCGGAAAATCTTTTTTCCCTAAAGCGCGCTCAAAAAGATATAGAAAGCCGCCTCAAAACGGCTTCTTCGCCCCAAGAGACTGCCACACTTCTTGCCGAGCAACAACGGCTGGAAAATATAGCCCAAGTTCATGCGGCGGAACGCAAACAGCAACGCGGCATATTGCAGGAAATCCGTAAAGACCTTAACACACCCAAAGCTAAATCCTATGTCACCCGTAAAGCGAATGCGCTTCTGCTTGCACAAAAACCGCAGCAAGACGCCTACCGTATGCTGCAGGATAAGCTAAGTGAAACGACCGACCGTATCCGTCAGCTCTCGCTCCTTCGCTTAAAACTCATAAAGGAAACCGCTCTGGTCAAAAACAAATTCTCACTGCTGCCGGCCAGGGAGGCGCCGCAGGAGCAGCACTATACGGCGCAGGAAGTTCAAGGCATTTTACGTACGGCATTCTATTCCTTACGCGCTGAGCAAACGCGCGTTACGAAAGAGATCCACGCGTTGCGCCCGCTCTATATTTCCGAAAAACGTGCCCAAACAATGGCGCTCTATCGCCTAGTGGATGGTAGAATTCAGACGCTTAAGAAGCTAAAAAAAGAGCTATCCGACTCAGAACGCAAAAGACGCAGCACAGAAGATTCTCTCCTTTCCCGTGAACACGCCTTGACCGTACTGCCTAAACCGAGATGGTATGATAAAATCCTAAGCACCCAAACACACCATCAATACCGGAATGCTCAAATAGCTGCAAAAACACAAAAGATGCATACTC
Source organism: Sporomusa acidovorans (assembly GCF_900101845.1). Lineage (GTDB taxonomy): Bacteria > Bacillota > Negativicutes > Sporomusales > Sporomusaceae > Sporomusa > Sporomusa acidovorans. The sequence goes on along the minus strand of NZ_FNAM01000003.1, from coordinate 67,557 downwards.
TTGCCGCAGCAAAAACACATGCTGCCTTAAAAGAACGCATCTCATGTCTGGAAAAAGAAATTGAACAACTAACTGCGACGCCGCAGGCTAAAGAAAAGCTATCCGCAATCACAGCCGGAATTCTAAAGAAAAACCAAGCCATAGGAGAGGAAATGCAGCACCTGACAAATCGTCAAACTGAACTGAGAAATCAAGAAAAAGAGATGGTTGATCTTCTCGCAGCAACAAATAAGCAAGTTCTCGCGGATCACCGTCAAAACATCCGTTACTCAGCAAAAGGAATCCCTGCTTCCACTGACGCAGTTTCCCTAATTGCCCGCTCTTTCACTGCAGAATCCGCCGCCTGCGCTGCCGTCGCCAGAATAACCGAAGAGGATAATTACCTGCTTGATTCTGCTGCTAAAACAGTAGCCGAGCGTGAAGAAAAGCAACGTAAGACCGCCTGGGAACATGATGAATTTTAAGTCTGTTTCCTATCCAATATATCGTAATGCAGGTCTTTACAATTAAGAGTTCCATCCTTTATTTAGCAAATTTTATATATTTAATACAATCATCCGGCACCTGGGCACTTGCGATCAAGCTCAGTCGGCTCTCCCCCTGTAAGTCGAATCATTGATGCCTGCAATGCGGGCATTTCATTTGCCTGGCTAGGTATTTTCACAAAATTGAACCCCGGTTTTCACGCTGAAAACCGGGGTTCTTTGACACTCTGAACCTGCTATTACGCCGACTTTTAGTACTTATTATAAAATTCCCGTCGGACGAATTCTATACATTTATCTAAAGCATTCTCAAACTGCTTGTTGATTTCAGTTGCATCTACATTCGTTTTGCTTGCTCGCTCACATTCTTCGCCCAGTTCTTGTACTTTGTCACATAACTCATCATATATTTTTTTCTTATATTCCGGTAAGACTTTATATTTCACATGATCAGCCCTTAATCTCGAAAAATTTCTACTCTCAGCCTAGCCCCTTTTGATTCTTTTTTAAACAAGTTAGTCTTCTCAGGGCTGTTTCAAGTTGATTAACAAGTTCGGTGTCTTCCCCCTTTCTGTTCCTGGTCTATTTGCTGGATAAGTGCCTTATGTTATCGCAATAATGAGCTATTACTCTGTCATATGCCTGTTTCTTTTCTTCTTTTTACAACACATAGTTATCCTTCCCCCTTGTACAAAAAAATCTTTGCGATATTTAACTCATCCAACCTACTACCCACATAATACCATTTATTGCATTATTAATGCAACAATAATGCTTTTATATTACAGTGCAATTGCATATTTCTGCCCATATAATGAACGCAGGGGGGAATATGTATTGCGTAAACCAAGAAGATATATTGAAAAATATCGTGAAATCGGCCGAAAAGTTGCCTTTTATCGTAATTTGCGAGGATTAAGTCAGGAAGCCTTGGCTGAAAAAATAGAAGTCAGTGTAAGCCATATATCTAAAATTGAAGCTCCACAAGCTAATACTGCATTTTCAATAGATATGTTGTATCTAATTGCTGAAGGTTTGGAAGTTGATATAGCCGCCTTTTTTAATCCAATCGAAATTAGTAGCCCATATATGAAAAAATAATTATCATCCGGCACAGCCGGGGGTTTCCTTAAAGGGCTAGCCCTGTATTATTAGCCACGCCTAAAAGGCGTCTCATACGGTCTACCACATGCGATAAGCTGTTACTTGCTACCCGTTAAACGGGTCTTCATATTCTAGTGTTAACTGTTCTCCCAATTGATCCTCTTTTAGTTGCTTTTTGATGTACTCTTTTATCTTTTTTGCATCTTTTCCCGCCATCTACATAATAGCCTCTACTCCAAAATTCCCGGTTTCGATACTTATATTTTAAATTTCCCCATTTTTCATAGATCATTATGCTACTTTTACCTTTTTAAAATCCCATAAAACTAGATACACTCATTTTAGGTGGTATTTCCAGTAGCATATGTATATGGTCTGCACATACTTCGGCTTCGATTATATTTACGCCTTTCCATTTACACAATTCCCTTAAGATTGCTCCTACTTCCAGTCTTTTATCTTCATAAAAAACCTTTCTCCTATACTTTGGCGCAAATACTACAAATACTATATGATATTTGCAGTTCCATTTTGTATTGTACAATCTAGGCATGAAATTTCAGTTCTGCAGAACTGAAATTTCATGCCTAGATTCTTTATTATGGGAATGATTGGCTAACGTTGGACCATATTGGGTTTAACGGGTGGAGGAAAGTAGCTCCCTGACGACATCCGATTCCATATCTTATAGAGGTTGTCTTTCAGATTTGTTTCAAATGCTGCCAAGCTTTCTTCATCTACTCCTGCTGCGCCCTTATTTGTTTTTACTCGTCGGGAATGCCTCTAGGCCTGCTGGCCGGTACTTTATTGCAGGCGGGTGGCAGCCCCTTGGGTTCCGTTCTGCTGGCCGGCCAGGCGCTTGCCGGCGTGGTGGCCGAGGAGAGCCATGCCTAATATCATCCTGTTCCTGTTCGGCTTTGGCGCGTTGGCCGAAATGTTTAAAGTGGGCGGCGGCATCTCGGGTTTTGCCAAAATCACGGAACCATATATCAAAACCGAACGGGACGCCCTGCTCAGCGTCCTCTGGGCTTCGCCGCTCACCTTCCTAGACTGCTGCTTTCATGTTATTGCCACAGGGACCATCAGCAAACCCTTGTTGGAAAAGGCGGGCGGCTCCAAAAACAAACTGGCCCTCTTCGTCAACACCACCTCTTCCCAGCTCATCGTGCTCACTCCCTTTGCCACCACTTATGTCGGCAATATCCTGGGAGTCATCGGCTCGTCCATGACCCAAGTCGGCCTAGCCGGCAATCCGTACAGAATCTATCTGTCGGCAATCCCCTTGAACTTTTACTCCATCAGTATGTTAGGTATCAGCATCCTTGCCATCTTTTACTCCTTCCAGTTTAGCTGGCTAAGGCTGGCCCAGCCGGCTTACAAACCGGAATCTGCTGCCGGCGACCATGATTCCCACGAAGCCCACGGCGAATGTCATTATCAGGGAAAAGTACCGCCCCGGGTCGCCAACCTGCTCCTACCGCTGGCTTTCTTATTGGCATTAATTACGTATCTGTTTTGGTGGACCGGGCAAGCCAAAAGAGCAACATCCGTGGTCGAAGCCCTGCTCAGCGCCGATTATGAAAAAGCCATTTTTGTGGCTACCTTCGCCACGCTGGTAGCCACCACCCTGCTCTATGTGCTGCAGAAAATCCCCATGAAAGAATTGCAAAGCTATTTTTTAAGCGGCGGAACCGAAATGCTGCCGCCCATCGTGATTTTGCTCCTGGCCTGGGCGATTACCGGTGTGACCCAGCAACTGGGCTTTAGCACTTTTATTGGCGGCTTGCTGGGAAATGCCCTGCCGCCGCAGTTGGTTCCGGTCATCGTGTTTGCCCTGGGCGGGCTGGCTTCTTATTTTATGGGGTCTTCCTGGGGGACATGGGCCTTGGTCATGCCGCTGGCCCTGTCCTTGTCCGTAACCACCGGCGCCAATGTGCCGCTTACGGTCGGCGCGGTGCTGGCCGGCGGTTCGATTGGTGATAATCTGTCCCCGTTAGGCGAGACGCCGGTATTGACTTCGGCGATAATGGATATTCCCGTTACCGGGCATGTCAGCTAGGTCATGCTGCGCTTTTGACCGCCTTCACCTCCGGGATCATTTCCTTTCTATCCCCCTGCGTTTTGGCTGTTTTGCCGACCTGTACGGCATTTTTAGGCGGTGCGGGCAGAGCCATTCACTGTCCCCGCGTGTGGCAGTTGTGGGTTAATATTGGTATTTTCTTAAGCGGGTTTATCGTTGTCTTTCTTGTGATTGGTGCCGGCGCAGCCTATCTGGATCAAGCCCTGCATAGTTATCAGCACGTCATTAGTAAAATTGGGGCAGCTTTCATGACCGTAATGGGCTTACAGCTTAGCGGACTCATTTCTTTCTCTATAGCTAGCTGTAAGTTCCGGCTGCGCTTTCCAGCCAGTGCCGAACCCTGGGGAATTTTCCTCCTGGGTGTGGCCTCCACTGCCGCCTGGACTCCCTGCAACGGCCCGCTGCTGGCACCGGTATTCGTATATGCCATCACTTCACCATCCTTATTACAAGGAGTTGCCCTCTTTTTCGTTTACGCCTTGGGGTTTTGTCTTCCCTTCGCCTTGCTGGCAGTTACATTGGAGCGGTATCTAAGTAGGATACGCCTCTTTTCACGCCGGATGAATATGGTGCAGCGCATGACCGGTATACTGCTGGCAATCAGTGGGGTGTTACTCTTTTTCGAGCTGATTGGTTAAGAATTTGGGGTTCATTTACAATTGCCGGAACAGGAGGAAACAAATGCAGGCGAGATGCACACTAATAATAAGGGTAACACTTCGTAAAAGCAGGGCTGCAGGCAGGCGGTTTTCTCGGTCTGCACGAAGGATAACAAAGTGGCATACAGTTTGGCAAACAATTTGGCATGCAATTGGGCGCACATGTTTGCCGCAGTTCAAATTCAGCAGGCCATTCTTCTATTTCCGGATCATCCCAAAATTTTTTCAAAATTATCCCTCCAAGATATAATGTACATAATATCTTATGTAATATTTTATGTTGTTTATAGATAATGGGTTACATAAAATCGCGAAGGAGGACATTTTTGCCGCCACGCACTATCTGTCGCGATTGCCATGTAGTTAAAACTAAACTCGGACGTAGTATGCCTAGCGTCGTTTATAGCTCTAGGCATACTATATAGTAAGCACCCCCCCGCAGAAACATTTGCAGAGAGTGTGCTTGTTTTTCGTAAACTACTTGTCCACCGCATCAACAGCAGCCAGGTGCTCTTCATACGTTTTACTGAAACAGTGAGAGCCGTCCTCGGCCACGACAAAGTAGTAATAAGGCGTGTCTGCCGGATACAGCACCGCCTGGATAGCGGCCATGCCGGGACTGGCAATGGGTCCTGGCGGCAGTCCAGGGTTCTGGTAGGTGTTATACGGTGACGCGATTTGGGTATCGGCAATCGTAAGCTCGGCCTTAGGATAACCTAAAATGTACTGCACCGTCGGACAGGACTGCAGCGGCATACCCTGTTTCAGGCGGTTGAAAAATACGCCCGCAATCACCGTCCGCTCCTTCAACCCTCTTTCTCCAGCCTACCCGGGCTGCCACCCGGCAGCGTTTCCGACAAAAACAGCATGATATACATCAGGCAGCCCACCCCGGTGACAATGGCTACATCGGCCGAATTAAACACCGGCCAGATGCGAAAATCGAGAGAGTCCACCACATAACCTGTCGTTACCCGGTCAATTAGATTACCCATCGCGCCACTCGCTCGACAAATGGCTGCTGGCCTTGCCGGTAAAGAAAATCTTCCAGACAAACCGGTTGTTATTCGATGACGGCTATCTGGATAACTACACCACTGCACTGCCTATCCTGGAAAAGTATGGGTTGCGCGCAGCTATCTTCTTACAGTTGACAAAGCTGGCCAGCCTGGCTACCTGTCTTGGCAACAAATCAACGACATACAGGCACGCGGGGTAGATATTGGTTCTTACACCCTGTCGCACGCCGCGTTAACCGACATTTCCCCCACTCAAAGAGAACGTGAAGTCCTGCAGTCTAAATCGATCCAGGATGCTCACCTGAAAAAACCAATTGAGTTCATAGCCTACCCGCACGGTAAGTTTGACGTGGCCTTGTTTGAACTTCTTACATCTTCCGGTTATCAAGGAGCTTTCTCCGGGGTGGCAGGCTTAAATTTTACTGATGCAAATACCTACCAGCTAAAACGGATTTCGATATTGCGCCCCAAATATGACATCTGGAGTTTTCAGGCCCGATTGACCAAAGCTGTTGTTTATAGTAAGCTCGGAATTTAATATTGCTGTAGTCAGCAAAGTGCCTTGCCTATTTTGTGGCAGGGCACTTTTTAATACCTTATTATCAGTGTGTATAATATATCTATCATATATTTATACACTTACAAATTTTTGTCTATCTGCAAACAAGCAACGAACCCTAGCCTTGGCTAGGGTTCTATAAATAGGGGAGGAAGTTGATTTATATAAACCAGATAGAGTTAGCTATCTGGGTAGTTATTTATATTCTGCCTCTTCGTTCGCCTTCAATTTTGCAATTATATTGATAACATAAATTATTACAAACAAGTTCATAAAAAACAGAATCCACATTATCTTTCATCACTCCGCTACATTTAGTTCGCTTTGTCTTGATAGGTATATAATACACGATCACTGTGAAGAACTGATGAAGATATTATGGTATTTTCGTGAACTTTTGCCGGTAACATAACATAGAAAGAGCTACCCTTGCCTACTGTGCTCTCTACCTGTACTTTACCACCGTGAATCTCTGCAAGTTGCTTAACGATAGCCAGACCAAGGCCTGTACCCCCACTTTTTCTATCCCGCGACTTATCGCCCCGGTAAAAATGGTCAAAGATATAAGGTAAATCAAAAGCGTTAATACCTGGCCCATTATCGGCAACAGTAACCTTTACCCAGTCCTGCTCTTCTAGCGTTGTTAGTTCAGTGGAAACAGTTACCTCCCCACCGGTCGCAGTATAGCGAATAGCGTTAGTAATAAGGTTATAGAAAATCTGGCATATTCTATCCGCATCAGCCGTAATGGGGGGCAGTTCTTGGGTCAAGTTTTGCTTTATTATGATCTCTTTTTCGTCAGCAAGAGGTTTTAGCATATACAAGGCCTGCTCAATTGTCTGATTGACGGCAACCTCTTTGACCTCTAATGACAGTTGGCGCACTTCGGCAAGCGACAAGTCCTTCAAGTCTTTGATTAGGCGCGATAAGCGGACAGCCTCTTCGTGGAGGGAAGTTAACTGTTTTTGGTTAGGCTCAATGATGCCATCAATCATTCCCTCCAGGTGGCCTTGGATAACAGCAAGCGGTGTTCTGAGTTCATGGGCTATGTTGGCGAGAAACTGCTGCCTGAGCTTATTGTTATTATCCAGCGTTTCCGCCATGCTGTTAAATATCAGGGCAAGGCTTCCGACTTCATCCTTGGAGGTTACGGGTACTTTCTGAGCAAAATTACCCCGCTCAATCTCCAGAGCAGCGGCGCTTACTTTTCGCAAAGGTATGGTAATACTGCGGGCCAAGGCATAGCTTGCCGCCAACCCGGCTACTAATAGGGCTACGCCAACCCAAATAAGTGATTGATGTACTGATGTTAGGAAGTTTTGTTCTGGTATCCCCATCATGACAGCCTGCCCATGACCGCCAGGGTTCATGTGAGTCATCATACTGCGGTGCATCTCCATGTGCTGAACGGTAACATACTCCTGGAACAAATCGGTCATTTGCGAGTTAGCCAAATAGATAAGTAAAAATACGGTTATGGCTACCGCCAGGAACATGAGGCCTGTAATCCGATAGATAATGCTATTCATTTTGGCTACCTGCCATACGGTAACCTACACCGTAAACGGTTTGGATGTATACCGGCTCTTTGGGATTATCCTCAATCTTACGTCGCAGATTCTTGACATGCGCGTCAACAGTGCGTTCATAGCCTTCGAAGGAATAGCCCTGGATCTGCTCGACGATTTGCAGCCGGCTAAATACTCTACCCGGGTTCGCCGCCAACAGTTCCAGTATCTTAAACTCGGTCGGCGTGAGCTCAACAGGCTGTCCGCCTTTTGTTACCTGATATTGTCCCAGGTCAATGACTACATCGCCCATTCGAACCGGTTCAGTTTTCACCGTTGCCCGCTTTGTCCGGCGTAAGATAGCTTTGGCGCGGGCCACCACTTCTTTAGGGCTAAAGGGTTTCGTCACATAATCATCGGCGCCAATTTCCAGGCCGACTAATCTGTCACTCTCTTCATCCCTGGCAGTCAGCATTAAGATAGGCACCTCGCTGTCCCGCCTGAGCGTCCTGCAGATATCCCAGCCATCCATCCCTGGCAACATTAAGTCAAGCACCAGGATATCGGGTTGTTTGTCCCGGGCTGTTTTCAAAGCAGCCAGACCATCATTGGCAGTATATACGATAAACCCATCTTTCTGAAAATACAATTCTAGCAACTCTACCAACTTTACATCATCATCAACAATTAAAACCGACCTTTGTGTCATGTTCTTCCCTCCAGTAGTATCCTTTAGCAAAGACTGGCGCCCGATACAGACGCCAGTCTTTATTTAGACTTTAAACTTTTGCACGGCATCCTCGAGTTGCTGAGCCATGTGGGCCAAGCGTTGGCTGGACGCTGCCATTTCTTCCATGGAAGCCGACTGCTCCTCCGTTGCGGCCGAGATGGTTTGTGCTTCAGCGGCGGTATTCTTACTGATTTGTTCGATATTTTGAATAGAGCTTACTATCTGCCGGCTGCCGCCGGCTACTTCATGAATGGAAGCCGATATATCGGTGACTTGGGTGGATACCTGCTCTACAAGCACCATGATTTGTTCAAACGCGTATCCGGCTGTGTTTACCACCTCGGTACCTGCTCTAACTTCCTTGGTTCCCGATTCCATGGCGGTAACAGCTTGTGTGGTATCACCCTGGATTTCACTAATGAGTCCGGCTATCTGCTTAGCCGCCTCTTGGGATTGTTCGGCAAGCTTGCGCACTTCTTCGGCAACTACGGAAAAACCGCGCCCCTGTTCCCCGGCTCTGGCAGCTTCAATGGCGGCGTTAAGTGCCAGTAGATTCGTCTGGCTGGCGATACCGGCAATGGTATCAACAATCTGACCAATCTCATTTGACCGCACGCCTAGTTTGGTCACTAGTGTTGCCAGATTAGCCACCGTTCCTTCAATGCTGGCCATTTGCCGTACAGCCGCTGCTACAGCCTTATTACCTTCTTGGGCAGTATTAGCCCCTTGGTTGGCAACCCCAACTACAGTACCGGCGTTTTCGGCTACATGCTGAATACTGGCTGACATCTTATCTACTATGCCAGACGTTTCGTTTACCGCTTGGGACTGCTCTTGTGTACCGTGAGCGACTTCCATTACCGACGTGGCAACTTGGGTTGCCGCTTGAGCTGATTGCTCAGCGCCCTCAGTCAGAACGGCTGAGGCGGCGGCTACCTGCTCGACTGAGTCTGTAACCTGCGACACTAGTTTACGCAGGTTTTCTGTCATAATATTAAACGCTTGACCAAGATGCCCAATCTCGTCTTGGGATAGGGCGACAACGGTCTTGCCGGTGAAATCTCCTTTGGCCATTTCTTCGGCCCGTGTAACCATGTTTTGTAGCGGATTGACAATAACCTGGGCAATATAGCGCCCCAGGCCAAATGCGGCTACCATGGCAATCATAGTTATAGCGACAATCCAGGTAATTGCCTCAGCTGCCTCCTTAGCGCTGTGCTCTGCCCGAGTAGCAGCTTGCTTAGCCTCGTTGTTGGCCAATTCCTCCAGCATGCTGTTCGCATGCTCAACATGCCCGGCAGCATTTTTTTCAAAATAGGCGTAGGCTTCCTGTTTCTTACCCGCCAACGCCAATTCGATTGCCTTATGTCGTTCCTGATGATAGGTATTGAACATTTTCTCAATCTGCATCAGCTTTTCTTTTTCATCATCATGAACTACCGTCTCGTATTGCTTAAATAGCTGTTCAACATCGTCCATCCGGGTCTTGGCTTCAGCAAGCAGCTTATTTTCTTTGGTTTTATCCATATGGGCCAGGAGAACTTCCATCGTAATGCCCAGCGCAGCCTGCGACTGGCTGCGGGCGGCATTGACCCATTTGACTGGCAGCAGATTTTTGGCATACATGTCATCTTGCGACTTTTTAATATGGGTGGTTGCCTTAAAACCTACATAACCGATTATGCCCGAAAAAAACACCATCATGAGTACTAAACTAAGTATTTTCCGCGCTGTTGGCAAATTTCGAAACCATTGCATCATCCTTTAAACCCCTCTCACCATTTCTAGATACACTACCATTGGTATATTTATATATAAGGAAAAGTATTATTGATTTCGTTACATTATGTTCTATATCCTTTTACTTTGTCACTATAGCGAAAATCTTAGATGTTTTTGGATAATATTGCTACTATCACCGGCCGCATCCGCTCATCGGTACGCGCCATATGATCAAAGTGTTTGACATACCACACCGCAAGTGTAAAAAAGCCAACACCCCCGGCTATCGATGTCAGCAAGCTGTCTATCCCTATATAGGAAACTGCATAATTTCCTGCCAGCGCACCGGCAAAAGCCGCAAGTAATGGCGCCATATAGACAATAAATGCCGCCTTGAGCATATTCACCTCGCGAATCTCAATAGCTACTCGCTGACCTGGTTTAGCCTCAACCGAGTTTAGGGCTTCCACAACGATGGCCGTATTGCCTGGGCATGAGCCGCAATTCTCACAGTCGCTATGCCGGCTAGCCTTAACCTTGGCCATCTTACCGATTACTTCCAGGATGATACCTTCTTGCTGTTTATCCATTCTTTTCACTCTCCGTTCTAATTTCATTACTCATTTACCTATATTATACAAATTAAATATGAAGATCTTATGAATATGGTATGAAGATATTATGAGTTTTGCTGAGAACTGACCGTCCCAGTACCAAAGCAATCGTCGAAAGCCAAAATAGAACCAGGATATCCAAGCCGGTTTCGGCATGAATATCCTGGTTTATTCTCTACCCTATTTAGCTACAACAGTAGTCATCATGCCGCCATCTTCGTGATCGAGAATGTGGCAGTGAAGCATCCAGGTGCCAGGGTTAGTCATCGTAAAGGCAATATCTACATACTCGCCAGCTGGTACATTAACGGTATCTTTCCATATTTCCCGTTCGGGAGCTTTGCCGTTTTGAGATACAATCTGGAATTCAGTGCCGTGAATGTGGATGGGGTGATCCATTTTCTCGGCTGTGCTGATGTCGTTGTTGACAATCCGAACCTTTACAATTTGTCCAAGCTTGACCTGCAATGCAGGAACATCAGGATACGATTTGCCGTTAATGGTCCAACGCATGCCGCCCTGCATCTGCATCTCATTGGTTATACTTGGAGCCGGTACTCCATGTCCGGCATGCCCGCCCGCCGGTGCGGCAGGCGCAGGCTTGGTACCATGAGACGGCATATCCATCACTGAATTTAAGTCAAGCGAAAAGTCAGGGGTGCGGTTTTCAATGCCGGCAAACCCTTTCGCTTGGGGCGCGACAAAAGGTGATGCTACCATGGCGACTTGCCCTTGTTGGTATTGTATGGGAATTTTAATCCCTAGTTCACTGCGCTCGCTTTCCATTGTATAGGATTGCCCTGCATCACCGACTGCTGCCACTTCAGCATCAAGGCGCTCGCCAGGCGATAAGGTCAGTACGTCAGTCTCGTATGGCTGGGGCAGAGGATGTCCATCCGTATGGGTAACGCGGAAGCGGTGACCTGCTATTTTAATGGTGTGAACGGCAGCGGTTGACGCGTTAATAAACCGCAGCTTGTGAAGTTCGCCTTTCTTCATGACTAATGGTTCTATCGCTGAACCTGATTTGCCGTTTACTGTCTCGATATTACCGAACCGCTCCATGTCGCCTCTGGCTGTTCCTTGGAGGCGATTGCCGTTTGCGTCAAGGTACCAGTCATCTAAGACATAGATATGATCGCCGCTGTACTTATCATCTTCCGGAGCCTTGACGATAATCGGCGCATATAGTCCATTGTCAACCTGGTCAAGCACCGGGCGGTAGTGAGAATGATACCAATAGGTACCGGATTCGTTGACTGTAAAGGAGTAGGCGTACTTTTCACCCGGTTTGATGGTTTTTCCCGGGCCATCCTGGTCGTTTGGTATCACCAGGCCGTGCCAGTGAATGGTTGTTGTTGAAGGCAAATTATTCACACCGGAAACGTTGACTGTCTCACCTTTTTTTACGATAATGGGCGTTCCCGGTACAGTCCCGCCATAACTCCAAACCTTAGTAGTCAATCCCGGCTTGATCTCCCAGTTAACCTCTTTCATATCCAACTTGATGTTGGCGGCCTGGCCTGTAAAGGTGCTGAAGAAAAAAGCAATGGCGGCAGATGCTGCCAGCAGACTGAGCGCAACCGATTTTTTAGATACCATAATAAATCCCCCTATCCGAATGTTCCGATAGTATCGAGTTTGTATTGCAGATATTCTTATAACAAGTTTATCATAAAAATATGAAGAACTTATGAACTTGCTATGACCTGTACAAGATATTTAGCAATGCCAAAATGGACAATCCATGTCAGTCAATGGTATAGCCTTTGCTGCCCTCGGCCTTGGCATAGGCATGGCCTTTCCCATAACGGTTCCTGTACAATACGCCAAATTCATGTCGATTGCACTCTTGGCCTCGCTGGATTCGGTGTTTGGCGGACTGCGGGCCGTACTGAGCAGTCATTTTGATAATGTTGTCTTTAGCACCGGATTCTTCACCAATGCTCTTATGGCAGCTGTTTTAGTCTATATAGGCGAGCGTATCGGCATTGACCTCTATTACGTGGCGCTGTTGGCGTTCGGTCTACGCATTTTTCAAAACCTGGCCATTATCCGCCGTCACATGCTTAAACGGTAAAGACTAGCTATACTATAAAGAGGCTTTCCCTATTGCGGGCAGCCTCTTTGTTTTTCCATTAAGTCCCTATCTGTTACTCAGCTTGCGCTCCCCCTATCTTTCACTGACAGCAACTAGCTTTTTAAAAAACAACAGCTTTTCTACTTTTACTCTAACAGTTTTAAAGCTCGTTGCCACACTGTCAACGTAGTACACGTCTATACCATCTACTACAACCTTTGGATAGCTTTGAACCTTCCCCTGATCAATTCCCAGTCGCACGGACGGGAGCTGCGCCTCGCGGCCGCCCTTTCAGACACTGCCTGGTCGTTTGGCAACGGTAACGGTGATGGCCTTATCCTTATTATTTTTCATTATATAATTAAGGGCATCAGGCTCAATAATGATATTTATTTTATTCACCTCCCGATATCGTGGTTTTGGCTTCAGTATAGCAAACGAATGTGAATTATTTATGAAGAAATGGCGTTTTTTGTATATTAATTTCCAGGTTTCAGAGCATACCGCTCAGGAAAACTCCTTTAGATTGCACTACCCCTTACATAAATTATAAAGTACAGGCTACCATATAACCAATACCGCTTTGAACCTACAACGGGGAGTGCAGCCTATGAACATACTTGCTCGCTTAGCACGCAGAATACAAGCCGAAGGACTGGGAAAAACCATTAAGTATCTCGGCTATGCTGGCTGGGATGGAATAAAATCATCACTACAAGACGCCATACTTGACCTAAAGTACAGCGGTCGGCTGCTGACAGGGCATCTCCCTACCGCCTATAAGCACCTTGGTGCAAATGATGTATATCATACTGAATACTCGGCCATGTCGATCATTTTTGACCAAGTAACGATCACGCCACATGACGTATTGGTTGATGTCGGCTGCGGTAAAGGACGCGTCATTAACTACTGGCTCAGCCAGGGATATACCAATAAAATATATGGCCTTGAACTTGACCCAGTTGTGGCCCAGGAAACGGCTGAGCAGTTCGGCGCTTGGGCTAATGTTACCATCTTACCTGGTGATGCTATCAAGAATCTCCCCCAGGACGGAACCGTCTTTTATCTCTATAACCCCTTTTCCCGCGAAAAGTTCTATGATTTTGAATCACATATCACTAAACTGGCGCACGCTAAAACGATAACTCTTGTATATTACCGGCCAAAAAGCCTGCATGTATTTAATAATGGCCGCTGGCATATTCGACTGATTGATTTTGACCAGGACTTAGGCATCCATCAATGGGGCCGGCTAAACAAATACCACAAGCTTGCTATCCTTACTCCGGTAAACTAAAGTGCAAGTTGTTCCCAGGCCGGCAACAATTCCCGCCCATGTCTGTCGTTTAGTTTAGTAGCCATTTACCAATTTACGTCTGTTGTACCACCATAAAAGACCATAGGTAACTGTTACCCCAACAACAACCAGGGTAAGACGCAACAGATTTTCCTGATAGTTTACAACATCATAGCCCACCACTACTTCTAACGCAGTTGAAGGCAACTTGCCAAGAAAGTTAGCCATAATATAATCCTTCAGTGATATACGGCTCACTGCACCTAAGGCGGTAATGATTCCGGAAGGGAAATAGGGTAACATCCGGGCAAAGAGCATCATCTTGAAACCGCTGGCACCGCTAAATTCATCGATTTTCTGCAGCATATTGCTCTTCTTGATTAGTTCCTCCGCCGAGCTGCGCAGCACCGTTCGCATTAAAATAAAACTTAAAATTACACCAACAGTCTCGGCAAACCAAGAAATCACAATACCGGGTCCAATGCCGAAGACTATGCCGTTGGCAGTAGATATGAAAATGGAAGGCAAAAACCTACCATATTTATGAGTATATCGATAACAATACTAATGACAATGGCCCACGCCCCGAAAGAACGGAGAAATTCAATTGTGCCATTTATATCGCCGCTTGTTGCCAAATACCAGATAGTCGCAAACAAATCCGGTCTGGCCAGGTAAGCGCCCGCAATCATGACCGCCAGCACCACGACAGCGGCAAGTTTAACTACTACTTCGCGATTTATTTTATTCATCATTTTACGTCTCCTTCAACGTTTGATATAAGGTACTACGAATACTATACCAAGACATTGTGCGATTCTCGTGAAGGAAATATGGAGTTCTAATGAAGAAAACAGTAGGGAGGCTAAAACATGGAGGGCAAAGGCGCCATTTCGCCTGAAGATCTTATCTTAATTCTCATTGCAACGGCAATGGGCACGCTAGCCCGTTATCTTTCCCTGAAAGTTGACTACCGCCAATACCCTTCTCACCCCAACGGTTACCTTATTCACCTGGTGATTGCCTTTATCGCTGCCGCAATCGGCGCTGTGGCCATACCGGCCATAAAAAGCAATAATTATACAGCAGTAACCTTTTTAGCACTCGCCATCCAGCATTTCCGGGATGTCCGGAAAACAGAGCGGGAAAGCCTGAAAGACCTGGAATGTACCGAATTCACACCCCGTGGAGAAGCGTATATTGATGGCATTGCCAAAACCTTTGAATCAAGAAACTATTTTTCACTTATTGTGGCGTTAACTACCGCTGCAACTATCGAGTTTATAAGATATCTGGGCTTTGCTAACGTTATTCAAATCGCTGCCGGCATCATCGCCGGCTATTTGGTGTTTTTTGGCATAAGTCGCTTTTCGCAGGGTAAGACGGTAGGTGACATCGCTTCGATTAAACCCGGGGTAATCGAAGTTAGAGGGTCCGAATTATATGTTGACGGAGTTTTTGTTAGCAACACCCTCGGCACAAAGAACGCGCAAAAAATGGTACAGGCCGAAGGGTTAGCCGTAGTAATTGAACCAACCGAAGAGCATTATCGAGTGACCTTGGATAACTTCGGCCAGCGCAAAGCCATGTTATTTGAAGCTACCCGTAGCATTGGAGTAAAAAGGTACCACTACACCCGGAAAGATTATGAAAGCGGCAAAACAGTCATTGTTCTTGTACCACTGCTACGGGATGCAGAAAAGCTGATAAACGTAGTACGCCACACACCCTTATTAGAGTCGGTAAAGAAAAGCCACTCGGTAATGAAATCTACTATTTGGGGAGAGTAAGATTAAATGAAGCAAAATACTACGATTGTTGCTGCCATCACCCTTCCCCACCATAAAGTGCCAGGCTCGGGCGGAGCCTTTATGATTGAAGCAAGTACCGAGGAAGAACAATATACGCTCATGCAAGATATCGCCAAAGCACTTAAGGCCGATGTAGTTAAATTAAGTAATGGCATCTTTATCTTGATAGGATAGTTAAATTAAAATTACGGAGGTGCCGGGTGATACAAATATCACAGGATGCAAATCTTTCTTTATCGTGGGCATCTAAAAAGGAGTCTCGCCGAGACTCCTTTTTCTTATTTATGAGCGAATTGTAAAGCAACTACTACGCATCTTGCATAAAATATATACAGAAACAATACCATTCTATATGAATCTATATGAATACAGCAGAACGAGGTGATCTTCAGGATGTTTCCATTAAATACAGTGGATACAACGCGCATTCCTTACGATACGGCAGTTGACCTGTCGGTTGCCGTATCACGCATGCAGTGGCCTAAGCCTGATATGGAGAAAGCTCCCAAGGTGCTCATACTGGTACCAGATGAGCATTTTCCTTACGCCTTTGCTGCGACCAGTTTGGTGCATGACCCCATTATGGGCAACTTATTACTTACGCCAGTTGACGAGCTTGCTTCGCTTACCCGCGAAGAAATAGAACGCCTTGACCCTCCAGGTACCGACTCCGTGCCGCCAATTATAGCTGTTGGCCCTTTTACCGCTCAAGTCATTCGCGAAATCGAGAGTATGGGATATGACGTGCTTCACATCACCGGGAAAAACGTCTTTGCCACTGCCGTTAAAGTGGCGAAACTAAGAGAACAACTAACACCCGAATCACCCGAAGGTCCGGTGAGCTTATTTATCGTGTCCGCCGATAATCCCTACGAAGGCATATTGGCAACCTATTATGCGACACATTCCGGTGTGCCGATACTACTTACTCATAAGGACCGGCTCCCCCGGTCAACAGCTACAGCCTTACAGGACATGACTGATAAAAACGTGTATATTATCGGCAGCAGATATTCTGTGTCCGATAACGTCGCCCGGGAAATCAGTTCTATCGTAAAACCACCTGTCCGGCGCATTGCTGGCGAGGACCCCTTTGCAACATCGGTTGAGTTTTCCACCTACTACGACCCGGTAACTAAACTTGGCTGGAACCGAAATCGTAAAGGGTTAGGCGATGCCTTTACGTTCGGCAACCTTACCCGCTGGGACTTAATTCTCGCCGCCTCGGCCCTGTCCCATCAGGGAAAGCATACCCCTCTTCTGCTTGTCGAAGCTGATTGCGCTCCCCCGGTAGTGCTGAATTATCTGCAATACCTCAAACCGCCTTTTCGTATGCCCCCCATGCCGCCGTTTATGCACGGGTTTATCCTAGGTACGCCAAAAATTATCCGCCTTACTACGCAAGCCGATATCGAAGAAGCGCTTAAAATTGACGAACAGCCAGAGAAACATGCAATACATCCGAATACTGGGCGAGAGGGAACAGCTCCATCCGAAGATCCATAAAAATATATAATACAAAACTTTTTGCGGTGATAGCAAAAAATATCCTGTAGGGAAATGTCCTTACAGGATATTTTTCATCCACCAGTGGTATTTCTATTTACTGCTTAAACGTAATTCCATTGGGAATTTTGCCTACCTCGACCTTGCCAACAACCTTGTCGGTTGTATTATCAATGATACTCACTGTGTTTTCATACATATTGGTAATATAGACAAACTTGTTGTCATTACTTGTCACTACGCCATGAGCACCTTTGCCAACTTCTAGGGTTGCCACTACTTTCTTTGTAGCCAGATCCACTTTGGAAACGGTATTGGACGGACTCTGCTCAGTGCCTTGATTGGCAACAAAAGCGTACTTGTTATCATACTGGATAAAGACTTGGGCTGGCCCCTTACCTACTGCTATCTTTTCCACCTTATCGCTGGTTAAGTCCACGATGGCCAGTATGTTCTCGGCATTGGCGGTAGCGACAAGTATTTTGCCATCACTCGTTATAGCAGTGGTTACCGGCGCTTTGCCAACTGTGATTTTACGTGTTTCTTTCCATGTGGGAATATCAATCACACTGACTGTATCTTCCCCCATATTGGCGATGTAGGCTGTTTTGCTGTCCTGAGAAATGCGAAACCCGTGAGGGCCTTTACCGGTGGGAACTGTTTGCACAACATTATAGTTTTTGGCATCAATGACTGTCACATTATTGGACGCGTTGTTGGTTGTTAGTATATATTTACCATCCTGGGTAAAGACAACATGTGCCGGATGAGCGCCAATCTCGACTTTTTTGATAAGATTATTGGTCATGGTGTCGTAAAACATGGCAAAGCCGTTCATCTCCATGTTTCCATGACCTTGCATCTTGGGCACTAAGGTGGCTCCCAGCACTTTACCATCCGGTGATATCTGCACATTATGTACCGCACCATCTAAGGGAATGGTATCCATTACCGTATTGGTGGCAGCGTCAATTCTAGTAATGCCGCCTCCTTCGTTGGCCGTATAATAGATGCTTTTTAAAACAACCGGCGGCGTTTCTTGCGTCGACTGCTTTGGTGTCTGCGACGGCGGAGTTTGGTTTTTAGTTCCAGCGCAAGCAGAGACCGCCATCGCCATAACTAATGAACCGCAAATTAGTACATTGCGTAATTTCATAGAAATCATCCTCTCATAGACTATAGATATACGGGGCATATAGTTTCACTGCTATTTTGTCCTACGCAATACTTATCTAGCCATAAAGAAACTCTCCCGCAATTATGAGGATTCCCTCCGAATAACACTTTTCATACTTTGGGGGTTCCTGCATCGATCGGAGAGCAGCCTATTAGTGATACTTCTGTAACGCTCGCAAGACGGGCCATCAGTCTCTCCCTCCCACAAACTTGTTATGCTATTTTACTATGATCATGTTGCCTGGGCCACTTGTCTCTGTGGCAATTTTTGTGAAGCAGCATATACTGGGGAAAACAGGAGAGGAGCGACAGCCATGAGTCAAGTAACAAAATTATGGTTGCTAGGAACGGTCTATATTTTAATTAGCGTTAAGTTGAAATTACTTGCTTGCCGGCAGCGAGTCAACTAGCTCACCGATAACAACCCCCAGGATATCTCTAATATAGATAACAGACTATATTTTAAATTCTGCCAGTGCTGTATGCAACTCTTCTGCCATCCTCGCCAGTGCTTGGCTTGCAGCAGCCACCTCTTGCATGGCTGCCGATTGCGAGGATGTTGTGAACGGTGCTAAGAGGTTTTGTGCACAAAAGATTGCCCTGCACTTCACCATTGCAGGGCAATCTTTTGAATGCGACGTACACCCACCGGCCGCCGAATACCAGTATGTACGCTACTTGAAATTTAATTTTTTATGGATGTTCTATAACAATCTTGATTTCTAATGGGCCAGCCACCGAAGTATCTGCAAGCGCAACCGCGCGTAACTGCACGATGCCCCCTTTCTTCTCAAGCTGGTTTACCACATTGAATAGTTCAGTCCCACTGATTGAGCCTACTGTACCCTGCAGCGGATCAGCTAGTACTCCTTTCTCCACAGCAATTCGGTTCACTTGCTGTAAAAACTGTAATACCACCGGCTCTATACTACCTCTATTTTCTTGTACATTAATCGTTGTTTTAGCAATCGTTTCGCCTTTAGCGAAGATTTGTTTATTAGGATACACTTCCAGATACGCAATGACTGCTTCATTCCATACTGTATTCTCGTGGGCAACAATCCGCACAACCATACTGCTATCAGACTTTTGCAAAGCCTTGGTTGCATTTTGGAAGTCGGCTTGACTAATCCACAACACTTCGGCCTCTGTACCCTGTTTTCCTATTTTCTGCAGAACTTTCCGATTGGTCTCAGAAATAACGCGCAATAATTCGTTTTGCACTTGCTCGACAGAGGTGTCGATAACCGCAGTAGCCAACACTTCATTGGCTCTGTAGAGCACAGTTTCCGCTCGCAGGTATTTAATCCCAGAGTTCAGTTGAGCTGTTGTTTTAGAGAGCCGGTCAGCATCGCTTTTTAACGTATCCCGTACCCTGGTTAATTCAGCAATGCGCGTATCCAACTTCCCTTTCGTGGTTTCCAGTGCCGCAATATCCGTATTGGCTTTTGCTAAGTCCACCTGAACTTTAGTGAGTGCTGCCATTGTCTGGTCATGCTCTTCCAGTGCGTTGACCAACTCGGTTCTTGCATGCGAAAGCTGGTTGGTTACGGCATTAATTTGGCTTACAAGATGGTTGTACTCCTGCTCTTTTGCCTGTAACAGGAGCTGATTGTCCTCAAGTTGTCGGTTCTTTTGGGTTACTTCCGAAGAAAGCGCCGTCAATTCGCCGCGTATTTTCTCCATACCAAACAAGGCTGTCCGGACATCGTAGGACACAATAGTTAGGATGGTAAGGGTGGATGCGGTAATAAGAATTCCGGTGGTTACGGCTACGATAATCGAGGTGTACTTGGGCCGCAGTCCAAACAAAGACAGCTTCTTTTTTCCCACCTTAGTACCAATCTTGTCACCAATATAGGCGATGGCACCGCCCATAATACCTAGGATAGCAATAAGTACCAGACCAAACATAGAAATCCCCTCCCTCAATAATGATTGCGGCACCAAACACTACGAGGTAAAAGGGATTCTTGTTACCTAAGAATAACCCGTTTTGTCCCGTCGTTAACCTGATTTACGTTAAGTCTTTAGCAATAAAGAGGCTCCGGTTTAGCCGGAGCCTCTTTATTTTTTTAGAATTTAACGTTCACAGTAGCTTTGGTTTGTTCGCCGGCTGCGTCCAGATTCTTATAGTCAAGCTCAAGATTTACATTCTTCGCTAAATCCCTGCCATAGGTAACTTGGAATCCTTTGTCTTTTTGGCTGTTGCTGCCAAAACCGGTAGAAGTAGTACCGGCAAAGTTAAAGCCCGATTGTTCTGGTAGGGCATTGGCATCAAAGTTAATATAACTTACCCGCGCACCTAAGATATCAGTACCTACACGGTAGGCATTGGCTTTCTGCGAAACATTACGGACATATTCTGCTCCCACTTTTTTACCGAACACGCTGACATCTGTGCTCAAGGCAGCATACTCGTTTGCCGTACCTGCGTTATCTATTTTGAGATAATCAGCCGCCACGTTGGTTCCAAAGAGTCGGTTCTGATATTCTGCGGCCTGAACGCTGGTGTCGCCGCTATTATCATAGGCCAACGTCAGCCCACCTAACTTTGCCTTGGCACCCGTAATCGCAGCGCCATCGACTTCATAGGAGTTATACAGAAGACCTTGTCCAAGTTTTAGGTCTTGTTTACCTAAAACAGTATCAACAGCTCCTAGCTTGGTTTCAACGTTAAATCTGTCAATTCTAGGGGAACCAAACTTATCAATAGAAGTCTGGTCTATTCCATCCTCGTCCGCTGTGGTTAAACGGGCATTTAACTTAGTATCGTCATTAATTTTGCCTGTTGCACCAAGACGGAAACGGTAGGAGGCATCTTCAGTGTTATTGTCATACTGGACTCGTGCTTCGCCGCTGAATTTGATTTGATTATCCAGTTGTTTTTGGATACCGTCAACTTTAACTCCCAGGCTGTTAAGTTCAGTAGCAAACTCACTGGCTAATTTATCCACAATTACTTTTTGGTCAACGGTAGAAACTTTTCCCATGGCGGTGGCGACGATTTGCGCCATTTCATACCGAGTAAGTGTTTTCTCGCCTTTGAAGGTACCATCTCCATACCCGCCTACAATACCGGCGGCAGCCAGTTTATTTACTGCATCGTAAGCCCAGTGCTTTGCGGGAACATCGGCAAAAGGATTTGCAAACGCCGGTACGGCGAAAGCCACAGTTAGTGCTGTGCAAATAGCAGTTCTAAACAATTTCTTTTTCATTTGTATTCCTCCAATTAAATTATTAATAATTGTGTAAACCCAAGTCTTACGTTTTTGCGTTATTTAGACTTGCTTCCGCGTCGCGAATGCATGTTTACACTCACCTTGGATTAGTCCCTTTTTGGCTGCTAATGAAAGCTTCTCTCGCTTCTTCACTGGCAATTACCATCAGAGAACTGTGGAATTTCCCAGGCGATGTATTCATAATACCAAGTTATTATGAATATCCCATGAATTTCCTATGAAGAAATTATGCTATTTTTATGAAGTGCGTTATGTGTACTCCAAAAAAACCACAATTTCTTCACGGGTTATTCATGATAACTTCACAATAGTTCGTTATAATTACCCCATGGAGACATACTTCATAACACATATCTAAGGGAGGCTTCACAATGAAACAGATAGCAGGGATTCTAGTTTCTTCGTTGCTCTTATTGCCACTTGCCGCAGATGCTTCTATCAGCACAAAGGCTAATTCTTCTAACACTAGTACCTATGTTAGCCAAATAACTAATACCGGTCCGTGGAGTTCGATTAGAGTACAATACACAAATGATAAAACTTTACCCATCCTTACGCTGACCAAAACCGACTCCAGGGATTATTTGTTTTCTGATAGAACACAACTGGTTACTGATGGAGTGGCTTCTGATTTGAAACTCATGGCTACATACCGGAATCCTACAGGCTTCAGAACACAAACCAGCAGCCTGGGTCGCTACGAATTTACCCCGACACAGATAGCCAGCATTCAAAACGCCAAAAATGTATCATTACAAGTGTCTTTCCGCAACACGAGTACGATAACTTGGAAGGTCTCAGAAAAAGTACTGAATGAATGGAAAGAAATCTTAGCTAGAGGACAAAGTCAGGTTTCTTTGCAAAAAACTCCCATTAGCATAGATAATCACTCACCTATCACAGGTAATCAGCCTTAAACAGGCAATACCCCAGCTTTTGCAAGGGAAAGCTGGGGTATTCTTATTATACGGCTATAAAACCCCGTCAGGCAACATTCCAATGCATACATGAGGGTATGGCACAGCAGAGTTATCAGTAACACCCGAAGAAAAAGCGTAATTTATTCACAGGCTATTCATTATAAATTCATACGATGCAGCTATAATTAAGCACAGGAAGACGATATTCCTAACAACCAAATCTAGGAGGATTTACACATGAAAAAAGTAGCAGGGATTTTAGTTACCGCATCATTATTGTTTTCACTCTCCGCTGATGCCGCTGTCAGTACTAAGGTTAATAAAGACGATACAACCACCTACATTAGCCAAACATACTTAAGTGGTCCTTGGGATTCCATAAAAGTACAATATACCAAAGAAAAATCTTTACCAACCATTACACTTAGCATAGCCGATCCTTCGTACAATAACCCGACGTATTATTTGTTTTCTGACAAAACAACATTAGTTATCGACGGCGTGGTTTCTGATTTGAAGCTAGTTGATACATACAGGGATCGTAATAACGACCTTGGCATTTTTGAATTCACGCCGGCACAAATCGCCAGTATACAAAGTGCTAAAAAAGTCTCGCTTCGTGTCTCCTTCTACAACAAAAATACGCTTACCTGGAAAGTTTCAGAAAAGATGGTAAATGACTGGAAAGAAGTTTTCGCCGGCGAACGCAAGTTTACCAAAGATCAAAATCGTATCTCTTTGCAAAACTCTATGCCTCAGAACATGCACTCCACGCATCATGGCAACTAACCGGAACTCACAGGCAACTCCAACTGGCGGTTGCTTTAAAATTATTCCTTAACCGGCTCCAAAGAATGAATGCCCCAAGCTTTCGCCAAGGAAAGCTTGGGGCATTCAAGTATCATTCCACGTAACAACAGTACAACAAGGGTGCCTAATATAAGTGAAGGCTCGACAGCTCGGCTGTCAATGCAAATAAGTGCCAAAGAGAAGCTTGAACGGATTCTAGTGTTTACAGCGCTCGGCATAGCAATCTAACCAAGCAAGGACCACAGTAAGAACTAGACCATATGTCATTGCAGTGAAAAGGTGTGATAAATTTGATTCCGCCGTAGCGTGTTCCAACATGGGTATATGGAAAATTGTACCTAGTGTGTGGATTATAACCCAGACTGCCGCCCCATAGGTAGAGCCTGAAATTAGTGGATAACTGTTTTTTAATTTTGGGAGCAAATACACAATACAATACCCAGCAGACCTGCAGCCGCTATTTGAAGTATCTGCGCGAAGATTTCTTCCCGCATCGATTCCGGAAAATCACCCCATACCACTATTGCTGCTATATCGAGATATCTAACCTTGGCGATACCGAGTGTATAGGATATCAGATTTACTGCAGCCATTACTACTCCGGCAGCTGTCCCTGACAGATAACCTCACGAACTTGTTTTGCATCCTTACCACCTGTATTCTCATTTTTCACCATGAGTTTCTACGTTTCCCTCAATAGCTAAGACAGTGGGTAGACATCCCCATATTTAGTATTACAATTCCCACATTAATTATTTTGGGAATAAGCTAAGTTTTGCCTAATGGTAAATTCGCCAACAGGCAATTGCGCTTACATATGCTCTTATTCTTTACGCAACTGGCCTAAAACACCCCAAGCTTTCGAATGGAAGCTTGGGGCATTCTCACTGAGTTATTCGCCTAAATCCGACAAGGCCTATTTTGCCTGGTACACCGTTTTGGCGAACCTTACCAAAGGTTATTGGCTTGGTAGGGGCGAATAACCGGATATACGGTAATAAACCCATACCATTTGACTTTAGCTAAAACTAGAAAGCAGGAACCTAATGTTCAAACGCAAACTATGTAAAACATTAACCTTAAGTCTCCTGACTCTGTCGCTTGTTACAACATCATGGGGGGGAGCCTGGGCTACCGCGCAAGCGGCTGCCGCCGATGAGCAAGCCACAGAAATTACTGCACCTAGTAATGGAACAACGAATACCATTCTCGGGGGGCTATTGGCGATAGGTCTTATCGCTGCCCTAACTAACCAGGGTGATAACTCCGATGGTGCTGCCCCGGCGAAAGGTACCGCGCCTGCGTCCCCACCAGCAACTAACCCAACACCCTCTGCACCACAAGCACCTCAGGTTAGCGGTGTCACTGCCGATGAACAGCTCGCCGTTAATTTATTAAATGCTGACCGCGCCGCTAACGGGCTGCCGCCGCTTAAACTCAACCTAGCGGTAACTGCAGTCGCTCGGCAGCATGCGCAGGACCAAATTAACCGGAATTTCTTCGCCCACGTCAATCCGGATGGCAAGTCTCCCTTTGACCGGATGCGCAGCGCTGGTATCTCCTTCGGCTATGCTGGCGAAAACTTAGCCATTAACCGTAACGTTACCGCGGCCGAACAAGCTTTCATGAACAGCCCCGGCCACAGAGCGAATATCCTTAATGCCAAATATAAACAAGTTGGTATTGGTGTGCGCTATAGCCCCCAAGGCTCTGTTTATGTTGTACAAAACTTTATTGACTAGCCAGCCTTAAAAACCTGTAGGGAATCTTCCTTACAGGTTTTTCATTGTCCTGTAAGAAAGTATAACTTTCCGTCTGGATAAGGGCAACATCGGCTTCCGCTTTCGCTAAGGCTCGGCGCAAGCCGTGTTTTCTTTATCCTGAGACTAACCCGCTCTAAGACTCCCATCTTCTACAAGTGGGAGTTAAGAGCGGCTAAGTCCCTGGATAAGGGCGACTAACCTTCAGATGGGGTTAAAACCCCACCTGAAGCTAAGTCTACTTTATCTGGCTTAACATACTTTAGCATATAAATTGTAAAACCAGGTCAAGCTACCAGTAATTATCTGTTCACGAGGTGACTTATGCCAATTCTGCGTTTATTTACTATGGTTTCCGTGATGATACTAGCATCACTAAACGTCAGTAATAGTGTAGCAGCGCCAGTCGATAGCGCCACAGAAGTAAACGACGGCTTTGTGACAATTACAGATACACTGGGCAAAATCATCTTTCAAACTGGCCTTGCCGTCCATCCTGGTGATGAATTTATCGATGAGGATAACCGGGTCTATGCTGTTACTTCCGTTCAAGGGACATCTGCTACAGCAGAATATGTTCGCGAAGAATCTATTAGCGGCCTATGGCCGCAAACTGTACCTGTGCAAGCACCCGCACAGCCGGCAAGTCAACTGGTGAGCATCTATCATACACACACAGATGAATCCTATATTCCTACCGACGGTAAAGCTACCGTCAAGGGTGACGGTAGCATCCTGCTTGTAGGAGAAGCCTTTAGTAAACGGTTATCTGAAGTCGGTTACCAGACCACTCATGATAAAACCCTTCATGATCCCCATGACGCCAACGCCTATCAGCGCTCCCGGCGAACCGTAATGAAGCTGCTTCAACAACAGCCGGCCGCGTTATTTGATATCCATCGCGACAGCGCGCCAGCCAAAATATATAACTTTCAAGTCAACGGCCAGGATGCCACCAAAATATTACTAGTCGTTGGCCGCCAGAATCAGAACATCAATACCACCATGAATTATGCCAAAACCATTAAAGCAGCCGCTGATGCAAAATACAAAGGCTTAGTACGTGGTATCTTTATCGCTAAAAGCGGCTATAACCAAGACTTAAACCCTCGTAGTATTCTGATTGAAATCGGCACCCAGTATAACAGCCGGGAAGCCGCCGACCGCAGCGCCGCTCTCTTTGCTGATGTAGTCCCTTCTTTTCTTGCACCCACCACTCAGGCTCCAGCGAGTCAAGCTCCGGTTGCTCAAGCAACACCTTCGGTATCACCAGATATTGTTGCCAACAATGATCCCGGCCCACGCCAAGATACCCTCCTTATTATTGGCGCATTAGTTGCGGGTACAGGTGCTTTCCTTTTTCTTAGTACAGGCAGTTTTAAAGAAGCCAAATCCAAACTCCTCCGTTTTGGTAAATATGAGTTTGGTGACATCTTCCGGTCATGGAAAAAACGAAAATAATGAGGAGTAGTAAGCCATGAAAAATCGCCGGTTTTTCTGTATTTCTCGCTCTACATTAGTAATTGGTGCAGTATTACTGGCCGTAAGCCTTGGCTTATATGTGACAAGCCAACCTGCCACCCCGGAGCAGAAACCACTGCCGGCACCCCAATCCCCAAGCTATACCTCTTTCGTTATCTTAGAGGAAACAACCGGTGAAACCTTAATGCAAATCTCTGTACCACCTACCGTAGGTGATGAACTGGTCACAGACACCAACAAACGCTACACCGTTGTCAAGGTAGAAGAAAAGCGGGCTTACGCCCGCTTTGTTGAGGATGTTAATCTGAAAAAATACCAAAACCCCAAATAATTACAGGACAAACGCTTTACACGTTTGTCCTGTCTTGCTTTTCAACCTGCCAAGCAGAGCACCTATTTCTTATACTACTTTACCCCTGCCGACTGTGTTCCCTTTTTTACAATAACTCCGTCCACTGCGGTGTAAACTACGTCGTCTTTGATCCAGCCCTCGATGGTATGACCACCCATTACCTGTTTTTTGTATCCAGTAGGGTTACGGTCAATCACAACATATTCTGGACCGTTTTTAGTGCTGCCCGGCCTAACCATGACTGTTTGCAGGTCTTTATTGATACGATAAGCCTTGGTAGTGACTCCGTCAACGGCCGTGTATGCAACACCGTCTTTGATCCAGCTCTCAATAGTTTGACCGCCAACTACCTGTTTGTTATACCCAGTAGGATTACGGTCGATCGTGACATATTCTGGACCGTTTTTAGTGCTGCCCGGCTTAACCATGACTGTTTGCAGGTCTTTATTAATACGATAAGCCTTGGTAGTGACTCCGTCAATAGCGGTATATGCCACACCGTCTTTGATCCAGCCCTCAATGGTGTGACCGTCAACTACCTGTTTGTTATACCCAGTGGGATTACGGTCGATCGTAACATATTCTGGACCATTCTTAGTGCTGCCCGGCTTAACCATGACTGTTTGCAGGTCTGATTTAATTTTGTTGGTTTCCGGAAGAAATTCGTTGGCCGAAGCCACACCCGCTACCATCATGCTCATCAGTAAAGTTGCTGTTATAAAAGTCTTTTTCATTTTCATTACCTCCTTGATTTCTTTATCCATATTATACCTAGCCAATATGAATATCTCTTGAAGGAATTGTGTAAAACTTGTGCTATTTTACCAGTCTTTATCTAAATTTGAGAATGGCTTCTAAAGTATGGTGTGAAATCAAGCATGAAGCGTACAGGCAACGGCTATATCAATGCCGCATTGAGTCTTCTTCCACAGCTTAGGAAAGTAAAAAGCCCAGCACCATGTGCCAGGCAGTCGCAGCAATATATTCTTATTTCGAATCCCTATTGCCCTCTATTTCTACTTTACGACTTAAAGGTAATTCCATTAGGGGATTTTGCCGAACTCGCTAGGGAATCTCCCGCAGCTCGGCCATTCCTATTATTTAATGCTTAACTTGCCGGAATATCTTAAAGAACAAATATACCGTACCAATCATTGAGGCTATTAATAAATAATAACCTGTGTAATGAATTTCAGCCTGTAGAGGACCCGTACCAGAGTGCATCATAATGGCTGAAGTTAATAGCATACTGGAGATTATCAGACTATAGGCAATACGGTTGATGGACTTGTCAAGTTTATCGCCAAGAAACTCCATACCACTGATCGATAAAGGAATTTTCTTCTCCCCTCTGGTCATACCAGAAATGAATGTGGGTAGCTCACTAAAGAGTATTCGCAGCTTCTTCTTGACATCCAGTACATTTGCCAACATGGCCGCTTCACTTACCTGGGGCATAATATTGCTTTGGAGGAAGATCGCAATAATAGGCCGGGCTATCTCCAGAAAGTTAACATCTGGATCGATTTTGCGAGCATTTCCTTCCGCAATAGCAAACGCCTTGCCTAATAACAGCAGGCGCTCAGGCATGCGAATACCATACTTTTGAGAAATATGCATCATACCGAAAATCATCTTTCCTATTTCAACATTGCCTTGAGACATATTCTGGGATACAAACATTAGCTCTGCCATATCTTCATAATAATTTTGCCAGTTTGTTTCCCCTGTGGAATGGCCCATTTCTAGTGCCACATTCATCAACTTATCTACATCGGAATTTTGAATGGCGGTGAAGTTTTCAATTAACCGCTCTGTCATGCGCGAATCAATTCGCCCCACAATACCGAAATCAAGGTAGACTATTTCTCCCGCCTTAGTAAGACGAATATTGCCTGAATGGGGATCGCCGTGAAATACGCCGCATAAAATCACTTGACGTAAGAAACTGTCCAGAAATTTCCTGGCTAATTCCTTGCGGACAGCAGGATTTTGAGTTTCAGCTGCCTGTTCAATACTAATTCCCTCAATATACTCCATAGTCAGCAAATTCTCGTTACTTAACTCCCATTCTACCCTCGGTGCACGGGCCAACCCGGCATCGGCTAAGAGATTGCGGAACAACTGGATATTTCCCGCCTCTACCGATAAATCAAATTCTTTTTTGAGAGAATGGGCGAAAATAGCAAAGCTATTTTCTATATCCATTAGGTTGTTGACTTCTGGCTGTTCTGCTAAAAAGGTAACTATTTTTTGCATTATCCGCAAATCCAATTCAGTCTTATTGATAACCTCTGGTTTGCGAACCTTTATCACTACCTTGCGCCTGTCAGCCAAAGTAGCGGTATGAGTCTGGGCAATCGAGGCCACCCCTAGCGGCTGAGGATCTATGTACGTAAAAATATTCTTATACTCTGGCAAGTTTTCGGCAATCAACTGTTCAATTCGCTCAAAAGCAACCGGTGTTACTTGCTCTTGTAGGCTTTTCAGGGCATCGGTAACAAAATCAGGAATAATATCCGGGCGGCTGCTTAAAAATTGCCCTAACTTAATAAATGTCGGGCCAAGTTCTTCCAGCATTCCCGGCAATCTTTGCACCAGACGGCGAAACTCTTCGCTCTTTAGAGTTTTTTCTAAATCCCCTGCACCACTGAGCACACCAAAGGCCATAAACCGGCGTAGGCCCAAATCTTTTACCAGAAAACCAAACCCGTTTTTAATAAAAACCCCGGCAATCTCCCTCGCCCGTTCGCGTACTGCATCATTTCTTTGCCATGTTGCCAAAATAATTCCTCCAAACTGCATAACCTAGTACCACTCATAGATGCCCAAACCTATTATCTCTAGCTATGTGATAACTCATTATATACCACAAGCGTACTATCTTACAAAAAAATCGTGTAAATAAAAAACAGTCAGCACAAGCTGACTGTTTTTTATTGATAACCTAGTTGTCTAGAACCTCTACTTGTTTAGCTACTATGACCGGACCTTGTGTCTGGGTCGCAGCCTTCCTGGTTTTAAACACTTCCCACAGTGCTCTGGCCAAGAATACCGAACCGCCAATGAGGAGAGCCCAGAATAAGAGGGTAATGGCTACACCGGCTAAATTGCCAAGAAAGCTTTCGAAACCTGAACCAGGCAGCATACCAGGCATGCTTGCCATGTTAGTCATATTGGCCATGTTACCGTGGTTATACATAGCCATGTTACCCATTTGGCCATACGCATCTACGCCTTGATTCATAACGCCCATGCCTTGTCCCATACCATTCATCCCCTGGCTCATGCCTTGATTCATGCCACCCATACCCATGTTCATACCTTGGTTCATGCCACCCATACCTTGATTCATCATCATCATGTTAGAAGTCCTCCTTTATATTTTGTTTATCTATTTATCAGTGGTTCTGATTTGTTTTAAGTATAACAAACCCAAATGAATATCTTATGAATACCCTATGAAAATCTTGTGAAATTTTTTGAGGTTAGACAGTACTGCTGATAATCTTACCAAGTGTACTAAACTCAATTGTATGCAGATTAAGAAACAATGAACGGGGTTGTCCCCAAAAAGAAAATTATGGAGTACTAGGTTCAATTCCCAAAAACAAGTCCGTACTACCCCAAAGTGATACGGACTTGTTTTTGGCTTAATCTATATACATAACAGTAGTAAACATGCCGCCTGTTTGTTTCATATGATTATTAGACATATGATGAGGAATATGACAATGAAGCGGCCAGACTCCGGGGTTATCGGCGGCAAATTCTAAATCAAATGTTTCCCCCGAGGCCACCGGGATTGTATTTTTTCGTAATCGAGAGCAGGGATGAATGCTATTGCCATCGGAAGCTACAATAGAGAAGTGATGTCCATGAAGATGAATAGGGTGCACTTGATCTCCAGGATTAGCTAATCTAACCCGGATTAGTTCACCACGATTAACTTCCAAGGGGGATGTATAGGGAAAACTTCGTCCGTTAATGGTGAAAAAGTTTAAATCGTCACTAAGCGGGTTAATATTATATGTGCCTAGCTTTACCATTCCATGCTCTAAGCCAATCACAGCGAATTCCTGAATAATTAGCGAATAATCGCGATCAACTGGCAGGCAATCTGAGTTAGGATCCAAAATGATTAGACCGCCGGCTAATCCCAGCATCTCTTGTTTTGCCGTATTGTGATGCGCGTGGTACATATGTG
The DNA here is from genome assembly GCF_900101845.1 of Sporomusa acidovorans. GTDB lineage: Bacteria > Bacillota > Negativicutes > Sporomusales > Sporomusaceae > Sporomusa > Sporomusa acidovorans. Next base: position 36,431 of record NZ_FNAM01000003.1, on the reverse strand, counting down.
TGCCGGGGGGATTGATGATTCTAAAATGATAATCAAAATAACAGCCGGGTTTTATCGCCGGTGAAGCCTGAACATCGGGTACCCCATCCATAATGTTGGGTACATCCAGACCATGCCAGTGCACGCTGGTCGACTCAGGCAAGCAGTTATATACCCTAATATTCACATAATCACCGGGATACACTTTAATCGTTGGTCCGGGAATACAACCGTTAATATCCCCAGCCTTTAATAGATAATCCGGGTAATACCTCTCTTGCTACAGGTTCTGCGACAAATTCAAAGAATTTAATACCGCCTTTTATTACATAAGGAAGATCAGGAATATCCGGAGAAACAACCAAGCAAATCACTCCTCGCGCTCTTATGTTACATAATATTCGCTGAGTCTGTCGCCTGCTACCCGTTTTCTTTACTTTTTTACATGTTGATTAAGCGGCGCCTGGTCGCTTTTTTTATCTACATAAAGCGTGCCGTCGGGATTTATAGTGGCTAACGTTACTTCATTTAAATCAGTTACTCCTTGTGATTGTAACTGGCTCTCCAACCACTGTCGGGTTAACCCGCTTTCCGTTAAGTTCTTTTCGATTACTGTTCCGTCAACCACCAGTTCCTTACCAACAAATTGGCTAGCTGCCGCGCCTCGGGAAGAAAGATTTAAGTCCTTCGCCGTAACGGGTTGAAATTGAGCCTTTTTCAATATACTTAAGTGTCCGTTGGATTCCATTATACCGACTTCTATTTCATTAGGGTCGAATACACCGCGCATCCTCAGTTGCTTTAAGAGATGGTGCACATTAAAATATCTCTTGCCCAGATTATCTTCCAGTATCTTACCGTTATGGATTACCATGATCGGCTCCGAATCAATCAGTTTTCTGGCAGGAACACTCTTTAATGTAATAAAATTGATAATCATAATCCATACAGTCCAAACACCCAGACTTACTACGCCTGCTACCATGCCGATGCTGCTGTCAACCGCCATCGCTGCGGCGATAGAACCGATGGTAATACCATTGACATAGTCGAAAAAGGTTAATTGGGAAACTGCTTTGCGCCCTGCTATATGTGTTAGTATAAATAATATTACAAAGCCCAGCGATGTACGTATGACAATGTCCATAATGTCTTCCACCTGAACACCCCCTTATCAAAAAAGAAAGGTAGTTGTTCCACCTCTCTTTTATCCGTTTGACGTATTTGGTTATTAATTTTGCCCTTGCCCCATCAGCGTTTGGATTTCCTGCTGCAATTGCGAAAGGTTTTGCATTTTTGCATCTCTGAGTTGGGTAAAGAGCTGCCGCACTTCGGGATTGGTAATATCCATCATGTTCTTATTGTACATGGACTGCATCATCTTTTCATCTTGCATAACATCTGTTAAATAGTCAACGGTATTCATTATATTCCACAACTCCTTTTATACAATTCCGAGCTTAGACATGGCCTGTGACAGTGTACTATAGTGATTGCGAGCACCCTGCTCCATCCCTTTGAGCATCTGCTGATGAATAGGATCGGTAATCTTCTGGGAAAGATCAGCATACTTTTTCGCCATACTCTCCTCATGAGCCAACATTTCCTTAAACGCGTTATTCATCATTTCTTGTTCAGTGAGCATATTGTATTGCCTCCTTAGCCTTGGGTTTTTACCGAATAGTATAATTCACCGGCAGCATCTATCAGCGCAACATAAACATCCTTGATGTTGGTGATGCCTTTTTTCAGCAGCTGCTCATTTAACCATTTTTCATCATAGCCTAATGCATGCAGGTTTTCTGCTAAAACCTTTCCCTCCGTAATTAAAATGGTCGGCAGACCTCCTCCCATGGTTTTCCTGTTTAAGTCCTTGGGTGTTACCGGCTGATAATCGGATTTTTTTAGAACGCTGACATGTCCGCTGGTTTCCAGCACTGCTACCTCTACCTCATTAAAATTCGGAGCGTCTACTGTCCGTAGGTCTGATAACAAAAGTTCCAAGGGAAAGAACGTTTTGGCCATATTCTCGCGCAGAATTTTACCTCCTGCAATCAATGGCACCGCTTGCCCTAATACCAACCTGGCAAACGTCCTGTTTTTTACGGCAATATAGGAGATAAGATAGTGCAGAAGGTAAATCACCGCTACTACCGCAACAGTATTGATAATACTTATTTTGGGTTCAAACAAAGGAGCGGCGGTTAGTCCGCCCATCATCCAGAAAAAAGCGAAGTCATACCCGGCAAATTGACCGCCCGACCTGTGGGGCAAGACTTTGCCTTCAACATACAGCATAATGCCAACCACCAGAGTCCGAAGCACAAAAATGAACGGACTGATTTTCTCGGCAGTTCCGAATACTTCCTTTAACAGGTCCTCCAAATTCATCCCTTCTTCATACACTTGTATAGACTGTCCCATGAGCCTCCAGCATAGCCAAAAATACATCTTGCGGATTAGTAATTCCTTTTTCGCCCAATTTTGTTAGCAACCATTTGTGATCTAACCCCAACTGATGCAAATTAGCTTCGTCGATAACGCCATCATAGATAAGAATAGTAGACAGTGCTGCCAACTTTGGCGGCAGATTCATTTGCTTTCTGGTAATAGGTAGAGCCTCTGGTTTCTTTACAACGCTGATTTTGCCATAAGGCTCCAAGACAATAGTATCAATTTCTGAAAGACTATGCGCTCCTTTCAATCTTAACTGGCCTAAAAGGTTATCTATGGTCACATGACAGTCCAGCAAATTTTCTTTGAGCAATCGTCCTCCTTGCATTAAGATGGTAGGCTGCCGGTCAATACCTTTCGGCCATTTGATATCCAAATAGGATAACAAAACATTCACACCTGCGTAAACGAAAACAATTACAAGGCCGGAAACGAGTGAAGATTCCGGGGAGACCATCCGGACGGCAGCCAAACTCACGATGCCGGCTGCTACCAGATAATTGTGGCCTGATAAAATTCCCACCTGGCGGTGTCCCATCATGCGAGTAGCAATTATTAAAGCAATATATAGGACAATAGCCCGAATCACCAAGGCTAAGGTAGACAGTTCCTTACTTCCTTCCCAAAAAGCCTTCCATTCCAAAAATATTTCCTCCTAAATCAGCGAAAATGGTTAATTAACTTTTTTCCAGTAACGCTGAAAGAATCACTGCCAGAATGACAATAAGAACACCGGCATATAAATGAATTTTTGATAAAGTGGTTGCTGAATTGGAGACTCGCGTCATTTGCATTTGATTTTCTTGGTTTTGCGGTGTCGACGGATTAATCAGACTGCTCATTTTAGGGCCCAAACTAAAAACCTGAAACAGCAAAATGCCAATCATGATTGCTACTAAAATAAGTTTGATCGTCAAAACAATACCCGACGGTTCTTCCAGCAGCGGGGTGAGTTCCTTTTGCTTATCAAAGATGGCGTAGCTGCCGGTAAGGATGAGCAGAACAAGGCTGGTCCAGGTAAGCATGGAGAAATTTTTCATGGCCATGCCATTAATCGCATGGGCCTTCATATCCGGCAACGGCTTTAATGCCGGCTTAACGGCAAACTCGCTGTATATCATGCTGCCGATCCAGGTAACGGCGGCCAGGATATGTAATGTGCCGGATATTGTGTGTAAGAGCTCTTTTCCTTCCATAGGATAAACCTCCCCTAAAAAGATGACATCATGATCATTCGGTCAGTTATTATAATGACTTAAGTAAAGTATGTATACTAAACTATTTTTGTATACCGTCGAAGCTTACGTTATCACCACGTAAGTTTTATTATCAAAAAGAAAAAAGCCATAAATTGGCTTTTTTGCTTAAATCTTATACCATAGCCGGGGTCTGAAGCTGACTTAACGAATATTGACATTCCTCGATGCACAGATCAAGATGATGCGCTCCTTCGTTCAACATCATCTTTACCTGTGTATTGTTCTCCTGAGTTGCCATTGAACGAAGCTGCCCAGCTGTTTGCTGACATTGCTGCACACATTGTTGAATGTCATTAGCAGGATTAGCTGCCATACATGGTTCACCTCTTTCTTTAATGATTGTATAAAATTGAATCTTATTGGGCTTGCATGGACGCATGTTCACACTGGCGAATACACATTTCAACATGAGTTGCGCCAAATGTAACCATTTCCCTCACCCCGGCGTTAGGAACAGCGTTGGCCGCTGTCCGCAGCATATTGGCCGTGTTGGTACAATCAGTGATACATTGTTGGATCTGCTGTCTGTTTGCCATGATCTCACCCCCCATCCAGGTATAATATAACCATTTCGGTTGCATTTAAACCTGGCTCCGGTGGATTGGAGCAATTGCCTAAACATTAATAAAACCTGGCATTATCTAACACACTAGTAGAAGCAATACTAGGAGGTTGGATATGACTGACAACAATCACAAGAACATACCTGACAGGATAGAGATTTTAGTAGAAAACGGAAAAAACGCACTCACGGCAATGGTCAAACTTAGCCAGGAACAGGTAGATCATATTGTTAAAGCAATGGCTCTGGCCGGGCTGGAAAACCATATGAAACTGGCTAAAATGGCTGTCGAAGAAACCAAAAAAGGCGTTTATGAAGATAAGATTATTAAAAATCTGTTTGCTACAGAGTATGTTTATCACAGTATCAAATACCAAAAAACGGTAGGGATACTGGAAGACAACGAAGAAGAAGACTATTTTGAAATAGCTGAACCGGTGGGAATCATTGCCGGCATTACACCGGTCACCAATCCTACTTCAACAACCCTGTTTAAATCCATTATTGCAATGAAAACAAGAAATCCGATTATATTTGCCTTTCATCCCCATTCCCAGGAATGCAGTGTAGCAGCCGCCAAAGTGATGCGCGAAGCTGCCATTAAAGCCGGCGCGCCGGAATATTGCATTCAATGGACGGACGAGCCTTCCCTGGAATCAACCCAGGCGTTAATGAAAAATGATGGCATTTCCCTGATCCTGGCTACTGGCGGTTCATCCATGGTCAAAGCCGCCTATAGCGCAGGCAAACCAGCGTTAGGGGTTGGACCTGGCAATGTGCCTTGCTATATTGAAAAGACCGCAGATGTAAAGCGGGCAGTAACCGACTTGATAGTATCCAAGACCTTAGACAATGGTATGATTTGTGCCTCAGAGCAGGCCGTAATCATTGATGCCGCCATCTATGACGCTGTTACAGACTATATGAAGCGTCATAGCTGCTATTTTGTCAATGATGAAGAACGAGGAAAATTAGAGAAGACTGTTTTCGATGAAAGCTCAGGCAATGTGAATCCCGAAATTGTTGGCCAGTCGGCTTACACCATTGCCCAAATGTCCGGATTTGAAGTTCCAACAGACATCAAAATACTTATTGCTGAATTAGCAGGAGTCGGGCCCGAGTATCCCTTGTCCAGAGAAAAATTAAGCCCGGTGTTGGCCTGTTATAAAGTTACGGATTCTAAGGAAGGCATCCAGCGAGCAGTAGAAATGATCAATTTCGGCGGGGCGGGACATTCGGCAGTCATTCATTCCAATGATGACGCTGTTATCAATCAGTATGCGGAAAAGGCCAATACCGGCAGAATTATTATCAATCAGCCTTCCAGCCATGGCGCCATCGGCGATATTTATAACACGAGTATGCCGTCTCTTACGTTAGGTTGTGGATCATTCGGCCGAAACAGTACAACAGCAAATGTCACGGCTGTTAATTTGATTAATAAAAAACGTGTTGTCAAGAGAAGGTATAATATGCAATGGTTTAAAATACCGGAAAAAATTTATTTCGCGCCCGGTTCTGTCCAGTATCTTGCCAAGATGCCCAATATTTCAAAAGCCTTTATTGTTACTGACAAAATCATGGTAGAGCTGGGTTATGTGGACAAAGTTCTTCACCACTTACGCAATCGGGACGGTAGGAGTTATGTCCATTCAGAAATCTTTGCCGAAGTCCAGCCAGATCCGACTGTCGAAACAGTGCTTAAAGGCGTTGATGCCATCAGCAAATTCCAACCGGACGTAATTATTGCTCTCGGAGGCGGCTCAGCGATTGATGCCGCGAAAGCAATCTGGCTATTTTATGAACATCCTGAAACTGATTTTGCTGACCTTCGTATGAAATTTATGGATATCCGCAAGAAAGTGGTTAAGTATCCGCCCCTTGGGATAAAAGCCAAGTTTGTGGCTATACCCACCACTTCGGGTACAGGCTCTGAGGTTTCTTCCTTTACTGTTATTACTGACCCGAAAAGAGAAATCAAATATCCTTTGGCAGATTATGAACTGACCCCGGACGTTGCCATCATCGACCCGGACTTTGTTCAATCAGTGCCACACACGGTAACCGCTGATACCGGAATGGACGTTTTAACGCACGCAATTGAAGCGTATGCGTCGGTTATGGCTTCCGACTATACGGACGCGCTGGCGATGAAAGCCATCCAACTGGTCTTTGAATATCTCCCGCGAGCCTATCAAAATGGAGAAGACAAAATAGCCCGTGAAAAGATGCATAATGCGTCATGTATTGCCGGAATGGCCTTTACTAACGCTTTCTTGGGAATTAACCACAGTTTAGCCCATAAACTGGGTGGAGAATTCCATATTCCCCATGGCAAAGCAAACGCTGTCTTGCTGCCATATGTAATCAGATACAATTCTACCAAGCCCACTAAGTTTAATGCCTTCCCGAAATACGAGCACTATGTCGCTGATGAAAAATATGCGGAAATAGCGAAATACTTAGGATTAAACAGCCACACTACCGAAGAAGGCATAAATAGTCTGATAGATGCTATAAAAGACCTGATGAAGAAACTGCACATGCCTTTGACTATACAAGCTTGCGGCATACCGGAAAGTAAGTTTTCAAAGGTTTTGGATGAATTGGCAGACAAGGCTTTTGAAGACCAATGCACCACCGCTAATCCAAGAATGCCATTAGTATCGGAGTTAAAGGAAATTTACCAGCAAGCTTATAAAGGTGAATGATAAAAACATAAGAAAAAGCCTTTGCGCTGTGCAAAGGCTTTTCCTAACAGTTAATGGGGCATCATTTTGCTGGGAGCTTCTTTAATTAGACCTCTTATCGTTTCGACTTGCTTATCTACCGCCGCCTTATCAGGTGAGGGTTTGTTGACTTCGCTATTCAGAGCCGTAATGGCTTGACTTAAACGATCTCGAAACCCAGTATCCGAAAAATGGGATGACAGGCGATTATTGAGGGTAACCAGATTACCTGCCGAAGGTCTGGCTTCGGTAAGCTTATTGGCTTGTGACTTGGCGGCCACATCATCAAGCGCTTGATTCATTTGCGCCATAATAGGATTGGGGTCTTCCATATTGGCCATGTTGTGCTGAGCTTGTTGTCCGCCGCCCTGCTGCTGAGCAGGAGGAGCTGGCGGCGTCTGGCTCTTTTGACCACTGCAACCAGCTATCAGTAGTAAACTTACTACGCAAACTGCTATAAAAAGTTTACGCATACTACATCATGCCCATACCGCCGCCAGAGGAACCGCCAGACATACCGCCGCCAGCAGAACTGCCGCTCGACATACCGGACATACCGCCACCACTCGACATGTTCATCATGCCCATGCCACCGCCACCTTGCATATTACCCATACCACCGCCGCCTTGCATACCCATTGGCATACCCATCATACCCATACCGCCGCCTTGCATGCCCATTGGCATCTGTCCCATCATGCCCATATTACCACCTTGCATACCCATCGGCATACCCATCATACCCATATTGCCGCCTTGCATACCCATTGGCATTTGCCCCATAGACATTTGGCCCATCGGCATCTGGCCCATCATATTACCCATTGGCATACTGTTGACAGGTACCATAATGACCGGCACCATCATGCCACCGTTAAATGCGGCATTACCATACGGCATTTGCATATTACCGGCAAAACCGGCATTCATACCTGGCATCATCTGACCGCGGCCATACGACTGGCCATACATCGATTGTTGATTCGGCGCAAGCAGACCAACAACAGCCATTAACAGCAAGATACCCAGAAACGAATACAAGGCATATCTGAGCCACGGATTGTTTTCCATAAGTTTATATCCTCCCTTAAATTTTGTAGTGTAATTCGTGTTGGAAGGCGCGGTATCCGGCTTGCCTAGTACGCTAACAACGCTATGAGCCAAATAATTAGCCCCTGCGCCCAGCGCCACTACCAGCAAAGCGATCAGGAAAAACATATACATTGATCCCAGGAAGCCAAGACTGCTCAATACATTCACCTCAAGTGCCACACGATTAACAAAAATAGAGTTATGGACAAAATAAACGGCGTGAGGAAAAAAATGATGTTTGTGGTAAAGTCATGCACCCACCGCAAATAACCGCCCTGGTCATGCATGTTCATGGTCATAGACTGGGCCATTTCCTGCTTCCAGACCAGGAGATCAGAGAGTGTGATATTGGATGCATGCATCATGCGCATCATATCGCCCATGCTTTGCCCCATCATCTGGGTCATCATGTTACTGGTCTCAGCCTGATGATTTTGCCATACGTTGAGCAATACCAAGACAACAACCAGCAAAAATATAAAGGATAGTTGCCAGAAATGAAGTTTAGCCTGGTTCATTCGATTTCGCGCTCCTCCACACCAGGTAAGCCGCCAAAACCAGCGCTATCACCAGCAAATCGGTAAACAGCGGCACCGACAGCTCCACTACACCGCTTTGCCCACTTGAATCCATAGCCGCTATGCCCATCAGCGAGTTTTTCATGGCTTGCATCATGCCGGCCATAAATGCCTCCACCTGCTGCTTACTAGGGTCAGGCCCGCCAAACGCTATCATGCTGACTGCCACCGCAAAGAAAAAAGCAGAGGCAATAAACCATATGACTACCTTGAACCATTGCTGGGTCATCAGATTACCAGACGTTTGCTGTTTTGGCCATAGCAGGGCGTGTGCTTTCTGGTACATATGCCATACTAAGCTAGCCAGTACAATATAGGTCAATTTTTCGTGTACAAACATAGCAAATGCCAGGGCAGCCTTGTTGCCATGATGGCTTTTCCAGAGGATAATGCCAGTGACAATGAATAATAAAGTTGTCAGCAGAGTAAACAACCCGTATCCTTGCCTGCCAAATATTCCCCAGCCTAAATCACGCTGACTGTCATCTTTAAGCACCCGGGCCAACTCCTGTCCAAGGGCAAGGAAAGCTAGCACTACATAGGGAACAGCGATTACCCTGTGGACAAAGTCGGCAGTAGCAATGTCATAGTTAAGTACCCAAGCAAATCTGGCACCAACCATAGCCAAGCCACTGATGGCAAGTACGGCAAAAATAACAGTTAACAGCCAATGCACAACAAATTCCAGTCGAAGTTTCACGGTTACCAACTATTTCCCTTCGCGTTTATCTCCCGGTTTATTACCATTTGGGTTAAAAGAAGGCGGCGAAGACAGTTGCGCCGGCGGTTCAACCTGAATCGTGCTAGCACCGCTTGCCTGTTGACTAACCTGTTCGTTATCAAATTGGGCTTTCAAATACTGCACCAAAGCCACCGTTAAGGTGATGACAAGCGCCAGCATTAGGAGCTTAACTAAGAACCCAATGAGCATGAACAACATGACCTGTGGTGACGCACCATACCCGCCGCCAGACTGCATACCATTAAAGAGCGCCGTAATAAAGTATAGACCAAACACTACGGCGAGCACGACGGCCATGGTTCTAAGCACCGGATCTTGATTAACATACTCCATGGCCTTGGACGACTTTACAAAACCGTCCGGCTGATTGATGAATTTGCGGATGCCCATAATTAACCCGGCAATCAGCGCAAACACCAGCACCAAGACCAATAGATGCATGAGAAACCCGATGAGCCCTGGGATTAAACCGTCGAAGAAGGCTCCTCCCCCATAGCCGCCAGCAGCCGCCATACCGTGATGCCCGGCATTATTGCCAGCATAACCAGTCCCGCCGAAATTACTGCCAAACAAGAAACCGAAGACCAGCAGTCCCACAAAGACAATGAGGACTACTCTTAAAATGGGATCCCCTTTTGTTGTATCACCCATACTGTCCCTTCCTTTCTTTTTAATTTATGGTAAATGGTTACTGGGAGGCTTTCACATCATTAATCAGCCGCTTGATGAGAATCAAGACCCCCAGCACCATACCAAACGCAATGATAATGATCGCTAGATTAAATATCCAGGAACTGTCTCCCCCAGTCATCGACCCATGCTGCATGTTGGTCATGGTATTCATACCAGCTATGCCGCTCATACCGGCCATGGAGTTAGCCGGCATTTGTACCCTGGCCTGCCTGGCCTCATAAGCCATTTGGGTCATTTGCTGGTTCAAATCGTCACTTAACCGACTCAAGATGAGTGCACTACGCGCCAATTCGTAAATGCCCTGATGCAGCTGCTGCATCTTTTGGGTATTATACACATAGCCATCAGCAGGGGCATACGGGTTTACGTTGGCCATGGCTACCGATTCCTGGAGCAGTCGGTTGGCCTGAACCAGTTTAGCCCGGTTCTGCTGAATCAGGTTGTATCTGACAACATAGGTGTCAGCCGTAGGGGGATTGGCTTCAGGCATAACACTCTGGTCGGTTAAATCGTTATTGAGTTCGTTAAGCAGCATCATGGCCTGCGAAAACTTAAAGATGCCGTTGTGCAGCTGCTCTAGTTTTGTTTGATCATACACAATATTGCCTGTATTGGGCGGAAAATCCCGCCGCTCTTTACCTGGATTAATGTTAATGGTTACACCGTCGCGCGGGGGGATAGTAATTGCCCCTGTGCCACTATCCCGCGTAGGCGGGGTTGTCTGACTGGGTTGGGTAATCTGGGAATACGGATCATTAGTTATAAGCTCCATCGCCTGATTCAGTATGGTAGTGGCTTGTACCAGCCTGTCTTTATTCTGACTGGCCAAATTATTGAACGGGCTGGGCGGCATCACATTTCCGCCCTGCATGCCAGGCATCTGATGGCCGCCATGGCCGCCACCAGGGGCCATATTGGCAAAAAACTGGGACACATACGGAATCTGAATCCCCATCATCTGCGCGCCGTATAGCGCTACACCAGCAATTAATACAACAATAACAAGAAAAAACAGGAACCTCATCACATCAACTCCAACTCATGGTTTCAAGGTTAATATGACAATATTGCCTTGGCTTTATGCGTTTTTTTATAACAGCCACAAACTTTCGACAGAACAGCAAAAAACCGGGCCTGCGCCCGGTTATACAGAAAAAGGCCAAGAAGTAACCCACCGTAGGATTCTTCTTAGCCCTTAGTGCTTTAAAGCATATCTTTTAACTTTTTACCTGAACTTAGTGTGATTTATGTTCCTGGCTCTTATCGCCGTTCGACGGTACCTGCTCCTGTTGCTGCTCGGAATGGCTGTTATGCTGCTCGTTAGCCGATACAATATTAACAGGACCGATAGCGGCATTAGCCACAAACATACCTACTAATAAAGCGAACAAAACCTTACCCATTAATTTTTTCATAAACATTCTCCTCCTGCTGCTTTCTTAATTTACCGTAGCTTCCCTTTTCTTGGGTATATTTGTATATTATCATAGCAATGTGAATTTCTAATGAATAAATTATGATTTTTTACTATTGCTAGTTTTTCTTCTATATTAAAAACAACAATGCGTCTTTCAAATCTGCAGGAGGTTAACGAGTCCATTATCTACAACACCAGTGGGTTGTAGATTGTTGGCTTCCTGGTACTTTTTAACTGCCTCCTCGGTGGCTTTGCCAAAAATTCCATCCGCCCTGTCAGAAAGATAGCCCATGTCTTTTAATTTGCGCTGCAGGAGCACTACATCTTGCCCTGACATCTTATGTTTTAATTCTCTCTTGACTTTGTTTATCGGCCCTTCAATGCGAACTATAGTACCTAGCGGTACCCACTCAAATAACTGTTCTATATCGCTGTTTCGCATACGAATACAGCCATGACTTGCGTACTTGCCAATAGACCACGGCTTATTCGTACCATGGATTCCATAGATTCCCCACGGTACGTTTATCCCCATCCATCTTGTACCAAACCCGGTTCCCCAGTTATAATCCTTCCATACTACTTTAAAGTCGCCGATCGGTGTTGGTGTTTCACTTTTGCCAACCGCAATCCGATACTTTTTATATAATCCGGTACTATCATGTAGTTCAAGTACACGCTCAGGTATTTTGACAACTATATTTATTTCTCCCTGCGGTGGTTGGCTGGGCTGTGTTTGGACTGCGGCAATAGGCGGGTTTTCCAGCGGGTCTTCTTCAGCCAGGAAGTTAACAATTGGTACTAATACTAACAGTAGCACAACGGAAAACAACCTGAATCGCTGTATAGTTACTGTAGCCAAACGCACTTTTATTCAGCCCCCTATGCTTAAATATGGGCAATCGCATTATTGATGATATGTTGGTAGTTTTCCAAATATGACAGTACAAAAAAGCAAACAGCGCCGTTATTCACGACGCTGTTTGCTTGGTTAGCTCTACTTGTTACAAAGAACGTAACTCTTCCCTTATAGCTAAATATTCTTCCCGGCTTAATTCCCCATTGGCGTAACGTCTTTTGACGATTTCCAGGGAATTGGTTACAGGTTTTGGCTGACCAAATTTTTCACCGGCCAAGTCCCACGCCCAGCGTATAAGATAGGCAAAGCCGACTATCACTAGTGCCCAGAAAAGAAATGACGCAAGAGTTGATAGCAAGCTTCCTACGTAACTGCCTCCCGAATAGCCCCAATAATACATAAATCATCCCTCCATTTGAATAATTACATTCCCATCATACCGCTGCTGGAACTCATCCCCATAGACGATTGACCCATGTTCATGTTACCCATTGGCATTTGACCCATGTTCATGTTACCCACCGGCATTTGGCCCATGTTCATGTTACCCACCGGCATCTGACCCATGTTCATGTTACCCACCGGCATCTGGCCCATGTTCATGTTACCCACCGGCATTTGGCCCATGTTCATGTTACCCATCGGCATTTGGCCCATGTTCGTGTAACCCATCGGCATCTGACCCATGTTCGTGTAACCCACCGGCATCTGACCCATGTTCATGTTACCCATCGGCATTTGGCCCATGTTCGTGTAACCCATTGGCATTTGACCCATGTTCATGTTACCCACCGGCATTTGGCCCATGTTCATGTTACCCACCGGCATCTGACCCATGTTCGTGTAACCCATCGGCATCTGCCCCATGTTCGTGTAACCCACCGGCATCTGACCCATGTTACCCGCCATTCCGCCTTGAACTGCATTCATGCTCAGCGCCGGTAAAACGGCTGAGGATACAATCATGAGCAGCAGCAAGCCGAAGAAAGAGTACACTGCATAACGCAGCCATATGTTCTTACCCATCTTTTCTACCTCCCTCTATTTCTTATTTTGCTAACGCCCAATCATATGCCTGTCATATCGCGTTTCATTTGTTGAAGCTCCTCCCGGGTAATGTCGCCGCGGGCGTAGCGTTCATAGAGTATCCTAGTAGCCCCGGTTGCCATAGATGATTTGTAGATTGCAATGGGTTGCCGGGAGCTAACCAAGTCTAAAACCCAGCCCAACAGACGATAAATCATTGCGATAACAAATACCCACAGTAACACGGTTATCACCAGGTGGGCAATATTACCGACAAATGACAGTCCATCATATCCGTAGCCGGCATAGGAATACATCGGTGTTGTGTAGTGACCCATCCTCTTCCCCCCCTTCTCTGTTGATTTATCTTCCGTACCTGTATTATACCAATTCAATATGAATAACCTATGAAGATTGGCTAGATTTTGCAATATTAAACCACTTTTATTTTGTGAGAAAAAGCAATTACCCGGTACAATTACCGGGTAATGGGAAAAGACTTATTCAATTGCACTCGCCTAAGAGTTAGTGCTGAGCCCCAGCCAATTCTTGCTTGATCGAAAGATACTCATCACGGTCAATTTCCCCGCTGGCATAACGACGCTTAGCAAGTTCAAGAGCATCTATCTCGACTTTCGGAAGTCTCAGTTTATGCCCGTAAGCCTCCCAAGCCCACCTAGCTAAGTAAACCGCACCTGCAAGCGTAACCACCCATAATAGTAACATAATAATCATTTTCTAAGCCTCCTAATAAATATAATCAAAACTGGGCCGGTATCGGAGACAGTTTGGGTCCATGACCCATTTAAACGCCACCGTCCTGCCGTTACAGTTATTGTATCAAGTCTATGTGAATATCTCATGAAGGTTAGATGTAAATCCTATGAAACTTTACTCGTTATTAAAATTGCAGTTGTTCAAAAACCGATTCAGACTGGCGATGCCACAATAAGTTTAATTATCTTACCTGAATACTCCTCAATCGAATACGGCTGTATGCCTGCCTCATTCACGTTCTTTACTGTTTCCCTGTTAATATTCGAACCGATGACATGTAAAGCTACCGGATTAAGAACATCCATTAGCCACCCTAAAAACGGGTTTTCACTGCGTACATGCTCAAGCAAAATGATCCGCCCGCCTGGCTTGCATACCCGTTTAACTTCTTTTAAGCCTTGAACCGGATCGGGTACAGAACAAAAAACGCAGGTAGCAATCACAGTATCAAAAGTATTGTCAGGAAAGGTCATATGTTGAGCATCCATCTCTAACAGAGTAACAGGTATCCTGGCCTTTGTTAGTTTTTGCTTGGCTTTTTTTAGCATGCCTGGACTAAAATCAATCCCTGTTACTTGGCAACCAGGTAAGTAAAATTCCAGATTAGCGCCGGTGCCTACCCCCACCTCTAATACCTTACCTGTAGCCTGCTCAACGGCCTTACGGCGAAGTTTTACCGGAATCATTTTATCCATCCAATCGTAAAACAGGGCAGTCCGATTATACCTTCTTCGGATGGTATCGGTATGGCTTTTCGGTGTTTTTTTAGTCATGATAGTCTTCCTCCTAGAACATGTACATCTGGTATACATTATCCCCGCGTCAGCACCCAGTCAAACAGTGTCTGCCCTATGTCCTATGCAAACAAGCCAGCCGGGTCACCGGCTGGCTTTGTACATAAGGTTAATGTGTATGAGTCGCTCCGTCACTGTGTACATGAGTCTCGCCCGACTTGGGGGCATTAGTCGCACTGGGCTGAGGCGTCGTTGCAGTGTTGTTAGAGGCGGGGGCTGGCGGCGGGGTGTGATGATGCTCTGCTCCGTCACCATGGCCGTGCTCATGTGTGCCGGTCGCTTGCGGTACAGCCGCCACCCCGACACCGAATTCATAAACCAGACGCCCGCCCAAATGGGCACCATATGTCATTGTGCCTACGGCCAATACGCCAATAGCGAAATAGATAACTAACTGACTTACCGTCCCAGGCAATAATGTTTTTTTAATACTACGCCAAACCAACATGAAACCAAAAAGAACTGCGGCGGCATACTCAATATTTTTATGACGCTCCATAATAACATGAGACGCATCATTATGCCCAGCCGTATTTTCTGCATAAATTCCTGAACCAATGGCAACGGCCATAGACATAACGCCTATAAGCAAACACCACCAACCGGCCGAGCGTAATGAGTCTTTTTTTAGGACTACGCTTACTATATCAAATAAAAAACCGATTAACAGCAAAGCGATAGGAAAATGTATCACTGCAGGATGAAGGTTTTGCATACAATGACTCCTTTTCATATAAATAGGTCGGTTATTACTCTCAACAATGCAGGCTATTCCTCCTGTGACCTTTCCCCCTCCCAGCCTAAACTATCATAAGCCATTTTATTATACACGATGAATATGAATTTCTAATGAATTCGAATAGAAATTTAGGGCTCAACAGAAAAAGCCAGCCATAAGGCTGACTTTTTCTGTTATATTAGTTAATCAAGCACTTCCACTTGCTTGGCTACTACAACCGGAGCGGCTTGCACCGTCTTTTTCGGTTTAAACAACTCCCATAGGCCTCTTGCTAAGAATACTGAACCACCGATAAGGAGTGCCCAGAACAGCAGTGTGATAGCAATGCCCGCAAGATTACCCAAAATAGACTCAAATCCAGAACCCGGAATCATACCAGGCACACTTGCCATGTTGGCCATGCCTGCATGATTAGTCATCGCCATATTCCCCATTTGGTTATACGCGTCCACACCATGATTCATGTAACCCATACCTTGGTTCATACCCATGTTCATGCCTTGATTCATACCGTTCATGCCCATGTTCATGCCTTGGTTCATACCATTCATACCCATGTTCATGCCCTGGTTCATGCCACTCATGCCCATGTTCATACCTTGGTTCATGCCTTGACTCATGCCTTGGTTCATGCCTTGACTCATACCTTGGCCACCACCCATGCCACCCATCATCATCATCATGTTAGAACCTCCCTAATTTTTTTCTCTATTGACTTGCCTCTACGTCAAGTATAACAAACTAAAATGAATATCTTATGAATACGAGATGAAGAACTTATGTAATTTTCGCAGTAATCTCTTATACAGAAATATCTACTGTCTTACCTAATTTCGGATCGACACTAAGCTGCTTAGTGCTGCTAGTCGTAGCTTTTTCAGTTGCTGCTGTATTTTTGCCAGCAGTCATCTGGCTATGCTGAGACCCGCTGCACCCGGACATACCTGCCATGCCACTTGCTGAACCACCTGCTGATACATTTGACATATTCATTTTCGTATTCCTCCCATTTTTAAGCTTGGTCAGACATTTCCATCCGCCTATGTACATTGTACCAAATCAATATGAAGATCTAATGAAGATAACCTTGAATTCTGACAAAAGTACTACTCCTATTTTTTGCGCAAAAAAAAGCCGGGAGGTACTCCCGGCAAGCTGCTTCCATGGTTGGAACGTAAAAAAATTTATATTTACTGAGGATGTATTTAGTATACCAAACAAAAATGAAGATTTAATGAAGATTCTCCTGGAAAAAGAAAAAAGACGAAACCTTTGCCTATTGCAGGAAGGATTCGTCTTTTGGTGTATCTTAGTGGTGGCCGCTATGCTCGTTTGACTGATTATTTCCATCAGTAGGTGGCGGCACTTGCTGCTCAGTTTGCTGAGTATTGGTTTGCTCAGCAGCGAGTATAATCGGCGAAACTATCCCGGAGGTCGCTACAAATGCTCCCATCATTAGTGCTACTACTAACTTAGATACCATCTTATTCATACATCCAGCTCCTTTGTATTGACAATGACATGAGGGCTTGGGTGAGTACCCTTCATTTACTTATACAAATAGTACCACAAAAATGTGAATAAGTTATGAAGAAGACACGAATTATTTATGTGATTTTGCTAAAAGACCTCTACGCAAGCGCAGAGGTCAAACAAAATGTATCGAGATAGATTCTCTTATTTTAGTGCTTATGACTACTTAAGTCGCCCTTAACTTTTAGCAATAATTCTTGAAGCTCCTTAATCTTGACATCAAGGCCAGCCTGATCGACTTTGGCTGCATGAACGGCATCTTTAATGGCCACAGCACTTTGGCGGGTCTTATTCTTTAATCCATCATCCATGATATGAGGCACTAGCTTATCGGCAGTCTGAACAAGTTGTGCAGCCACTTTCTGTGCCTCAGCTGTTTGGCTTGCTTTTTGCTTAGCGGCCACGTCAGCTAGCTGTTTCTCCATATCGGCCAAGAACGGCATCGGATCTCCTGCCGGCATAGAATGGATTTGCTGATTATGCCCCTGAGAATGTTCCTGACTGGCTGCCTGCTGAGGAGCCGCCTGTTGTGCCAGTTGCGAAGTCGGCTGACTGGAACCACAACCAGCTGTCAGCGACACGGTTAATAATAGCGCGATACCACCTAATACGACTTTTACTTTTTTCACGAGCATCCTCCTCAAGTATGTATAAGCTGTTACGCCTTTCGGTCTTATTATAGCAGCTCATTATGAAGAACTTATGAAGAGGGAATCGTTTTTTTGTTATTTGCAAAAAAAATGCGGCGCTGTAAGCCAGAGCCGCATTACGGTAATACATTTATGTGCTAATGGAATTAATATGGCCTAAAATATGGATTGCTGTACATTGGTGCAGCATATCCATTCATATGTTGCCCATGCATTCCCATATGATGAGAGTAATATCCCCCAAAGCTGGGACCCATGACAGGCATAGGACCTGGCGGTACAACGCCATATCCGGCTCCATACATACCATATCTGGGAGTAACGGCATCCATTAACGCGGCTACAAGTAAGGCTCCCAAAAAGAAGTACGCTGCCTTTTTAAGCCAAGGATTTGAAAACGAATTAAACATACTAAACATGGAAAAACCTCCCTTTATCTATCTTTATGAATTATTACCAATTTTACTCTATTTTACCATGTTTAAGCAAAAAAACAGCGCCCAAGAGCACTGTTTTTTTATGCGTTTACTTCTATAGCTAAGCCAAGTCCTGTTTGATACGTTCAAATTCTTCACGGTTGATTTCGCCACGAGCATAACGCTGCTTAAGTATCTCGATCGCGGAACCAGTTGCATCAGGTGCTGCCGAAAGCAAACAGGCAGATTTGCCGGAAACTGTTTCCATTAGCCATCGCACTAGAAAGTACAGTCCCGCCAAGAGCAATACCCAAAAGAGCAGGCTAAATACACCATGGAATAAGCCGCCAAATAGTGAAGAACCGTACCCGTAACCATAGCCCTGTCCTGCATAATTCATCATGCCATAACCCATACCTTACGCCTCCTTACTTTTTGTATTTTGTTACACATAGTAGTATACCGCCGTCCGCCACCTCCAGTCACCAAAAAAGTAACGGACTCCTCGTGTATATTATAGCAAACAATTGTGAATATCCTGTGAATTTTAGGAAATTTTACACTTCAGCCTCGCAAATCAAATTGGCGTTGCGAGGCTGAAAGTACTTCACATATATTTACTATGCTAAAACTAATTACATACCCATCATACCCATACCGCCGCCACCTTGCATTTGGCCCATGTTCATATTGCCCATCGGCATCTGGCCCATGTTCATGTTGCCCATCGGCATTTGGCCCATGTTCATGTTGCCCATCGGCATTTGGCCCATGTTCATGTTACCCATCGGCATTTGGCCCATGTTCATGTTGCCCATTGGCATTTGACCCATGTTCATGTTGCCCATTGGCATTTGGCCCATGTTCATGTTACCCATCGGCATTTGGCCCATGTTCATGTTACCCATCGGCATTTGGCCCATGTTCATGTTACCCATCGGCATTTGGCCATACTGGCCGTAGCCGTACATAGCCTGGTTAGGTGCGACAAGCCCACCGATAACCAAGAGCAGTAGAATTCCTAAAAAGGAGTATAGAGCATACCTAAGCCATTGATTGTTTTCCATAATATTGTTTCCTCCTCCAAATAGTTGTTTTGATTTTACCGTGGTACCGGCTGGCGCAGCAGCCATCTGGCCAACTGCTCCGGTCACTGTTTGGATAATGTAGCTGGCCCCAGCCCCTAAGGCAACAACTAAGAGGGCTAGTAAAAAGAACATGTACACCGAGCCCAAAAAACCTAAAGAGCCCATTCCTTCACCTCAACTGCCAGACAATCAGTAAAAATACTGTGCCGGCCAAAATTACCGGAACTAACAAAAAGATGGTGTTTGTTGTAACTGTATGTACCCACATTAAGAATGAACCTGCCTGTTTTGCTCCCTGGGTCATTCCCACCTCGCTTTTCCAGGTTAAGAGATCGGCTAAGGTAATATTGGATGCATGCATCATACGCATCATATCCCCCATGCTTCCCCCCATCATTTGCGCCATCATCCCGGCTTGAGTTCGTTGCTCATTCCAGGCACTCATCAGCGCTAGCACTACTAGCAATAAAAAACCAAAAGCCAGTTGCCAAAAATGTTTTTTAGCGTTCATTTTTCTGCTGCCCCTCCCACAAGAAGCCAATTGCCAGCAAAAACGCTAGAATCAAAAGGATTACCAGCATGGATGCCGACATGGGGAGCACGCCTGTCACCTGTCCGGCAACCGTTAACCCTGGCTCCATATTTGCTAGTCCCATCAGCGATTTGTCCATCGCCTGCATCATTCCGGCCATATAGGCCTTTATCTGCTGCCCACCTGGCGGCGGTCCGGCAAAGGATACCATAATGGCAGCTACGGCAAAGAAAAATGACGATGTAATGAACCAAACAACTAGCTTAAACCAGCGCTGAGTCATCAGATTATTGGCCACTGCCTGTTTCGGCCACAACAATCCATGCGCCTTTTGATACATATGCCAGACAAGGCTGGCTAGGACAATATATGTAAGGTTCTCATGAACAAACATGGCAAAAGCGACGGCTGCCATATTGCTATGATGGCTTTTCCAGAGTATTACCCCGGTAAGGATAAACAGCAGCGTTGTAACAAGGGTAAAAAAGCCGTATCCGCTGCGCCCAAAAATTGACCATGGCAAATCCTTTTTGCTGTCTGACCGCAATACCCGCATAACCTCTTGCCCAATAGAAGCCAAAGTAACGATTACATAGATAACGGCTGTGACCCGGTGAACGATGTCGGCGGTCGCAATATCATAATTGAGAATCCAACCAAACCGGGCCCCAGCCATGGCCAGACCGCTGATGGCCAGTATGGAAAAGGTTATGGCCATCAGCCAGTGCAAAACAAACTCCAATTTCAACTTCATAATAACCACCTGTAAACCATGAGTCTATTTATTCAGGCTCGTTCCCTGCCTTGTGAGCAGGACGGGACGCCTCCAATTGAATTATCTCTTGTTTCGGCGGCTGAGCGGGAGCCTGATTCTTGAAGTACTGCCAGAGAGCCAAACTGCCGAAAGCCACAAAAGCAATCATGAGAAGTTTTACCAGGAAATTAATCAGATTGAGAATCATAAACTGAGGCGAGACGTTATACCCTGAGCCAAAACCAATACCACTCAACAGGCCGGTTACTAGATACAGCCCGAAGATACCGGCGATAGCAATGACGAGCACCTTAAGCACAGGGTCCTGGTTGATATATTCGATAACAGGATACTTTTTTAATGCTTCTGAATCCTGTTTAGCGACAAAGTTTTTCACGCCGATAACAATCCCGGCAATGAGCGCAAACACCAGTAATACCATGAGTATTTGGATAAGGAACTGAATTAGCCCAGGTATTATCCCAGTCATATAGCCTGGGCCACCGGCTGCCCCGGCACCCATCCCGCCATGGTGACTGGCGTGTTGGCTAGCCTGGCTGGCACTTGCATCATAGCCGGTTCCGCCAAAGTTAAAGCCAAAGAGGAAACTAAACACAATCAAGCCCAGAAATACTACGAGAACTGTCTTTAAAATTGGATCTTTTTTTAATGCATCACCCATACATAACCCTCCATCTCTTATGCTTATCAAGTAACAATCTTTGCCCGGACGTCACTAGCGCCAATCTATTCTTGTGGCGCAATCAATTCACGGATCAGCTTTTTAATCAGGACAAGTACTCCCAATACCAGGCCAAAGATTATGACAATTAAGCCAAGACTAAATACCCCTGAACTGTTACTAAAAAAGTCAGTTCCAGATTGGGCGTTGTGGGCGCTATGATTCTGGGCCTGGTTCATGCCGGCAGCCTGCATCGGGTTCATAGCCTGAACACGGGCAAGCTTGGCGTCATAGGCGGCCTGCATCAGCTGTTGGTTCATATCCTCATTTAGTCTGTTTAGCTGTAACGAAATGCGAGCCAGCTCTGCGATACCCTGATGAAGCTCCTTCATCCGCTGGCTATTGTACACATAACCGCTAGCCGGTGCATAAGGGTTGATGTTAACTAGTGTCATGGATTCGCCCAGCAGCCTTGTGGCTTGATTAAGCTTAGTACGGTTTTGTAATAGCAAGTTGTACCGCATTACATAGGTTTGCAGGTCTGGCGGATTGGCCTCCACCAACACACTCTGATCAGTCAAATCATTGTTGAGATCATTAATCAAGGCAATGGCTTGCGAGAATTTAAAAATCCCATAGTGCAGTTGCTCTAATTTGGCCTGGTCATACACGGCAGTAGTGCCAGGAGGCAGCTCATGGCCTTTTTCCTTCTCACCGGCAATATTAATTGTCACACCTTCACGGGGGGTGATACTGATATTGCCGCTGCCTTCCCCACTGTCAGTGCGGCGGCCTACCGTAATCTGCGAATACGGGTCATTGGTGATTTGCTCCATAACTTGATTTAATACCACACTAGCTTGTACCAGCTTGTCCTTATTCTGGCTGGCCAGATTGTTAAAAGGACTGAGTGGCGGTTGAGTGCTGCCCCCGCCATGGCCACTGTGGCCTTGAGGTGCGCTCGCCTGGTGCTGACTGTGTCCGCCGGTAAGCATGGGCAGATCGAACACATTCCAGCCATTCATCTGGGCCCAGTATACGCCGCCCCCAGCCATCGCCAGTACCAGAATACCTGATAGTACCACCTTGAAAAATCGCATATTATCCTCTCCATTGTTATAAAATACTGCTGGGCCGAACTCTTTCTGGCTAAAATATTACTCTATGGCCCTATGTATGAACCCTGGTGCGAATAGGCTGTCCCTCCCTTGTATGCTTCTAGTTTAACTATAGCAAACTCATATGAATTTCTTATGTAGACATTATGAATATCTGATGAATTTTTCCAGGAAGACCTTGCAAAAAGAAAAGACCCGGCCGCGCCGGGTTGTTACCTTACAACAGTATAGGGTAAATATACAAAAAAGGTGGTTCCCGCGCCTTGACTACTATCGACCATGACTTTACCGCCGTGGAATTCTACCAATTGCTTCACAATGGCTAATCCCAGCCCAGAACCGCCGCTTTTGCGGTCCCGGGATTTTTCGCCCCGGTAAAAGTGGTCAAAGATGTGGGGAATATCGTCAGGCGCGATACCTGGCCCGTTATCACTGACAGCAATTTTTACCCACTGCCGACCTTCCATTTTCTCTAATCCTGTTGTTGCCGAAACTTTGCCCCTATCTGGGGTATATCGTAGTGCGTTAACAAAAATATTGCTAATTACCTGACTAATCCGGTCAGGGTCGACGTGAATCTCAGGCAATTTATCATTTAAATTACACTGGACAACCATTTTCTTTTCGTCAATCGTTGTTTTCATCAATTGAATAGTCCGGCGTACGAGATAATTAATATTGGTAGGTTGCTTATCCAGGGAAAGCTGCCCAACCTCAGCCAGTGACAAGTCTTTGAGATCGGTAATGAGGCGATTCAGCCGAATGGTTTCCTCATGAAGTGACGCCACTTCTTCTTTATTTAAGTCAATCACATCATCTAACATGCCTTCCAGGTGACCCTTGATAATAGCAATTGGCGTCCTCAATTCATGGGCAATATTAGCCAATAGCTGCTGCCTTAACTTCATGTTATTTTCGAGCGTTTTGGCCATCCGGTTAAAAATTTTGGCCAGATGTCCTACCTCATCTTTTGAGGAAATCGGTACCCGTTGCTCAAAATCCCCCTGTTCAATAGCCTCGGCAGCTAGGCTAAGTCTACGTAGTGGTACGGTGATACTGCGTGCTAAGGAATAGCTTGCCATTAACCCTAGCACAATGAGTATGGCCCCTACCCAAGTTAGGGACCTATGGACAGAGGCTAAAAATGTTAATTCAGCCTGCCCCATGTGATGCCTCATGCCGCCGCGCCCCATAACCAGCAAATACTCCCGAAAGAGCTGATCCATCTGATAATCGGCAAGATAGATTAGTAGTACCACGGTAAAGGCCACAAATAAAAACATGAGGCCGGTAATCCGGTAGACAATGCTATTCATCCTTGGCCACCCCGGCTAATTTATAGCCCATCCCATAAACGGTCTGGATATACTGCGGTTCTTTGGGGTTAGCTTCCAGCTTGCGCCGTAAGTTTTTTATATGGGCATCAATGGTCCGTTCGTACCCCTCGAACGTGTAACCATGAACTTGTTCGGCGATTTGAAGGCGGCTGTACACCTTTCCCGGGTTGGTAGCCAGCAGTTCTACTATCTTAAATTCGGTGGGTGTTAGCTCCACCACTTGGCCGTCCCGGCTTACCTGGTAAGAATCCATGTCAATTGTCAAACCACCAATTTTAATGGTCTCTTTGCGTAAAACGGCCCTATTGGTACGCCGCAATATGGCCTTGGCACGGGCCACTACCTCTTTGGAACTAAAAGGTTTAGTCACATAGTCATCGGCGCCCAGTTCCAGGCCCACCAGCCGGTCACTTTCTTCATCCCGGGCAGTAAGCATAATAATCGGAATATCATTATCTTTACGCAGCCGCCGGCATACTTCCCAGCCGTCAATGCCAGGCATCATCAAGTCAAGCACCATAATATCAGGCCGATGTTCGCGCACAGCCATTAACGCATCAATGCCATCAGCCGCCGTATAGGCAATAAACCCATCCTTCTCAAAATATATTTTTAACAATTTTACCAATTTGGCATCATCGTCCACTAGTAACACTGAATTTTGCGCCATTGTAGTACCTCCTCGATTACTTCTGTATCCTTGTGACTCCTACTACTGCAATATAAAATATCGTTTGTAATTGACCAAGTGTACCCTAATTAACACCAGTATACACTTTTAATATGAAGAACTTTTGAAGAATCTATGAAAAACTTATGTAAATTGAATCTTGCTAACCAGAAAATAAACAAAGGGCGGCCTTTGCCGCCCTACCCGTTACACCTAATTAAGCCCATGTGCACTTTTTACAAACGCGTCCACCACCTGGGGGTCAAACTGGTCACCAATACAACGACGAATCTCTTCTAGCGCCACCTCTTCCGGCATACCTGTCCGGTACGGCCTATCTGAGATCATGGCCTGATAGGTGTCAGCCACAGCAATAATACGCGCTCCTAACGGTATATTGTCTCGCGATAGAGCCTCTGGGTATCCCTCTCCATCCCAGCGGGCGTGATGATGTCTTACACTCTCGGCTACCTCTTTAAGGGCAGGAATACCAGCGATAATCTTAGCGCCGGTTTCAGGATGCTGCTTAATTATGGCCCACTCCTCCGCATCCAGCCGGCCTGGCTTATTGAGTATGTGGTCAGGAATGCCTATCTTGCCAATATCATGGAGTAACGCAGCAATCCGCAAGGTTAATAGTTCGTCCTCAGCAAGCCCAAGTTCGCGTCCAATAGCCTCAGCTATACTGGCAACCTGGGAGGAGTGTCCATAGGTATAAGCATCCTTGGCTTCCAGGGCCGTTACCAGTGATTCAATCGTAGACATCATCAAACTTTCCCGTTCACCATGTAGGGCAGTGGCCAGACTATTAATCCGAGCGGCAAGCAGGGACACCTCGTCGCTCCCCTCTACTCTCAGGTGAACATCATGCTTGCCGGCCGCAATTTGATCGATGGCTAAATCAAGCCTCTGAATTCTAGCGGCGAAATTCCTGGCAAGGAACCAACTGCACACCCCGACCACGGCAACCGCTCCTGATGCAACTATAAATACCCGCTCGGCAAAATGACGGGTATCGTTGGCCACAGCGGCTGCATCTACCTCAAGTGCCAGCCAGGCCACCGTTCGCGAGTCAACCTTTACCGGGGCATACACAGTTACAGTACCTGTTTCACTATTATCGGTAACCATAGGTCGATTGCCATCCCAAAAAGTAACTGACTGGTCATTATGTATCGTACCAATTTGCCGCCCGTTATCATTCCGGGCATCCCATTCACTACGTATTATCAATTGCTCATTATCGGCGAAACGCTGCAGCAGAAATACTCGGGCAATATCTGGACTATTTTTGCCAATTGACTGCATAAGCTGCCGTAGCCGCTTATCGGCCGGCTCTTCCGGCACCTGTCCGGTAAGCTCTAGTTGAGCTTCACCGGCAACATGCATGACGGCCATGTTGGCCGTGACTACAAGATCACGTTTTAATGTATCCAAGTGATTTGTGCGCATATGTAAAAATAAGGTATAAGAAATTGCCATAGTAATGATAGCCGAAAGTAAAAAAAATGAGGCAAACAGTTTGGTCTGCAAAGAAAACTTTAGCGTTGGCAAAGGATAAACGCCCCCTTCAATAGACAAGCAACCCACGAGCTTAAAAATATATAGTCAGCTCCGAGGCTGTACAGTATAATAAAATCACCATCCTGGAATATTTAGGGCAAAGGACTGTGATTATGTACAGATACCGCACTATTATGTTAAAAAGTCTTCCCGTCATCTTAGGTATTCTCGGCCTATTATTCGGACTAAGCTGTTATCTGTTAGAAAAGCATGCCATTAGTAATGAGTGGCACTATTTTTACTGGTCCATCTTTTTTGTTATTCAGGCAATTGTCGGAATAGCCTACGGCCTACTGATCCGCAAGCTCTATCATTTCGTCTATACTGACAGCTTAACCCAGCTGTGGAACCGCAAGTATTTTTTTGAAATACTAAAGCAAGAACTCCGCTGTCCCGACACCAGTGCAACCACCTTTCTCTTCATGCTGGATATGGATAATTTTAAGTGTATCAATGATACGTTTGGTCATCAAGCAGGTGATGAAGCGCTCAAAGCTCTTGCCAGGGTATTACAAAACAATATACACCCCACCGATGTTGCGGCACGGCTGGGCGGAGACGAATTTGCCCTCCTTCTGCGAAATGCCACGCAAGAGACCGCCTGTACCACGGCGGAAACCATCCGGCAGACAGTTAATTCAAAGCTTGCCAAGTATAATTCGAGCGTCAGTATTGGGATAGTCTCCAGTACAGCAGCCACTGGCAGTGATGCGCTGCTCGCTCTTGCCGACCAGGCTCTGTACCGGGCAAAAGTTCATAAAGATTGCACTATATTTTCAAAGTGATCCCATAGCAGTAAGGTTATAGGCCCGGCGATTGCCGGGCCTTGCTTATTGAGAGCCAACTTACTAAAATTTAACCTGCGGCACCTGTTTTGCGCCCTCATCGGCTTTAAAATACTCTTTGGGACCAAACCCCATCGGGCCGGCAATAATACTGGCAGGCAATGAGCGGATAGACGTGTTATACCCTTGGACGCTTTCATTGTAATCCTTACGGGCGACAGCTAGACGGTTTTCTGTTCCTGCCAGTTCATCCATGAGGGCCCGAAAGTTTTTGTCCGCTTTTAAGTTAGGGTAGTTTTCCGATATTACCAGTAGCCTGCTTAAAGCTGAACTCAGTTCGCTATTGGCCTGTGCTTTAGCAGCAGGTCCTTGGGCCCCGCCCAGTTTAGCCCGCGCATCGGCTACCGCTTGAATGGTTTGCTGCTCATGACCGGCGTAGCCTTTTACCGTGTTAACCAGGTTGGGAATCAAGTCGGCCCGGCGCTGAAGCTGGTTTTCGATTTGACTCCACTTGCCGTTCACATTCTCGCTCATGCCGACTAAATTGTTATATCCCGAAAAAACACTAACTGCTATAACCGCTACAACCGCCAAAACAATCCACACTGTTTTATTCATAGTAGTTCCTCCTTAAAGTGTTCTTGCTAACAGCCACTCTATATGACCGAAAGCTAGTTGCTCGAACTTATTTTATGACTTCAGTATACACCATAATTATGAAGAAGTTTTGAAGAAGCCATGAAGAAATTGTGATATTTTGCTAGGAACTGAGACATTAGCAGCGTATTATATGCCCTTATTAAAAAAGCCTAGCTGTTCAAAGCTAGGCAAAACCTAGTGTAACTATGAGGCTTTACGCATCCCGGAACGGCTAAAGGGAATAAATCCGGGGGTAACAGCTGCATAACTGGCATATTCCTCCCCGAATTGTTCCAGGGCTTCCTTTTCTTCCTGACGCGCCAACCACACATACATACGGATAAGTACCGGATACATGAGCACTGTAAGCAGTGTCGGCCATTGAATTAAGAAGCCGGTCATGACCGCGATAAACGCAATATACTGGGGGTGACGCACATAGGCATACGGCCCGCTAGTCGCAACTACGCCCCTGCGTTGCGCTCTATATAAGAAAATCCACGTAAACCCAAGAAAAATTAGCCCCCCGGATATGAGTATGTCACTAACGCCATGAATGGGATTGCTATGCGGATCACCGGTAAATCCGAGCAAAGTATACCAAAGATGTCCATAGTCGTGGGAAAAGATATCCAGCTCCGGATAACGGCTTCCCAACCAGCCTGAGAGCAAATAGATTGTCAACGGAAAACCATACATCTCGGTAAACAGCGCCACAATAAAAGCCGAAAACGTACCAAAGGTACGCCAATCTTTGAGTGAACGCGGCCGCGAAAAACTAAACACAAAGACAATAATAATCAATGAGTTAATAATGACTATCGGCCATAAACCGTAATGTGCCATTGCTACCTACACCCCTTTCGCTTTTTTTCTATCCAAATTTCTGAGATAACCTACTTCTCGTATGACAACCTTAGTCCGGGTCGCATACCATGCCCACAGCAAACTGGCCGCCAATGCCGTGAGTAAGGCTGTAAGCTGCGCAGCCTTGAGTCCGCCGATTAAGAGACTATCTGTGCGTAAAAACTCTAACCCGAACCTGGCCAGTGAATACAGCACAAAATAGGCTAGCGCCACCTGACCGTCAAATTGCTTACGCGGAAATAAATACAGTAATACCCAAAGGATTACCATATCAAGCCCAGCCTCAAACAGTTCAGCCGGTACCAGCGGCACGTTCCCCCAGGCGGAATACGCCGGAGTTCCCGGCTGATAAACCACACCATACCAGGCATCAGTGGGTTTTCCATAGGCATCGCCATTGAACAAACACCCAATACGTCCAATGGCCTGACCTAAAATCAGCGCCGGCGCGCCAATATCGACAAACCGCCTAAACGATAATCCCTTGCGGGGAAAATACCTGAGTGCCAGTAAGACATTGGCTATGACCGCTCCCTGTATGGACAGGCCTCCTTCCCAGAACATCAGGGCATGCAGCGGATTGGCAGCATATTGTTCCCAAGAAAATACAACCTCCCACAGCCTGGCCCCCAAGATTCCGGCAAACAGGCCGTACACTACATACTCTAGCAGAATATCTTCGGTAAATTCACTGTTTTTTCCCAACCGTGTTGCCAGCCATAAACCAGCTAATACGCCTAAAGCCACCATTAGGCCCCAGGCACGAACTTCGAATTCCCCGATAGTAAATAAGATTGGTTGCAAGATGACTTCCTCCTACAGTTTAATAATGCATAGCATAGACCATCGCCACTGCGCTTGCTGTCCATGCTCCCCACTTTAGCAATTTTAAAATTAGATTCTGCCAAGGTGTGTACGTTTCTTGGTTATCACCAGTAGGTAAATCCTGCTTATGTTGTTCCATGCTAATCCTCCTTCATTCCAGTAACCAAGCCGCTTTATCTGGAGCTATCCTGCTCTAACACTGCCAGTTTCGTAAGGTAGAGCTTTAGAGCGCTATCTTTCTTATAATCATAGCAACTTTTTATGAAGAACCTATGAAGATAGTATGAAGAAAATTTGATTTTTTCGCATAAAAAAACAAACAGTCCTCCTAAGTGAGGACTGTTTGCGTCATACATCTATTGCTGAGGAATATCAGTACTTTGCTGGCTGGAATGACAACTGGCATTGCCACCCATCATTCCGCCGTTACCACTCATCATGCCGTTCATCATAGAACCCATGTTAGCCATATGCTCATCCATGGCTTTGGCCTGTTCCGGCGTCAGCACACCGTCTTTCACATGCTGCTCCACCATTTTTTTGTGCATTTCGTTCATTTGCCCTTTATCCATCATACCGGGTGCAGTCGACTCCGCAAAAGCCAAGGTGGCTCCTAGCGTAATAACCAGTGAAGCGGCCAGACCTATAATTAAACCTTTTTTCATTTTGTGTTCCTCCTTGCTTGGATTTGTCTTTATTATAGCAAGTCATTATGAAGAACCTATGAATACTTCTTAAAGAACTTGTGCGATTTGCAAAACCTACCTAGGATAACCGGTGAACCTATTCCCAAACGAGAATGATAGTGGAAGTTATCGTAATGCCACAATCGTAACCTTTAACATAGGTAAACTATTTCTGCCTAATAAAAAACGAACAAAATCTATAAAAGACTTTGTCCGTTCTGTTGGTTTTATCCGATGACTAAGTCGCTCTAAGACTCCCGCTTCTACAAGCGGGAGTTATACCCAAAGGGCACAGGCGAGCGTCTAAGTCCCTGGATAAGGTCGACTAAACTTCAGATGGGGTTAAAACCTCACCTGAAGCTAAGTCTTTCTTTATTATCAAGTTTCTGTAGCCGCTATTTAACGGGTTGACCAACCCATAAGATCATAGACAATTCAGTAGCCCCATACTGCTTCTACAAACTGAAATACTGCAAAAATCAGCGCAATGGTTGTCCACCAGCCTGTCAATGATTTGGAAATAACCAACCATAGTAAAATTATACCAATTATACTTCGAATTATTCTATCCGTGTTACCTAAATTCTTTCTAAGATCAAGCACCAAGACCTACTCCCCCTTAGATAGCTCCAATACAAATAAGCGACATAGATATAATCTATCTTTCCCAATCCAGACCGTATCATTCACCGATGACCTAAACCAAAATACGCAGAAGCCTACTGTGCAGGCTTCTGCATATTTTTTCTAATCCCGTAATTAAACCACGTCAAAGCCAGCGTCTTCCACAGCCTTCACAAGCGCTTCTTTTTTTGCCAGATCAACACTGGCACTTACCACTCCTGGAATGGCCTGGAGTGCTTTTTCAGCAATCATTTTGCATTGACCGCATGACTTTTAATAGTTCGTATGGTCGCCTTAATTACACGGATTATGGCTACAATTCTCACAGATTTTGAGATAATATAAAATTTGTCATCATATACTCTTATTAAATTGATATATAATTGTATGGAAAATAGGGGGAGGCATAATGTATTCGATTTCGCCGTATATAAAATTAGTGGCAAATCATCTTGAACCATTAGATCCCGAAAAAGTCATGCGATTGGCTGCTCAGGCTGCAAAAATATTAGCTGAAGAATTAAATCCTAACGAGCAAGAAATCCTTGGCAGTTTATTTATTGTGCTAGGAAACATATTAATAAAAAGTTCCGATTTAAACGCTGAACCTCAAAATAAAAGTCAACAAAACAGAGAAGCAGCCCTTGAGTTTGTAGAAATAGAATTGGAGTTACAGAAGCTGCAAAAGCGTGTTGATGAATTAACAAAAAAGAATACCTGCTCGCATGAGAAATAAACATTACCAAATTTATTATTTATAAGGAATAAAAAAATGGAAAATGAAATGCTTTTCTTTGAGTTATCTACGGATGAACTTACTATCTTAGCGGTTCTTGTTGCTCTGGGCTTCTCTAAAGGGTTAAATATAAATCAAATAAACGTACTGGGTAATTTTTTAGCTGCAGTAGGAACCTTGATGACAATGATAGTTGCTCAAGAACAAGCATTGACCAGCCTTCAGCAAGAAAAACAGGCAGACGATGTGCAAAATCAAATAAAAGAATTAGAACAGCAAATTCAACAAATTTTAAATAAATGATTTTCCCGGAGCAGGTTTTTATTAAAAACTTTACGGAGTGCTTTCTCAACAGCCATTTTACAATGTCCGCAAGACATGCCCTCAATTTCAATATTGTTTCCGGTGCTGGACTCACAACCTCCCCCCTAAAAAAACAGTCATATACACGTCCCTGGTTTAATCCCTATACGGGTTGAACCCTTTCAGTCTCAGCGCGTTTGTTACCACTGAAACCGAACTAAAAGCCATAGCTGCCCCTGCTAATACTGGCGATAAGTAGCCCATTGCCGCAACTGGAATGCCCAGCGAATTATAGACAAGCGCCCAGAATAGATTCTGCTTAATATTGCGCATAGTTGCCTTACTTAAGCGAATGGCAGCCACAATGCCGGTCAGGTCACCCCGCATTAGCGTAATATCGGCAGCCTCAATAGCAACATCGGTACCTGTACCAATCGCAAAGCCCACATCGGCGGTAGCCAGCGCCGGTGCATCGTTAATGCCGTCCCCGACCATAGCCACAACCTTGCCCTCTTTTTTGAGTGCCGCTACCTTTTCAGCTTTATTCTCTGGCAGTACCTCGGCCATAACATTGTCTATGCCAACCGTTTGAGCCATGGCCTGAGCAGTACGAATATTATCTCCTGTTATCATCCATACTTCTATGCCCATCTTTTGCAGTTCGGATACAGCTTGAGCCGAATTCTCTTTTACGGTATCAGCTACAGCGAACAAACCACTTAGCTTGTCTTCCAAGGCAAACAGCATGACTGTCTTGCCCTGCAGCTCCAACTCTTCAATTTGAGGAACAGCTGCTGCAAACTCAATATTATTTTCATGCATTAGCTTGCGAGTACCCAGTAAAATTCGTTTACCTTCAATGGTAACCTCGACCCCATGCCCCGGAATGGCAGTGAAAGACTCAGGGTCTTCCGGAGATATACCTTGCTTTTTACCATAGTTAACAATAGCCTGGGCCAAGGGATGCTCGGAGTTTTTCTCTGCCCTGACAGCCAGCCTCACTAGTTCAACTTCTGCAAGCCCAGCCAGCGCCACAATATCAGTAACTTCAGGTTCACCTTTGGTAATTGTGCCTGTTTTATCAAGAACAATGGTTGTCAGTCTATGGGCATTCTCTAAGTGCTCAGCGCCTTTTATTAATATTCCGTTTTCCGCGCCTTTACCTGTCCCTACCATAATTGAGGTCGGCGTAGCTAAACCAAGTGCGCAGGGACATGCGATAACTAATACGGCAGTAAAATTAACCAACGCCCGCGAGAAATTGCCTGGGTCCAGGAAAAAGAACCATACTGCAAAGGTTAGCACCGACAAGCCTACGACGACCGGTACAAAATATGCTGATACCACATCGGCAAAACGCTGAATTGGCGCTTTCGACCCTTGGGCTTCTTCAACAATACGTACAATCTGTGCCAAGGCGGTATCTTTGCCAACTTTAGTAGCCTTGAATTTAAATGTTCCCAATTTATTAATAGTTGCGCCAACTACCTGGTCACCAACTTTTTTATCAACAGGCAAACTTTCCCCGGTAAGCATCGACTCATCCAGCGTGGATGTCCCTTCAACAATAACCCCATCGACCGGAACTTTTTCGCCTGGACGCACTATTACAACATCGCCGACCAGGACCGATTCGACCGGAATGTCGCTTTCCTGTCCATCACGTAACACTCTGGCCGTCTTGGCCTGCAGCCCCATAAGGGCCTTAATGGCCTCAGAGGTCCGCCCCTTGGCAGTAGCTTCCAGCAATTTACCCAAAATGATGAGCGTTATCAAAATAGCCGATGTTTCAAAATATAAGTCGGGTGCCTGGCGAAGTACGTTAGCTATGCTATAAAAATAAGCAGCCGATGTTCCCAGTGCCACCAGAACATCCATGTTCGCGCTGCCGTTCTTAATCGCTAGATAGGCACCCCGGTAAAACTGCCAGCCGGCGATAAATTGGACAGGCGTTGCCAGTACCAACTGAAGATACGGATTCATCAGTAACTCGGTAGCCCTGCCCATTACCCCCAACATATGCATGGCCATCGCCAGCAGCAGCGGCAGGGAAAACACGGTAGCTACCAGCAAGCGAAAGCGCTGCCTGCTAACCTCTGCTTCACGGGCCTTCTTTTCTTTGTCTACCGCGGCGGTATCTGCTACATCATGCACACCATAACCAAGGGTTTCAATTTTACCCTTAATATCGTTAAAGCTGATTACGCCCGGATAATACTCCACCGTAGCCTTCTCCACCGCCAGGTTGACAACGGCGCTCACAACGCCGGGCAGCTTATTCAAGCCTCTTTCCACCCGACCCGAGCAGGCCGCGCAGGTCATGCCGGTTATCTTTAAATCGATTTTATCCTTAATAACCTGATAGCCTAAATCCTCTATTTTTTTTACTACCTCGCTAAGGCTGATTTGTTTCGGGTCGTAGGTCACCGAAGCCTTCTCAGTGGCAAGATTAACAGCAGCCTTTTCTACTCCTTTTAGTTTGGAGAGCCCGTGTTCCACCCTGCTGGCGCAGGCGGCACAAGTCATGCCTTCTACTTTTAAAAGCATATTTTCTACAGATGCTTTATTGGACTCAGTCAATTCTTTCACCCCTTCACTTTGTAAACTTGGATAAGACGCCTATCTACTCATCAATAGCCTCTTCCATACGGTTTTCTTTTATAACGTCAACCACACAACTTTTAATATGACTTCAATCATTATAAGTGCTACCTGATTGAGTGCGACCCTCGCCGCCATAATCTGCTGCAGAATATCTACGCAATAGCGGCCTTCATTTAGTTTTGCCTAGACAAAAGCAGAGTAACCATACCGAATAATTACCGTACCCGTTGAAATAATAAGAGAGTAAATTATATTAGGAGGGATATCCATGCCTACAGTACTAACTGCACCAAACAAGATGCAGACATGTATCGATGCTTGCAACGGATGTATGCAAGCCTGCGAGGAATGCTTGTCTTTGTGCCTGCAGGAAGCCGATGTTAAAGCAAGAGCCCACTGTATCAATATGCTCCGTGACTGTGCTGACATATGCGCCATGTCTGCCCAATATATGGCCCGGGGTAGCCATCATGCCAAACAACTATGTTCTCTCTGCGCAACCATTTGCGATGCTTGCGCCAGTGACTGCGCTCAATTCAAAGATCCCCATTGTCAACAGTGTGCCGACGCTTGCAAGGCATGCGCGGCAGAGTGCCGGAAAATGGCTCAGTAACAGCAATATGCCCCCGTCACCTAAGCAGCCGGCTTACGTAACGGGGACTTTTTGCTAGCGAACTATCGTATCTGTATCAACTGGCGCCGAAGACACAATTTTGATGACAATGCGATAAGGAAGACAAACAATTTGCTGCGGTGCGTGCTGGATCCAGCCCATCTTAATACAGTCCTGGTTGGGACAATCGGCTTCTCGCACCCGAATTCTGGTGTGCTGCACCTCGATAATGTCATAGTGAGAGTCGCCGCCAATCCGGATTTCTTGCTTATATCCCTCTTTGAGCGGCACAGTTTTATATAAGGTACCCTCCACCCATATTTCGGCTTTTTGCTCGCCACCCGCAGCCACTATGGACATGTTGAGCCCAATCCCGACTATAGCTATCAGGAGTACTAAAACAACCAATACCTTATCAGCCCTTGTCATTCCTACCATTTGCGGTCAGCGCCTCCGCCACCGCCTGACCCGCCTCCGTAACCGCCGCCACCACCACGGAAACGCAACAACGATAATAAGAGTAAAGTAATACTGCCGCCGAAGAATAACCAGTCACCTGCTACCAGTGCGGCCAAACCAACAAAAGCTATCACTTGCAGCCATCCGGGTAATCCGTTCCACCAAGTAGCGACACCTAGGCTTGCATCGGCTGCTTTATTTTTTTCATTGGAGCGTCCATCTTTACCGTACTCCCCCGATATAGTGCCGACCAACGCCTTGTATCCTGTCCACACGCCGCGATTGTAGTCACCTTGTTGAAAATACGGCAGTACTGATTCATCCAAAATTCTACCTGCCTTGGCGTCATTAAGGACTCCCTCCAAGCCATATCCAACCTCAATTCGCGACTGCTTGTCATTTACTGCAATCAGTAGTAGGACACCATTATTCTGGTTCTTGTCGCCAATCCCCCACTTACGGAGAATCCCGAGGGAATACTCTTCAATCGGCACACCTTCTAACGAATTCACCGTGACAACAACCACTTGCGCCTTAGTACTTTCTGCTATTTTCCTGCCTAGTTTATTGATCTTAACTTTTGTTTCATCAGACAATACACCGGCATAATCCTGCACATACCGGCTGCTGACCGGTGCAGGCGGTATTGTCGTCTGGGCTGAAGCTACGGCAGTCACTGCCAAAGATATCACAAGTATGAGCCAAACCAGTAACTTCTTCATTCTAGTCACCTACTTTTATCTAACTCTTTAGACTAATTGTACTCTTTCCGTATGAAGAAGTTATGAATATTTGGTGAAGAACTTATATTTTTATCAAAGTCTATGTATCGTACATCGGATAGCATTTGCCCTTTCTTCAGTAAAATGAGTGGTCTTTCGTTACAGTCGAATCGTTATGCTCAATAATAAAAAGTAGGGCAGTTAAAGTGATTACAAATCACCTAAACTGCCCCCTCTCTTATATCTTCATTCAAATTCACTTTCGATATCCATGCCATCAAGCAGGTTTATGATTACTTGTTTACTATTAACAAACTGCAAACATTGCCAGCGAAAAGTTTAGTAATGTATTTTCTTATATGAAAATAGGTTTGGCATTAGGAACTTGCAGCGCGTGCACCGCACAAGTAAAACACGGATCGAACGAACGTACCACCCGCCCTACCTCGATCAGGTTTTCGGGATCAGTCACCGGTACACCAATCAGCGCTTGTTCCACCGGCCCGCGTTTTCCTTCAGCGTCCC
>NZ_FNAM01000045.1 GCF_900101845.1 Sporomusa acidovorans | reverse complement strand
CCGTCTAAGGTGGGGTCGATGATTGGGGTGAAGTCGTAACAAGGTAGCCGTATCGGAAGGTGCGGCTGGATCACCTCCTTTCTAGGGATAAGCAGCGAACCAGATTGTTGCGAGCCGAGAGGCGAAGCAAGAACCTGAGTGAGTCGCTTAGTTACGAGTGGTAGCGAGTAACATCCTATAAACTCGAGCTCAATTCCAGGTCGACACATCAGGCAGATACATCTTACATTGTTTGGTTTTGAGGGAACGGAAAAACAAATATAGATTATAAAAGCAAAAGTCTGTAGGGAAAGCCTACAGACTTTTACTTTTTTGCATTATCAGACAGTATAACCTTTCTGATAATGTAAGAACCACTAGGGCTTGTGCCGGCATCCTGAAGGGCTTGGCACAAGCCGATCTTTTCTTATATTTACGGATATTTTCATAGTGCTTTCATAATTTGTTGATATAATTCCACGTAAGGCATGATCAGTTACCGTGAACCAAAAGAAAAATTATCAGAGCCGGCTGTTGTCTTGAATAGGAAAATAAGGAGCGGTTATTTTTAGCTGCGGCACAAGGAAAAACAGGTAGAATTAAGGTCGACAAAGCGGGACATAGTAGCACTAAAAGTAATTTTATAATTAATTTTACATTGAATATTACGGAGGAAGTGAAGGAGTATAAGAAAGTTAGGATATAATGTACTCTTGCTTTTATGTGTTGCCAGTGTTGTCACACTGGCGTATTTGGGTCATTTGCCTTTGTTGGATCCGGATGAACCGGTTTATGCGGAAACAGCGCGCGAAATGCTGCAGTTCCAGGACTTTATTTCACCACGAATTTATGGAGAGTTTTGGTATGATAAGCCTCCCATGTATTATTGGCTGGTGGCTGTTGCATTTAAAATTTGGGGTATTGGTGAATTTGCGGCCAGATTGCCGTCTGCCTTGTTGGCAATAGGCGGTTCCGTAGTTGTCTATTTGTCGGGGCGTGAACTCTTTACTGAACGTGCCGGCCTTTTAGCGGGACTAGTATTGACCACAAGCCTGGAATATTTCTACTTAGGCAAGGCTGCCGTTACCGATATTACGCTGACTTTTTTTCTCACATTGGCATTGCTTGCTTATTTGCACAACAGGTATGACCTGTTGTTTATCGGTGCTGCTTTAGCCGTTGTGACGAAGGGACCGATTGGCATCATATTTTGTGCAGCGATTATCGGGCTGCATGTAATAGTCACCAAAAACTGGGCCGTATTCAAATCTATGAAAATACTGCGCGGCACAATGTTATTTCTTATGATTGCATTGCCTTGGTATGTATTGATGTACCAGTATCATGGAATGGCCTTTATTGAAACCTTTCTGGGGTTTCATAACGTAGCGCGCTTTCTAAAACCGGAGCATCCGTCCGGGACTCTCTGGTACTATTATGTTCCGGTGTTAATTGTCGGATTTTTTCCTTGGACTGCGTTTATGCTACAGGCTTGTAAAGCTGCCCTGCGGCAGCGGAGCGCTGATTGGAACCGGCTGGTATTTCTAGTTATCTGGGCAGTCACGGTCTTTGTATTTTTCAGCATGGCGCAAACCAAGCTGGTTTCTTACATACTGCCGATGTATCCGCCCTTAGCCCTTTTAGTAGGTTGGTATTTTGACAAAGCATGGTCTGAGAAGCAGTTCTCAATGTTAAAATGGTCAGCGGCTATGCTGACAGTGGTTGCTGTTATTCTGGAAGCCGGTCTCTTTTATTTAGCCAATACGATGCCTGAGCTGTATGTTCCCGGAATGGTAGCGGCAACCGTACTTATAGCGGCAAATGCGTTCGTATGGTGGTTCAGTTTACGACAGGATTTTCGTTCAGTATTTACTGTCAATGTAGTAGCTATGTTGTTTTTTTCCATATATTTGGTAGTGCAGCTGCTGCCGGCCATTGCCCCCGCATACTCTATGAAATCGTTTGTTGAGGACTTCAATCAGCACTATGACGGACACAGTCAGGTATATATTGCAAAATTTTACCGGCCAGGTTTTATGTTTTACAGTGGCATGCCAGGCAACGAGCTAATGGATGATGATGCTGTTAAAACATTACTGGTCAAAGATGAGGCTGCCTTTTTTATTGTTAAAGCACAGACGTATAAAAATTTGCCGGCCCAACTGCAAAATGACATTATTGTGCTGACTGCCAGTGAAGATAAAGCGTTATTGTACCGTAAAAGGCAAAATTTGATGTAAGGGGGAATTTGGATGGCCGTTTCACTGTCTATTTCGGCTGTTCGATCCAGAGACATTGGCGTAAGTCTGTTTTTGGTTGCCTTTATTTCGTTTCTGTTGTTCAGCCATCTTATGCCCATTACCGATCCGGTAGAGTCGAATTACGCCCTTACCGCCAAAGAGATGGTAGGAAGCGCCGATTGGCTTTCTCCCAGAATTTATGGTCAGGTATGGTATGATAAACCGGTCTTTTTTTACTGGCTTACGGCCTTAGCCTTTAAATGGTTTGGATTTTCCGATATGGCGGCCCGGGTAGTACCGGCTTTGTTTGGCGGGCTGGGGGTGGTGCTGCTATATTGGTTTATAACCAAGACTTCCAGCCAGGCTGCGGCCCTTTTATCAGCGCTTGTTATGGCAACATCATTTGAGTATGTGCTGCTTGCAAAGTTTGTCATTACCGATATGGTGCTGTTTGTATTTAGTAGTGCGGCGCTTGTGTTTTTTTATCTTGCCTATACCGGTGTGGGCGGGACAAAACGTTGGTATTTGCCAATGTATGTAAGCATGGCTTTGGCCGTATTAACGAAAGGGCCGGTTGGGCTGCTGTTGCCCAGCCTTGTAGTTGTCAGTTTCATTCTGGTGCAGCGTAAATGGATGGAACTGCGGCAGATGTCGATACTGCCAGGCCTTTTTCTCTTTTTAGTAGTTGCCTTGCCTTGGTATGCGGCCATGTATTATGTTCACGGATCAGAATTTACCACTACCTTCTTCGGCGTGCATAATTATCTACGGGCAACTGTTTCCGAGCATCCCAAGGATAATGTAATCTATTTTTATATTGTTGTTTTTTTACTCAGCATGCTGCCCTGGTCTTTGTTAACAGTGAAGGCTCTGGTGGCTGGGGCTAAAGGGTACATGATGCGGACATCGTCATTACGGATTTTTTGCTTTATTTGGGCTGGCGTTTATCTGATTTTTTACTCCCTGATGGCAACGAAATATCTAACGTATACCTTTCCTACACTTTTTCCGTTGGCAATCTTAACAGGACATTATCTGGAAAGGGTACTGTTTTTCAATAAGAAAAGCACCATTCATTATTGGGTTGGTCTACCGGTATATATTGCAACTTTTGCTATGGTTGGCGCAGCGTATTTTGAACTTGACGACATGCGGCTGCCTGTTGTGGCAGGCAGCCTGATGTTGATCATAACGGTTGCCTGGTGGCAAATAAGGAAACGGCATGCCAAAACTTTACTAAGTTTATTTTGTGCGTTTCAGATTCTCGTCTATATCGCATTGTTTTTTTTGGCTTTCCCGGCATTGGCTGATACCCGCTCCGATAAGAAACTTGCGCAGGATTTAGCCGAATATGGCAGTTACCGGTTGGGATTTTACGAATTTTATAGTACGTCGGCAGTCTATTATGGTGGCAAGACGGCGGTAAAACTGGTAGCGGCGGCGGAGGCCGCCATGCCTGAGCAACCGGGTTTGAGCTGGTCAAGCAAATATACGATGCCCACAGAATCACTGAGAAATTTTGTGAGTAGTCCTGAAAAGGAGCGTACTGTGATTGTAGTACCGCAGGAGCAAACAGAACAATTTTTGGGAAAAATAAAGGATCAACATGTTCGATTATTGAAAACTACAGAGAAATATAACTATTATAATCTTATTGACTGACAGTTCAGCTTATAACTGCTGGGGGAGAGGAAAAATGCGGATATTACTTGCCGAAGATGATGTGAAACTTGGTAAATTAATTAAACGCATGCTGGAAAAGGCCGGCTTAGCGGTTGAGTGGGTTACACGGGGTGATACTGCTTTTGAATATGCAGCGTACTCTTACTATGACGTAATTATTTTGGACTGGATGATGCCAGGCCAGACAGGCATTGAGGTATGCCAAGCTTTGCGCAAAAATGGCTGTCAGGAAGCGATATTAATGCTTACTGCCAAAGATGACGTTAATGACCGGGTGTTAGGGCTGGATACCGGGGCGGACGATTATCTGGTAAAACCGTTTGAATTTGCGGAATTGCTTGCCAGGCTGCGGGCTTTGTCGCGTCGCAGCAGTGCCAAGTTAAAAGAAGATGTGGTACAGATCGGCGATCTCGTTTTGGATCGTTCTACCCGTAGTGTTCGCTCCAAGGATACGGAGGTGCAGCTTTCCAGCCGTGAGTTTCAATTGCTTGATTTGCTTGTGCAAAATCAGGGACGGGTTGTACCACGGGAAGTAATCCTAGACCGGATCTGGGGACTGGAAGCGGATGTATCATCCAATAATCTGGATGCTTATGTACGGCTATTGCGGAAAAAGATTAATGTGCCCGAAGGTGAAGTAGGCATACAAAATGTACGCGGGGTGGGTTTCAAGCTGGAGGCACAGCATGTTTTCTAAAATTCGCAACCATTTAACAATGGTCTATTCTGCCGTTATGGCCTGTTTTCTTATATCCTTTATTGTGGCAAGCTATACAGGGTTGGTTTGGGTACTGTACCGGGAAGAACAAAGAGATATCGAGGCGTTTGCCAAGGAAGAAGCTCATGAACATGTAAATTTGCTGCGGCAACGCAAACTTTCACCCAACTCCCCCGTGGAAGAGGATGAGGATCAAAGTGACGGCAAGCTTTTTCATTATGCGTTTGATGTTAATGGCCGGCAGATTTCCTCAAGTCAGCCTGCGCGCGAGGTTCGTGACGCTATTACCGAGCATATTCACAACTGGCAGGACGGGGACGGGGAGGCTGTTTTAACCAAACTGCACCTGGCCGGTGATAAAAAAGGCTATTTTATGTTATGCAAAATAATGGTATATGAAGGAGAGGATGTCCTTGGTACGGTCTTTGTGGGTAAGGACATTACTACTTACTATGTTATGTTAAAGAGGATACTGTTTATGCTTTGTGTAGTTTGTCTATTCTTCCTTATCATTGCCACCTTTGCCGGACATATGCTGGCCGGCCGGACGATTGTCCCCATTAGAAACTCTTTTTTGCGGCAGCGGGAGTTTGTGGCTGACGCCTCTCACGAATTGAGGACACCGCTTAGTGTTATGTTGACTTCTGTGGATGTTATTCGCACTGATGATGACAATAAACTTTCATCATTTTCGCAGGAAGTGCTGGATGATATGAAAGAGGAAATCCGGAGAATGACGAAAATTGTTTCTGATTTATTGACCCTGGCGCGTGCCGATGCCGGGGCGGCCAATATTATTAAGGAAAAATTTGATATCAGCCTTGTTGCCGGCAAGGTTATCCGTTCACTTTTACCGATAGCTGCTGAAAAAGGGATCAAACTTGAGTTTGCCGGCGCAGACAGTCTTATTGTTCAGGCAGACAAAGAGAGAATGAATCAATTATTGTTGATTTTGCTGGATAATGCCATCAAGTACGGGCAGCAGGAGGGAAGCGTAATTCTTACGGTCAAACAGGCAGGTGGCTCAAAGGGTACCGTGAATCTTATTGTCCAAGATGATGGGGCGGGAATTCCCCAAGAACAGCAGCAGCTTATATTTGAACGGTTTTATCGGGTAGATAAAGTAAGATCAAGGGAAGCAGGCGGCAACGGCCTGGGTTTGGCCATTGCCAAATGGATCGTGGAGGCTCATGGCGGGACAATCAGAGTAGAAAGCACTATTGGTGTTGGCAGTACTTTTATTGTAACTTTGCCGGGAGTGGAATGTAGGGAAAAACGGTTGTAACAAAGCCGAGCAGGCCAAGAAGTTAGAGCCCAGTATATTTAACTCAAATTGCATAATTTACCATTGCAAATTATTTTATTTTGTTATATAATCACCTATGTGCCTTTAAATAGGGTACGCCTCGGTAGCTCAGTCGGTAGAGCAGAGGACTGAAAATCCTCGTGTCGACAGTTCGATTCTGTCCTGAGGCACCATTCTCGGCCTTGGACATTAGCAGGCGACGTTCGATAGCGAAAATCGAACGTCTAATGTCGAAAGTCGAACATGCGGAAGTAGCTCAGTGGTAGAGCATCGCCTTGCCAAGGCGAGGGTCGCGAGTTCGAATCTCGTTTTCCGCTCCATTTATATATATTTAGCGGATGTTATCGCTACGCTCTAATAAGCGACTCACACATGTTCTTGCTTCGCCTATCAGCTCGCAACAACATGGTTCGCTGCTTATGGCGACATAGCCAAGTGGCAAGGCAAGGGTCCGCAAGACCTTTATCCCCTAGTTCGAATCTGGGTGTCGCCTCCAAATATACGGAAAAAAGGCTACTTTGCGGTAGCCTTTTTTGTTTGAAAAATTTTAATGTGTAAATCGTTGGTGATTATAGCATAGGATTATAGCGTGGATAATTTTGAACGATTCGCATGAATTGCAGGATTTTTCTAAATTAATATAGAAATATATACTCAAATTTTACTATGATAAATTTCATAAGAAAAGACTTGGCTTGTGCCAAGTCCTTCGGGACGCCGGCAGAAGCCCTAGTCGCTCTTACTTATTATCAGAAAGATTAACCTTCTGATAATGTAAAATAACCGTAATCTGTCAATAAACGTTAGCTCCGAGCCTGTTTACCTAAATCAATACGAGATGGTGGCTGGCCAATGGGTGTAATGGGAAACTGTTACATCTTCCTTTTGAAAAGGAGTGTTGCAATTATTCGGATTTTGCTCGCCGTGCCTGTCTTATAGTAATTAACTATGAGCGGTAAGGTTATTTTCGTATGATTAATTGAAACACAAGCCAGATACCTTTGCGTTGAAGTGGGGTATCTGTTCTTTTTTTCTGGCAACGGGGATAACCCTTCAAAGTCCATTATTACTGTAAGTGAAAATAAAAACAGGCAGGTGATTAGATGACTGGTGTTGAAAGTGCCCCCAATACGATTTTTTCTGAATGGCTAAGACTTACTGCTGCTTCCGAAGCTACGGATCAAAGTCAAGCGTATTCAGTCCGACCGGAAATTTTGGATTCATGGCGACGCTGCAAGCACGACATGGTTGAGCCTAATAGCCGTACACTGCACCGGCAACTGGACTCTGCAAGTCTTCAGGTTATGCTCGAGGAAAATCAAGAGCTTATTACCATAGCGAAACCGTTTATGGCTAATTTGTACGGATTTGTTGCAGGTTCCGGTTTCGTAGTCGTGTTGACAGATGTTCGCGGCTATATCATGGAGATATTTGGTGATGAAGATGTGTTAACCAATCCCATGACGGTAAGTTTTTTTCAGGGGGCTGACTGGAGTGAACGGGAAGCCGGCACGAACGCAATCGGTACGGCTTTGGTCATCAAGGAGCCCATCCAGGTGTCCGGAGCAGAACATTATTGCCGCAAACACCATAATATAACTTGTTCGG
The DNA here is from genome assembly GCF_900101845.1 of Sporomusa acidovorans. GTDB lineage: Bacteria > Bacillota > Negativicutes > Sporomusales > Sporomusaceae > Sporomusa > Sporomusa acidovorans. The sequence goes on along the minus strand of NZ_FNAM01000045.1, from coordinate 35,250 downwards.
CCGCTCCTATTATGGATAAGCAGGGCAATATGATCGGTATTTTGGATGTTTCGGGTTCTTTTACAGCAGCCCATCTGCATACATTAGGTATGGTTGTGGCGGCTGCTGAGGCTATTATGGCCCAAATCAGCATCCGCAGAAAAAATAATGAATTGAGTGTCATTAATAATCGCCTGATCAATATTTTCAATACCATGTCAGATGGTGTAATTATGGTTGATAATCAGGGATTTATTAGTGAACTGAATCCTGTTGCCCAAAAACTGCTTGGTTGTGGCTGCGGTTCAATTACACCGGAAGCCGGGCCCGGGATACGGCTGACAAGCATATTGGGAGATAAAAATCCGCTTATTCAGAAAATGCTGCATGGTAAACAATCGTGCAATGATATTGAACTCATGCTGAATACCAGGCATGGTGTCAGTCACTGTCTGGCTTCGGGGGAACCGGTCACCGATGCCCAGGGACTTGTTAACGGTTATATAATTATTATGCGGTCAATTAAACAGATACAAAAATTAGTGAACCAGTTTAGCGGTCATTACGGGACTTTGCAATTCAGTGATATAATCGGCGAAAGCAAGGCCATTCTTGAGGCTGTGCGTATTGCTTCCCGGGCGGCAGCGTGTACGTCGAATGTACTGCTGCAAGGCGAAAGCGGCACAGGTAAGGAGATTTTTGCTCAGGCTATTCATAATCGCAGTAATCGTCAGGCAGGGCCTTTTATTGCGGTTAATTGTGGCGCGATACCCAGGGAATTAATTGGCAGTGAACTTTTTGGCTATGCCGAAGGGGCTTTTACCGGGGCGAAACGCGGCGGCAAGTTGGGCAAGTTTGAGTTGGCATCAGGCGGGACCTTATTTTTGGACGAAATAGGGGATATGCCATTAGAACAGCAGGTTGCGCTGCTCAGGGTATTGCAGGAACGCTCTGTGACACGGATCGGCTGTGATCAAGTGATTCCGGTAGATGTCCGGGTAATATGCGCGACCAATAAATGCCTGGTGCAAGAAGTGGAAAGGGGAACTTTCCGCGGTGACCTGTATTACCGGCTGAGTGTCATATCCATCACAATTCCGCCGCTAAGGGACCGGTCTGACGATATTATCCCTTTATTTAATTATTTTTTGGAAAAACTGGATAGGCAAGAGCGGAATTTCAACGTGGATTCCGAGGTACTTGCCAAAATTATCAGGTATGATTGGCCCGGAAATGTGCGCGAATTGCAAAATGTGGTTGAACGGATTGTTAACTTGACAGAAGGACTGGAAATCACATTGGCCAATTTACCGCAGGAAATATTGGATTGGCATCCTCATTTTTTAGCCTCTGCACCGGTCAGAAATATAAAGGAAACATTAGGCGTGAGAGGGCAGCACCGGCGTATCGTGGAGGAGACGGAAAGAGAGGAAATTCTAACCTTGCTTTATACGCATGGCGGTAATGTCAGTCTAACGGCCAAGGATATGGGGGTTTCCCGCAATACGCTGTATCGGAAAATGAAACAATATGCGATAGAAAACTAACTGTATCACAGATGTTATTTTAATGTGACACTTGTGTGACACTTGCAGTACACTATGAATGAAAAGCTGAAACCAATTGCTTAACAAGCAGTTGGTTTTTTTTTGTTCCGAATAGACCATCATGGTTTGGGTAAAACCTAAGTGCACAAAGGCTTTGATCAGACTGCTCAAAAGGACTCGGACAAGTCAAGTACTTTTCTAGGAGTCATTTTGCGAAATGGTATAACAGTTGGCATAAATCTTGCGATAATAATGGTTAGCGTAGCTGATGAAATTAAAAAGAGATAAAGCCGGCGTTTAGCTAGAGAGGGTGGTTACATGAAAGTAGTTTCTGTATATCAGGCAGAAGGAATGGTTCTTTGTCATGATATTACGGAAATTGTTCCCGGCAAGTTTAAGGGCAGGGCGTTTAAAAAAGGACATGTTATCCGTAAGGAGGACATTCCCAAATTACTTACTATTGGTAAGGAAAACATTTATGTGTGGGAAGTCAATGACAAAACTCTCCATGAAAATGATGCCGCTTTACGGTTGGCCCAGGCGGTAGCCGGATCAGGGGTGACTTTAGCGGAGGCTTCTGAGGGAAAAGTTGAAATTAAAGCCGGAATCAGCGGACTGCTTAAGGTAAACAGCGCAGCATTGGAAAAAATCAACGATATTGATCAACTGGCAGTGGCTACCCTCCACGCCAATCAGGTGGTTGAGGCGGGGAAAAAGCTAGCTGGCTGCAAAGTAATTCCTTTAGTGATAGATTTAGAAAAAATTAAGAACGCGGAGCAACTGTGCGCTGCCTGTTATCCAGTGGTGGAAGTAAAGCCCCTGCAATCGTGCAAAGTGGGAATTGTAACTACCGGCAGCGAGATTTACTATGGGCGCATAAAAGATTGCTTTGGCCCGGTATTAACCGAAAAGTTCGGGCAATTAGGCAGTTCCATTTTGCAGCAAATCATTGTTGACGATGACATTGACATGATTGCGGATGCGATTCACCGGTTGCTTGACGCGGGAGCTGAAATGATCGTGACTACCGGGGGGATGTCTGTTGATCCTGATGACGTAACGCCTGCCGCTATCCGGACGGCGGGTGGAGAGATTGCTCTTTATGGTGCGCCAACCTTGCCGGGAGCGATGTTTATGCTGGCATATTTTGGAGATGTTCCGGTTTTGGGATTGCCGGGCTGTGTCATGTACCACAAGAGCACGATCTTTGACTTGGTTGTGCCACGCCTGCTGGCAGGGGAAAAACTGGTGAAGCGGGATATTAGCAAACTGGGCTATGGCGGTTTATGTCTGAACTGTGAAGAGTGTCATTATCCGGAATGTGGTTTTGGCAAAGGCAGTTAAAAAAGTAGGCGCAATTGGCGTGTTTCAGGGAGGTAAAAGTCCCTTGAAATATACGAATATTGTGAAAAGGAGAGGGAGAACTGAATGCAAAAAAAAGTGCTGATTATCAATGGTATACCCAGAACGTTAATCGTTGATCTGGAGGCCAGTCTTGCCAGTGTGCTCAGGGAACAGTTGCTGTTAACCGGTTGCAAGGTTGGCTGTAATCAGGGACAATGCGGTACCTGTTCCATTATCATGGATGGCCGGGTCGTCCGGTCTTGTGTCATGAAAATGAAGAGAGTGCCAGACGAAGCTCATATTACCACAATTGAAGGAATGGGAACTCCTAATAATCTTCATCCGTTGCAGGTGGCCTGGATGGCTTATGGTTGTGCCCAGTGCGGCTTCTGCAGCCCGGGATTTATTTTATCGGCAAAAGTCCTGCTTGACGAAAATGTCAATCCCACCAGAGAAGAAATTCGGGCATGGTTCCAGAAGAACCGTAACGCTTGCCGTTGTACCGGTTACAAGCCAATCGTGGACGCCGTTATGGCCGCCGCTAAAGTGCTGCGTGGTGAAATGCGTAGCGAGGATCTCATGTTTAAGCCTGTTGGCAATAAAATTTACGGTACAACCTATCATCGTCCGTCTGCTTTGCAAAAAGTTACCGGCACATGGGATTTCGGCGCCGATGTTGGGCTGCAGATGCCGAAAGGAACATTGCGGTTAGCCCTTGTGCAAGCAGAAGTCTCTCATGCGAATATTAAAGGAATCGACACCTCGGCAGCCGAGAAAATGCCGGGCGTATATAAAGTAATTACCCATAAAGATGTAAAAGGCAAGAACCGGATTTCGGGTTTGATTACATTCCCCACGAACAAAGGGGACGGCTGGGATCGCCCGATTCTTTGCGATGAAAAGGTATTCCAGTTTGGCGATGCTATTGCCATGGTGGCCGCCGATACGGAAGAACATGCCAGGGAAGCCGCGAAAGCGGTAAAAGTTGATCTGGAAGTATTACCGGCCTATATGAGCGCGCCGGCTGCTATGGCGCCTGACGCTATTGAAATTCATCCCGGCACCCCGAATATCTATTTTGAAACCGGTGTGGTAAAAGGGGAAGATACCAAGCCGATCATGGAGCGCCCGGATGTGGTTATTGCCGAAGTCGAAACCTATTGCAGCCGTCAGCCGCATCTGCCGCTTGAACCGGACTGCGGCTCTGCCTACATGGATGAAGAAGGCCGCCTGACGATTCATTCCAAGAGTATCGCCCTGCACCTGCACCATGCCATGATTGTTGCCGGCATCGGCATTGAGCCGGAAAAATGCCGCCTTGTTGCCAATCCGACCGGCGCTACGTTTGGCTATAAATTCAGTCCTACCAATGAAGCTTTATTGGGGGTTGCCTGCCTGGCCTGCGACGGCAAGCCTGTTTCGCTTAACTTTAACATGTTCCAGCAAATTACGTATACCGGCAAGCGGTCGCCTGCGCTTGTGCGGACCAAGCTGGCGGCCGATAAAACCGGTAAACTGCTGGGAATGGAGACCAATTGGTGGCTCGACCATGGTCCGTACAGCGAATTCGGCGATCTGAACTGCATACGGCAGGGCCAGTTTACCGGCGCCGGCTATAATATCCCCAATATTCGCGGCAAGGGCAAGTGCGTATGCACCAATCATGCCTGGGGTTCCGCATTCCGGGCCTATGGTTCGCCAAAAGCTTTCCTGTCGTCGGAAATTTGTGTGGATGAACTGGCGGAAAAATTGGGGATGGATCCATTGGAATTCCGTTATAAGAATGTTTACCGTCCCGGGGCTACCACGCCGACCGGCCAGGTACCGGAAGTGTTCTGCCTGCCGGCAATGCTTGACAAACTTCGCCCACATTGGGAAGAGGCCAAGAAACGTTGTAAAGAGCTTTCCACGCCGGAAAAGAAACGTGGTGTCGGCTTGTCGCTCGGTATATATGGCTGTGGCCTGGATGGCGCGGACAGTTCGCACGCCTGGTCAGAGCTTAATCCGGACGGCACAGTCACTGTCGGCAATTCCTGGCAGGACCATGGCCAGGGCGCTGACCTTGCTACCTTGACACATGCCCATGAAACTCTCCGGCAGATGGGGATTACCCCTGAGCAAATTAAGCTTGTCATGAATGATATGGCATTCACACCGGCCAGCGGTCCGTCTGGCGGCAGCCGTCAAAACGTTATGACCGGCAATGCCACCAGGGTTGCCTGTGAAATGCTGGTTAACGCTATGCGTAAGCCGGACGGCACTTTCCGCACCTATGAGGAAATGGTAGCAGAAAAGCTTCCGGTTCATTATGATGGATCCTGGACAGCCTCTATGTGTACGGACTGTGATCTGGAAACCATGCAGGGAAATCCGTTCCCCATTTATATGTATGCGCTCTTTATGCCGGAAGTGGAAGTCGACATGAAGACCGGCAAAGCGACCGTAGTCAGGTTTGTAACCGTTCAGGATATTGGCACTTTAACCAATAAAACAACTTGTGACGGCCAAGTCTATGGTGGTTTGGCCCAGGGGATTGGCCTTGCGCTTACGGAAGATTTTGAAGATCTCAAAAAACACACCACGCTGGTTGGCTGTGGTCTGCCGTTTATTAAAGACATTCCCGACGATATGGAGATCATCTACAATGTTTCCCCGCGTGAAAATGGACCGTATGGTGCTGCCGGCGTAGGGGAAGGCCCGCTGACGGCGCCGCACCCCGCTATTCTCAACGCTATTTATAATGCCTGCGGTGTTCGCATTTATTCCGTGCCTGCACTCCCGGAAAAAATAAAAGCAGGTTTGGAGGCGCTTGCTGCTAAAGAGCAGGCTGCCGGCGGCAAATAATCGGCTACAAATACCCTGTAACCTTAAACGAACAGGAAAGTCGCAAGGCTTTCCGTTCGTTTAGGTTTTTCCATCAGGTAGCTTGGATTATTACTTTGGAACCAATAACAAAGGCTTTTCTCATACCGGGAAGAGGAGGTTCGCTATGGATCAAAAACTATTGCATCAACGGGAAGCCAAATGTGTTCAGGATAACCCGCCAGGCTGCACGACCAACTGTCCGGTTCATGTTGATGCTCGGGGTGTAATTGCCTCTGTCCGTAAAGAAGACTATGCGGCAGGTTTTACCTTATTTCATAAAATGGTCCCTTTTCCGGGAATTATCAGCAGGATTTGCGATCAACCCTGTCAGCAGGGGTGCAAGCGCAGAGAAATAGAAGAGCCGGTTAATATCAGGGCTTTGGAGCAGATTTGTGTGGAAAATAGCGCTGCGATAATCAATTTTGCCGCTTTACCGGCTAAGAAACGAACAGTTGCCATTGTGGGAGCAGGCTTGAGCGGCTTGACGGCGGCTCTTGAACTGAGTCGCAAAGGATATAAAGTTGCTCTTTTTGAAGCTACTGACCGGTTGGGGGGAAGTATCTGGGATATTTCCGAAAAACGGCTGCCCCGTCATGTGATTGACAATGACTTTTCTATTTTTGAGAAAATTTTGGTAGAAATTTATTATCATACTCTTATTATCTCCTTAGACAGCCTGGATGAAAAATTTGACGCAATTTATTTAGGCACAGGTCTTTATCAGAATAACTTTGGTCTTACGGTGTCTGCCAATGGAAAAATAAACGTTGATGTGGTTTCTTTGGCGACAAGTTATCCTAAGGTTTTTGCCGGGGGAAGTCTGCGCTCCCACACGGGAAAACGTTCGCCGATTACATCAATAGCGGACGGTAAAATCGCTGCCGTTTCGATTGACCGCTTTTTGCAGAATGCTTCTTTGACTGCTAACAGGGAGAATGAAAGAACTTATGCATCTTTGCTGTTCACAAATATTACAGGGGTAAAGCCGGAGCCCACGGTGGCGGCGGCTGATCCGGACAGTGGCTATACTAAGGCGGAAGCGAGCCGGGAGGCGAATCGCTGCCTGTTGTGTGAATGTCTTGAATGTGTCAAGGCTTGTGAATATCTTGCCCACTACAAGGGGTATCCTAAACGCTATGTACGGGAAGTATATAATAATTTATCCATTGTTATGGGGATTCATCGTGCCAATAAAATGATTAATTCCTGCAGTTTATGCGGTTTGTGTGAACAGGTTTGCCCGGGTAAGCTGAACATGGGAGAGATTTGCCGGGAGGCACGGCGGACGATGGTGGAAAAGGGAAAAATGCCGCCGTCAACGCATGATTTTGCCCTGCGGGATATGCAGTTCAGTACCAGTGACAAATTTATGCTAACCAGGCATCAGCCCGGGTTTGCTGACAGCGAGCTGGTTTTTTACCCCGGTTGCCAGCTGGCCGCATCGTCGCCGGAGCATGTCATAAAAATATACCGCTTTTTATGTGAAAAGGTAGCCGGTGGTGTCGGATTAATGCTGGGGTGCTGCGGCGCACCGGCCAGTTGGGCCGGCCAGGCGACAATCTTTCAGGAAAAAATGCAAAACCTGAAGGCTAACTGGCGCAGTTTGGGAAGCCCCAAGGTCATAACGGCCTGTCCCACCTGTTATCGGTTGCTTACAGACAATGTGGCCGATATGAAGGTGGAAAGCTTATGGACCTTGCTGGAGCGTATCGGCATTCCGGAGGGAAAACGCTTGGCCGAAGCACCCCAAAAGCTGGCGGTTCACGACAGTTGCACGATAAGACATGATGTTGCGATTCAGTCAAGTGTCAGAAGCCTGTTAAGCAAATTGGGATATCAAGTTGAAGAATTGCCCTTAAGCCGGGAGAAAACAGTGTGCTGCGGTTATGGAGGCTTGATGCTTTATGCGAATCCAGAGGTTGCGCATAAAGTCATAGACAGGCGGATTCAAGAAAGTGAGTTGGATTATCTTGCCTACTGTGCCATGTGCCGCGATAATTTTGTAAGTCAGGGAAAACGCAGTTACCACCTCCTGGATCTGATTTTTGGTTTTGCTGGGAACCACACGGCAGAACAGGCCGGCCCGGGCTATTCGCAGCGCCAGGAAAACAGGGCAAGATTAAAGCAGACGATGCTCAAGGAAATATGGGGTGAAAAGGTGGAAGAAGCACAAGCTACAGTTTTGTTTTATATTTCGGAAGAAGTGCTGGCCATTATGGAAGAACGGCAGATTCTTATTGATGATGTTATCAAGGTAATTGACCATGCGGAAAGTACCGGCGAAAAACTGCAAGAATCTGTAGGCGACTACTTTATAGCCTATTTTCAACCTGCCAGCGTTACCTATTGGGTAGAGTACAAACCACAGGGGGACGGATTTGTCGTTCGCAATGCCTATTGTCACCGGATAGAAATTACAGAGTGAGTGGAGGAACTATGAACAATCTGACGGCTGGGCAGCAACCCAATCTGACATGTGCCAAGTGCGGGATTACGCTGACACTGGGAAAAGTAACGTTAAGCTATTTGGGCAGCAGCTTCCCCGTTGAGCTATTCAAATGTGCCAAGTGCGGGTTAGTGTATATTCCGGAGGAACTGGCCAATGGCAAGATGAAGCAGGTCGAAGCGGCATTGGAGGATAAGTGATGCTTGGAGGATCTCTGGCGATGTGTTTCTGCTCCCGGAAAAAAATTAGGATACTTTTTACTGGTGGCTGAAAAAAAGGAAAGGGAAGGATGAGAAATATTGGGGGAAAAAACATGTCCTCGCTGTAACCAGGAAATAACAGGTGACGCTCCTTTGTATCAGTGCTGCCGGTGTTTCACCATTTATTGCAAAAAATGTGAAGATTCCAATGAAGGACGGCATTGCCCCAAATGCAGGATGGGACCGCGGTTGATCCTCTCGGCGGGAAAATGAGAAGGGGTGGAGGCAAAGATTATGAAAGAAGAACAGGATTTTATTGACAAAATTGAGGCGGACTGGATTATTGTCGAGGTAGTCGACAAAAATACAGGTATCACGTATCGGCGCAACTTGCCGGTGAGATATTTGGAAACCGACAACGGTGTAATATTATCCGGAGAAACTCTTGACGGCAAACCGTCACACATTAATTTCCTGTCAGCTGCCGCTCTGGCTAAAATTCGCGACTTGATTGGTCAAGGCCCTGATCATGACCGTTGTGGTTCCAAGGAGGGCGCGGATCATGTTTCATAAACTATTGTCTATTGTGCGAAACGGGGGCAAAGCCGATACGCTTACCGTAATTGACTGTAACCCGGCCGAGCCTGACCTGGTGGGAAAAATGATTGTTGTTGATGAGGATGGACAGGCGGCAGGTCAGGTGGAGACAGGCGTTATCGAGGAAATACTAGCCGCACTCAGGAAAACCGAGTGGATTCAGCCGACAGTCCTCTCGGTGGAAGGAAAGCAGGGAACAATATACCGGCTATTTTGGGATCGTGTGGTCAAGAAACCCTGCGCGATTGTATTCGGTGGCGGACATGTCAGCCAGCCGCTGGTGCAAATGCTGGCACTTGTTGACTTTGAAGTGACAGTTATTGATGATCGGCCGGAATTTGCCAATAAGGCGAGATTTCCCGGTGCGCAGCAGGTAATTTGCCAGAGTTTTCAGTCGGCAGTAAAGGATTTGGCAATCGACCAGGATACAGCTGTTATTATTGTAACGCGCGGTCACCGGTATGATTTGGACTGTTTACGCGCTACTATGGGCAGCAATGCCCGTTACCTGGGAATGATCGGCAGCAGAAAGCGCATCAGGGAATGCCTCAGTCTTTTAAAGGAAGAAGGAGCGCCGGCGGCGCTTGAACAGCGCCTGCGGGCGCCTATTGGTCTTAATATTAAAGCAGAGACTCCTGCTGAAATCGCTTTAAGCATTGCGGCTGAAGTGGTGGCGGTTTTTCGGGGCGCTTCAAACTATGGGATGTGTGGATAAGGAGGCAGTCTAATGGACCGGGGGTTATTGGAAACAATTTGCGAAAAACAAATCAACGCGGAAAAAGCTGCTTTGGTTACCATCGTGGCAACCCGTGGTTCAACACCGCGCAAGGCAGGCAGCCAGATGCTGATTTTACCTGATGGCAGATCTTTTGGAACCATTGGTGGCGGCTGCGGGGAAGCGGAAGTCAGACGTCAGGCGTTAACCGCCCTTGACGAGCAGCGGCCGCAATTATATACGGTAAGAATGCTGAACGATGTGGCGGCTGATGAAGGTATGGTCTGTGGGGGAATCATGGAAGTATTTATTCAGATTGTATAGCCTTGCCTGTAAGCTAAAAGAAGGAGGCTGATTGGATGAGGGCGTTAAAAAGCAGTATTAGTATGAATAGAGGAGTATTATGTTAAAGTGGTTTGAAAAAAAGCAATCCTCTACAGACCGGAAAATGATTGATAATACTCATACTGTGCCGATTACTACTACCTTAGAAGATATTCAGAATCTATATCTATCAGTAACCGAGCTAGACGCCACCAGTATGAATAAACTGTGCAATCTGGCCGGCGGTGTGGCTTTAGTTATAGGTTTTGCTTCGCCCGACAATAATTTTGCCCAATTAGCGGCAACCATTAAAAATTTTTTGCCTGCCAGTACAGTTTTTATGATGATATCTACCGCAGGCGAATTGTGCCATACCGAATCTGCTGCAACTTTATATAAGACTGTCGAAAATAATCGCCGGAAAGTTCTTCTTCAGGCCTATTCCCGAAGATTGGTAAAAGATTGTCAAATGATCGCCATTCCTTTAGCCAATGGCGATCTTAAAAAGGGTGTTAGCGAAAAAAGCGTCGATGAGCGGGTGGCGCATATTAAGGGGGAGCTTAAGAAAATTCCGCTTAATTTTGCAATTAACAGCCATGATACGGTGGCTTTGGCCTATATTGACGGCTTGTCCGGTTCGGAAACTTTTTTTATGCAAGCGGTTTATGCGAGTAAAAAATTTCCCTGTATGTTTGTTGGTGGTTCGGCCGCCGGCAATTTGGATTTTTTAAACACGTATATTTACGACGGCCACGTTGTCAGACAAAACTATGCAGTCGTTTGCCTGCTGAAGCTTCATTCTGATTATCGTTACGGTATTTTTAAAACACAAGGCTTTGCCAAAGATGCGGGTGAATTTATAGTATCAGATTCTAATTCGGCTTTACGGTATGTCAGTAAAGTTTTTGATAAAAATTATAACAGTATCAGTTTTATTTCTTTACTAAAGAAAAGGTTTAACGTACAAACGGTTGAACAACTAAACAAAATATTGGAGTCCTATGGTTTTGCCGTTGAAATTGGCGGGGAAATTTTTGTGCGGGCCATATCAAAAATTGATGAGGCAAACGACAGAGTCTACTTTTTTTGCGATATTGCGATGGGTGAAAAACTTTTCGTTGTACGGCGCGCTTCCCTGGTAGAAACTATTGATAAGGACTGGCGAAAGTTTATTAACGGCAAACCAAAACCTATCGGCGGAATTTTAAATGACTGTATAATGCGCCGGTTATGCAACGCGGGCGTAATTGAAAAAGTAACTGCTTTTTCTGAATTTTCCGTGGCGGGATATTCGAGTTTTGGTGAATTATTGGGATTGAATATTAACGAAACGATGACGGCTGTTTTCTTTTTTCACATTCATGAAGGAGAGACTTTCTGCGATGAATATGTTGATAACCTGCCTGTTTACTATAGTAATTTCGAAAAGTATTTTTTAGAACGGCACCTAACCCAGATTATTATCGTAAACAAGCTTCGCGGCAGGGTTATCGAGCTTTTGAACAAGAACAGCAGCAATATTCCAACTGTTTTAGATAATGTTAATCAAATAGGACATCATGTGCGCAGTATTGGTGATGACACCAAAAATTTATTACAAGCACTTAAGAAAAATATGGTTGGTGTAAATGAACTGATTTCTGTAAATAACCAGCTTGCGCCAACGCTAGAAGGGTTAACGAACAGTACGAACGAGATTAAAAATGTGTTGGCATTAATCATGAATATCGCCGCACAGACAAATCTGCTGGCATTAAATGCTGCTATTGAGGCCGCACGAGCCGGTGAACAGGGTCGTGGGTTTGCCGTAGTTGCCGAAGAAGTACGAAAGTTGGCCCAAAATACTCAGGACAGCTTAAATCAGACCCATGCTTCTATTAATAGTTTGTTTGAAAGTGTTCAGGAAATATCGGCAAAATTGAGCTCCAGCAATGATTTTACCTATAAATTTCAGGAGGATATGAACAGATTCAACACCGATCTGTCCGGTGTCGCTTCGGCTATTATTCATGCTGTGGATATAATTTTTTTATCCATGGAACGTATTGCTGATTTAGAATCACTGCAGGCAACTACGCAAGGTGAACTGACAAAAGTATCCAATTTGGTTCGTTTTATGGAACGGGACGAACGCTAAAGAGATGCCATTACGAGCGTTACATATAGGAAGAACTGAGAAGGGGGCAGAGATGATGAACGATGCTTTTATGAAACTAATTGAGCTGTCACAGGCAGGCTTTTTTTGCAGTCAGATCATGCTGATTATCGGACTTGAAGCGCAAGGTAAAGAAAATCCTGACCTTGTCCGGGCTATGGCCGGGCTAAACGGGGGAGTGGGGTTTTGCGGCAAAACCTGCGGGGCGTTGACCGGCGGGGCTTGCCTTCTTGGCCTTCATACCGGTAAAGGAACGGTGGAAGAAATGGAAGACAGCCGCAGTAATGATATGATCAGAGAACTGGTAGAGTGGTTCGAACAAGAAGCAGGTTCTGTATATAGCGGAATTACCTGTGACGAAATCTTGGAGAAAAACCCTGCAAACCGGACGGCACGGTGTCCTCATCTGGTTATTAACACGCTTGGCAAAGTGCAAGAAATTCTCGCGGCCAACGGATATGCTTTTTCCGGCCAGCTTGGTTAAACACTTATGCGCGCTGCACGCATAGCAGGACTCATTGTGGCGGCCGGTTATTCCTCGCGTATGGGAGCATTTAAGCCGCTGCTGCCATTAGGCGAGAAGACGGTTATCGAAACAGCCGTCGACAGCCTGCGGTTGGGGGGGGCCGCAGATATCCGGGTGGTTGTGGGGTACCGGGCCGAAGATTTGTATTCGGTATTAGGCCGCCGCAAAGTCGGTATCATTCATAATCTAAGATATAGCGACGGCATGTTTTCTTCCATTGTTGCCGGAGTTCGGACATTGACCGATGGGGTTGATGCGTTTTTGCTATTGCCTGTCGATATTCCGCTGATCAGGAGACATAGCATTAAGGAATTAGTGCGCGTCTACCGTGAAACAGGCGCAGCCGTGATTTATCCCGTGTTCAACGGGCAAAGGGGCCATCCGCCGCTTATCAGCGCCAAATGTTTTGCCAGTATTCTTAACGCTGACGGCATAGGCGGGCTTCGTCCTGTTTTGGAGCAGTTTGCCGACAACAGCGTGGAAGTGGAGGTGGCAGACAGCGGAATATTGCTGGATATGGATAACCGGCAAGAATATCAACAACTTGTCGGATTTCAAATGCGGCGTCACATACCGACCTATGACGAAGGCCTGGTATTGTTTCGGAAGTATCAGGTGAGTGATAGCGTTATGCGTCACGGGCAGGCTGTTGCCAAAATTGGTCGCCACATCGCGGAGTTGCTTAACGATGCCGGCTTACAGCTTAATACGGAACTGATTTTTGCCGCTGGGCTGCTGCATGATTTGGCAAAAGGAAAACCCAACCATGCCAAACGGGGGGAGCGTGTGCTGAAAACTAAAGAATTTCCTGATTTGGCGGGCATTGTCGGTTCCCATATGAATTTGGATTTTGAAGCCGGCCAGGCGGTTGATGAAACAGCCATAGTTTTTCTGGCCGATAAAGTAGTCCATGGGAACAAGGTGGTGCCCCTGGACGCGCGCTTTAAGCCGGCTCAGGAAAAATTCGCCGATAATCCCGCAATATTGAATATCGTGTTACAACGCAAACGGACAGCAGAGGTTATCTGGGGTCAAATAGCCGCTATTTTGGGGATCAGAAATTTTGAGTTGAAATTGACAGGGGGGGAAGTCTATGAAGCTCATTTACTTAAATAATGCTGCGACTTCCTGGCCAAAGGCGCCACGAGTCGGTGAAACAGTGGCTGATTGTATTAATAGTGTGCCCTATCATGCCGGACGTTCAGGTTTTAGCGGACCGGATATTTCCGGGGAATGCCGCAAGCGATTAGCGGGTTTGCTGCAAGTGCAAGACCCCAAACAAATTATTTTTTGTCCCAACGCTACTTATGCCCTCAATATCGCTTTACACGGCATCCGTTGGCGGCCTAACGCCGCTATTGTGACTACCGCAGCCGAACATAACTCGGTGTTACGGCCGCTATATTATTTGTCGCAAACAAAAGGGGTGGCAGTACACTGTGTAGCCGTGAGTACAGAAGGGCGGATTGATCCCGCAGAATGGGACGCGGCGTTACGAATTTATCAACCGCAACTGGCTGTGTTTACGCATGCATCGAATGTGACCGGCGCAGTTAACGATGCCGCCCTGCTGGCCGGAATGGCGAAACAGGCAGGTGCCCTGACGCTGCTGGACGTATCGCAGAGTCTGGGGCTTGTACCGGTTTTGCCTGAGAAGTGGGGCGTTGATCTGCTGGCATTTACTGGCCATAAATATTTATTAGGGCCAACAGGAACGGGAGGATTATATATGGCCCCCAACGTGGATTTAGCGCCGGTGTGGGTCGGCGGGACAGGAGTGATGAGCGACCTTAAGGAAATGCCCTCACTTCTGCCGATCCGTTTTGAAGCCGGAACGCCAAATGACGCCGCATTTGCCGGTTTGGCAGCCGCCCTGTTATGGAACAGGGAAAATCCTGTTGACGTGACTGAGTTGCAAAGCAAAACAGAACGTTTGGCTGCAGGGCTGGCAGCCGCGGGAGCGGATGTCATTGCTGTCAGGCCGCCCAGAACTCCGGTCATATCTTTTACACTCAAAAACTGGACGGTTGAAGATGCCGGCGAGGTGCTGCATAAAAGTTTTGGGATAGTCTGCCGCACCGGTCTTCACTGTGCCCCCGGAATTCATTCCTGTCTGGGGACCGCACCGGCCGGCTCTGTGCGGATCAGTTTGTCACGCTTTACTACCGAGGAAGAGATAAATGACTGCATCAGGGCAATAGGGGATCTAGTTCATGCAGCATTATGAGTGTAAAAAGGTGGAGAACTGCTTTGGGGGGACTTACGTTTATGAATACCGGCTGGGGATAAAAAACTCTGAAGAATTTCTTGAAGGGTTTAAGCCATTGGCAGCAATCAAGTATTATAAGAATTTTCCCCGGCCCTTTTTTCAGGCTGTCTTTACCGACGGGACAACCGTGAAAGGGGTGATTGCCGATTCGGTAATCAAGGTGAGCTTTCCTGAAAACGACGCGCTGGAAAGTAAACAAAGTTTTGAGACGGTATTGGAAGCAATGCTGGTGCAATGGCTGGCTAACAGAGGGGAGATAGCTGATTTATGAGCGATGGGGTTACAAAAAAAATGCAAGAAACGGTACTTTCCACAACAGAAAGCGTATGCCCTGAATGTTTGGCGCGTATTCCAGCAAAGCGGCTTGCCAGGGGAAGCAAGGTATTTTTACAGAAACAGTGTCCGCAGCATGGCGAGTATGAGGTTTGTGTTTGGGAGGGAGAACCGGGTTATTTAGACTGGACTACTGTCCAAAACCTATCCTCACCGGCCGTGTGTGCCACGGAGACGAGTAAAGGCTGTCCGTTTGACTGCGGTTTGTGTCCGGAGCACCGCCAGCAGACATGCTGTGTGCTGCTGGAAGTGACACAGGCCTGCAATCTGCAATGCCCGGTGTGTTTTGCCTCTTCAACAGCGGCCCATAGTGGAAAAGACCCCGATTTAGACACCATTGAAGGCTGGTACCGGATGCTTAAACTCAGCGGCGGGCCTTTTAATATCCAGTTATCAGGCGGCGAACCTACGCTGCGTGATGATTTGCCGGAAATTATCCGCCTCGGCAGGAAGTGGGGATTTGATTTCTTTCAGGTTAATACGAACGGGCTCCGGTTAGCTACCGATGAAGAGTACGTAAAAAGGTTAAAGGAAGCCGGTCTCTGTTGTGCCTTTTTACAATTTGACGGCTTGAGCGACAGTGTTTATACTCAATTACGGGGCAGGCCGCTGCTCGGTATGAAACAGCAGGTTATTGAAGTTTGCGCCGCCCACGATATTGGCGTTGTGCTTGTGCCGACTGTGGTTCCCGGTGTAAACGACAGCCAGATTGGTGATATTTTACGGTTTGCCGTTAATAAGATGCCGGTGGTGCGCGGTGTTCATTTTCAGCCGATTAGCTATTTTGGCCGTTATCCGCAAGCGCCTAGGGAGAGTGAGCGCATCACGCTTCCCCGGCTTATCCGCGAAATTGAAAAACAAACCGGCGGAATCATGAAGACGGAAAACTTCCGCCCGCCCGGCGGGGAACACGCGCATTGCTCTTTCCATGGCAATTTTATTTTAATGCCTGACGGTCAATTAAAGCCTTTGGCCCAAGAATCCGGTGCCTGCTGTTGCCAGCCTAAATCTGGCGTCAACGGCGCCGCGCGGGCCCGACAATTTGTTGCCAGGCAATGGTCGGCTGCGAAAAAAATAAAAGCTGCAGGCAGACAATCAGGCAGTTTGGCAAGTTTGGACGAATTCCTGGAGCAGGTAAATACGTACAAACTGGCTGTCTCGGGTATGGCCTTTCAGGATGCCTGGACCTTGGATTTGGACCGGCTAAAGCAATGTTTTATTCATGTAGTTGGCGATGATAACCGGCTCATTCCTTTTTGCGCCTATAATCTGACCGACCGCCAGGGGCGAGCGCTTTACAGGGGGGGAAAATGACAGGAAAGCTGCCGATAACGCCCTTGGAGGCGTGGATAAAGGAAAAAACAGGAATAATTGGCAATCATATGCATAAGGAGCACCTCAACCGTTATCAACTAACTAAACTCAATGAAACGATTCAGAGAGCGAAACAGCTAAGCTCTTTTTACCGCAAACACCTGGCCGCTACAGGAGCGCTTACCGGGTTGGCGGATTTGACGATGTATCCTTTCATCACTCCTGCCGACGTAAGTGAGCATGCTTTGCGGATGATTTGCGGTTCACAGAGCGAGATTAGCCGGGTAGTCACTCTGGCGACCTCCGGTACCACGGGCAATCCCAAACGGGTGTACTTCACAGCAGACGATCAGGAATTGACAATAGACTTTTTCCGGTGCGGTATGTCAGGCCTGGTGGAGCCAGGCGATACGACGTTGATTTTACTGCCGTATGAGCCGTCAGGTTCAGTAGGGGATTTGTTAATGCGGGGATTGAAACGTATTGGTGTCGCGCCTGTGCCGTACGGTTTTGTCAGAGAGGTTCCGGCTGCTGTTGCCGCCATGTGTAAAGACCAGGCGACCTGCCTTGTCGGTGTGCCGGTACAGGTTCTGGCGATGGCCAGGTACTGGGAAAAAGCGGAAAACTGCCCATGGCGGCCAAGCAAAGTGCTGTTGAGTACGGATTATGTCCCCCAGGCTATTGTGCGTGAGCTCAACCGGATCTGGCAATGTGAAGTCTACGAACATTACGGGATGACCGAAATGGGACTTGGCGGCGGCATAGAATGTTCGGCCCATCAGGGTTATCATTTGCGGGAAGCCGACCTCTATGTCGAGATTATTGATCCTAAGTCAGACCGGGTGCTGCCTGACGGCGACTACGGCGAAGTCGTTTTTACTACCCTGACGCGCCGGGGAATGCCGTTTATCCGCTACCGGACAGGAGATATAGCGCGAATATTGCCGGGAAAATGCCCCTGCGGCAGCTGGCTGCGGCGCTTAGAGGCAGTACGGAGCAGAAAAGAAGGCCGTGTCTGGCTGGGTAAAGGGCAATCGCTGACAATGTTTGAGCTGGATGAAGTGCTTTTTCCCCTCGCAGGCGTTATTGATTTTAGTGTTGAGGTCACTTATGATCAGGTAAATCAGCTCAAATTGGTGGTCATTGTCCTGAATAACCGCATTCTGGATATAGCCGAAGTTTTACGAGCTGTTCGCAGCCTTCCCGTTCTTAAGATACTGGAACAGGCCGGCAGGTTACTGCTTAGAGCCGCGATTGTTTATTCAGACGGAAGGTTAGTGCTGCCTCCTGGAAAAAGGAAGATCAGAGTAAGTGCCCGGAAGGGAGTGATGACAATGAGTGGCAATAGGCAGGAAAGGGTCATCTATCTGCTGCGCCATGGACATATCTTATCAGAAAAACAGGAACGCCGGTATATTGGACAAATCGATATTCCTTTGTCCGCGAAAGGGATAGAACAAGCCCGTAATCTGCACAACGAGTTTACCGGAAAAGCAATTACGGCCGTATTTTGCAGTGATTTAGCCCGTTCGCACGCTACGGCCACAATTATTTCGGCCGGAACGGGAAAAGAGCCCACAGTCAGAGCGGCGCTCCGGGAAATCAGTATGGGTGAATGGGAGGGAAAGAGTTTTCAGGAAATTGCCAAAGCCTATCCGGAAGCCTATGCGCACCGGGGAATTGATATGATTGGTTACCGGATACCGGGCGCGGAGAGTTTTAACGAATGCAGCCGTAGAGTGCTTACGGTATTTGACGATATTGTGTCATCGACAACAGGCGACATTCTTATTGTCGGTCATGCAGGCATTAACCGGCTGCTGTTATGCCATACGCTAGGTATGCCGCTTGACAACTTATTTCGCATTATTCAGGATTATGGCTGTATTAATATGATCGTAGCTGAGCAGGGACAATACCGCGTTAAGTTATTAAACGGTAAACGACTTGGCTGAATGATTGCCAATTACTTTCAGCATGAATGGAGTTGATTTGGACACAATATCTATCGGAGGTGATACTATGAGAAAGGAAAACCGTAAAAACGAACAGTGCTGTAACGATAAGGATCAAAAAAACCTTGAGTTCGCCCGTGAGTTAGCGGATGTAGAACAGTGCCGCAATCAGAAAGATTGCGGTGGCGGCTGCAAAGGCAAACGGTAGCTTTCCCCAATAGATCAATCTCCACTCCCTATTTACCTTTCCGTTTTACGAAGGGGCTGCCTCATGTAGGTTCATGAGGCAGCCGCTTTCGTATCATACAACACGCCGGTTATGCATATTTACCTGTTATCAAGCATTCTATGGATGGTAAATCAATGATCATACTAGGAGGTCTATGGTGTCAAACGGAAATATGCTGGTTAATTTCGTTTCTAGAATAGTCAGTTTTACTATGATCAAAGATGTAACAGCCATCCGCATCGGTTTTGTGACTTTTGGCCTTCATACGGCAATCATTCTGGCAGCGCTCTTTCTTATTGGCGATCTGCCAAGCCGGGAAGCGGCGGGATTTATTAACCCGTCAGCAGCCGGAGCACCACCGCTTGTAGAAAAATTTATCAAATGGGACGCTCATTGGTATACATATATTGCTGAACATGGCTATAATCTGCAAAGCATTGTTTTTTTTCCGTTGATCCTGCTATTGATCAAGCTGCTGGCTGGTTTTGGCTTAAGCTATGTGACGGCAGGCTTTATTTTGTGCAATCTTTTTACTTTTATAAGTTTTTATTTGATGGCGAAAACTTTTTTACTGAATTTCCCGGAAATAGAGGTAAAAAAAGCGCTTATTGCCTACGCGCTTCTGCCTACTTCCTTTTTTTTAAATAGCGTTTATACGGAATCGATTTTTATTGTGTTTGCATTGGCCTCTTTATACTGTTTGCGGACAAGAAGCTGGTGGTCTGCAGGTCTCTTTGCCGCGCTGACGGCATTATGCCGTAATCTGGGAATTTTACTGGTTCCTGTTATACTATGGGAATGTATTGTCTATTACCGACAGAAACGAAAAGTTACGATTAACATGATTGCAGTGCTGTTGCCTCTCATTGCTTTGTCCGGGTTTTGTCTGTATAATTATCTATTGTTTGCCGATCCGCTGGCTTTTGTTCATTCCCAGCAGGCCTGGGGCAGGCGCTTTGGTCTTCCCTGGGACAATTTTTGGAACAATGTAAACTTAGTTGTTGCCGGCGTCCCTAGTCTGGAGGTCGGGGTTTACTTAGATGCTGTGCTGGTCGCGCTTGCTTTTATTGCACTCTTGGCGGTAACCGTCATTCCGGCGTTCCGGCTTCCCTGGACTTATACCCTGCTCGGCTGGTTTTGGTTTTTCGTGCCCATGTTTTCAACCTCTCCCATTTATCCGCTTTACAGTATGGCCCGTTTTGTCCTGGTTATATTGCCAGTCTATTTATTCTTGGCGAAGCTTCCTGACGCCGTTTTCTACTGCCTAATCACTATGAGTGCCGTAGGGCTGTTGGTTTGCACCGGATTATTTATAAATTGGGCGTGGCTTGGCTGATTATTTAACAATATTGATTTTTCTCCAGCCGTTTATGATAAAAAAATCACAACTGTATTTACAAAATCATCTAAAAATGATAATATTTATACATAAGTGCGAATTTGAAAATTTGCAAATGGTGTAAGAATTTGTACAAATCAATAGCATAAAGTAGCAGAACATGGCATGAAGTCATACCAAGCAAATATATATTTGCTTGGTGGCTCATGCCTTTTTTTTGTCAAAAAGCTTATAAAGGTAACCGATTAAAAAGGAGAGTTAAAATGAATTTCAATAAAATTCTAGCATTGGTATTGACAATTGCTTTGTGCACCAGCCTGGTTGCCGGCTGCAGCCAAAGTAGCGGCGGCAATGCGGGTGTTGCCGGCAGAAATGAAATTAACTACGCCAGCACGAAAGATATCCGTGACATCAACCCGCATTTATATCTGGGAGAAATGGCCGCTCAAAATATGGTCTTTGAGGGGTTGACCAAAAACGAAGGCGGCAAAGTTGTGCCGTCACTGGCGGAAAGTTGGGAAATTTCGCCCGACGGCTTGGAATATACCTTCCATTTGCGCAAAGGCGTTACTTTTACTGACGGAGAACCGTTTAACGCCCAGGCGGTCAAGGTAAATATGGATGCCATTGTGGCTAACATCAAGCGGCATCAATGGCTGGACATGGTTAATGAAATCAAAGAAAACGTGGTTGTTGACGACCATACCTTTAAATTAGTACTAAAGCATCCGTATTATCCAACGCTGGTTGAATTGGGGCTGACCAGGCCGTTCCGTTTCATTTCGCCCAAATGCTTTATTAACGGCACAACCCATAATGGCGTCAATGGCTATGTGGGAACCGGTCCCTGGATTTTGGCCAAACATCGGAAAAATCAGTACGCCACCTTTGTTCGCAACGAAAATTACTGGGGTGAAAAAACCAAAGTTGCCACTTTGAACTGGAAAGTTATGCCTGATCCGCAGACTATCTTGCTGGCGCTGCAAAAAGGGGAGATAGACCTCCTGTTCGGGGCGGACGGTGATCAGATTGACTTGGATTCTTATAAGAAACTGGAAAGGGAAGGAACCTATAAAACGTATCTCAGTCCGCCGGTTGCCTCCCGCGCTATTCTGTTAAACACCAATGCGCCTGTTACCCGGGACTTGAAAGTTCGTCAAGCTTTTGAACATGCTATCAACAAGCAAAATATCATACAAGGAATATTAAACGGATCTGAAGATCAGGCCGATACTTTGATGTCGAAAACTGTGCCGTTTTGCGATATTGCTTTAAAAACATTCGCCTACGATCCGGCGCAAGCTGACAAACTAATGGATGA
Organism: Sporomusa acidovorans; assembly: GCF_900101845.1. GTDB lineage: Bacteria > Bacillota > Negativicutes > Sporomusales > Sporomusaceae > Sporomusa > Sporomusa acidovorans. The sequence continues at coordinate 13,792 of NZ_FNAM01000045.1, read as the reverse complement.
AGCCGGCTGGATTAAAGGTGACGACGGCATTCGTGTCAAAGACGGCAAGAAATGCGAAGTGACTTTTTCCTATAACGCCAAGAACGCGCAGGAAGGGACTATTGCCGAATCCGTCCAGGCGGATTTGGCAGCCGTGGGCGTTAAAATGAATATTCTGGCTGAAGAAAAACAGGCTTTTCTTGATAGGCAGCGAACAGGTGATTTCGATCTGCAATATTCGTTATCCTGGGGCACGCCCTATGATCCGCAATCTTATGTATCTTCCTGGAGAATTCCCGCTCATGGAGACTGTCAGGCCCAAAAAGGCCTGGAGAGAAAACAGTGGCTGGATGATGTCATCACAAAAATTATGATTGAAGCTGATACCGGCAAGCGGGCGGAACAATACAAAGAAATTTTGACCTATGTGAATGACCAGTGCGTCTATGTTCCCATTTCTTATTCCAAGACCAAGGCTGTTGCCATCAAAGGCTTGCAGGGAGTGGGCTTCAACGATTCTCAATATGAAATTCCCTTTGAAAAGATGTATTTTGGCAAGTAAGACACTGATTGAAGCGATAATGCACCAATATCCTGGATTGGGGAGAACCGATGAAATTTTATATCATCAAACGAATTCTGTGGATGATTCCGATTTTTATCGGAATCTCCTTCTTTTCCTTTATTCTTATTAATTTAAGTCCCAGTGATCCGGCCGAAGTAGCTATCCGGGTAAGCGGCACCACGCCCACCGAGGAAAATGTCGCTGAGATCAGACAGGAGCTGGGATTGGATAAACCCTTTATGACCCGCTATGCTGATTGGATAACCAAGGCTTTGCACGGCGATTTCGGCAAGTCGTATATTACGAGACAACCGGTTGTCAATGAATTTGCCGAAGCCATTCCCGCTACCTTGTATCTGGCCGCTGCAGCTTTGGTGATTATTTTGACGGTATCGATAGCTGCCGGCGTATTCTGTGCTTTACAGGAAGGCAGTGCCCTGGATATACTTATTCGTGGCCTTATTTTTGTAGGAACAGCCATTCCGTCCTTCTGGGTAGGAATTTTGTTAATGTGGCTGTTAGCTGTAAAAATTCCTGTTTTTCCGACCAGCGGCATGAACACGCCCGCTTCCGTCGTTTTACCGGCGGTGACATTAGCGCTTGGTTATATTGCCACCTATGTGCGTCTGCTCAGGAACACCATGATTCAAAATAAACAGGCTAATTTTGTTTTATATGCCAAAGTCAGAGGTTTGAAAAACAGCACCATTACCAAGCACGTTTTAAAAAATTCGCTGCATTCGTCATTGACTGCTGTGGGCATGTCTATTCCCAAACTTATTGCCGGTACGGTTGTCGTTGAAAATATTTTTGCCTGGCCCGGAGTTGGGCGCCTTTGTGTTACCGCTATTTTTGACCGGGATTTCCCGATCATCCAGGCGTATGTGCTAATTATGGCCATATTATTTGTAGTGTGCAATCTGCTGGTAGATATTGGCGTGACTGTTCTTGATCCCAGAATGCGGCAGGAGGAGGGAGCATGATGGCAGGTTTTTGGACAAGATTTAAAGCTGATAAAGTAGCACTTGTTACGGCAGCCTTTTTAGGTATTGTCATATTACTATCGTTATTTGCGCCGATTATTGCGCCTTATTATCCGGCCCATCAGGATGTTGCCGACAAGTTTGCCCCCCCTTCAGCTGAACACTGGTTAGGAACAGATCAATTGGGACGGGATATTTTGTCCCGGATTTTGTGGGGCGGTCAAATAACTGTTCTTTGGTCGCTGGCCGCTATGTTCTGTACAATCAGTATCGGCATTGTGTTAGGAGTTGTTGCCGGCTATTTTCGGGGCTGGGTAGATGAAGCCATTATGCGTGTCTGTGATATTATGCTGTCTTTTCCCAATGAGGTGCTGATTTTAGCTATTATCGGTGTTATGGGAACCGGGATTTTTAATATTTTACTCGCTATGGTTATCGCTAAATGGGCTTGGTATGTCCGGATGATCCGTTCCATCGTCATTCAGTTTATGGACAAAAACTACATTTGTTTTGCCCGGGTGTCCGGCTGCAGTGCCCGGCATATTATTTGCCACCATCTCTTGACTGGCGCCCTGGGAGAAATCTGCGTATTGGCTACTTTGGATGCCGGCGGCATCATTTTGAATATTTCCGCCTTATCCTTTTTAGGTTTAGGCGTTCAACCGCCGGCAGCGGAATGGGGCATGATGCTGAATGAGGCAAAAAGGGTCTTAATAATGAATCCTTGGCAGATGCTGCCGCCGGGTTTTGCCATTTTTCTGGTGGTCGCCGCTTTTAATTTTTTGGGTGACAGTATTCAGGAAGCTTTAGATCCACAGATGGATAAAAGCGGGAAAAAACATCTATCTATTTTTACACGCAAGAAGGCGGTGGCTTGATGAGTAATGTATTAGTTGTACGGAATTTGAAGGTCACTGATCTCAGGAATCAAGAAGAAGTCATTCACGGTGTCAGTTTCGAACTAAAAAAGAAAAGTTGCCTGGGGATTGTGGGCGAAAGCGGCAGCGGTAAGTCGATGACGGTCAAAGCCATCCTGGGCCTCACCAATCCTTGGCTGCACACGGCGGGAACGGCTGAGTTAGTAAGCGGTCAGGAAATTTTTGACTTGTTGCAACAAGAGGAAAGTACGCTGCGAGCGATCCGGGGGCAGCGGATTTGCATGATTTTACAGGATGCCATGTCGGCCTTTGATCCGCTGGCGAAGATCGGCAGTCAGCTGGCTGAAACCTTTAGCGAGATTAAAGGAATATCCCGGCCGGAAGCAATGGCGATGGCACTGACGGCTTTAAAGAAGGTCAATATGCCTGAGCCGGAACAGGTACTCAAAAAATATCCCCATCAACTTTCCGGTGGTATGCTGCAGCGCTGTATGGTGGCGACGGCACTGGCCATGAAACCTGATATTATTGTGGCTGATGAACCGACAACCGCTTTGGATTCCATCAATCAGCGTCTGGTTGTGGAAGAGTTTAGGCGGCTAAGGCAGCAAATAGGAGCGGCTGTAATTTTCATTTCCCATGATTTGGGTGTGGTGCGGTATCTTGCCGATCAGCTCTTGGTTATGCGCTGTGGGGAGCGGGTGGAATACGGTGAAGCAAAATCAATATTCCAGAATCCTCAGCATGAATATACCAAGTATTTGATCGACAGCAGGCGCGAATTGGCCCAGTCTTTCCAAAAAGCCATGAAACGGAGGGCGGTCAGTGCCTAATTTAGTTGAAATTAACAATGTAGAAAAAAGTTATGTAAAAGCCGGCGGCAAATTTAGCGGTAGTAGAGTCAAGATTTTAAAAGGTGTTACCTTTACGGTTGAAGAAGGACTCTGCGTGGGCCTTATCGGTGAAAGCGGCAGTGGCAAAAGTACGCTGTCCCGGCTGATTTTAGGGCTTGAGAAGCCTGATAAAGGCAAAGGGTCCATTTTAATTGAGGGACAGGCTGTTCCCCAATGGATTAAAGCCAATCAGGGGAAAATGAGCGTAGTCTTTCAGGACTATACTTCTTCCGTTAATCCCAAGTACACCATCAGGGAGATCATTGCTGAGCCCCTGCACGCATTAGGACGCAAGGGAAGCTTAGATGGTGAAATTGATGTCCTTTTGGCTAAAGTGAGCCTGGCGCCGGGTCTAAAAGGCCGCTATCCTCATGAACTGAGCGGCGGGCAGCTTCAGCGTGTCTGTATTGCCAGAGCCATTTCCACTAATCCGAGATTCCTCGTTTTGGATGAGGCTATTAGCTCTTTGGACGTATCAGTTCAAACGCAGGCAATGAATCTGCTCCACAAGCTTCGCCTGGAAATGAACATGACCTATCTCTTTGTGGCTCACGACTTACAGGTTGTGGCGCATTTGTGTAATAAGATTGTATTTTTGTATAGAGGTGAAATTGTGGAACAACTTATGAGCGGTAATTTGGTTAATGCGCAAAATGAGTATGCAAAAGCTCTGCTGGCTTCAGTTATTCCCTTTGAAACCTGAGAGGGTATGAGTAAGCTCGCCGCCACTCTTATCCTGTTTTGACACATATACGGTTTTACTCTTTACAACAACAAATTAGTATTGTACAATAAATATTGGTGGAGCGTCTACGCTGAAATCATAATTACTTCGCGGGCCTTTTCCCGCAATGCTTCGTTGTCGTCGGTTTACATATTCCCGATATGCGCACCTCCTCCGCCTCGCCTTGCGAAAAAATTCCCACGAGTTCTTTTACGCTTTCAACATAGACGCTCCACCAGATAAAGAGTTATGAAGACTCTTACGGGATCGATTTGGATTATGTACTATGTTGCATAAGATATTTAGGCATGAAGCCATTAGGGGCATGGAGTCCTTTGGTTTTTCATGCTTTTTTTATTGAAAAAACCAGGAAATACTTGGCAATAGTGAATGTGACGGCTTAACGTCGGCTGAAAAAGGAGAGTGGATTAACATGGAAATTAAGCATAAAGACTGGACGATTCGCAAGATTACGGCAAGAGATATTCAATCTGTTCTTGATTTCATCATCCCCATGCTGCAAGAGATATATCCTAATATACCTGACGTAGCAGTACGCTGGGATCTTGCCAACATGGAGAATGCGTATATTATACCTGATAATTCTGCGATGTTTGCCGTTTTTGACAGTAACGGACAGGTTGTGGGAACCGTTGCCATCAGGCCATACGATGACAGGCTGGAGGCAGTGCGTGGTTGTTATGATGATTCAGCTACTGCCGAGTTGTCCCGCTGTTATATAAAACGTTCACTGCGCCGCCAGGGAATTGCCAGTATGTTGGTGGCTGCCATAGAGAACTATTGTGAGCAATACGGCTATCAGACAATTTGTCTGCATACGCATAAGTTTTTGCCAGGCGGCTTTCCTTTTTGGCTAAGTCAGGATTATATAATAAGAAGGGAAAAATTAGAGAATCTTGAAACTGTGTATATGGATAAACGGCTACATAGCAATCCTTGTTTTCTTGAACTGAAACCGGTTTGTCATAGTAAGTCAATAGCGGTATAGAGTGTTTTAATAACTTCAGTACGGATATAGCTTCTAAAAAGAAGCAAGCCGGGCTAGCGAGTCTAAAAGATTCGCCGTCCCGGCTTATTTGCGTTATCAGAAAGTATACCTTTCAGATAATAAGCAAGAAGGGGCTGTCGCACTAAAAATTTTTGTTTTCCTACCACTGGGTATAGTAAGGTAAAAAAAGAAAAAAACTATAATAGGGAATTGGAAGTTTTATAATCAAAGTAGATGGAGGCAAGGGGGACGAAACGTGCAAAAAAAAGTTTTACATATTAATGGCTTGGAAAGAACGCTGATTGTTGACCCGGAAGCCACACTAGCAAATGTGCTCCGGGAACAGTTGCTTTTAACCGGATGTAAGGTTGGTTGCAACCAAGGACAATGCGGCACTTGCTCTATCATTCTAGATGGCAAAGTTGTGCGCTCCTGTATAGTTAAAATGAAGAAAGTGGACGATTATGCCAAAATTATCACTATTGAAGGTCTTGCTACTCCTAATAATCTTCATCCGTTGCAAGTTGCCTGGATGGCGTATGGTTGTGCGCAGTGCGGCTTCTGTAGCCCTGGATTCATCATGTCTGCCAAAGTTCTGCTTGATACTAACCAAAATCCTACCAGAGATGATGTTCGCGACTGGTTCCAGAAAAACCGTAATGCCTGCCGCTGCACCGGTTACAAGCCATTAGTTGATGCTGTCATGGCAGCAGCCAAGGTTGTTCGCGGTGAAATGCGCAAAGAAGAATTACTGTACGCGCCTGCGGGAAACAAGATTTATTCAACCACTTATCATCGTCCTTCGGCTTTGGCAAAGGTTACCGGAACCTGGGATTTCGGGGCAGATGTTGCCTTGCAAATGCCTAAAGAAACATTGCGTTTGGCGTTAGTGCAAGCTGAAGTTTCTCATGCAAATATTAAAGGGATTGACACTTCCGAAGCTGAAAAAATGCCGGGTGTATATAAAGTTGTCACCCACAAGGACGTCAAAGGGAAAAATCGGATCACCGGCCTTATTACCTTCCCCAGCAATAAAGGCGACGGTTGGGATCGTCCCATCCTTTGTGATGAAAAAGTATTCCAATTCGGCGATGCGATAGCCATCGTTGCCGCCGATACGGAAGCTCACGCCCGGGAAGCAGCCAAGAAAGTGAAGGTTGACCTTGAACTGTTGCCGGCATATATGAGCGCACCAACCGCAATGGCACCTGACGCTATAGAAATTCACCCCGGTACACCTAATATTTATTATGAGCAAGGAATTGTAAAAGGCGGGGAAACCAAACCGTATTTTGACGACCCCAACAATGTAGTTGTGGAAACGAATACTTACTGCAGCCGTCAGCCGCATCTCCCACTTGAGCCTGACTGCGGCTGTGCATATATCGATGAAGAGGGCCGTTTGACTATTCAATCTAAGAGTATCGCACTGCATTTGCACCATGCTATGATCGTTGCCGGCATTGGTATTGAACCTGAAAAACTACGGCTTGTTGCTAACCCGACTGGCGCTACTTTCGGCTACAAGTTCAGCCCGACCAATGAAGCACTATTAGGTGTCGCCTGTCTGGCCTGCGACGGCAAACCTGTTTCCCTGGTATTTAATATGTTCCAGAATATTACCTATACGGGCAAACGTTCGCCCGGTTTTGTCAAGTGCAGGCTTGCCGCCGATAAATCCGGTAAGCTTTTGGCTATGGAAACCGATTGGTCCATTGATCATGGTCCGTACAGCGAATTCGGCGATTTGCTGACTTTGCGTCAAGCTCAGTTTACCGGTGCCGGTTATGATATCGCAAATATTCGCGGTAAAGGCCGCACGGTTTGTACGAATCACGCCTGGGGTTCCGCTTTCAGGGCTTATGGTTCGCCACAAGCCTTCCTGGCGTCAGAAATTGCTATGGATGAACTGGCTGAGAAACTTGGTATGGATCCATTGGAATTGCGCTTCAAGAATATTTACCGCCCTGGCGCTACTACTCCTACAGGTCAAGAACCGGAAGTGTACTGTTTTGAAAATATGTTTAACAGGTTGCGGCCGCTATGGGAAGAAGCGAAAAAGCGTTGTAAAGATTTCTCAACTCCTGAGAAAAAACGAGGGGTAGGGTTAGCTCTTGGAATTTACGGCTGCGGTCTTGACGGTCCTGACAGCTCAGTAGCCTATGTTGAATTGAACAAAGATAATACTGTAACAATCTATAACTCATGGCAAGATCACGGCCAAGGTGCAGATCTTGGATCTTTGACTCACGCTCATGAAACGCTGCGTAAGATGGGGATTACGCCGGAACAAATAAAACTCGTTCTCAATGATACCTCAATCACTCCGCCCAGCGGTCCGTCCGGCGGCAGCCGGCAAAACGTAATGACCGGTAACGCCATCCGGGTTGGCTGCGAAATGCTGGTGAACGCCATGCGTAAAGCTGACGGCACCTATCGGACTTATAATGAAATGGTTGCTGAAAATATTCCGGTCCGGTATGAAGGCAAATGGGCTGCTTCTATGTGTACCGACTGCAGTCCTGAGACAGGTCAAGGCAATCCGTTCCCGGTTTATATGTACGAAATATTTATGCCGGAAGTGGAAGTTGATAGGAAGACCGGTAAAGCTAAAGTTGTTAAATTTACAACAATCGCTGATATCGGTACAATTACCAACAAGGCGACTACTGACGGCCAAATCTATGGCGGTTTGGCGCAAGGTATCGGCCTTGCTCTTACCGAAGATTTCGACGACCTCAAGAAACATACCAGCCTGGTTGGCTGCGGTTTGCCGTTTATTTATGATATCCCTGACGACATGGAAATTATCTACAACATCACGCCGCGCGAACATGGACCGTATGGCGCAGCCGGTGTAGGTGAGGCTCCGCTTACCGCCCCGCATCCCGCTATCCTTAACGCTATCTACAACGCCTGTGGTGCCCGGGTTTACTCAGTACCTGCTCTTCCGGAAAAAATCAAAGCAGCTATGCCCCAATAAGCTTTTTCGTCACTACGTGTACAATAAGGCGACATCTTAATAGTATGTGTTTACCCAAATGAATAGCCTAAAACGAACAGGTTGAAGATCTGTTCGTTTTAGGCTTCATTATGAGGCAGCCTTATCTAATATAAAAAGTAAAGGAACGAGAGATTAGTATGGACCAACAAGTATTGCGTAAACGGGAAGCAAAATGCGTTCAAGACAATCCGCCCGGTTGTACCGCCGGGTGTCCGGTGCACGTCGATGTGCGCGGTATGATTACCGCTATTCGTAAGGGTGATTATGACAAGGGTTACGAATTATTTCACAAGATGGTGCCTTTTCCGGGGATTATCAGCCGTATTTGCGCTGAGCACTGCCGAGCGGGGTGTAAACGCAATGAAATTGATGAGCCTATCGCTATCAATGCTTTGGAAAAAATCTGCGCTGACAAGTGCCAAAATGCTCCCAAACTAATAATTCCACCGCTGAAAAATCAGAAGGTAGCCGTAGTGGGAGCGGGGTTGAGTGGTTTAACTGCAGTGCTGGAGCTTAGCCGCAAAGGATACAAGGTGGTTATATTTGAAGCGACAGGCCGCTTGGGCGGGAGCATCTGGGATATCCCGGAAAACCGGCTGCCCCGAGAGTTGATACGCAAGGATTTTGCAATTTTTGAGAAATTGCCTGTAGAGATTAATTATAATATGGCGATTGGTAATCGTGGTGGGTCAATCATGTCTTTTGCCGACCTTGGCGAGAATTTTGATGCGGTTTATTTAGGTGTGGGGTGCGAAGAACTAAACTCTTTGGACTTGGGGCTGGAACAGGATATTACTGGAAGGTTGGCGATTGATCCTGTAACCTTGGCTACAAGCCAGGCTAAGGTTTTTGCCGGCGGCAGTCTTCGTTTAGGCTGTGAAAATAGATCACCGGCTTTATCCATAGCCGACGGCAAGATTGCTGCAATTTCGATTGACAGGTTTTTGCAGGGGGTATCCCTTACTGCCAACAGGGGGAAAGAGGGCTCATATAAGACATCACTCTATACGAATATTGCCGGTGTAAAGCCACGGCCGATGGTGACTGCAGCCGACCCTGCCAGCGGTTACAGTCAAGAGGAGGCTTCGCAGGAGGCCAACCGTTGTCTGGCATGCGAGTGTCTGGAGTGTGTGAAAGCATGCGAATATCTTGCGCATTACCGTGGCTATCCCAAGAAATATGCGCGTGAAGTATACAACAATTTGTCAATTGTCATGGGAATCCATCATGCAAATAAGATGATTAACTCGTGTAGTTTATGCGGGCTTTGCGAACAAGTGTGTCCGGGGAATTTAAACATGGGGGAAATATGCCAAGAAGCGCGGCAAATGATGGTCAGTAAGGGAAAAATGCCACCATCGGCCCATGAATTTGCCTTAAGGGATATGGAATTTAGCAATAGCGAACGTTTCGTACTTAATAGGCATCAGCCTGGTTTTACAGCTAGCAAGATGGTGTTTTTCCCTAGTTGTCAGCTCGCTGCCTCCTCACCACAGGTCATAAGGAAAATTTATAACTTTTTGTGTGAAAAAATTGACGGTGGTGTCGGACTTATGCTTGGCTGTTGTGGGGCTCCGGCCAACTGGGCCGGCCAAGAAGGATTATTTAAAAAAACAGTACAAAAAATTGAGCGAAATTGGCGAGCCTTAGGCAGTCCTAAGGTAATTACAGCTTGTCCGAGCTGTTTTAGTATGTTTAAACGCAATTTGCCGGATATGCCTGTGGAAATGATATGGACAGTTTTGGAGAGCATTGGATTGCCGGCCGGTACAGAATCAGGAATGGAGCCCCAAAGGCTGGCTATTCATGATAGTTGTACGACAAGGCATGAAGTTGAATTACAAACCAGCATACGGAATATTCTGAGCAAACTGGGCCATAAAATAGAAGAACTGCCTCATAACCGCGATCATACAACATGTTGTGGGTATGGTGGTCTGATGATTTACGTCAATAAAGAAGTTGCCCATAAAGTAATAAGCAAACGAATCAAAGAAAGTGAAACAGACTATGTTACCTATTGCGCCATGTGCCGTGATAATTTTGCCAGTCAGGGCAAACATGTTTACCATCTTTTGGACATGATTTTTAGCAATGAGCAGGATAACTTGGCAGAACGGGAAGTACCCGGCTATTCACAGCGACAAGAAAATCGGGCTCATGTAAAAACGTCGCTATTGCGGGAAATTTGGGGTGAAACAGTGGGAGAGTCGCAGCCTGACGTTAAAGTGACTATCCCTAAAAGTGTAAGACAGATTATGGATGACAGGATGATTCTGGTTGAGGATGTCACAAAAGTGATTGCTTATGCGGAAAGTACAGGCAACAGATTGGAAAATCCGGAAAATGGGCATTTTATCGTCTATTATCAGCCGGTTGCCGTGACCTATTGGGTAGAGTATTCCCCTCTGGATGATGGCTTTGTCGTTCATAATGCCTATAGTCATAGAATACAAATTACCAATTAGTTTATATTCCTGAAGGCTTAGCGCTTGGTAAGATGAAGCAAGTGGAAGTCGCGTTGGAAGACAAATAAAATAATGGAGTTGCTGTTATTCAAGGCAATAAGTCCCTCGCATGAGCTAGTTAATTTTTATTAATAATAATATTGGTTGATCGTCAGTTATTTTAAAGGAGGAAAAACTATGGAAAAGAACAATCTACCCAAGCAACATGCCAATTATTCCCGGCTTAATGTTCCTTTTGATGTTCATGGCACCGATGTGTCTGCCATAGGCGGGGCCTCACCGGAGATGACAAATTTAAGCCAATTGGCAATGAAAGCTAGCCGTAGACAGTAAACTCCTTGACAGAACCCTAATATTTACTACATTCACGTTTGTTGTATAAATCTGGTTGTAATTTCTTATCTTTTACAAATTGGTTTTACAACCAAAAACGGCAATCGGCAGTAAGCCGGAAGCCGTTTTTTGTTGTATTTGGGGCAATCTTTGCGCGACAGCACCGATTCTGTCAGAATTGGCACAAGCTAAGCCTTTTCCTATGTATAAGAATAATGCGCGCGCGGTTTTTTTTTAACAGGCGGTCAGGCCGCCATCCACCGTCCAGACTGCGCCGGTCACAAAGGAAGCGGCGGCAGTGGCCAAAAATGAAATGACATGGGCGACTTCGGCCGGTTGGGCAATGCGGCCAAGCGGATATAATTTTGCCATATCCGCAAGCGTGCAGATGTTTTGGGGATCGTCAAGCTGACGGTCCAGCAGGGGAGTGGCCACATCACCCGGACATACGCAATTGGCGCGGATGCCGTAAGGAGCACATTCCAACGCTAATGCCTTGGTGAAGGCAATGACCGCTCCTTTGGAAGCGCAGTAAGCGGTACACAAAAGATTGCCGTTAATGCCGGCGTCAGAAGCGAGGTTGATGATTGAGCCGCCACCGGTTTTACGCAGTTCAGGCATAGCCGATTTGCACATGAAATAAGTGCCTTTTACGTTGACATCCATAATGGTATTGTAATCGTTTTCACTGACGTCGGTAATGATACTTTCCTGATAACTGCCGGCTGAGTTCACTAAAATATCAAGTTGTCCAAACCGTATGGTTGTCTGCTGGATGATGTTCCTGCAGTCTGCGGGCAGGGAAACGTCTCCGGGCACATAATCAACATCGTCGGCAATTGCCGCAAGCGAGTGCCTGGCCGCCTGGCCTTTGGCGGAATCACGGCCGACAATAATCACTTTCGCACCGTTGGCGAGAAAAAGTTTCGCGGTGGAAAAACCGATGCCTGAAGTTCCGCCGGTAATCACGGCGACCTTGTTAAGCAGGTCATATTGCATGATATTAGCTCCTATCGTGAATATTCTATAACAACATTTTCTGGTTTGCGTTTCTTTTTCCCTGCTTACCATATCCAATCGCAACGACAGGTTACGGGAAAGACCGGCATTTTTTCTTGTTGAAAACAGTATGATAAAAATATCCGAACAAAATGAAAGGCAAAAGGAATTTTACATTTCCTGTAGAATTAATAAGGCAAAAGAACGGCGTTCAGTATAAATGAACACCTGGCGCTAGTGAGGAATTTATAATGAACCAAGGGAGAAAACCCGCTAAAGATAAAAACAAATATTTAGTTGCTTCCGTAGATCGTGCGATAGAACTTCTTTTTATTCTGGAAAGCTCACCGCGGGAAATGGGAGTAACGGAAATCAGCAGACAACTGGGAGTCCAGAAAAGTACGGTTCATAATCTGTTGCAGACCTTGTTAGCAAGGGATTTTGTTCGCCAGACCGACACAGGCCATTATACACTGGGATTTCGGCTGATGCCCTTGGGACTGGCATGTACTGAACGTTTGAACATCCGGAGAATTGCTTCTCCCTATCTGAAAGAACTGGCGGCAGAAGCCGAGGAGGTTGTGCTGCTGGCTGTCTTATCTGCCGGACAGTTAACGATTATTGATAAAGTCGAGCCAACCCGACCTGTTTTTCTTATACCCCGTTTCGATTATTGCAATACGTTTCATAGTTCGGCGTTGGGAAAGGTGTTTCTTGCCTACAGTCCCGATGAATTTCTGGAAAAGGTGACGGCTGAGCCTCTAACCCGGTATACGGATAAAACCATTACTGATAAGCAGATGCTGATGACAGAACTGGCCAATGTAAGAGAGCAAGGCTATTCGGTCGCCAGCAATGAAACGATCGAGGGGGTTACCTGTCTGGGCGCGCCCATCATGAATGCCAATGGAAAAATTGAAGCGGCTATCACTGTTTCGGGAGCGACGGCTTGGTTTACGGAAAAGAGGCGTGAGTCGGTGGTACGGCTAATGAAGGGAAAGGCGGAAGCAATATCTGCGGAACTGGGTTTTCGTGGTTAAGTTGGCACCAAGTAGGATGAACAAGTTTTTCATGAATATAGATGTCCGATAATTCATTAAGGAGTGATGATGATGGCAAAACTGGAATTTTCCCAGGAAAGATGCAAAGGCTGCGAATTGTGTAAAGTGGCATGCCCCAAAAAGCTGATTGTTATGTCGTCAACTTTTAATGGCAAAGGTTACAATTATGCAACCTGTCCCGATGATTCGGAATGTGTGGGCTGCTGCCTTTGTGCAAAAACATGCCCGGATTTAGTCATTAAGATTTATAAATAAGGGAGTGGTAAATGTGTCGGAAAAAGTACTCATGAAGGGCAATGAGGCGATTGCCGAGGCAGCGATTGCCGCAGGCTGCCGCCATTATTTCGGCTATCCAATTACGCCGCAAACTGAGATCACGGAATACATGTCCCGGCGTATGCCGCAGTTGGGGGGCGTGTTCTTACAGGCAGAAAGTGAAATCTCGGCCATCAACATGGTCTATGGGGCGGCCGGGGCGGGCGCCAGAGTGATGACTTCCTCGTCCAGCCCGGGAATCAGCCTGAAACAAGAAGGCATTTCCTACATTGCCGGCGCCGAACTTCCCTGTTTTATTGTCAACATTATGCGCGGCGGTCCGGGGCTTGGCGGCATCCAGCCGGCCCAGGGCGATTATTTCCAGGCTACCAAGGGCGGCGGCCATGGCGATTATCACAATATCGTGCTGGCTCCCAATTCCGTTCAGGAAATGGTAGACCTGACCATGACCGGTTTTGCCTTGGCCGATCAATATCGCAATCCTGTTATGCTATTAGGGGACGGGGTTCTCGGTCAAATGATGGAACCCGTTGAAATCAGGGAAAAGAGCGATACGCCTGTGGAAAAACCATGGGCTACGGTAGGAATGCGCGGCCGTGCCAAGCCTAACATCATCAACT
>NZ_FNAM01000097.1 GCF_900101845.1 Sporomusa acidovorans | reverse complement strand
GTTTTAAGTAGTGGATTTGCAACTGCTCTTTTAGAAAGTCCTGAAATTGTCGATGAGAACGGGTCGTTTTCAACAAAAAAATCACCACCATCAGCGAAGGTAGACAAAAAGATGTCTTCATCGCGATTATGGGGGCGTTTCAAAAAAGTCAAGTCCCAAATTTTCGACACGTCTATTTTGGAGGAAAACTGCAAAAAGACCAAGGCTAAATGCCTTGATCCATATAATATCTCGGGTTTCCGAGAGAGTACACTTATAAAAAGGGAGGACTATGTTATGCATGAACTATCACAGCTGATTAAGAGCGATATGAAACCGGCCCTTGGGGTAACGGAACCTGGCGCAATAGCATTTGCAGTCGCAAAGGCGCGCTGTTATACCAATGGAGAAATCGTAAAAATAAATGTAGCGATGAACAGTGGGATGTATAAAAATGCGTTTACATGTGGGATACCAAACAGCAAAGAAGTCGGCAACGTATTTTCGGCGGCATTAGGAGGCGTTGCCGGAAATGCAGAGAAAGGGCTGGAAGCATTGGCAGATGTGACGGAGGCTGACAATGAAGCCGCTCATAAACTGGTGGATGCAGGAAAAGTTTCGGTAGTACTCAGTGGAATTACAAGCTGTATTTTTATTGAAGCTACCGTTATGACCGAGAGGGATGCTGCAGTAGTGACAATCCGTGATTCCCATACCAATATTACAAAGATAACTGTAAACGGTAAGGTTATATTGAAAACGGAAGATGAAAAAAAGGCAGATACGAGTGAAGCAGAGAAAACAGCGGAAGATGCATCGCTTATACATAAGTATACGCTTCAGCAGTTATACGAGTATATCACAACTGTGGACATTGAAGAAATCAGTTTTATAAGAGATGCTTATAAAGTAAATCTGGAGCTATTCCATGAGGGGCTGAAAAACCCTAGAACCACATTTGCACGTCATCTACTGGAAATCAACGGCGGAAAAGAAATATCCGAAAACGAGAAGGCTACCGCATCCTTATTGTGCAACGCAGCAATCGAGGCGCGCGTTATTGGTCTGGATAAGCCCGCCATGAGTATTACAGGTTCCGGCGCCCATGGAATTATTGCGACAATGCCCTTGTATGCGGCATATAAAGTGAACGGATATACAGAAGCGCAGCTACTCCGTGCAACGGCTTTGAGTTATTTAATCTGCATGTACATCAAAGAATACTCTGGAAGGTTATCTGCATTTTGCGGATGCGCGATTGCCGCAGGCTCCGGTATGGCATGCGCTCTCATCTATCTACGGGGAGGCACAGTAGAAATGATGGCACATACATTGAATAATATGGCAAGCAGCATTACTGGAATGATTTGCGATGGAGGCAATCAGGGATGTACGATGAAAGGAATTGCGGCGGTGGATGCGGCGTATGCGTCTGTAGACTTTGCCATGAAAGGAGCCTATATTTTTGACGTGCACGGAATAAACGGAAAAACCCCGGAAGAGACCATGAGGAATATGGGATTGATCGCTGCTCCTGGAATGACAGGAACCGAAAAGACTATTGTGGAGATTTTAAAGAACAAATTGAAGCAATAGAGTCTCATCGGCATAATAGGCTGTGAGTAGGGACAGGCAGTGTAAAATTAAGTGTGTAAGTTCGAAAGAACTTATGCACTTAATTTTTTATGGAGTGAGGGGGACGCCAGGGGACGTCAGGCCAATGTCATAAAGCTTAACTGTAACAAAAAGGTAAATGGTAAAAAAACAGAAAAAGTTTAGAGAAACAATAAAAACACTTGACTTTTTAGAGGTATCCCAACAATGAGAGGATATACCCTTTTCAGGGTATATCCTCTCATTGTTGGGTGATATAATGATGTTAAAAAAATTTATGACTTCTCTTGAGATAGCCAGAGAGCAAATTAACGATTCCCTTTTTATGCTTACCAACCGTACCAAAAGCACATATTTTACAAAAGATACTGCTAAAATGAATTTCAAGGATGCAATATATTTCATTTTAAAAGGATTGACGAAACATGGGGACAGGGACGAAAGAAACATGGGGACAGGGATAATGTTTCTTTTGATTAAAGGCTTTCAATGCTCTAGTCGATGGCTTATTTAATTCGGTAATCATAATTTTTTGTTGCATAATTATACAACCCCTTTCAGTTTTGGTGTATCTAACTGAAAGGGGTCTGCATTTTGGACATAAGCCAGAACCATCTTCATCACGAGGTGAATATAGTTTCTTGCAAATTCCGCATTGTGGCGTTATCGGTTTAATGTTCCACCTCATACAAGCACCTTCTTTGATTATGTTAACTATGCCTGTATTAATCGTATCCTCTTGCTCACACTGCATAAACGGCTGTTTTGCATCTTTAGAAATGAATGACCACATCGTTCATACTTACGATTATACCAAATAACGTAGCTTGAACTGACTCGTTGTATCATCATACTAATAGGCTCTTGGGTTCTTACAACAAAAAGTGTACATGATTATCCATTAAGCAATAAGCAAAAATCCGGCATTGGTTGATTTCTTTATATTTCGCAAGGTCTTCGATTAATTTCAACCGATCTTCATCATCTTCAAATATGATATGATATATTCCACTACCGCTTTTCTCTTGACCTTCTTGCACTTTCTTCACCTCTGAGGAAATTATATCAATTTTCTTACATAGAAACAACATCCCTGTCCCTATGTTTTTTCGAAACAACATCCCTGTCCCTATGTTTTTTCTTTAGTTGCGTCAATCAATAGCTCAGTTTATTCCCTTTACATAGCTTTGTGAAATAACACTACTTCCAAGAGGTTTCATTCCAAATAATATACGTAACCAATTAAACCTCATTATAATAAAATAATAGATTGCAATGATAACAATAAATGATGAGGAACTGATCGCGATATATTTGAACCATGCATTAATGTTCCATTGTATGATCTGAAAACCTATCAGCAAAATAATCGTCTGATGTAGCATATAAAACGGCATCACCGCTTCGTTAATTCTACTTAACCATGTAGTTCGAAAGTCCAGGAACGTTTTACCTGCTCCCAAGAAAAACATCAGCCACGACCATGTTGTAATAGCCCACATTACATGAAAAAATATGCAACCTAATGAATAGTCAGGATGATCCCACCAGCTTTTCAAATAATCCAAAAAAGAGGTGAAGAGCACTAACAATATTACTAGAAATAGTATACCAATTCCTAATGAAATGTATTTATGTCGTTCAGCACTTTCAATAAACTTCTTATCACAAAATAATATGTAACCAAAAATAAAAATTAAGAACCAAAATGTAAAATCTGCCCATGATGAATATTTCGGATAAATAGGCTGTAATAATATTTTAGTGCAGGCAAGCGGTACCACAAAAAGATATATGCCTCCTATTTTTTCACAAGCAGTCGCAGTCCTAAGAAGTTTCATAAGTTTCACGCCGCTTTCGCTTCTCAGATAACGTATGATAGGCAAAGCAATTACCGAAAAAATAAATAAAAAAGCCAAAAACCATAAATGAGTCCCTGGTTCTCCAAACCAAACCGGACTAAAGCCAAAATTTCCGATAAACAACTTATGTTCTGGATACCAAGGTAAAAAGTTTAAAAATGTTCCGGAAAACTTATCTTTGCTCAAACACTCCACATATCTCTGCGGCGGTATAAGAATAAATATTCCAAATATATAAGGAATAACAAATCTCCAATATCTGTCCCGAATGTACTGCTTGGTCGTTTTGACTTTTAATGCAAAATTAGTTCCTACACCTGCCAACATAAAAAACAGTGGCATTATCCAGAAGTTAACGAACATAACAAAGACTGTAGGTTCTAAAAAAGTCTCTTTATTTTTCAATTCCCAATCCATAAGGTCAAAGAATCTAGTATTATGAAAAAAGAATACGCACATCACTCCTATTATCCTCAACCAATCAATATAATAGCACCGCTCTCCGTTAATATATTTCCCCATATTTCCCACAACCTTATATTGTAATACTACCTGCTAGAAGAAGCACCGGGCCGCACACTTTGCTTCTGTTGTGCCAAGCCCCGGTCCCCCTCCAGAAGCATAAAATCAGTGTTGTTGCGAAGTAGATTTTGTGTCCCCTCGCTTCTTCCAAGTTGTAGATTTAATCATTTTCCGTTAAGTAGAACACCTCCTGTTTTTATTGCACCAGCCATTCACGGTGTCTGTAAAAGGCAATATAGCTCAATAGTATATAAATGCATACTATGATACTTTTAAGTATCTACTTGTTATTCTTAATTATATTGTCTATTATTACATTACAATAAAAATTAAGGGAGTGACTAATGTGAGTACAACCATTTATTATTTTACCGGTACGGGTAATTCATTAAAAATAGCAAAAGACTTAAAAAAATATTTGGAATACACTAAAATCGTAAGAATCTGCAAAGATAACAACAGCTTTGAAGATACAGGTTCGGATAAAATTGGCTTTGTTTTTCCTGTCTACTTTCGAGGATTACCGCACATGGTTAGTCAGTTTGTTGAAAACATGCCTGTTTATAATAGTGTTTATTATTTCGCCGTCGCTAACTACGGCGGTTCTGCCGCTATTTCCTTCCAACAATTAAATAGTATATTGAACAGCAAAGGCGGAAGTTTGTCGGCAACATTTGGCATACCTATGCCAGGTAACATGTGGTTTATGTATTATCCACATCCCAAACAAGATTTTATTGATAGAATTAATAGTCAGCCACAGGAAACGATTACCGTTGCCACAGCGATTCACAACAAGATAAATATCAAGATTGATAATATTGCTAATTATCCTGCCGAGGAGGCTATCTATCAGTCTTTTAGCCCCAACAATATGGACGCAAATTTTTGGACGAAATCAACCTGTAATGGCTGTGGAATTTGCATGAAAATATGCCCCGCAAATAACATTAGCATTCTCCATGACCGACCGTATTGGCAACATCACTGTGAATACTGCTTATCTTGCATACATTGGTGTCCAAAGGAAGCTATTGAATACAATCAAGACTCCACCAATAAAGAACGCTATCATCACCCAGATGTAAAAATACAAGAACTCTTCTGTAAAATGACTAATTCATAAAAAGAATAAATATAAATCACAAAATCGCTGTGAAGAAAGGGCTATTTAATAACTCTACTCTGTTACATCCATCAAAATCCCAACACTTAGCATTAGTACCGCCTCTCCATTTAACTTATTCTTCCAAAATAGTATAAACCCTTGTTAAAATATATAATTTCAACAGGGGATACCTAATGACTCACTGGGACGATTCATAAAGGGTTCAATCGGAAGTTTTGCGCGGTAAAAAGGCTCAACAAGCAGTTGATATCTGCAGGTTGAGCCTTTAAACTAATCTACGGCAAAATTTTTGATTACCCAGAAGAAGGAAATTGGGTACAAGTCCTTCTCCCATTCTCTCAGTTGCTCTTAGCGAAAATTTAGGAATGCTATGGTGCTAGAATATAAATAGAACAAATTGAATTGAGGGTGTTCCCCAGAAGGATTACAATAAATGATATAGGGGGAACATACAATGGCAAAGCAACAGACTCAACAATTCAAAGAAGATGCCGTCCGTTATTATTACGACCATTCAGATCTTGGCGTTAAGGGTTGTGCATCAAATTTAGGAATAGGATATAGCACATTAACAAAATGGCTTAAAATCGCCAGAGAAAATAACGGCGATGTTCCGACTCGCGGATCAGGCAATTATTCTAGCGATATTGA
>NZ_FNAM01000098.1 GCF_900101845.1 Sporomusa acidovorans | reverse complement strand
GTATTACGCCAGGATTGGTTCGAAACATGAAGAAATCCATTAACAGTAAGCTTATCGCTCTTCTTTTCCAGCTTGTCCACACGGACGCCCAGGTTAGTTAGCTCATCTTTAAATTCCACTGACAATTTATTAATCAGCGCTTTATTTTCAGCGTCAGCCTTGGCTGAATGGGATATCGCCTTGCCGACAATTACCGCCATTTCATAACGCGTCAAGGTCTTATCGCCTTGAAATGTTCCATTGCCGTAGCCGTCGATAACGCCGGCCTTAGCCAGTTGGTTAACCGCAGCGTACGCCCAGTGATTAACCGGTACGTCATCAAAGGGATTATTTGCCGCTAAAGCTACACAAGAAATACAAAAAACAGCAAATACAACCAAAATAAGTACATTCTTTTTCATTTTTCTCCCCCTCTTCCCAAGTTTTGAAACTGCTGGTTGTAAAATACAAATTTTTACTGTTGGCAATCCCCCCGCTCCCACTCTGTAATATCAAATTACACAATATTTAGTTAATAACGTCTAGACATAATTAATAAAAAAAACCGGTTTTTATTAGCTTTTATCTTTTATCAGCTTACAAGTTCTGTTTCATTGTTTTCCAGCTTGCCCCATCGTTCCGAGCTTAACAAGATTTTCAGCCATATGTGAAACTTGGGCTAAGGCTGCCCGTAATTCACTAATCCCTGTAGCTTGCGCATCACAATATGCGCCCATCTCTTCAATTGATTTAACGAGTTCTGCTACAGAATGATGTACGTTATTAATTTTTGTTTCTATATTTATCACGGAGTTTTTCGTATTTTCGGCTAGTTTTCTCACTTCTGTAGCCACTACATTAAAACCCCGCCCTAATTCCCCCACACGCGCCGACTCAATCGCAGCATTTATACCCAAAATA
Organism: Sporomusa acidovorans; assembly: GCF_900101845.1. Taxonomy (GTDB): domain Bacteria; phylum Bacillota; class Negativicutes; order Sporomusales; family Sporomusaceae; genus Sporomusa; species Sporomusa acidovorans. Next base: position 4,469 of record NZ_FNAM01000098.1, on the reverse strand, counting down.
TTGGTCGAAGCGGAAATGTTTTTTATTTCGTTTGTTATACTGCCAACAGCCGTAGTGTCGTTTTTGACCTGACCTGTTTCCTCATTCATCTTCCGGGACATATCGGCAAGCTGTTGACCGCTAAGAGCAAGACTTTCCGTCGAAGCAGAAAGCTCCTCGACAGCAGCAAGAATTTCTTGTCCGGAATTGAGCAATTCATCATATTTTTCCGTTGACCGTACGACACCCAAATAGGCAATTACCTGCTTGTCATCATCGTCAAAAATAGGTATAGCGGTAGAGATATTTGATACCAAAGACCCGAATGAACCTTTAGAAAGTCTCACAGCCATGGGCTGTCCGGCAAGTAATGATTTATAAGTTTTGGTCTCCCTAAAACTTTCAGGGAGTTGAGTGACTGAGTTTTCAAAGGAAGGGTGCTCAACTTTGTCAAGCACTACCAATGTCTCTAGGTCAACTAAAAGAATACTTACTGGTTCCTCAAACATAGACGGCAAAAGTGGCAAAACAGACTTAAAACTTTCCAACTTAATACAACTCATAGATTTCTCCAATCACCAACAGTCTTACATTTTGTTCAAGAGCAACAAGCGCACCAACCGCTAAAAGTAGCGGATATATATGCATATATTGTAAGGCAGTCCTATAAGCCCGACAGTAAGTGCGTTGTATATTACCCAAAAATTCAGACTTTATTTTTATGTGACATACCAATAGTAAAGCGCGTCTCTCCTTTTTTCTATGATTTATTGCTCTAGTAATAGGATAATACGAAACATTAAAGACGTAAAATTCAAAAAACTGTTTAAATTAATACCAAAAATAGATGGATTGCATCTTCGTCTTTCCTATCAAATTATTTAATGCTAATGTACGACTACCGTAAGCCCCATCTCTGTTAGCAACTGCTTTAAATTTTTGATTTTTTCTTCTGATGGCGGTTTGGCTTCTAGCACTTTACCCTCTTGCTGCAATCTTTCATACTTCACAACCCCTAAATTGTGATACGGGAGTAATTGGATTACCGTTACAGCCTCTCCGAGTTGTTTACAGAATTCCCCTGTTTCAGCAAAATTTTTCTTTGAATCATTAAAATTGGGGATAACCGGAATCCGGATCTGCATTTTACCACCATACTCGGCAATTTTCCCAGCATTGTCCAAAATTCGTTCGTTAGGTACACCGATTACTTTTTGATGCATTTCACTATTCATATGCTTCAAATCATACAAAAACAAATCTGTATAGGGAAGTACGGCTTCCATATATTTAAAATCCGCATACCCGGTTGTATCAAGGGCGGTGTTAATCCCCATAAATTTACAGGATTTTAGAACTTGCAAAGTAAATTCAGGTTGCGCTAATGCTTCTCCGCCAGAAATAGTAACCCCACCGCCCGACATGTTATAAAATGGAATGTCCTGTCGGATTCGCTCAATAACTTCATCAACCGTATAATCTTTCCCACAGATATACAGTGCTTCCGCAGAACACGCCTTAGCACAATCGCCACAATTATTACAAAGCGAACGATCTACCTTGACTAATTGAATTTCTTCTTGCTTGGCATCGGCATAGGTATTTGTACCAGGAGTTATTGCTCCCCTGGTACAAACACCTAAACACACTCCACATTTAGCTACACCAACGCACCGCATTGCCATCCAACTTAGCTGATTGTAAAATTGTTGCGATTCCGGACTGTGACACCATGGGCACCGTAAAGGACATCCCTTCAAAAAGATTGTTGTCCGAATACCTGGTCCATCTTGCACGGAAAACCCTTGAATATCATAGATTTTGCCGGTAAGCGGTCTTTTTTTTTCGTTATTATTCATATTATTACAACGCAAGTTCAGTTCTTTGAATGACGTCATCTTGCAAACCTTTATATAGCTCGACAAAATAAGCGCTAAATCCGGCTATACGAACCACAAGGTCCTTATAATTCTCAGGATTTTTCTGGGCTTCCCGCAGCGTGTCCGCACTCATAATATTAAACTGCATTTCCATACCGCCCATAGCAAAATATGTTTCATCAATGCTTCAAATTTTTGAACACCCTGTGCTCCTTCCAGTGATTTGGGATGGAATCTCATGTTTAACAACGTTCCGTTGCCGACCTTTTGCTGATGAATTTTCGCCAATGATTTCAAAACTGCCGTAGGCCCTTTCTTATCCATTCCCTGCATCGGTGAAATACCATCGGCTAATGGTTCATGCGCCATCCGGCCATCTGGAGTTGCAGCGGTCATCTTACCGTAAAGAACGTGCATGGCTACCGGATACAAACCCGCCCGGTAAGTTCCGCGAGGCCCTGTGCAAGAATTAACCTTGTCGCAGAAAATCCCCATCGCCCAAGAAGCCAGTTCGTCGACATAAGGGTTATCATTGCCGAAGCGCGGCACTTCATTTAATACGGTTTGTCGCAGCGGTTCCCGGCCCTGCCAGTTATTCATAAATGCATCATAGAACTCTTTCGCCGTCAGTTTCTTTTTGTCATAAATAAGATATTTGATTGCCGACAAACTATCAGCTATGTTGCCGCAGCCAATACCGCCAAAGCCTGTCGAATTATATTTTGCACCGCCCCACATAACATCAAGGCCTTTTTCCATGCAACCGTCCATTGTTGCCGAAACAATCGGCAAAGGCATGTATTCGGCAGCAACATATTCAAGTAGATTGGTCAAGCTAACTTGCCAATCAATAAAGTAATCAAATTGCTTTTTTAAAGCTTCTTTCACTTCATCAAATGTCTTCATATTATAAAGATATCCTGTAGCAAGGCCGGCCTGTTGCCGTGGTTTTCCATCCGGACCAGGCAGCGGGTTAACGCCGTTATTAACAGCCAGCAGCAGTGCGTTCGCCATATTATAGAAAGATTCGCGCCCGGGGCCGCCGCATGCCGGCCATTCATCGCCGGTACCAGCCGGTTCCACACAGCCAATTAAGCAATAATTTCTCGCACTTTCCAGTGACATCCCCTTGTCAACAAGAGCCGGAATAATAACATCGTCATTTTCAAATGTCGGCACTCCACCGCAAATCTTTGTTGTATTAATTGCGGCTTCCCACAATTGAGCCGGCGTACCTTTATGAATTCTAAGAGCCAGCGGCGGGTCGTGAAGAACTAATCGACTGGAAGCTTGCAGCATCATATAGGATACTGAATTTGTCGCATCTTTGCCGTCTTTGGTAACTCCGCCAAGAGTCATAATCTGGCCGCTTGTATAGCCGCCGATTGCATAAGAAACGCCTTCTACGGTAACTTTATTCATTTCAGCTATTTTCAGGAAAAACTGATCTAGTATTTCCTGACCGGCCGCTGGCGTAATCTTGCCGTCAGTCAGATCCTTTTCGTAGAAACTGCCCAAATACTGGTCGACCCGCCCTAACGTAAGCCCGTGTAAATTGCCATCCAAGGCTAAGGCAATCTGATACAGGAACAAACATTGTACCGCCTCATGGAAAGAACGGCACGGATTTTCCACAATCCAATCCAAGCTATCCGCCATTTTGAGCAGTTCTGTTTTTCGTTCATGATTTTCTGCTTTTTCAGCTAGTCTTCTGCACTCGCCTGCATACCGTTTAGCGAATATCATCATGCCATCACAAACAATAGCAATTGCTTTGTAAAATAAATATTTTTTAGCGTCGTCACTCTTAAATTTGCCTTCAAGCGCATTCATTTTTTGTTGTGCTTCTTTTTTTATTGCTGCAAAGCCAACTCGGATTGCTTTATCATAATTAGTGCAAAAATGACCAACAGGCGTCAGACAGTTCCCCTCAATACCAAAACTGATTACACCATTACCTAATAGTTTGCCCATCCCATCTGGAATCGCAGCATCCATACGAGCGCTGAGACTTCGTGGCCGCCAGAATTCTTCTGTACTTAAGATGTAGTCCATTGCTTCCTGCTCAATATCATAAGGATCTAAATTTCGCTTTAAGAATTTTCCTGATTTAATCTCATCGAACAGCCAATTAATTGAATACTCGGGAAACAGGGCTGATCCGTGATACATAGAGGTCAGACTGCCAACCACAATTTCATCATCATTAATTACTACCGGCATCTTCTCACATAAATTTTTGAAATTTTCAGCTCTTAAAAGAATGCCCGTTATATTGGGGTGGGATTTATAAAAATTCGTTACAATTTTTAATCGTTCGATGCACACTTTGGGCTTTGTTCCCCGGTATTTGTTTCTAATCCGGGAAACCCTCTCGCAAACGGGCGCTAAAGTATACATAATTTTTCCCCCTTCTGTTACCTATGTGGTTTTATATGATTTAGTTGCGCAATCCCAACAAATGTAGTTTTTAGCTTCTTCATATTTTTAAAAGAAGAAATCTAATTCTGCCTTGACTGTGTTAATTGAGCCCTTAGTACCATCAGCCGGTTTTACCCAGTCGCACCAGGCGAAAATGGCCACGTTTTTGTCAATAGCGATATTAGTGAA
>NZ_FNAM01000099.1 GCF_900101845.1 Sporomusa acidovorans | reverse complement strand
ACTGTCTTCGTTTTCTTTGCTTTTGTTCGCGCCAACGCCGCCGTTGAATCCGCCGAAGGAACCTGTGCCTAAGCCGAAGGATGCACCGAGTAATGCTGATGCTATTTTATACTGAAAAAGATAATGAGTCAAGGAACCGTCCCTTGACTCACTTTTAATAGGTAATATTATCCAGGTTGTTGTTTGTTCACCAGACGACATCGTAGAAAACAAGAGAGGTCAGCGGATTTCCTGTCCGTTGACCTCTCTTTTGTTTATCTTACAAAAATTATTTATTTTACAGAATAGATCATTTTTAATGCGACAATAATTACCTCATCTCCTGAATTGAGTAAAATACTCACCTTAAAACAATCACCCTTCGCGTCTTCTACATCCAATGTAGAAATGTAACACCCCGGTCCCCATGGTTCCTTGCGATCAATTTTCACATACATTACATCTTTAAAATTCAACAATGCAGCATATTGATGCGTATCATCCATAATAATAGGCATTTCAACTGTTCCTTCGTCATAATCACAAACAATTTTTGAAATTTTTGCATCATGAAAATTGATATTTTTGATTTCTTCTATTTCTTTTTTACTAATAACAATCATCTTTATCATCACCCCTTTTTATTCAGGAACAGTATCTCCTGGATACATATGAGTATCCCCAGTTTCTGGATGTGGTTCACGTCCTTTCCCATCGGGAGTATGGTGATAATGTTCTCCGTGGTCTGCATCTTCGTCCCATTCATATTTAGCCTTACCATCAGGATCAAGCCATTTTACAATTTTTCCGTTTTTTGTATTCCATTCTCGTTTAACTAAACCGTCTGGATTAAAATCATCTGGATTTTCCGGGAAAGTTGCATTTATATATTTATTATATGCCCATTCATATGCCGCCGTACCGGCTCTGTATGCAATCCCTGCAACTATAATTTCAGTAGCTGTTACAATAATTTTACCTATACCAATAATCTCTATGGTCCCTGTAATCACAGATCCCAGATCATTATTCTTCGTTCCACTAGCTGCTGTTGAACCACCAGTTTGAGGAGTACCCCCAGCTAATTTTGCTGCTGCTGAACCAACAACATAACTAGCCCATTGACGAAGTGCAGGGTCTGTTATCTTAGATAATTCTTTCTGCATCGCTTCATTTACACCAGCACCAACACCACCAGATAAAGCATCTCCTCCACCCATTTGAGCCATAAGTGCCCCAACAATCGTATGAAGAGCAACTTTTTTAGGATCTCCATCTTTCCAACCATTATCTTCACTCAGTTTATGAATTTCTTCATATGCTACTTCGCCGAATACATTAGCTAACTCCTGTCTTTCTTGTACCGTTTGTTTATCAAATATTTTACCTAAAGCATTTACTGAATTAGTAGTATCCCGACTAAGATTTATAGGATCAATTTTTACTCCACCAACAATAATCGTACCGTTTGAAATCGCTGATTTAGTTGTACTGTCTGCATTACCGGACGCAGTTACACCAATATTAGGAGTTAAACCCAAATCTCCTAATTTCATACCTAGTTTAGGAGTACTGTTATAATTAACTCCCGAACTGCTCGCGCTGTACTCCGCCTTATTCTTAATATCCGAGTAAGTCAAAGTATCCGTACTAATCTTATTCTTATCCGGCGTAGCCTCGCTGCTAATAACCGCACCCTTCAGGTCGGTGTTTTTACCGACATTGATAGTAAAGCCCTGCTTACCAGCATAGATGCCCGCTTGTTCGATAACGCTGCTGTAGTTGGAATTGATTTTACCGGTATTTGTCGAGCCATGAGTACCGCCGCGATTTCCGGTATCAAAGTTAATCCCGCTATTCTTGCTTTTCTCGGTATAGGTATCAGTATCCTGCTGGCTGCCAATATTTAGGTTGCCGCCCACGTCAGCCACTACTTTTTCGCCTTTGACTTGAGAGCCGGTAATGTTGGTATCGTTGCCGGATTTCAAGGTTGTAGTGCCGCTGGCGCTAATTACGCTTTCCGTATGGGTATTACTGTCTTCGTTTTCTTTGCTTTTGTTCGCGCCAACGCCGCCGTTGAATCCGCCCAAGGAACCTGTGCCTAAACCGAAGGATGCACCGAGCGATGCTGATGAGGAGCTATTCTTGGTATTAGTCTGCGAAACATTTTGGGCTGATTCAATGGTAAGGTTTTTAGCTGCAGCAAGAGTGATGTCATCTCCCGTGATATTCGTCGCTTTAAGATCGACATCCCCGGCAGTCGCTTTGATGGTTACGTCGCCGCCTGCCGTAATGTTGGCCGCATTTACCGTTTCTACATGGATGTTCTGCTCTTTCGTGGTTTTAGTGCTGCCGATGCCGATATTGATGGAAAATGCTTGGTCTATATAATTTTTAAGGGCATCACTCTTTTGGGCAACTTTTTCCGCCTTATCGGCCTTTTGGGTAATACCCGCAGCCTCATAGTCTTTAACCGCCTGGTCGTATGCTTTCTGTAAATTCGTATATTGATTGAGGTTCTTATCGATGATTTGATAGTCCTGCAGGGCTTTGTAGCCGTAAAGAGTCTGCAAGCGTTTATCCTGTACGTCGCCTGCCCGGTTCACATGGTAGGCAAAATTAGATCCGGCGTCAATTATCGCTCCGCCTAACGATACGCTTAGGCCGCTTTGCTTGAATTCATACTTGTACTGGCTGTCATAGGTATTGATAGTATTATCAATACTCACATTCTTACCGGTGATGGTGGTGTCCTTGCCGCTGACAACTGTTGTGCCTTCACTTTTAACGTTGTTGCCGGCGGTGACGGTGACGTTACCGGCAATGGAGCCGACCGTGCTGCCGATTTCGTCTTTGACTTGTTCGTTCAGGGTCGTTTTGGTCGACTGCGTGCCGATCGTAAAACCCAGGCCGCCGCCACTGAAGAGGCCGGATTTTTTTACTTTCTTGTAATGCTCGTCGGCGCCGGTTTCCTGGGTGGAGGTAATGGTTACGTCGTTATCCGCTTGGAGATTGACATCGTTGGTGGCGACAACGTTGCTGCCCTTAACCGTAAGATCTTTGCCGCTGGTAACATGGACTGCTTCACCGGAGATGGTGCTGCCTTTTACTTCGTTGGTTAAGGAATAGTCGAGCTTATCTGTGGTTTTCGATGATAAGAAGCCGCTTTTTTTCTTATGGGATTGCACGAGGGATTCGTGTTTTTCGGTGACGGC
>NZ_FNAM01000103.1 GCF_900101845.1 Sporomusa acidovorans | reverse complement strand
TCAACCAATGTGTTCCGACCAGTATTGGGATCACGACCATGGTTATGATGGCATTAATCATGAACGATACGGGTATGACAAACTTACTGGCCCAAGGGATTGCTAACTCTACTGGTATGTTGTTCCCTGTATTCTCACCGTATATTGGCGTATTAGGGTCATTTTTGACCGGCAGTAACACCAACTCGAACGTCATGTTTGGCGCGCTGCAGCTGGAGACGGCCAAGGTGCTGGGAATTAGTACGGTGATTATGTGCGCCGTCCAGTCGGTTGGGGGTGCGGTAGGCTGCGCTATTGCCCCGTCAAAAGTATTGATTGGTTCAGCAACTGTTGGTCTTGAAGGCCATGAAGGCGAAGTTATGAACCGGACAATACCTTATTGTATTATCATTTCGCTGCTTGTGGGCATTAATGCTTGGATCTTTGCCTGCCTGCTGTTTAAGGATCTGCCTTAAATGAATAGATTCGCGAAATATGCAGAGGGGGTATTGGAATGAGTGCAAATCCTGTGCCAAATACAAATCCGAATTCTAACGCGGCCAACACACCGGTGTCTTGGCGGAAAAGATATCGTGCGCCCTTAATGAATGCTGCCTTTTGGGGGTTTTGGATAGGCTTCTTTCTGGCCCACCAAGGCGGCGTCGCCAACAACGCCGTGATGATAAATTTGTCATACGTGATTTTTACACTTGCCTGTTTAGTTCCTTTGGTGACCAAGAAATAGGTGTTGGGAAATGCCGGTTTGTTTCGGCATTTCCCTATTTTCACATACAGGAGGGATATGAATGCCTGAGAATGTATCAGGAAAAACAGCAAAAACAGAATGGACAGTGCATAACGAACTTATTGTTTTATCTTGCCAGGAATACCTGCAAAAGCTGAAGACAATTCGTCGCTGTGATGTGGCGAGGCCGCCTATATCTGAATGCTTCTGGGCGCTTGTTGGATCATTTGTGGGGATTGGCGTGGTAACTTACTTGAGTTTTATTCAAGGCATTCCCGTTGTGGTAGCTTCGTTAGGAGCGTCGGCCTGCCTGATTTACGGTGTTCCGGCAGCTCCCTTTGCGCAGCCGCGTAATGCGATTGCCGGGCATTTACTTTCAGCCGTAGTGGGTGTTTGTGTCTATCAGCTAGCCGGCGCCTATTGGTATACGGCTGCTTTTAGCGTTGGCCTGGCAGTGGCTATCATGGTGGGAACCCGAACCGTCCATCCACCGGCTGGAGCAACTGCCTTAATCGCTGTATTAACCCAACAGAACTGGTTATTTGTTTTGCTGCCGGTAGGAGTAGGAATAGGCATTTTGGTATGTATAGGCTTAATCGTAAATAATCTTGCTGTTAAGCGTAAATACCCGACTTACTGGTGGTAGTATGATGAACCTTGAGCGTAGATGCCTTCAGATAAAACAGAATTTTTTTGAGCAACAAAATTCTGTTATTTATGTTGCAAGATGGAGTTTCCTGGGTATTACGACAGGGGTTATCGTAGGCTTAGGCGTGTCAATTTTTTTAAAGTTACTGGCATGGTCCATTGCCGTTTGGTCTGAAGTCTGGTATTATTATTTTTTCTTACCTATTATCCTTTTCTTTGTTAGTTGGCTTGTCGGCTTATTGGCACCCCATCCGGGCGGCAGCAACAAGGTAATTGAGGTACTTCATCAACCAAACGGAAAGCTGCAATTAGCCGACATACCGGTAAAAATTGCGGCAACTATTGTAACGATTGCAGCAGGAGGATCAGCCGGCAAGGAAGGGCCTGCAGCTCATATTGGCGCAACGTTGGCTTCAAGCTGGGCGAAGATGCTGCGTTTGCAAGACGCTGATTGGCGCAAGGTTGTCACCTGTGGGCTAAGTGCCGGTTTTGCTTGTGTATTTGGAACGCCGGTTGCTGGCGCTGTCTTTGGGGTAGAAGTCTTGTTTGTAGGGAAAATTTTGTATAACAGGCTTTATCCTGCTTTCTTAGCAGGGATGGTCGGCTATTATGTCTGTTATGTAATGGGAATACCTTATTTTTCTTTACCTGTTCGGGTAGAACCTAACGGGTACCTGATTGTGCAGGCTATCTTTTTAGGAGTGCTGTGTGGCCTGATATCAATTTTTTTTATTAAAACCGTTAACTGGTGCCGTCAATTCTTTGCTTTTCTGCCGTTACCGGCAGCAGTCAAAGGAATGGTCGGTGGCGGGATGCTGATTCTGATCGGTTATTTTATTAGTCCGCTTTATTTGGGATTGGGGTTAGAACTATTGGAAACAAGTATTACTGGGATTTTTGTTGCCCCTAACGCTTTCTTCTGGAAGACCTTGGCTACCGGAATAACACTTGGTTGCGGCGGAATAGGAGGAATTATTACACCGGTTATCATTGTTGGCGCAGCAGCGGGAAATCTATTCGGACAGCTAGTCGGCAGTTTAAATCTATCGGTTTATGCGGTGATCGGTTTGGCGGCATTATTGGCTGGAGCGGTAAATACGCCGCTAGCGGCAGTAATTATGGCTGCCGAATTATTTGGCAGTGATGTGATTCCTTATACGGCAATTAGCTGTTTAATCAGTTATGTAATCTCCGGGCATCGCAGCGTTTATCCAAGTCAGATCATCTTTGCCAGCAAAAGGACTTGTTTATGTGAAGACGAGGGAAAACCGGTCGGTTATGTGGGAAGAGCGGCGGCAACTGCAGCTTCACCGTCAAAAGACAAATTGCTTGCAGGAAGTTATCTTCGTGAGGAGAATACTATGGAAATAAAACAGTAAATGCTGCGGCGTATATAGTTTATAAAACAGCATACAGGAATTGTGGCTGGTGTATATCGTTTTTCGGAGGTAATTAGACATGCAGATGAATATCGCACAAGAAGCTGCCGCTATTCTCACGCGTTTAAGAGCAACGCGACCGCTTATTCACCACATTACCAATAGTGTCAGTATTAATGACTGTGCCAATATAACACTGGCCATCGGCGCCTCACCTGTTATGGCCGACGATGTTCAAGAAGTAGGTGAGATGGTTGCTGTTGCCTCGGCATTAGTTCTCAATTTAGGCATGCCTAATCCCAGAAAAATTGAGGCCATGCTTATTGCCGGTAAACGTGCAGCCCAGAAGGGAATTCCCATAGTACTTGACCCGGTTGGTGTAGGGGCAACCAAACTGAGGATGGAAACTGCCAAGCGGTTTTTTAGTGAAATGAACATTTCAGTTGTGCGCGGTAATTTGGCGGAATGTAAAGCTTTGTTGGGGTTTAGCGGTGGCAGTCAGGGTGTTGACTGCATTCTTAAGGAAGAATACAAAGAAAATTTTGCTCAAGAACTTGCTCAAAAATTAGGTTGTGTTGTTGCCATTACAGGGGCAACAGATATTGTCGCCAGTGGCAGTCAACTTTGCCGCATTCATAATGGGAACTCTCTTTTGACAGGGATTACCGGGACAGGATGTATGACTACATCGCTGGTTGCATGTTTTTCCAGTGTGAATCGAGAAACGTTCATTGGTGCTGTTGCCGGTATCGCCGCTATGGGAGTGGCGGGAGAGATTGCAGAGCATAGCCTCAAACCCGGTGAAGGCTTAGGTACTTTCCGTATTCGGCTTATGGATGCTATATCCAATATGAAGCAGGAAACATTACTGAATCGAATGAAAATTAGCTAATCAATAAGGAGAAGAGCTTTATGCAAATTAGAAAAATAACGTATACGGCTATTTTTATGGCCATCGGCGTGCTCTCAGCTCATTTAGTTTATATCCCGATCGGTATAGCCAAATGTTTTCCGATACAACATGTGATTAATATTTTGCTAGCTGTACTTTTGGGAACACGTTATTCGGTTTCCGCGGCATTTGGGATTTCTTTGCTGCGTAATATTTTAGGGACCGGCTCTCTATTGGCTTTTCCCGGCAGTATGATTGGAGCGGCATTGGCCGGTATTGTATATAAAAGGACTAATAGTATTTGGGGAGCCATTGTTGGCGAAGTCTTTGGAACAGGCGTCCTTGGCGCATTAGTAGCTTATCCGGTGGCTAATTTTCTAATTGGTTCGCAGGTTGGCGCATTTTTCTTTGTTGTTCCCTTCCTTGTCAGTACTACGGGTGGAAGTGTTATTGCTTATATTCTATGGAAAACACCGGTTACTTCCATTCTTTCTACAAAGTTACATTCAGAAAAAAAGATAGTAGGATGAGTCTGCAGTATCAGAAAAAGTCATTGCCGAAGGATGTAGGTTGACTATTGGCGAGTTCCTCAATTTGGAAAAACAGGGCATGTTCATGAAAAAAGGCAGGGATTAAAAAGGACTTT
>NZ_FNAM01000104.1 GCF_900101845.1 Sporomusa acidovorans | reverse complement strand
CAATACCTACAAAACCTTATTTCATAAGGGCTTTAGGTCATTTTTTCTCGGTAACTGATACCCCTGTGCAGGGGGAGTTTTCGCAGTAGAATCATAGATGTTAAAATTTGCAACCCATCCTGCAAGTTGAGGGGATGGATAGGAAGAAAAGTGTTAGACTAAATTAATTTTTTATTCTGGTATTGACATGTATCAGAGTTATAGACTACAATAAGTTTGAAATTCAAACAATATAATATTAGAATATTTATAAAATCAAAATAAGTAGAAACAACAAATACCAACAATTAACCAGTTGATAGATGAATTGTTTATTTTTATGGGTTTGTGTCATGGGCGGGTTCAGTAATTCGCTCCGGTGTTTTACATATTGAAGTGTAAGGAAACTGCGACTTTCAATACATAGACAGATAGCATGGCTCGCGCGAAGCAAATTAACGAACGGATGCGGACGGCCTTGGCTAAAGAAGAAAGTAAGCAGTTCGTAAAGCTGTTAGAAAAGATAATATTATGAAATTTTGATGGGAATAGGGGAGTGTGAAGGAATGAATGGTGAGGTATTGGCTGCTATGCAGGTCGAGAAAACGATGAATACTATTTGGGAAAGGCACGGTGCGGCGCTGACGACAGTCATAAGTGCGATGCTTGCCTTGTTGGCATGGTATTTAGGTACGAAAGGTTGGATGATGTGGGAAATTTACCTGTACACGGCTGCCTATGTAATCGGTGGTTACCGCAAAGCATGGGAAGGGTTGCAGACTCTGATAAAGGAGCGCGATCTGGATGTTGACTTTCTTATGATTGTGGCTGCTATTGGCGCAGCCAGTATCGGTTATTGGCAGGACGGGGCAATTTTAATTTTGATTTTTGCGTTGAGTGGTGCGTTAGAAGGCTATACACTGGTGAAAACCAATAAGGATATTCGGTCGATTATGAAACTGCGCCCCGAAACGGCACAGGTATTACGAGGTAACACCGCGACGAGGATTAGGGTGGAGGAATTGCAGCCGGGTGACTTTGTGCTGGTTAAACCGGGAGAACGAATTCCGGCAGATGGGGTGATTGAGCAGGGCTATTCGGCTGTTGATCAGGCTTCGATTACCGGTGAATCTATCCCGGTGGATAAAGCCTGCGGCGACGAGGTATTTGCCGGGACTATCAACGGACAGGGCGCTTTAACCATATCTGTGACAAAGTCGGCGGAAGCAACGCTGCTGGCCAGAATTATTCGTTTGGTTCAGGAAGCCCAGAGTGAAATGCCGCCAAGCCAGTTGTTTGTAGAAAAGTTTGAGAGGGCGTACGTCAGAGTTGTTGTTGCTGTCGCACTGCTGCTGATGATAATTCCTCCTTACGTTTACGGCTGGCCCTGGGATAAGACGATATACCGGGCGATGATTTTTCTAGTGGTGGCATCACCCTGCGCTCTGGTTTCTTCGATCATGCCGGCTATCCTGTCCGGTATTTCCAATGGCGCCCGCAAAGGAATTTTATTTAAGGGTGGCGTCCATCTGGAAAATATCGGAAATGTTAAGCTGGTTGCTTTTGATAAGACGGGCACGCTGACAGAGGGAAAACCGAAGGTGACGGACATCGTCTCATTTTTGTCCCAAAGTGAGGATGAATTGTTGCGGCTTACTGCGGCAGTGGAAACATTATCGGAGCATCCGATTGCCCAAGCCATTGTACAGGCTGCTAAGGAAAGAGGGCTGGAAATGCCGCAAGCGGCCGAGTTGCAAGCCATACCGGGGGTAGGGGTGCATGGGATGGTCGACCGGGAAGTGTTCCGCATTGGCAACTTGGATTGTTTGCAAAATAATACCTTATCGGCTGATCAGCAGCAGGCGGTAAAGCAGCTTGAAAAACAAGGTAAAACCGTTATCTATGTGCAAGCGCAAAAGCAGTTGCTGGGGCTGCTGGCCATTCAGGATACCTTGCGGCCGCAAGCACGCAATGCTATACGGGCGCTACGCCGTATGAGAATTGGCGTGGCTATGCTGACAGGTGACAAGGATGCCACAGGGCAGGCTATCGGTCGGCAAGTTGACGTGGACTGGATATATGCCGGCCTGTTTCCCGAACAAAAAGTGGAGATGGTTAAAAAACTTACCGTCACTCACGGCAAGGTCGCGATGGTGGGCGACGGGGTGAATGATGCTCCGGCGCTGGCAACTGCCAGCGTGGGTATTGCCATGGGGGCGGCGGGCACGGATGTTGCGCTCGAAACAGCCAATGTGGTGCTTATGGCCGACGATATTGAGAAGGTTGCTGATGCCATTGAATTGGGGCGGCGTACCCAAAAAGTAATGAAGCAAAATATAATTTTTGCGATGAGTGTTGTGCTGCTATTAGTAATCGGCACCTTTCTGGATCATGTCAATCTGCCTTTCGGTGTGATTGGACATGAAGGAAGCACGTTGCTGGTCATTATTAATGGTCTGCGATTGTTACGCTAAAGGCGGGTTTGGGGACAACGGCCACCGATTTCAAAAATTCAATAAGTTGCCTCATTTTGGATAGAAAAAAAGTATTTCGTATAAGCTGGAATAATTTCAGCTTAATGAAACACTTTTTTGTTTATAGGAGAAAGATTGAATGAAAAAATTGGTGTAAAAACTTACGGGTGCGCCGGTAACAAAGTCATGCAATGCCCGCATATAACTTAATTGTAATTATTTTGTAACACCCATATTATAATTTTTATGCAAATGTTATTGAAAATAGGCTAAACTAAAGATAATTATAATGCTTAATAATAACATCCCATAATGCATTTTTAGGGGGAGTTATATGAAAAGTGATGTTGGAATTATTCAAGAATCTGAAATACATTCCGGTGTAAAAATTACGAAAGAATTGGGTATTTCAGCCGAGGAATTGGAACTTTATGAAAGCTATAAGGCTAAAGTTTCGCTTATTGGCTGGGAGCGTATCAAAAATAGGTCTGATGGAAAACGGATTCTTGCTTCGACCATTAGACGGAAGGAAAATGATCGTCAGCAGATGTGGCGATTTGTTACGGAAATAAGATGAATATTTTTTTAGTTATAAAGTGTAATTTTATTCAAGTTTGGCAATAATTTAAAGTACTGGTGTAGTTAAACAATACTGTCTACGATGTATGATTATAAGGAAGATGATATTATATGAGGGAAATAAAACAAGGGGTTCAAACTATTAACCAACAACGGCATGAATGGTTGAAAACAACTAACGGTACCGTTGACAAATTACCTAGAACTTATTGCAGTCTTGCTGGAAAGGGTACACGGTACTTTCACGCAGGGAACTTATCTAAATCAAAAAAGTTTAAAAATAACGTTAGGTGTGGCCAAATTAATGAATTTAGCCGTAAACACGAAATTGCAAGTAAACATGACCTGCGAGGAAGGGGAACCCGCGATCATATTTCCGACGTCGCTATAACCGTCAAAGATGGTCCGCAAGGTGAAAAAGATTGGCTGGAAACGGCAATGGCTACAATACCCAGTGATGCAAATGGTAGCAATGCAAACTCTCGCCGGGGCTCATACACACATATGAATTCTATTGAAAAGCCAAAGAATATTGCCATATATGCCAATAAAGTAAGTGCCAAAGACGATCTGCAAGGTGAGAAAGACTGGCTGGAAGCTGCAATGACAACAATCCATTTTTGAAGTTTATAAAGAATTGGTTTTAGCGATGAAGAAATGGTCCAATGTTGCCGGAAATAATGAAATTGGTGACAATATACTAGCGATTGCCCTTCTCTAGTAGGACAAAAAGGCTGCTTTACTTGAACGAGGCAGGAAGGTTTAAAAATGAGCCGGTGGAATGATTCTTAATCACCCCACCGGCTTATTTTATAATATTTTTGAAACAGGGCATGTTCATGAAAAAAGGCAGGGATTAAAAAGGACTTTCTCCATATAGTCAGGGTCTAGCGAGCAACGATAGCGCTTGCGCTGAATAGAGGCATTATAATCAGATTCTAACTTCAACAAATTTGCCGACAGTCTCCTCAATTGTGATAAATTTGCCGCCTCGATATTCATTCGCGTCTGCCACTGATCTTCTCGAAACCCAACGTCCAACACCCAGTGTAAATTATTTTCAATTCCCCAGTGCGACCGGGAAGCTTGGGCAATTTCTTCGATAGTGCCTTTCATACTCGTAATATACAAGCGAATTTCTGCCTCTGCTTTTTTGCCGCTTTTTACGTCTGT
>NZ_FNAM01000113.1 GCF_900101845.1 Sporomusa acidovorans | reverse complement strand
CTACCGCAAACTTTCCCTTCGCTTATTCCGCTCCACTAATTTCAAGTAAGGGTATTTTTTGTAACCGCTCTTCTATATTGCAAAATGTATGCCAACCTATCCCAACCTGATCCAAAGCCTGTATTATCAACTATCTCGCAGTATTTACCTCTATCGCTTCCCTAGGAGCCAACTGCATCATTTAAAGAAATACTGATTTCTTTTGAGAACGTTATTTAGCAAATAACACAAATCAAGCATTAGGTACTTTACTTTGGTTACTCTTTTGGGCAGTCGATTTACTACTGGTCTTTAAAATGTAGAAAGCACAGGCAGCGCCGATTACGAGAACAATTACCTGTACCCAAAAAGCGGTCTGAAAGGCTTCTACCGGGTAAGGTTTGACTCCATTGGACACACTTTTGATAATGAGCCCCCAAATCTGTTGGAAAAGTCCCGCGCCAAAAATCCAGGCAAAACTATTAACCACCCCCATAGCTGTCCCGAGCCGTGATTGCGGAACCAGCTCTTTTATAAAGGTGAACGTGGTTGCAATAGTGACCATTTGCAAAAAGCCGTAACAAAAGTTTACCGCCTTCAATTCCGCTATAGACATGCTCTTGATATTAACCGTCATATACAGCCAAACTAATAAAAAGGCAGTGGTGCCTATTGTCATGGTCCGGGCACTATTAAATATTCTGACAGCCCATCCACTTAAAAATGATCCAACTACTAACCCGATAGCGGAATAAAATAATATATCACTAATAACCGGTTTACTAAAAGCGTAAACGTCTGCTAAATAAATACCGTTCCACAAAGATTGCAAGGTTTGAGCACTTGAGTTTACGCCAAGAGAAAGCAACCCGATTAGCCACAACATGGGCATAGCTAGAACTCCCTTTAATGAGTCCTGCGAATCATCATGTTTTGTGTCTGCTTTTACTTGCGGTACTGTCACTCCCGCTAATTCGTCCGGTGTCACTAATCCTACGTCGGACGGACGATCTCTGAGCATTGTGTAAGCAATAATTGTTAACACAATACTTAACCCGGCAACAATGTATATTGAACCCCGCCATCCGAAGGATGTCATTAAATATTGCAGCGGCGTAGTGGCAAATACGCTGCCTAACGCGCCAAAGCCCATAAATAGGCCCCATAATACAGGGTATTGAGCGGATGTAAACCATGCAGCGACTATTTTAGCGCCGCCAATCAGGAAGCCAGCTACCGCTAGGGCTATTATGATACGACCAATGACAACGACTACAAAGTTTTGGCCCGCGGCAAATACAACACTGCCAACAACAGCCAGAATTAAGATAATCGTCAACCCACGCCGGGCGCCAAATTTATCTAACAAAGCCCCAACGGGCGCCTGTGCTATGGCATAAGTCCAGGTAAATGCCAGACCTAAGAAACCAAATGCTACGGCGTCAAGCTGTAGGTCTTTCATGAGTTCCGGGCCCATTACTGCCGGCGTAATTCGATGAAAGAGCGTTAACATATATGCCAGAATAACGATAATGTACATTGGCCATTGATACCTTTTCAGCTTAGCAAACATCCTCTGTTTATCAGCATCCACCATTCTTGTCGCCTCCTGTTAATCACTTTTTAGAAAGATTCGCCATTCCTAGCGAATGGCGAATCTTCGTCCCCGCAACATCGTGCGTGGGTTATAGTATAGGTTTGCTAAAATCACTTCTTAGCGGGCTTATCAGCGCCGCATTTCTTACATTTGGTTACTTTCGTAGAATTAAATGTTTGACAACCAGCGCATTGCCAAACTAGTTTTTCGGCTAAGGGTGGTACAAATCCGCCTTTTTCATTATGTGCTCCCATAGAAATCCTCTCCTTTTTATGTTTTTAGTAATCTAATGTTAAACCTGTTAACAGCTGATCGCATAATCCATAGCCTAGCCTTACGTAAAGTTGCAGATTATTTAGAGAACAAAACCATTCTGGGTTTTTCAGCCGCTTTCTCAGCCAGTTCTTCCAAGGTACCATAGTACACAGCACCGCTCTGGCAATGATGTACGCAGGTCGGTTTTCGGCCTTC
>NZ_FNAM01000106.1 GCF_900101845.1 Sporomusa acidovorans | reverse complement strand
CTACGTCCGGAAAGGATAAACGCTGAAAGCATCTAAGCGTGAAACCAGCCTTAAGATGAGGTCTGTGATTCGTAAGAAGTAAGGCCCCTTATAGATGATAAGGTAGATAGGCCAGATGTGGAAGTGGAGTAATCCATGGAGCTGACTGGTACTAATAGGCCGAGCACTTGACTTAACTTGTTCGCATAAATGCGAACGGCGTAAAACTAATTGTGTTGAGAACGGGTGAAAAATGAGGTTACTCACTAACGCTCGTAACTAAGCGACTTACTCAGGTTCTAGCGTCGCTGACGCTCCTAATAACCTGGTTCGCTGCTTATGGCTCATTGCTTATCTTCTGTGAAGTTTTTAGAGAACAGACTCCTAAGAAATGTTCATCTAATAGGATATCCAGTAACGTTAGCTAGCGGGTTCCACCTGTTTCCATACCGAACACAGTAGTTAAGCCGCTAAACGCCGAAGGTACTTGATTGGAAACGATCTGGGAGATTAGGAAGTTGCTGGTTTAAAAGGCACTCATGGAAATGAGTGCCTTTTTTGTTTGGGTATATCCAGTATGGCGTCATCTTAGTGATTTATAAGCAATATAAAATAGGCCCTTGGGGTTGCACATGAGCAATCCCAAGGACCTATTCTCTTTGTGTGGAAATTTGAAGACTAGGATATTTGGGAAAATTGTGTACTGTGAGGTTGGTCCGAGCATGAATCAGGGCAATAAGAGGGCACGTTTATGTGTGGATTGCTCGCCTCGTCGAAGAAATTAGCAATATATGGCCTACAATGATGTGGCGGTAGAGAATGATATGCCCGTGCAAGTTTCACGCCTGAAATCTTTACATCTAGAGCTAATACTATCTCTCTTGGGTTAGTAAGTTGCGGGTATTGGGCAATAATATCACATTTCAAACAACCATTCATACCTGTTCGTGCACGAGAATAGGCAAATGTTTGGTCAAAAGGCAATTTGAAGAATACAAAATTTACCGGCTGGGTTTCAGCGCGGACGGATGCCACATATTCTGTAAAAATATTGATATAGCCGGTAATATGTATTTGTTTAGTTGAAACTATACATTGCTCAATTACCGGCGTTGATGTGACGCGCAGCAAAAATTCAATATCAGCTTTATCATCAGGGATTGATAAGGTGCTGTTGACGGTAAACTGGGGAATTCTTTTGTGTTTCTTATGAGACATAACGCTACCTCCTAATCTTAATGTTGTACGGTAATATATCCGGGCGATACATAACATTTTTTCTTAGAATCGTAATACAATGCTTTAGGAGCTTACTATTCGGTACATTTACTACTAGTATATGGTTTTAATTTAAATATGTTCCTCCAATAACAAAAATAAGGCTGTATAAGTATGATTAGTTATAATTTATGTCAATTTAAATGCTTGTTAAATACGAGATTTTCTGACATCAACACCTTTATGTAACTGTGTTTGGGAACTATCACAGAGTATGTAACATATAATGCAATAGATGATAAAAGTACATCTGAAGAACCTTTACAACGAAACCATTCAATTTCGAGGAGGAATATACATGGATGGCAGCTTGGTAACCGTTGCTGGACTCTGTGATTTAAGAGGAATCAATTTTACAAAAGGCGTAGATAATTTTTGGACTCAAATCTCGATCCAGGAGAATTTAAATATTCCTGAAATAAAACCAGAGATCGAGCAAATCACAGGGGTAAATGTGGCAGTAAGGATTATTAGAAAAAAGGTAATTATAACACCTGGTACAGACTCGTGTCCAAATTTTGAAGGCAAATTACTTACAGGGCGGAAACTAATTGTTGAAGGAGAGCTTTGTCAGACGATCTCCTATATTGCCGCTCGCAGTGAACAACCTGTGCACTCAGCTCGTTTTGTCATCCCATTTTCCGCCTTTATCGTCATTCCCAAGACGGTGCGGGTATGGTTCAAAGACGAAGACCAAGACCAAGAGGTAGATTCATTGCATATTACTTTCCAGATTAATACCTGCTTAGAAGATGTGTTCGTCAAAAAAGTCACCTCAAGAGAGATATTTGATAATGTAATGTTACTACTGCAGGCTGTACCGCTGACAGTTAATGTTTGTCATGATGAGCAGTTAAACAATATGTGCAAAAAGGAGGAATGACTATGCGGTATTACGATAGAGATCCTGCAAAAGAGAATACTGCTATAGAGTACGTGGATTCTAGAGTTATGGGTAAGTTTGAACGTCCAATGGAGCCTGAGTGTAAAGATAGAAGTCAACTTCTGACTATTAACGGTATCTGCCCCTCGGAAAAGCTGGAAGATTTTTTGGATGATGGTCGTATTCGGCGTTGGACTGAACTGGTGGTTCCGGAAGTGTTATGTATTCCATCAGTTAAACCAGATATTGAGCAACTGATCAGCATTTCTGCTGCTGTAGAACTTATCTGTGAGCGGGTAATCAGCACACCATTCAAAACAACTAACTCCAAGTTGTTTCCTCCAATTTTTAATCAGGAAGGTACCGCAATAACTGGGAAAAAACTAGTGTTAGAAGGAGTTCTGAGTCAAAAAATTGTATATTCTGCTGCCCAGACGCAAAGTGTGCATGCTGTACATTTCGATACGCCGTTCTCAGCGTTTATTGTCCTCGATCCACAGGATCCTCTCACAAGAAAATTTAAGGTAGATGTCTGTATCGAGGATATTTTTGTTACAGATATTACCCAGCGGACAATATTTAAGAATGTTACATTGGTCATTAGGGCGTTGCCCCTCTTACGTTAACAAGAACAAGGAGGTTTACACGGATGAAAGTATGTCAATGCTTTGGGCAGAGCGCCGTTGAGATAATAGGCTTGTGTGATCCGGCCGAAGTGATTATATTTGTGGAGCGGCAGGATAA
The DNA here is from genome assembly GCF_900101845.1 of Sporomusa acidovorans. Lineage (GTDB taxonomy): Bacteria > Bacillota > Negativicutes > Sporomusales > Sporomusaceae > Sporomusa > Sporomusa acidovorans. The sequence continues at coordinate 1,039 of NZ_FNAM01000106.1, read as the reverse complement.
AGATGATTGTATGGAGGTAGGAGCCTGGACGCAAATATCTGTTCCGGAATTATTTAGACTACCTTGTGACAAACCTGATATCGGAACGATTGATAAAGTGTTTGCTGAAGTAAAAATTATTTCAACTAGAATTGTAAATACACCAGTAGGGCCTTGCCCCACTAAAGAAAATATTGAAGGCACCAGGTTAACTGGAAAAAAACTGGTAGTTGAAGGCCTTGTAAACCAAAAGCTCGTTTATACTGCAGCCAGAGCGGATCAGCCGGTTTTTACTGTGCATTTTGACGCTAAGTTTTCGGCATTTATTGTTTTGGCAGCGCATGACGATCATAAAGAGTTTTGCGTAGAGGCCTGTATTGAAGACGTATTTGCAATACCATTTAATCCAAGAGAAGTATTTAAAAATATAACGCTGTTTTTGCAGGTAAAACCATTTAGTGATAACGATGATGGTCGTGTCTATTTTGAATGAACATATAATTGAATAAGTATATAAGAAGTAAAAAGAGGTCTCCCAAAAGCCAATTAGCTTTTTAGGAGACCTCTTTGCAATGCGTTTAACCTTCGTATTTATATGCGAATGCCACGCCGTTGCCATTTCCAATCCTAGTGTACGGCTGAATAGTGGTTGGTGCATGATAACCATCAGGGAGAACAGGATCTCTACCCGGTTTTTTACAATAACCGCTATTATATGATTTGTAGTTATATTTGTAAGAGGGCGACTCATAATCGTAGTTATGATTTGACTTGCAGATCTGGTTGTGAGAAGGAGGATTATAATCGGTGCTGTGATGAGGTTTGCAGTCTTCATTGTGCTGAAGCTGGCAGTTGTCATCATGGTGATTCGGCTTGCAGTCATAGACGTAAGCAGGATAATTATAATCGTCATGGTAATGAGACTTGCAGTCGTCATTGTGATGAGGCTTGCAGTCATCATTATGATGAGGCTTGCAGTCATCATTATGATGAGGCTTGCAGCCGTCATTATGATTCGGCTTGCAGTCATAGACGTAAGCAGGATAATTATAATCGTCAT
>NZ_FNAM01000107.1 GCF_900101845.1 Sporomusa acidovorans | reverse complement strand
TTGCCTAAGACTGTAGGCCTATTTTGTTATACCTTTTTTTTAGCTTCGGGGACTCTGTTGTTTTCACAATAACCCGTCCCCGTAAGGCGTTAGGCGAGTGAAAGGAGCTTTCGAGCCTTGCTCCCTTGCCCAGACTAACAAATGGCCGCCTGGCAGGATACGGTTCTAAGCCAAATCATTCGAAGATAACCTGACTCCATCAGTATGTGGCGGGCTATACCAGCTAATTTAGCAACTAACCTATTCACCGTCGCAACTGCTTCCCTTCGCATCTCGCGCCTTTATGCCCACCATATCGATGCATATAGCTCTATCGTTGAACTTTTCCTTCAACATTTCAATGAATATACCGCGTCCTTCATACTCCCTGTCGTCTAACCAATTTGTATTAACGCCGCAAGTAGGTGAACCGTTTGACAATTTGGTAACCGTGTTTCATATACTCCTCCGATTGCTCTCCCCGCATTAGCTTGGCGACTTTAGTATCTTCCGACTCAACAGTGCAGCTAGCATTCACATCGACTTCCCTGTTAAGGCCTAAACAAAGGAGTTCGGGGCATGGCATCTGAATTATCCCGATGCCCGCATCCAACAAAATTTGGGTTACTTCTTTGATTGCGCCAGAGTAGTGAGCGCAGGCATTATGAATTAGCTTCGGGTGTATCACATTGCCAATCTGTAAACCAAATAAAAGCGACAATAATGATTGTGACGATGCCGCCGACAAGCATGGCAGCATGGAGACCACAACAAAAGGCACGTCTATACATATCTTCCAATATGCCCGAGGCTAAGGATACTTTAGTAACAACAGGGATACCTTGATGATTTACTAAATTCCCAGCAATGGATCTACTTAAGAAAGCCGGCACATTGACCTGTTCTAAGTATTTACTTAACGTTGCTATAGATCTCGCAGCGAAAAGAATGCCCATTACTGCAATACCCAATGTTGCTCCAGTCTGACGTGTTGCGTTGACTGTAGCCGAAGCCATGCCGGAACGTTCCCTTGGCACGGCAGCAAGCGCTGCAGAATTTGTTGCAGGTAGTGCTAACCCCATGCCTATGCCGATCACTATGAAAATAATGGCGACAAATATGTAGCTCGTATTTGGTTCAAAAAAATACATTCCCAGAAGGCCAATGCCGCAAAGAAGGTAACCGAACAACATTGGTTGACGTGGACCATAGCGTCCGGTAAGCCATCCGGAGATAACTGAAAATAACGCAACCGTTCCACAAAAAGGAACAAGCCTCATACCGGCAGAGGATGCCGAATATCCGTGTACTTGTTGAAGATACAACGAAAGAAAAAAATAGGCTGCAAGTACTCCGAAGCCTAGTACGAAAGAAGCGGCATTTGTGACTGCAAATCGTCTATCTGTGAATATTCGAATTGGCAGCATGGGTTGAGAGCTGGCTAATTCGACTTTTACAAATGCCAAAAAAGCGATAATGGACACACATAGGAGAATGAGAATGAAGAGTGACATCCACCCCAGTGTTCTCCCCATAATCAATGCATATGTTAAAGACCCTAGCCAGATGATTCCAAGCAACTGTCCCCATGGGTCGAGAGAGGTATAGGACGGGTCTTTAGATTCCGGTATTGCCCAAATACCCAAAAGAAAAACGGCAATACCTAGGGGCAGATTGATTAAAAAAATGCTATTCCAGCCGACCTCATCTACTAATATTCCGCCCAGAACAGGACCTGCAACCGTTGCTAAACTATTAATTGTACTCCACCAGCCAATGATCTGGGCGCGCTGTGAGCGATCAATAAAAGCTTGGGCAAGAATCGACAGCGAGCCCGGCACTAAAAACGCCGCCCCTATTCCCTGGATGATGCGGCCGCTAACCAACATTGCCAACCAAGAGGACCAGGCACATATTGCTGACCCGATCGTGAAAACAGCTACCCCCAGGAGCCATAATCGTTTACGACCATAACGGTCACCCATGGTCCCACCGGATAGCATTAATATGGCTAAGCATATGGCATATGCATTCACGACCCATTGCAGCCCTTCCATACTAGTTTTAAGGTCGCTTTGTATTGCTGGTAAACTAACGTTAACAATGGTCATATCGAGAAACCCGATAAATGTTCCTAGAAATACAGCAATTACTAACCAAAATTTCTTACTGTTCATAAGCATACTTGCACCTCCAGAGCCAAATTTTAAGTTCTGGATTATTATATAAGTTCAAGTTAACTTGAAGTCAATGGTAAAATGAAATAAAATATAATTATGGACGAGAAATTATTTAGCATTGGTCAAGTAGCAAAAAGTTTTGGAATTCATACTTCCACTCTACGCTACTATGAAGAAGTGGGAGTGCTGAAGCCAGCGGTACGTCGTTCAGGGCGTCGGTATTATGGCATGCCTGAATTGGAGCGTCTTACGCTCATTCAGATGCTGCAAAGCAACGATCTTAGTCTGAATGAAATTTTTCATTTGCTTACATATCCAACAGAGTTAATAAATTGGCGAGAAGTTTTGAATGAACATATTGCGAAATTGGAGAAACAAATTCGCTCTGCCGTGGCAGCAAAGTCTTATTTAGAATATTTGTTGACTTGTCCGAGTAAAAATGTATTTGATGGATGTCCATATCTTTACCGCGAAATTCAACGTCGTCTAGCAACTCATATACCTGATTAACCTCGTAAAAAAATTATTATCAGTTTATTCCTAAAGTGAAAAATTCATATGTTATTTCAATTTCACCCCCAATAATCCGAATAATCATATAACCATTTTTTGTAACCGGACCATTCCTTATTCCGCTAAGCGGCGGTAGAGATTGCTACCACGAGAATACGCCGCCTGCGCCCGTTGCGGAGCGGGCTTGCGGGGGGTTGATTGACCCGTAACTCATAGTGTATTCCTGAAAAAGAAAACCGGGCCCGTGGCCCGGTATGGAAAACGTTAATAATGTAATCGCTATTGCTAATCCGCTACATGAAACAATGACTATAATAAATCCTGTTTCATCTGTTCAAAGTCTTCCCGGCCGATTTCACCTTTGGCATAACGTTCTTTTAAAATTTCTATGGCCGTCCGCGATGTCCCCGTCAGCCGGTTTTCTTGGCTTGTCTGGATGAGCTTGCGCACCAGGATAAAGCCACCCCACAAAATAAGGCCCCAAAATATAAGCATCATTACCATTCCACCCCCGAACCAGCCTCCGCCTCCGGGACCGCCAAACCATGTACACATGTTATTTCACCTCTTGTCTATTGTTTTTTTTCAACCGAAAACCGTATCCACAGGCACTAGCTACGTCTGCCGTCGCCTCGTGTAATTTGATAATCTGTCTGGCAATGGCCAGCCCCATTCCGTGCCCCGCTGGTACGGAATTTATCTTTATAAAAACGCTCAGCAGGTCCTCCTCGGCAATGCCCGTACCCGTATCGGGCCAGCACGGCGGCTTTATCTTCAATCGTCAGGCAGGTAGTAATTTTAGTATAGACGATCGTTATGGCTAAAATGAGTCTAAATTCGGAACAAACTAGGAACTTTGCAGAATAATATTGTTTATCGCCG
>NZ_FNAM01000109.1 GCF_900101845.1 Sporomusa acidovorans | reverse complement strand
TTGCCTAAGACTGTAGGCCTATTTTGTTATACCTTTTTTTTAGCTTCGGGGACTCTGTTGTTTTCACAATAACCGTCCCCTGACTCATTAATGGCTATGGGGGGAGTTGTCCGTTTTGTGGAGGGAATGAATCAAAATCATTCTGAGTGATTTTTTAATTATTACCTATAGGAAAATATTTACATAACAATTTAATATGGCTAGAACGCACTGAGATGAAAGAGAGGCTAACGGATTTATTGTCCATTAGCCTCTCTTTCATTTAGACTATTCCCACTTCGTACGTATCTTTTCCATATCTCGCTCTACGCCTGAAATATATGACACTTTATACTCTTTTATTTCATGTGGCCATTTCTCGTCACCGTATACGTACCCCTCCAATAAATCAATAGTACCATTTTTAATAAAAAACACAAATCCTACACCATCTTTAACTCCTATTACCTGTGCTATAACATCTCCTAATTGAAAGGATTTAGGGGATTCCAATCTAAGCACATTACTTGGCACAACAAACGATGTAAAAAAACCAGTACCCGAAAATTCACGACTCTTTATAGAAGCATTTAAGTATTGATCTCGAAGAATCGCTAATCTATCATCTTGACCATCTAAAAGCTTCATCACTACCTCTTTTTCCATCTTAATAAAATTTTCCGTTATTTCCATATAAATTCTCCTTTAAGGAATAAATGCAGTACCTACTTTAACCACTCCATCAACTACATTTCCTCTAACAGTTATTAATTCTCCACCTACATTGACAGTCTCTTCAAATACGCCTGTTATACCTTTTGCAATGATTTGTTCCTGTGCAGCTTTTTGAATTGCAACGTAAGCACTCACCTGATTTCCCCAGTATTTAGCTAAAAATGGTCCAAGATTATGTTCAGCTTTACCAAATATGTGATTAAGTTTATTAGGGTCTACTCCAATTGAGGATGCACTTGCAATTCTTACCCAATTACCATTTATTGAGCATATTACATATCCCCCTACGATTACTGCTGTTGCAAGAACAGCTTTTGAAAGAATTGAAGAATCAAAACTCGGTTTTTTTACTAACCATGAATTTTGAAAATCTGGGTCTGCTGCTAAATTTTGCGCCTGTATTGATACTGTTTGCAATAAACCAGCATTATCTGGATTTTCCCAATCAATTGAATTAGGGTTAATCCCCATATCATTGCAGATTTGATCTTGAGCCGCATCTATAAGGTCCCAATAAGCTACTGTTTTCGTGTCTCCAACATCCATTGCTTGTTGACGTTGTTGCTTCTGCCAATGGGAAAGGAAGTTATTTCTTTCATCACTAATTGATATACTACCACCAGTAAGCCCATTACCACCAACCAACTTAGATGCAACAGCGCCAATTATACCACTAACCCATTGTAACGTTGCTGGGTCTTTAATATTAGCTAATTGATTTTGGATTATTTGAGTAAATCCTGCACTTGTTGCTCCAGATGCAAAACTTCCACCAGCGAATTGAGACATTATACCGCCGACAACAGCTTTAAGAGCAACCTTTTTAGGATCATTCTCTTCTAATCCTAAATCTCCAACCGCTTTAAATGCCTCTTCGCCAAATACTTTAGCTAATTCTTGTTGTTCTTGAACGGTTTTCTTATCAAATATTTTTCCTAAAACATTTACTGAATTAGTAGTATCGCGACTCAAATTAGAAATATCCTGTTTTGGATTACTGCGAATATCAATAGTACCATTAGCGATAGCGGATTTGTAGTACTATCAGCGTTTCCAGTCGCAGTTACGCCAATGTTAGGTGTAAGTCCTTGATTTTTATAGTTTTAAGTATCCGAAGGACTATATTTCCTACTATCATAGTTGACCCCAACGCTGCTCGCGCTGTAATCCGCCTTATTTTGAATATCCGAGTAAGTCAGCGTATCGGTACTAATCTTATTCTTATCCGGCGTAGCCTCACTTGAGATAACCGATCCCTTCAGATCAGTGTTTTTTCCGACCTGAATATCGAAGCCGTCTTTGCCGGCGTAAATGCCTGCCTGCTCAATTACGCTGCTATAGGTGGAATTGGTTTTTGCTTTATTATTGGAACCTATTACCCCATTATCCGAAAGTTTCTTTTTGTCAGTGCCCGGCCTGCCGTCTTTGCCGTTTTTATCACCAGTTATAAAGCTAATGCCGCTGCTTTTGCTGTTCGCGGTGTAGTTATCGGTATCCTGCTTACTGGCGATGTTAAGGTTACCACCAACGTCAGTCACTACTTTTTCGCCTTTGACTTGGGAACCGATAATGTTGGTATCGTTGCCGGATTTCAAGGTTGTAGTGCCGCCGGCGTTGATTACGCTTTCTGTATGGGTATTTATGTCTTCATTTTCTTTGCCCTTGTTGGAACCGGTGCCGCCGGTGAATCCGCCGAAGGAACCGGACAGCCCGAAGGAAGCGCCGATTGATGATGAGGAAGACTTCGTATTGGTACGCGTTTGCTGTTTATTTTGAGCCGATTCGATGTTGATGTTTTGTTGTGCCCCTACTGTTACATTGGTAGCGTTAATGTTGGTCGCCTTGAGATTAACATCACCTGCGGTGGCCTTGATAGTTACATCGCCGCCTGCCGTCACGTTGGACATGTTGACGGTTTCTATATGGGTATTCTGCTCTGAAGTTATCTTAGTACTACCAATACCGATATTAATGGATACGCCACCATTTGGGTCTTGTTTGAAGTCTTTGCCGATAGCCTTTAGATCATCTTTTGCCTTATTGATATAGAGGGCTTTGAGGCGATTATCCTGTACCTCCCCTGCCCGGTTCAGACTCCCTACTAAGTCGGTTCCAGTATCAACCACACCGCCGCCTAACGATACACTCAACCCGTTTTGCTTGAATTCATACTTGTATTGGCTGTCGTAGGTATTGATGGTGTTATCAATACTCACGTTCTTACCGGTGATGTTGGTGTCCTTGCCGCTGACAACTGTTGTGCCTTCATTTTTAACGTTGTTGCCGGCGGTGATGGTGACGTTACCGGCAATGGAGCCGACCGTGCTGCCGATTTCGTCTTTGACTTGTTCGTTCAGGGTCGTTTTGGTCGACTGCGTGCCGATCGTAA
>NZ_FNAM01000117.1 GCF_900101845.1 Sporomusa acidovorans | reverse complement strand
TTGCCTAAGACTGTAGGCCTATTTTGTTATACCTTTTTTTTAGCTTCGGGGACTCTGTTGTTTTCACAATAACCGTCCCCTGACTCACTTCCTGACATTGGTAGTTGCATTTCCGTTCTCTTTACCACTGCCCTTGCTGGCATTGCCGAAGAAACCGGTGCCGATGGTTCCACCCACAGACCAGGAAGAGGAACTTGTCTTGCTGTCGGTCTGCTGTTTGTTTTGGGCGCCTGCCAGGTTGATGTTTTTCACGGCTTCAATGGTTACGTCTTGGGCGTTGATCTTGGTGCCTGTAAGGTTGACATCGCCTGCGGTGGCTTTGATGTTTACCCTGTCACCAGCGTTAATGTTGGAGATATTGGCGGTTTCGGTATAGGTTGTCTGTTCGAAGGTTGTTTTGCTGCTGCCGATGCTGACGCTGACTAAGTCTTGGATTTGATTTTGTTGCAGGGACAAGAAACCTGCCCCTGTCCCCATCCTCCCTTTCCAATTAGCACACTATTTTAGAAGGTTCAGCTTTCTTCGTAACGCAGCTATTGATTGACCATCTATTTGGGCATTTCCACCTAAATTAGATTCTAACTGATCCAGCGCATATGTTAAAAAACTGAATATAGCCTCTTTAAAATCTCCTTTTGAAACACTACAAACACCTTTTGGCTTTGAAAAATATACTTGGCTCTCTTCCCAAAAACCATTATCCCAAGCTAATTCAATATTATCCTCAATTCGTCTAAAATAGACACTAGCAAGTATTGAACCAGCTCTATTGGAAAACCATGAATGCCTGAATATCCATGAACTTTTGGCTTGATACCACAAATAAAATTCATCGTCTTCTTCAGACTCAAACTTATCACTTTCGCGAATTAGCTCCAGTGAATTTTTCCCATTTACAGGTAATGGGAACGGATCGTACCCCAAAACATATTCTAGATTATTACACAACCATTCTACAATATATATCAAATTCCACTCATACTTACTTAGAACACCATTAATCGTATATTCACAAACATCTTGTCCCATTACCCATAACCTAAAAATACCCCACGATTGTTTTAATACTTTATCCTCCTCAAATGGGCTAGGCATAAACTGATATTCTATTGCAAACTTGTCTACATTACCAAATATCGGCATTAAACACCCTCCCTTAGATGAAATACTGCTATAGGATGATAGTCTTTCATCATCCTATAGCCATACCATTCAAGAATTACTTATTTTTAATCCACTTATTATATTGAGCATTGGAAATTAGCCCATCGTTTTTCATTTGTCTCAAAACATCAGCTGGTACTTCTTCAGCCGGATTCTTAACTTCATAAGCATGCCATCCTCCAACATTATCAGGCTGAAATTTCACTAGTTTCCCATCAGAGACATTATACAATTGCTTAGTCCCATTAGAAGAATATGCAGTATTTAATGATTTTTGTCCTTTTTCCTGGTTATTCCAAAATGGGTCAGCACTTATATCACCTTTAGCCTGGCCTGTATGCTTTCCATCATTAGGAGATAATTTACGTTCAGCATTGCTCGACCACTGACCATTTCCTCCTGTCGTAGAATTACTATTATTTCCAGACTGAGTCGCATTATACTGAGATGGATTCGTTAACGTAGAACCAGATAGCCAGAATTTCCAAGCATCTACAGCAGTTGTTTGTGCTAGTGTGCCATTATAACTTATTGCAAATTCTGTAGAAGATAAGAATGGATTATTTAATCCTCCAAAACTCAGAGCCAAAGGCGTTGCTCGATTACCAACGCTATACCAGTACTTATACGTATTACTTCTGTCGTAGTAATCGTCACCTTGAAGGCCT
>NZ_FNAM01000110.1 GCF_900101845.1 Sporomusa acidovorans | reverse complement strand
AAAGTCCTTTTTAATCCCTGCCTTTTTTCATGAACATGCCCTGACTTGCCGTTTGTTTGCACTAGGAGAGACACTAAGAGAGACACTAAGGGACGTTCCTTTTCCGTCAACTTCTTGCTATAGGACGAAAAAGGAACGTCCCCCATGTCTTCCATACCGACATTGAGGGATACGCCATTTTTCCAGCCCTCTTTGAAGTCTTTACCGAGAGTCTTTAAATCATCTTTTGCCTTGTTTATATAGAGGGCTTTGAGGCGATCATCCTGTACATCCCCTGCACGGTTGAGGCTATTTGCCATATCTGTTCCGGCATCAACTACTCCGCCACTTAACGACACACTCAACCCGCTTTGCTTGAATTCGTACTTATACTGACTGTCATAGGTATTGACGGTATTATCAATATTAACTTCTTTACCGGTAATATTCAGGTCTTTCCCGCTGACGAAGGTGGTGCCGGCGCTGTTGATGTTGTTGCCGGCGTTAATATTGACGTTGCCGTTAACTGAACCTACCGTACTGCCGATTTCGTCTTTGACTTGTTCGTTCAGGGTTGAGAGACACTAAGGAGACACTAAGGGACGTTCCTTTTCCGCCAACTTCTTGCTATAGGACGAAAAAGGAACGTCCCCCATGTCTTCCCTCAGCATAATATCCTGTAGGTTGTACTCCTTGACTATACGCATAGTTTCCTCTGCCCGGTAGATTTGTATATACCGTTCCATCAGACCCTACTAGCTGTCCGCTTGAATTCCATGTTCCACCCTGATTCAGAATGCTGTTTATATCCGCCGGGGTCTGATTTATTTTATCTTTTACAGCTGCGGTTTGAGTAGTGTTGAAGTTCGATGGTACACGTACCTGTAAGTAACCATAAGCTGCAAAATTAGCTAAATTTAAGTTTAACCCTTTATCCGTTAGCGTTTGACTCGTCGCGTTAGCATACCGTTGTAATTCCTCCAACAGTCCCGCGCCATCATTATCACGCGATTCTATTCCTTCATCTAACGTTAGATAGCCTGCATTAGTTGCGCTTTCTCCGTAAGCCTCTTTGATTATTTTGTTGGCCTCAATTAAATCACCGTTGTCTAAAGCGTCCCTTAGTTTATTTGCATAATATTCTTGCCGCGTATGGTCCAACCAGTTATTCTTAGTCCCACTAGCAGCGGCCGCTGCTCCGGCCTGAGCATTTCCGCCGACAACTTTTGCTGCCGCCGCTCCAACTAAAGCACTCGCAAGTTGATGAAGACCTGTATCTTTTATCTTCGCTAGTTCTTTTTGTACAGCCTCATTTACTCCTGCGCTTACTGCTCCGGAAGCAAAACCATTACCGCCAACGCTGGACATTATACCGCCTACAACACTATGGAGGAGTATTTTGTTTGCACCGCCGTCTTCCCAAGAAGCAGCTCTTGCCATAGCTTCTTTGTATTCCTTAGAGTCTTGAGGAAGCTTAGCCGCATCTTCGAGTGCCTTTTTACGTTGACTTGAAGCCAAATCACCAACAGCTTTAAATGCCTCTTGACCAAAAACTTTAGCCAATTCTTGCTTTTCTTGAACTTTAGCTTTATCAAATATCTTGCCTAAAGCATTTACTGCACCTGCTGGATCGCGACTCAATTTAGAAAGGTCTTGATTTGGATTACTCCGTACTTCGATTGTCCCAGGCGAAATCGCTGATTTTGTAGTACTTGCTGCATCTCCTTTAACAGCAACTCCAATATCAGGAGTAATACCTTTTTCATTATATTTAGCGTCTTTCGTTGTATTGACATTTACCCCAACACTGCTCGCGCTATACTCCGCCTTATTCTTAATATCCGAGTAGGTCAGCGTATCGGTAGAAAGCTTATTCTTATCCGGTGTAGCCTCACTTGATATAACCGCACCCTTCAGGTCGGTATTCTTACCGACTTTTATGTCGAAGCCTTCTTTACCTGCATAGATGCCCGCTTGTTCGGTAACGCTTGCGTAGGTTGAATTGGTTTTGCCCTTACTAAATGAACCAGTCACGCCACCTGAAGCTTCTTTGTTGACCGGCCCGGAAGCACCGGAAGCTGGTTTTTTTCCATCAACTTGTCCCGTTTGTCCCGTACTCAATCCTATCCCGCTGTTTTGATTCTTCGCGGTGTTTTAGTATCATTACACTCATGCCAAGTCAAATTATTTTCTTTTCTCCAAGCTACAATTTTCTCCACAGATACTCCTCTTTGCTGTGCCAATGCCTCATCTGCCAAAGCAAAATTATTTCTCCTATTGGCAGTCATCCCCTCAATTTCAACTTTTCCCTTACTAACAGGTGAGAAATCAGGAATTCCATTTTTGTACTTAATACCAATTAGCCCTTCGCGCTTTAATAGTGCTTTAACCTCAGGGTCGATATATAAGTAGACTCGCCTCGATAACCTACCCATTGTCCGTTTGCACCACTTGTTGGCGTCTGATTTAACCTTTGCTGATAAGTACTTGCATATTGATTAGTATTAGGTTGTTCTATTGTAGCATTTTCATTTGTAGGCTTTGTAGAATCCTCAGAATTAGAATTATTAGTACTAGCATTCATTATGGTCGACCCAGTACTCCAAATCTTCCAAGCATCTACGACTGTTGTTTGTGCTAGTGTGCCATTATAACCTATTGCAAATTCTGTAGAAGATGAGAATGGATTATTTAATCCTTCAAAACTCAGAGCCAAAGGCGTTGCTCGATTACCAACGCTATACCAGTACTTATACGTATTACTTCTGTCGTAGTAATCGTCACCTTGAAGGCCT
>NZ_FNAM01000112.1 GCF_900101845.1 Sporomusa acidovorans | reverse complement strand
TTGTTCAGTTTTCATGGAACATCGTCGTTTCGTTTTGTAGAGCCGACAGTTATATATGTTATCACGTATTTTTCACCGTGTCAACATCTTTTATTATTATTTCTTGCATAAGCTGTTTGACAACAGCTTATATAGCATAGCACGTCAATTCTGTTATGTCAACCTTCTAATATGCAACAATCTTTTATAATGAATATTCATCCCTGTTTTTCATCGTAGCATATCATAACCCTAATTGTCAATTATTATTCATTTAATACTGAAAATTCTGTTTTATAAATTCTCTTTTTTCTTTAACTCTGAGAGAATAAACTACTGTCTGTTTTCCGCAAATCGATGGGTTATATTCGGATATATAAGAAAAACAGTCCCTCGCAGGAGAACTGTTTTTACACACTTTTTTAAAGTTATGTATTTTAAGACGGCACCCATATTTGCCGAAGTAACTAACTTAGCATACCTGGCAAAATAACCTGATGTAACTTTAGGTTTTGGTTGAACCCAATCGCTTTTCCGCTTCCATCTCTTCGTCACTTACTTTTATCTCAAGTTGACATTCATGAATATCAATACTACTCCGATCGCCTACAGTACCTGTCACAGTTAGCGCATCACCATGCATGCGGCCAAGTCTCGTAAGATGCAATAACTATTATCTTTTTTTCCTTTTTTTGTTCTTTTTTGGGGGCTTTTGCTTATTGACTTTGCTTACTACCGGCCAGGCCTTTTTTCTAACCTGCGTTTGTATGGACCGCGCTTCCGGCGGTAATTCATTTCGACGCTCTCCTAAATATACCTCGGCTAACGGATATAAAGTCTCACGACAATTGAAATCAACTTCAAAGTCATGGATTGCCGTTGCTGCAATCTGATTTTTAACGAAATGATTATTTTCCCATTCGCTTGGCCTGGGCAGCATATCAATTTGATTATCGCTTTGGTTATATATTGATAACAGTATTTCCAACGCTTCTACAACAATTTCCCTAAGGTCATAGGCTGGTAACTGCTTATATTTATAGCTAAATGCCACCGCTTGTCGCAAATGCTCGGAAGCTTTTTCGAGTTCACCACATTCGATAAGTATTTTGCCTAATGAAAAATGAGATTCTATCTGCTCCATATCTTTTATAACTGCTTGTTCATGAGCACACACTGCCAGTTCAGGCCGCTTTCCGCGACAATATGTATTTCCTAAACGATTCCAAAGATAAGCATTATTAGGATTCTGAGCTAACTTTTCTAGAAAATAATCTTCTGCCTCATTTCCCCAACGCGGCGAAAATTCTTTATTAATTAATGCTTTGCCAAATACGACACCTTGAGACATCCCGGTTTCAATGGCATTACTCAGCACTGCTGCCGCCACTTTAGCGACAAGTATTGCCTTCACTCGTGCTGACAGTTCCCATTTTCCAGCAGCATTACAATGCTTACAGCGAAAATAGCCAAGTGCCTGAATTTTTTCTATTTCGTTGTGATGTTCTAAATTATCGGTAGGAATTACGAGAGTTCCTAAATCATAATCTCCACTTCTACCGCATGCTTCACAAGTCAACCGAAAAATATTTTCGGGAAACTCACTATTTACTGCCTTGATATGCTTGTACACAATTTTAGAATATTTGCCTGGCAGCATAGCAACGGTAGGGCGTGGTGAAACATTTATTAAAACTTGATCCGTAGCTATACTGATAAGTAAAGGGTTTATACCATATTTCTGATATTTTTCCACTACCTATCATTCCTTTGCAACAATATGAAAAATAACTTGTCTAATCTTCTGCAACCTGCAAAAACCCCACCCGCGAGTTGTGGGTGGGGTTTTTCTGCTATTCTTATTATATGCCAGGATTTAGGGGCTGTCAATTGGCTATTTCCGGAAATTAATTTGGATAAGTTAAATTCTTGAGGGTAATTTAGTTTCTTGGTTAAATAAATAAAAACAGCACTTACATATAAGTGCTGTCTGTTCCCTAAAAACTTCACAGAAGATAAGCATTGCATAGTTAGATACTGATTGTTAGTTCAGAGCTAGAACATTTTTAAGGATGTTATCGCTCCGCTCTAACTAAGCGACTTACACACATTCTCACTTCGCCTTACGGCTCGCGACAATAATGATGTTCTTCGCTATGCTCAG
>NZ_FNAM01000114.1 GCF_900101845.1 Sporomusa acidovorans | reverse complement strand
CACAATAAAATTATGCCTCGTATGAGGAGTTGATTGGATGAAATGGAAGAAGAAGGGACTTATTTTTGTAACAGAGGGACGGCATAGTTGGGCGCAAACACATGCCATGATTCCAACCCCAGAATTTATAAATAATAATTGTTTGCGATTTTATGTTACAGTATGTGATAAACAGGGAATTGGCAGGATTGGTTATGTGGATGTTTCGGCAAATCCGCTATGTAAAGTAATTCAGGTTGCTGAAAGTCCGATATTAGATATTGGCGATCCTGGTACATTTGATGAAAATGGTATTTTGGTTACAAGTATAGTAAATTTACCAGATGGCACTAAGTATTTATATTATGTAGGATTTGAAATTGGGACAAAAATTCGCTATCGCTTATTGACTGGTCTAGCAATTAGTAGGGATAACGGTAAAAGTTTCGCTCGTATGCAGAAAACTCCTATTTTAGAGCGAAGTGATCAAGAATTGTATTTTCGCGGTGGACCATTTGTTATATATGAAAACGGAAGTTTTCGTATGTGGTATGTGGGAGGTAATAAGTGGTTAACTATAAACGGAAAGGAAATGCCCGTATATACTATAAATTATCTTGAATCAAATGATGGTATCACTTGGGATAAATATGGCAAAGTGTGTATTGATATTGTCAATGAAAATGAGCACGGTTTTGGAAGACCTTATATTATAAAACATGATGGAAAATATAAAATGTTTTATTCAATTCGCGTGAAGTATTTAGGATATAGGTTAGGATATGCAGAAAGTACAGATGGAATTAACTGGATTAGAAAAGATCAGGATATAGGCATTAATGTATCTGAATCGGGATGGGATTCAGAGGCTGTTTGTTATTCGGCTGTTATTAAAATTAATGACCAGTATTATATGTTTTATAATGGCAATGAATTTGGAAAAACTGGTTTTGGATGGGCAGAGTTAGTGGAATGGTAATAGTACAAAAATATAAAAGTGAAGACAAGTCCTTATGGGATCAGTTTGTGCAGAAATCAAAAAATGGTACTTTTTTATTTTTTCGTGATTATATGGAATATCATGAGAAAAGATTTCAAGATTATTCATTATTAATATATGACGAAAAAAGACAATTGATTGCACTGTTTCCAGCAAATAAAAAAGATAATATTATTTATTCGCATGAGGGATTAACTTTTGGGGGATTTATAGTTGGTAATAAGGTAACAACTGAAATAGTATTAAGTATATTTTGTGAAACTAAAAATTTTTTAAAGAAAAATAATATAAATAAAATGATTTATAAGTGCATTCCATTTATTTACCATAAGTACCCTGCCGAAGAAGATCAATATGCGTTATTCGTAAATGATGCTTGCTTAGTTAGACGTGATGTATCAACTGCCATATATTTGCCAGAGCGATATGCCTATCAAGAAAGACGTATGCGGGCGGTAAAAAAAGCAATAAAGCACGGAGTAAAAGTAAAAAAAAGCGAAGATTATAATGCTTTTTGGCAGGTTTTGACGGAAGTGTTATATAGTCAGCACAATACTACACCAGTTCATTCCATTGACGAGATTATTTTACTAGCTAAACGATTTAAAGATAATATAAAATTGTACATTGCCACATTAGATGAAAGAATATTGGCTGGAACAGTCATATTTGAAAATGATAAAGTTGCGCATACTCAATATTTGGCTAATTCAGAAGAAGGACGTTCTACCGGTGCTTTAGATTTGGTGATTCATTACCTTGTTACCGAAGTATATAAAGATAAAATCTATTTTGATTTTGGCATTTCAAATGAAAAACAAGGTCGTTTTTTGAATACTGGTCTTATTGCGCAAAAAGAAGGTTTCGGTGCTAGAGCAGTGGTTCATGATTTTTATAGTTTAGATATTTAAGTAGGTGATAATCATGAGTGGTTTACATGATTGCTGTATTATTGATTTGCCTAAAATTACAGATCCGCGAGGAAATTTAAG
>NZ_FNAM01000119.1 GCF_900101845.1 Sporomusa acidovorans | reverse complement strand
AATGTTCCCTTACGAATCGAAGTTGCAGCCAATGCGCTGATGTATGGTGGGGAAAACCGACGGCAGAACTACGGATACAAGTTCCTGGAGGCCGTCTATAATCTGCTCGAAATTAATTCGTTTATCAAGGACTATGAAAAATCACACCGATTTCGAGGAGAATATTCACCCGGCGATATTTTCAAGTTTCTGGTGTTGGCAAGAATTCTCTGGCCGGAATCGAAGCGGGCCTCCTGTCAAAGGAAGGACAGCTTCTACGGGATGCACACGGATTTCACACTGCCAGATATCTACAGATCGCTTGACCTCTTCGCGGATTTTGAGGTGGAGTTGCAGCGGCATTTGAACGAACGTGTCAAAAAGACGATCGGCCGCGACCTTTCCTATGCATTCTATGACGTGACCAATTATTTCTTCGAGATCGATTTCCCCAATGGCGAGGATGACCTTCGGAAAAGAGGCGTATCGAAAGAACACCGCACCGACCCTATTGCCGCAATGGGGCTGTTTATGGATTCCAACGGGTTACCGGTCAGCATGTCGGTATTCCCCGGCAACACAAGCGATTCCCTTACGCTTCAGCCGACTATGAAGGATATCAAGGATTCGTACGGATTAGGAAGACTGATCGTGGTGGCCGACAAGGGGCTCAACTCGTCAAAGAATATCGACGCTATCGTGTACAACGGGGACGGTTTTGTATTCTCACAGATACTAAAAGGGAAAAAAGGCCAGCGTTACAATGAAAAGCTATTTGACTCAAGCGGATGGACATCAAACGAAAAGGATACGTACAGATTCAAGTTGTTCGAAGAAGAATACGAGGGAAAGGACCAGGATGGAAAAAAAGAAATCCGGGTAAGAAAAGTACTTTTATATTGGAGCAAAGCAGAAGCCGACATGGCGAGGCGCAAGCGGGAAGAAAAGCTTGAAAAGGCCGCACGCTCTGTTAAAAACAATGCCTATAGTATCAAAAAAGGTGTCGACGAATATACAAAAGAAAACATTGTTGACATAGATACTGGGGAGATCCTAGAAAACACGAAAAAGCTCCGTAGCGTGGATTTGGAAAAGGCGGAGCAAAACGCGATGTATGACGGCTATTTTTGTATTATTACCAGCGAACTTGACTACGATGAGCGGAAGATACGTCAGGTGTACAGTGGCCTTTGGCAGATTGAACAGTCGTTTAGGATTATGAAAACTGACCTTTATGCTAGGCCCGTGTTCGTCAGAAAGAATGAGCATATCCGTGCTCATTTCCTGATCTGTTTCGTCGCGCTTCTTGTAATCCGAATTATTCAGCATCGTATGGGAGAAAAAGCTCTGTCGGCCGAGCGAATCGCAAGAGCACTGGGTACCGCGACATGTCAGGTTTTGAAGGGTGGTATCATTCACCTCGACGATGTCGGCGGTGCGATTGCATTTCAAAAGGTGCGAAACAAAAAAGGCGAGATAGTGGATACGCTGGTCTATTCGGATAAAGACGAAATCGCGCTGGACTACAAGTTAATTCAGGAAACGTTCGGCACGAATTTTTACAATGTTTATCCAAGGCAGGAGGTATTCAATAAATTTCTAAAAAATATTACTGTAGCATAACAGAATTTACACATGAATCAACTACAAAGAAGCCCATAGTTTCAACGGCTAGGGGCTTCTCGCGTTTTTTAAACTGTAAAAGTCGGG
>NZ_FNAM01000120.1 GCF_900101845.1 Sporomusa acidovorans | reverse complement strand
GCTGATTAATAGTCAATGAACGGTAACATGAGACCAACCATATTTATTCCGCTTACCACTATAAGGCGGTGCAATGTGTCTCCGATTAAGATTTATGGCTATTTCTAACGTACTCATTCCCAATATATATTTATCTATAGATACAAGGGAACTGTTTCCTCCTTTTCTACTGCCGGAACAATAAAAATTCTTCCAAAACTTTTTCAAGTCTTTGGGCAATATCTGTTATATCTTTTCCTGCTTTATTCTGCCGATCAAATTCATCAGATAATTCCCGGATTCTCTCATATAAGTTAGTTTCTTGTTCTTTAAAGTTTAGGCCCTTAATTTTCACAAGCCATTTACCATAACAATCACATTCTTTCGTTCCTTGGTTTTATACAAAGCTTGATCGGCTCTTACCAAAAGATCTTTGAAATCTTGGGTTTGTTCTAATGAGATAATCCCACTGCTTATCGTTAAGTGATTTGTAAGTATGAAACATGCATGATTGTAAAACACTTAGACTTGCCCCCTCTATTTGCCAGAATACAAGAGAGGTCACCAAATATCAAAAACCAATTTCCACACTTAAAATTAATCCATTAATTAATTTTAACTTATAACTTAATTTTAAGCAATAACTATATGTAAACATTTTTTTGCCATTGATATAGTTAAGCTAGGTGATGTTGTATGTATATTGACTACCATGCCATTGGGCAGCGAATAAAAAAAATACGCAAACAAAAACATTTTACACAAGAAAAGCTTGCTGAGAATCTGGAAGTTTCTACCGTCTATATAAGCCAAGTAGAAAACGGTAAAACGAAACTCAGTCTGGAAATGCTAATACGCATAGCAAGTCTGCTAGACACTGATCCAGGCTACTTTATTACTGGTGTTTCCTACGCTACAAAAGATTATCTTAAATCTGATATAGCCCAGTTTCTTAAAGACTTCCCTCCGGAACAGCGCCAGCTAATAATTGATATAGCTAAACTTATTACTAAGTACAAATAACTTCTAAATAATGAAACAGCAATTAATGTAAATTCGAGAATACAAAAGGATACTAAGATTTTATAGATAAAAACTTCCAAGTGATATAAAATAAACGGCGATATCATACCTGATACTGTGATATCGTCGCAAAGTGTAGAAACCCCGCTATTAAGATATTTGAAGCGCCCCCTGTCAAGTAGACAGTAGAAAAAACAAAAGTTTTATGATGTCAATCTTTTTACAAAGGTTGGCATCATCATGGGGTCTTGGGGTCTTGGTGAGGTCTTGGGGTCAGGCTTGACTTATATTAAAATTGACTTATTTATTTAAATCACCTGTGATTGATCTGTAAAACTGCCTTGATTTGGGGCTAGTCGACGCACCATGGGGGATGCAGAGGGACGGTTATTGTGAAAACAACAGAGTCCCCGAAGCTAAAAAAAGGTATAACAAAATAGGCCTACAGTCTTAGGCAAATTTGTAGGGTACTTAT
>NZ_FNAM01000122.1 GCF_900101845.1 Sporomusa acidovorans | reverse complement strand
ATACGTAATAGGAAAAGATGTGGCTGTAGCCGATTTAAAATTTACAGCAACAGTGATAACAAGGTCATAAATTAACTTTTCGCAGTACAATCATCTATGAGTATAAATCAAAACTATCGTCTAATGAACGGTTCCGCAATAAATGGCTATAGTAAAAATCCCCCCTCTGACGTAGGATTTTAAACTACATAGAGGGTGGGTTGTTCGCCCCTATAAGGGGGCATAAAGAGACTGCCTTTCACTTTGTTCAAGTCATGAAAATAACCAAAAAGAGCTTTACGAAAATCGTAAAACCCTTGAAATATCTATGGCGACCCCGGCAGGATTCAACCTGCGACCTTTTGATTCATAGTCAAATTTCGCCATCATTTTTCGTTTTCAAAATGTCATGAATGCCAGGATAATGCTGGATTCTCATCATAGACCATTATTTTTGCCATTTAATCATGCTCTTCTTGAAGTAGCCGCTTATAGTAAAAACCGCTGGTATAAAGCGCTGCCGCCGGATTGTGTCCAGTTACCCGGTCCTTGGTAATCAGGTAAGTTACCGGCGCTTCCGAATACTGAATAAACAATGTATCATGCCCCACGCACAGTCCGTTAATTACATTCAGATCCGTCTTAGCCTCATTCAGTAACTTGGCTTGCAAAACCGGGTTGCATATCGCTTCAAAACAGCCTTTTTCTACTTTCAAATCTTCAGGAATACCGATTTGAGTTTTATCAATAGACCCAATTTTACAAATTACACTATAACTTTCCAGCCCTTTAGCCTTTAAAATATCAGTAAAAATTTTTGTCTCGTTAATTAAACCAACGCAAGTTGCAATACCAATTTTATGTGCACCTATTCTTTTGGCAAACGCTATGATTTCCTCCACCCGCGTTAACTTACCATAATAAATTCCCTCAATTTCAGCCGCAGCTCTTGCAAAGGTAGCTGTTTGCCCATCACCTTTATAAAGAGAAACACATTCATTAATAAGCGCATCATCAGCCTGGCTAGTTAAGCAAAACGACGGGAATTTGCTTTTCCGCCGAAAACAGTTTAATACCCCACAATCGCTGCAATTTAAAATCGCACTCTCGTTCTTGTTACCCATTCTACTTTCCATCCTCTCTGTTTATTAGTGTTATAACAATCAAAACAAAAAGGCTAAAGAAAAATCACGCGTATGTGACTTTCCTTAGCCTTCAGTTTTCTGATCAGCCATTTATGAAATTGGCATAATTATACCGTTTTTTGAACACAATGTCAACGTCTTCTATCCTATAAATCAGGGCATGTTCATGAAAAAACCTTAGGG
>NZ_FNAM01000123.1 GCF_900101845.1 Sporomusa acidovorans | reverse complement strand
TTTTAGCCTACCTATAAGGAATTGAAACTGTCTATCCATGTCAACGCTGCAGAGAACCCGGACGCGTTTTTAGCCTACCTATAAGGAATTGAAACCGATATCAAACGCCGATAGCATGGGATGTAGACTATGTTTTTAGCCTACCTATAAGGAATTGAAACCGTTTCTATGAATTTGATCCGCTTATGCCCTTCGGTGTTTTTAGCCTACCTATAAGGAATTGAAACACTTTCATGCCTGATTTGCCAAGGCTGATCTCGCACACGTTTTTAGCCTACCTATAAGGAATTGAAACCCAATACACTCTTAGAATTAAGCGACTGCTATTTATGTTTTTAGCCTACCTATAAGGAATTGAAACGAGCGAAACTCTTTTTAAGATGCAAAAAAAAAGAGGCGGTTTTTAGCCTACCTATAAGGAATTGAAACACCGCCCTGGCTTTTTCTGCCGCCAGGGGGGCTAACCCGTTTTTAGCCTACCTATAAGGAATTGAAACACCCTAAAGACGGCCTAACCGCCGCCCAGGCCAACGTTTTTAGCCTACCTATAAGGAATTGAAACTCAGCAACATCATTCACGGACGCACGCAAAGCCGGAGGTTTTTAGCCTACCTATAAGGAATTGAAACCTGTCGGAGTAAAATTCACTAATTCTTCCAGGGTCAGTTTTTAGCCTACCTATAAGGAATTGAAACAGATATTGCTGACGTATTTGTTCTGCCTTTTCTCTCGTTTTTAGCCTACCTATAAGGAATTGAAACATGAGCAAAGAGAACGTCTTATTGCGTATTGCAAGGGTTTTTAGCCTACCTATAAGGAATTGAAACACCGTGACCTCACTAAGCACTGCCGTTTGTAGGCCTGGTTTTTAGCCTACCTATAAGGAATTGAAACATTTGCCCAGTGCCTCATAGGCTGATTTTATTTCCGTTTTTAGCCTACCTATAAGGAATTGAAACCAAGCTAGGACGGTGATATGAATGGATTATAATCAACGTTTTTAGCCTACCTATAAGGAATTGAAACACGTTTCTGTTACTCAGACAGGGAACATTGTTAGCCTAGTTTTTAGCCTACCTATAAGGAATTGAAACGCTTCTTAGGGAAATTAACCCAACAGAGCAAGAGCGTTTTTAGCCTACCTATAAGGAATTGAAACGCAGAATGGGCGCACACAGGGTTTAAGCGGCGGAGAGTTTTTAGCCTACCTATAAGGAATTGAAACTGTCTATCCATGTCAACGCTGCAGAGAACCCGGACGCGTTTTTAGCCTACCTATAAGGAATTGAA
>NZ_FNAM01000125.1 GCF_900101845.1 Sporomusa acidovorans | reverse complement strand
AATTTGATATTCATAAAAATCTCAATAACATCTTTGTAAAAAAAATCTTTGAGCAGCATGTCGATGACTACTTTAATTGTCGGATTAATATTCCTGCTCCATTAGTAGCAGTAGGTGCACCTGTAAAAGCATGGCTACCAAAGGTAGGAAAGCTGATAAATATAGATATAAACATACCTGAGCACGCGGAGGTGGCAAATGCTTATGGAGCGGTCACAGCAAGAATCGTGGAAAGAATTGATGTAGTAATCAAGCCTGCAAGACACAGAAAAGGGCTTGGCGTCCATCTACCGTGGGAGTATAAAGCATTTGATGATCTAGAAAAAGCCGTAAGTTATGCAACGGACTCTGCTGTGGCATGGGCTAAAGACCGATTAATCAAAGCTGGAGCGGCTAATCTCGAAGTCAAGGTTGAGCGTAAAGATATCATCGCGGCCACTAACGACGGTTTTGATATTTTTGTAGAAACGTTGGTTAAGGTTGTTGCCGTTGGTGATCCTAGATTCGTTTAATAAGGATACTTATCTAAATGGACAAAATATATTTGAGAGCCATCACCAATCACCTTGGAAGTAACTAGAGAAGACAAAAAGGCTTTAGTAGAACCCGTAATGACATTAATAATTTAAGATGTCAATCAGAATGAATCGAATTATTGTCGTTTAGATGAGCGGATAGTTTTTTATTATCGTTTGGGGTTAACACAACTATTTACAGACCCATAAGCTGGTTAGGGGGAGATACCCCCTAACCAGCTTTATTATTACGTTTATAGATTCGTCAGTTCTGATGAGTAATGATATTATTGCTTGTAATTCTCTAGGTTATTAATATGGAAAATAATAACTTAACTTATAAAATAAGTAATAAATGACTTAAAAAGTTAATTAAGACTTATTAAATTATTATTTTCCCAATCGAGAATACTTTGTATTTTGATAAATATAGCATTCTCTCCTTTGAAAAAGAGAATGGCACACATCTTGCGTGTATATTTATCAATACAACAATCAGATAGTTTAATCCAATTTTTATGCTATACTCATTATTTTTATATTATTTAGCGCTTCGAAGTGGTAATTGGCACCATAGTGGATTTGCCCCACGAATACCCTTTTGAAATATAAT